>NZ_JBLUPT010000003.1:0-638187 GCF_048068055.1 Pseudomonas sp. NY15181 | reverse complement strand
CGGCGCCTACGCCAAGCTGTTCACCGACGAGATCCGCGCCTTCACCGCTTCGGCCTCCGCTGAGCTTTCCGAGTTCACCGGCCCGCTGAACGCCGCCGTGCAGAACCTGGACGAGCTGACCGCCTGGGTTCTGGACCGCGCCAAGGGCAACCCGAATGAGATCGGCGCCGCGTCGGTCGAGTACCTGCACGCCTTCGGCTACACCGCCTATGCGTACATGTGGGCGCTGATGGCGCGTGCTGCGCTGGGCAAGGAAGGCCAGGATGAGTTCTACGCCAGCAAGCTGGGCACCGCGCGCTTCTACTTCGCCCGCCTGCTGCCGCGTATCCACTCCCTGAGCGCCTCAGTGAAGGCCGGCAGCGAGTCGCTGTACCTGCTGGACGCCGCGCAGTTCTGAGGGCCTCGTTCGCGCGCTCCAAAAAATGCTAGGCGCGCGTTGACACCTATTTTGCAATGTTGCTTTTTTCCGGCCGCTAGCTGCCTCCCATGAGGGACAGCTATGGGTCGGTTAGCGCCCCTGGATCGGGCTGACCATCCTTGTCCTCCCTCACGTGGAGGACAAGCCATGAACACCATTACGACCGGCAGCCATCAACCTTGGAACAAAGGAAAATTGGTCGGGCAGAAAGCCCCGCTCCGACTCAAAGATATCTGGGCCATTCGGGTAAGGCTCCAAATCGCGGAGGAAACCCGGGATTTAGCTCTCTTCGATCTGGCCATCGACAGCAAGCTACGAGCCTGCGATTTGACCAAGCTTCGTGTACGCGACGTTGCGCATGGGGAGCACGTGTCATCGCGAGCAATAGTGATGCAGCAGAAAACCCAGCGACCAGTGCAATTTGAGATTACTGAGCAAACGCGGGTGGCTCTGGAGGCCTGGATACATCAAGCCCATCTCCATAGCGAGGATTGCCTTTTTCCAAGCCGGCTACACGCCTCACTGCACCTCTCTACCCGGCAATACGCCCGAATCGTCAAAGCGTGGGTAAAAGCTATTGGCCTTGATCCAGCCATGTATGGCACCCACACGATGAGACGTACGAAGGCATCGCTGATCTATCGCAGGACGAAGAATCTGAGAGCAGTTCAGCTCCTGCTCGGCCATACGAAGCTTGAGAGCACGGTGCGATACCTGGGCATTGAGGTCGATGACGCATTGGAGATGGCGGAGCAGACGGAGGTCTGACAACTTACAGCGACGGTCGAGGTATGACCGTCGCTATCCGACCCATTGCAGCCATTCGAGGGTGGCAGAGGTCGGCCAAAAATGGGTGTTCACGAACGAATGCGCCGACCCTTGAACCGACCATAGACTCATTGGCGATGAATTCGTTATCTAGAAGCAGATTTTGTCCCTCCCTCTTGCTCATAGTCATTTCTAGAGTCAACTCAATTAGATCAAGTGGCGCAGGAGTGAGGGGTGCTCTGCGATAAAATTCATATCTTCGAGGTAGTCCATGCCTACATCTATAAAGTCCCTAAATGAACATACCCGAGACTTCTTCAATTACCACTGGAATGAAGAATTTATAGGATTTCCTGCGCCCAAGTGGTCAAAGGAATGACTGCTAATTGGATCAGCACCAAATTATGATATGCAGGGTGTATATGCATTCGTTAAGGATGGTGAGATTACCTATATAGGTAGTGGGGTGGGTAAAGGTAAAAAGGGTTATGAGGGGCATGGGCTGGGCGCGCGAATTGGAAGCTATGTGCGCGTGGTAAAACAAGGCCAGTATAGAGCGGATGACGAACGCCTCGCGGAGGCCGGTGCGTTAGTGACCATCGGCTTCCCTCCGGGCTATGGGCATATTGCTATTGCACTCGAATACTACTTGTTAGCCCGAATTCCCACCAAATACAACAGCAATCGCCCCGGGAGCTAACACCAGCGGTGTCTATAGTCTGCTTCTGGCCGTTCTCTGCCGGTCGCCTCTTTGGCATGTACAGGTCAAGTCGGATGCAAACGGTGGTCAGCACGAATGCAATTGACTGGTCAGCGGCAATACAATTGGGTGGTCAAGTGCGATGCAATTACGCACGGTAGAGCTGCTATGCGTGTTTTCTGGCGGTTTGAAGCCTGCTTATCGGGTTGAGGCACACTGCGCTTCAGATGCAGCCATTGGTCGCGTTTACGGCCTTAAGTGAGCCGGCGCCGCATTGTCGGCAATCTTCAGGAAGATTGATTGCGCAGCTACACAGGCAGCTCTACGTCGGGAGAACCACCCAGTAGCTGCTTTCGAAGAGCACAGCCAGGCAGCGCCCCCTCAGTCGTATCCCAGGTCCAGCTCTTGGGCTTGAGCGGCAAGCTCATCCATCGCCGAGCGACCGTTAGCGTCACAGCGCTTCTGATATGCCAGGAGGTCTGTCAACCTGACTCGGCGGTGGCCACCACTCGTCATGGACGGGATCACACCATCTTCCAACAGCCTCATGAGATAGCGCCTCGAGACACCCAGGAGGGCTGCCCCTTCTTGAGTATTGAGCTCAGCACGGATGGGAGCGACCCTAACAGAATTGCCCAAGGCCATCTCACTAAGGACTTCCCTGAAAGCTCGCAGAGCGAAAGTCGGCACCTCAAGCATCTGCCGTTCACCAGACTCGCTCACCATCGCGATACGCTGAACTTGCGCTTCCGACGAGATAAAAGCTGCTAGATGACGGCTCGACTCGATGGCTGCCGCAATCTCGCGCTCAGTAGGTAAATCCGTAGGAATGACGCTCATGGTTGCCACTTTATATCCCCGTGCAGTGAGCTGTGCCGGCGGTGATCCAGAATAGCCTCACCGCAATAACGGCAAAACGCTGACCGAACACCTCCTACGACTGCCCCGGCCTGAGCCATCTCAGTCACGTGTTGTCTTGGAGCTGAAGAACGGCTCGAATCCGAATCTGCCGCCGAGCCATTCCTGGACGCGCCCCTGGAGAAGCACCTCTCCCCTGCTTGGATAATGCCGAAGCAGTTGGGTAACCATGCTCCGCGTCGCCTCGTTTTGATTGGAGTCGCGCTCTAGCTGCTCCAAAAACTCGCGTGTTTGGATTACCGCGCGAGTACGCTCATAAGGCAAGGTCATATGGAGGCCTCACTCATCACCCCTTGGATCCTCAAACAGCCCACTGATCGAACTGTTGACATGCTTACCACCGAGGCTCGATCCGTAAGGCGTTCTCACTCGCTCAGACCTCACTCGTGACGTCTGGCTTAAGGCGCTCCGACGTCGACCTTCCCGTTGTTAGCGCCGAGCTGGTTCGGAAACTGCGGCTCACTATCTACATAGCGTAGAGCTGACTTTGCATCTCGCCATCCTACATAGCCCATCAACGCTTTCTGATCCCACCCGTTGTGCATGGCCCACGTGGCGAAGCCGCGCCGCAATGAGTGGCTGCTGTACAACTGAGCCTCCAGCCCTGCTTGCTTGAGGATTGATCGCATCAGCGGGATCACGCTGTTGACGTGAAGCGCCCCCTCACTCAAGTGGCCCCAACGGTCGATTGCCCTGAAGGCGGGCCCACTTCGCAGTCCAGCCAGCTCAATCCAGTCGAGATAGGCCTGAACCGGACAAAGTCGCTTCAACGCCGGAGCTCGGTAGGTCTGGCCCTTACTCTCTCGATCAGATTTGCTCCAGGGGAGAAAAAGCAGCATGCCCTCACCAGCTTTGGCTTGAATGTGCTCCACCCGTAACCGACACAGCTCATCGCTTCGAAAGGCTCGCCAGAATCCCAGCAACATCATGGCCCGGTCACGCTTGGTACGTAAAAGCCGAGCCGTGTTGCCGTCCGAAATTGCCAGTAAGGTCTGCTCCTCCAACCAAACACTACAGCGCTCCAACTCTGCCAACTGGATAGGTTCCGCCTGCCGCTCTGGCCTTGGATGAAGAGTCCTGATCCCCCTAAGTACCTGGCGGACCATGGGAGCCTTAGTCGGGTCGGGAAAACCTTGGCTGATGTGCCATTGGGCCAGCGCGGCTAAGCGCAGTTTGAGGGTATTGGCTGAAAGTGTGCTGCCAAAGTCAGCCAGGTACCGAGCAATGGCCTCACTCGTGGCTGGCAAAAAGCCGCCCCAGGTCACTTCAAAGTGCTCGATTGCCTGCTGATAGCTTCGTTGGGTATTAGCGCGGGTACCCGCCTGCAGGTAGTCCTCAACTGTCTGAGTCACCGCTCTCTCCCATCCCGACGTACCGCGCTTCTTCCCCAAACAGGTCGAAAACGGTTCTCACATGAGATAACTCCACTTTATCCAATGTCAGTTCGTCAGCTTCTCCGGCCGATCAGCGGCACCATTTCAACCGTACCTCCATACTCCGTAACACAGTACAAAATCGTCGGAGTGCAGCCATGGCGCGCGGAGGAATCAACAGAGCGGTAGTCAAAATTGCCCGCGACGCCCTGCTGGCGCGAGGACTTAATCCGACCATTGATGCGGTGCGTATAGAGCTTGGGAATACCGGCTCTAAATCCACCATCATCCGGTGTCTGCGGGAGTTAGACGAGGTTGATGCTCGCCGTCTGCCCCCTTCGCTGGAAGAAGAGCTAACAACACTGATTGGATCAGTAGCGGATCGCGTGCGCGAGAATGCGCAAGCGTCAATAGCAACAGAGCGAGAACTGTTGACACGCCAACAATTCGAATACCGAAATCAACGTCAGCAGGCTCTGGAAAAAATCGACGAACTCCAGCGTACGAATACTGAGTTAGTCGCTGAGCTCAAGGAGCAACGCAGTCTGGAGCTCGCGCTCCAAGAGAGATTGCTAGTGAGTGAAATGGAACGCAGTCGTTTGGTAGCGGTGGAGCAGAGCTTAAGAGTCGCTGCAGAGGAACACGCAAAGCAAATCGATTCGATTGAGGAGAAGAATCAGCATGCGAGACAATCACTGGAACACTATCGGTCTGCTCAGAAAGAACAACGGGAACAGGAGATTCACCGTCATGATCAAGAGGTCACCCAGCTTCGTCATGAGGTACGCACACTCCAGAATAACTTGACGAGAAAACATGACGAATTAAGCGCTTTAAATCGTGATAATGAAAGACTTCTACAAGAAGTGAAAAGTCTTTCCCGCCAATTAAACACCTCAGAGAAGGCAATTCGTGACCAGCGAAACAGCTTTACTGAAGAATCGTCTCTACTTAAAGCAGAACAAGATATTTTGCAACTTGAGGTAGAGGTTCTGCGGCAGGAGAAAGCAACGTTCAAGGAACGGCTGCGAGAATATCTATTGAGAATTCGACACTTCCAACGCCTACTTCGCAAACAGCACAAGACCAGCCCAGCCACCATTTCCGGAGATGGTTAACGCCTATTCAAACGATGCTAACGATCACCAATCTGCCTCTTGATTCAATCGACTTATTATTCGCCTATCAGAGGCAGAAAGCTCCCTCATACTAACTCCCTCAACCCGAAATTCAACGCAAGACGCGCGTGCGGCTACTGCAGCTCGACGCCATTTCACCCTCATTTTGTCAGGAACTTTGTAATTCAAATCACAGTCATCACAAAGGTCCTGCATCATCTTCCTCTCCTCACACAACAGCCATATAAATAGCCACGGATCCTCCCCTCCTTTTCGCCTCGACCACCACTTCTGCGCAATAAGGCGATCAAACACATAGCGATAACATTCAAGCTCCTTGTGCATCTCATCCAGGCTGCTCGGCCAATAGAACAAAGGATCAGCACCCAGAAATCGTTCCTTCATCAGGTTATCAATACAGTTGTAAAGCTGGGAAACCACCCATTTAGCCGGATAGGTCGAAAACACAATGCACATATATGTGAAGAAATTACTCCTCAGCCATTCCCGGTGTTCTGAAAGTTCCTCACAGTCGCTACGCATGATCAGCAGAAGTAATCCTAAATTCCGCCACCATCCTCCCCCCGCTCCGACGAGCTGCTCCATGGTTGCACCTTTAAACCTAATCAATGAAACTCCATTGAATTCTATGGCTACAGCGCAAGAATTCCAGAAATTCCGATCACTGGGGTCAGATGACAATTTGCTTAGCGACAACCACAGGGGACTGATCAAAAGGTCCTTCAGCCGCGGGAACTCGTTGACCAAGAGGCGACGCAACTCCCTCTGGGGCAAAGCTCCCTTTATTAACCGACCTGATCTGCTAATTGGTTCCCCCCACTCCCCTTCCGCGTTCCAGTTTTCATTCAACCAATCGTTAAGCTCACACTGCCTATTCCTGGCAGTAACACATTGAGCCCAAGTATTAGCAAACACCATTGCTCTGCACTGGCGTACGCATCTATTCCACGAGTCAGTCACACCGGCCACACCTCCGCAGCGATTACCACGCGAGTCCCAGTTCGAACAGCCAAAAATCCTAACCTATTGAATGTACTTCTATTTTAGATTCAAAAACTTCGCTTTTTCGTCCTTGTAATTCTAGAAATTGAAGCTCAGCCTGTCTCGATAGGCAATACGACCAAACCGGCGAATACCACGAAATCACGGACGTGGACGGTCGAAAAATTGTTTCGCGGCGCGTAACAATCATTAATTCAGCGCCTTTTGAAGGTGTTATGGACTCTCTGACTCGAACAGGCTCAAGCCACTTAAACGAGAGAAACAATGATCGCCATACCTGATGCACTATCGGATTGGATTGAACTGCTTCCAGGTAGAAAGCTAACGCGCGGCAGATATGGGAAGCACGTCACCAGCCTGCCATCGAAAAAGAATGGCTCGTACGTCATGTGCGAAACACTCTTGGAGGCGGACCTCTGCCTTGAGCTAGAACGATCCGCAGCCGTGTCTAGCTACGTATCCCAGCCATTCACTTTAAAATTCAAGAACAGCAAGAAGCACTACACACCAGATTTCGCCGTTAAATTATTCGACGGCACCGTAGTGATCTACGAAGTAAAATCTGATGCTGCACTTAGAGATACTCCCACATTTGATCGCCTGATTCTTCTGCAAGAGACATTTGCGACGCTAGGCCACTCTCTAGAAATCATAAAGGAAAGCCAATTTCGGCACCCTATTAAAACAAGCAACCTCCAACTGCTCTATCAGAAATCCTATAGAGAAAATGGAGAAGCATCCAAGTTAATTATTGACTTCCTTCACAAATCATCGAGCCGAAATTTAGTCGTAGGGGACTTACTCGACGCGGGGTTTACCGCACCTTGTATCGCTCACTCAGTTTTCTACAGCAAGATACTTTGCGATCTATTCAGTCCGTTCACCTTAAATTCACACCTTGGGGTCAAAAATTATGGATAGAAATTCTGACTCCAAGAGGATGCTTGAGATAAAGATTGGCGAGCACTATCGGTATAGAGTCGGAAATTGCGAGGTCATAGCCATTGAAGATGATCGAGTTCAGTTCAGGAGCTTAGAATCCAATAGGAGCATATTCTTCCAAAGCCGGACTCGATTGGCGATCGATCAAAGAAAGGGATACTTTCAAAAAATTCAAGAAGCGCCCTTCCTCGGAGAAGCATGCAACGCGATAAATGCACTTCCAGAAACGGCACGAAAAAAGCTAAATCGCAAACTTACATACATAAATATCTGCCTTGAGAGCCTTGGCGGCCATTTATCAGTGGAGAAAACGAAATCCCTTATAAAAGCCACATCATTGCAGATTGGTGACTCAAAAAAACCGTCCTATTCAAGCATATATAAATGGACTCGCGCCTATCTTGCTTCCGGAAAAAACCCAATCTCACTCTTACCTCAAAAAATAAGAAGCAGAAAACTAAGAATAGAACGTCAGCCGGAAATTGTTCAGGCATTGATTAGATATTGCTGTGACTTACTTTTCTTCTGCCCAACGCCCTGCACAATTAGCGCAACCGTCGAGGCTATAGAGTACAGCATTGAAGATGCCAACAGAAAAAGACAAGTTTTCGATCAAATTTATTGCCCGAGCAAATCAACATTAAGAAGGATCATTCAAGAGTTTGACACCTTCGAAACTGACTACTATCAATTAGGCCGATCAGCGGCATATCGAAATCAGCATTGGAGCAGGAAGTTCCCTGAGTTACGCACTCTTCTTTTAAGAGTGGAGTGTGACACTCAGCTGCTCGACCTTTATATTGTAGACGCATACGGCAACCCTATAGGAAGGCCTTGGCTGACAATTGCACTTGAGGTCGCATCTCGACGTGTAATTGGCTGGGATATCTCACTCAATCCACCCAGCATCGAGAAGACAATCAGGGCTCTAAAATCTTCGCTTTCAAGTGAGAATGAGAGAAACGGCCTAGCACTACATTATTTCACCGACAACGGCCCCGAGTTTGTAGCGGAAAAACTTAAAGCATGCTTACGACTTATGGGCGCACTGATAACGTTCTGTGAGCCTGGTGCGCCGAACCAAAAGCCATTTGTAGAACGCTGGTTCCACACACTAAACACCGCACTAATTCACCATTTGAAAGGTACGACCTTCTCCAACATCACAGATAAAGGACCTTATGTACCTGAAAATGAGGCAACCCATACTTTAGACGAAGTACGTTGTATATTTAGTGAATGGTTAGAAACCATCTACCACATTGATAGACACGGTTCATTGAGAACGTCACCGAACAATTATTGGGATTCACATATAAACCCAATATTCCCGCCAAGCAGATACTCAGAAGTTGACTTAAGACGAATC
Source organism: Pseudomonas sp. NY15181 (assembly GCF_048068055.1). NCBI lineage: Bacteria > Pseudomonadati > Pseudomonadota > Gammaproteobacteria > Pseudomonadales > Pseudomonadaceae > Pseudomonas > Pseudomonas sp. NY15181. The sequence goes on along the minus strand of NZ_JBLUPT010000003.1, from coordinate 629,558 downwards.
TTCTTAAGCATCCAGTATGTCACGCCAAATAACAACAGCGTAGGGTTCCTGGGCTTGGAGTGGAGCGGCCCTAGTGTTAAGTATCTGGCTACTCTGAACCAAAATCATGGCCGAAATAACCGCCGCCATAAAGCAAATAAGTTGATCCTTTATTATGACCCTAGCGATCTGGGCACTGCATATATCGCCCACCCCTCTTACCCAGACGACGTACACACTCTTACGGCGACTGACGAATATCAGAAAGATTTAACTTTGCACATGCATGAGTTAATTCGAGATGAGATAAAAAAGCAGGAAAATAGCTTCAACTATGACATTGCTAGAGACAATCGCGCCAGATTGAATCTCAAGCTAGCAGAAGAGTATGCGAGGAAGAAGAACGTCAAACGAATTGGACGCTTGTACGAGGAAGGCTCACTTCCTCCTGTGTCTCAAGTCACCATGCCACCCCCTGAATCAGTTCAGACAGATTTTGTCATTGACCCAAATAGGCATTTGCTACAAAGCAAAACCCCCCAGAGGCCTATCACGGTTGAGGTGAAGCACGACCGAATCCATGGAGAAAACACATGAACACTCCGGCTGAGAAAATTTCCTCGTTCGAAAAGCAAATCGCTTTTTTTCATAGTTTTAGTCAAGCTCACGCCAAAATAGAAATGGCAATGGAAAGCACGCGTCTTAGAGGGATTCCCACCTCCGCGGTGCTTATTGGACCATCAGGATCCGGCAAGTCTACGCTTTGCAAAATCATCGAAAACGAGTTCCCTGAAAAGCATACCCATGCCGATAAATCGGGAATTATGCATATAATCCCTGTATTTTACTGCAGCGTTCCTGCAAGTGTAACCGTAAAATCTTTTTGTAAAACAATGCTTACCACTCTAGAGTGCGCAGACTTGCGCGGAGATTCTGTCGATCTTTTTCTCCGCCTCATACAGTTATTAAAAAACTGCAGGACAGAACTTATCATCATCGATGAATTTCAGACTCTTGCAAAGCTGGAAAGCGCACATCAACTAAACTCAGTAATTGACTGGTTACTTAGCCTTATCAACGCCCTCTCAATCCCGATCATATGCGCAGGCACGATTGAGTGTAAGCATATAATATACAAAGAAGATAGACTTGCTCGACGCTTCCCTTTTCTTGCTGAATTACGGCATTTGAGCTTTGACCTTAAGCCAGAATCAGACTATATGACTCTGCTGAATCTCCTAGATGAAAAAATGTATGAAATCGGCGAGATAACTCAAGGGGGAGCGCATCTTACTGATGCAAATATTTGCTCGCCATTATTTGTCGCAACGCAGGGGAGCCTTGAATATCTCCGGCAAATTCTATCCAGGGCGATGACGACTTGTCTGTCTCGCTCTCGATCGGAATTACACTTAAATGATTTCGAAGATGCATGCTCATCATTGCAACTGAAACTTTGCCTGAGCAAAAGAGCAAACCCTTTCATGATGACATTGAAAGAGTGTTATGCATTAATTGAGAGCTCTCGAAATGATTGAGATTCACTATATACCATTACCAATGGAGGAGGAGAGCCCATTTAGCCTCCTACAGCGGGCAGCCAAGATGAACGGCTTTTATAATAGTCGATTATTCTTGGAAGCCAAGGGTTTAATTACACGCCCAAGCATTAACCCAGCGTATGAAGACTCTGACTTTGCAAAGCTGCTAAGTCGAAACGCGGAAAAGTACGACGAAAGAATACGAGCATCTTTCTATCACTCGTCAATAAGCAATGAGAGAGGAACACAAATCATCATTAATGGGATTTCCATTAATACGAAACTGATTCGCCTAAGCGGAGCTGCGGTTTGTAGCGAATGTGTCAAAGATGGGTGGGACAGGGTTATCAGCGATTTCGCACCAGCAAACAGCTGCCCCTATCACAATCGAAAGTATCTCTTCCGCTGCCCAAGTTGCGGAAGAAAGTTCACTCACCTAAATAGAAAGCACGGAGGCTGTAAGTGCTTATATCAATTTACCTCTCCGCGCTGCTCTGCCATTGAAGACTCCTTAGGTCTTAAACTACTTGAACTTCTTCGCTCACGATCTCAAGAGAAAATAGACACCTTCACGAAGGTGTTAACCCATTTCAGGTGGCAACAGAAATCTCGCAAAAACTCTGAGCGGCAAATTATTGTTGCGATTGCGTTGTCAGTCTGTAGGAGCGAGATCCTTAACGTAGTGGAGCTCATCAGAAAGCTTTATAGAATTCACAATACTGTAAGGATTGATACCGACTTCATAATCACCATGATGAAACCGTGCATTTCGCAAGAAATGCTGCAGACTCTTCAAAAATATTTCTCCAGCAACGAAATTACAAAGGGCAGAATGCGCTTACTACCATGCGGCTTATCTGCCAGACAACTGCAAACTTATCTTGGAATTAATCAATCCCACTGGGAGCTAATCCGCGACCACCCCAAATTTCCATGTCCTAGAAGAAGATATTACTACACGCCCAAGGAGATTAGATCGATACTATCCGTTCACAAAGAGATTTCATCTCAACGCGAAATGGAGCTTGAGAATTTACGCAAGCAGAATTCACTTACATTGAAAGAGGCAGCAGATAGGCTGTTGCTGACAGACGCTGCGCTGCGAGAAATAACACAGACCGATTTCCTAAAAGAAGAGACTAAGCACTACGGGATATCTCGTAGAATCTCAGTAAAAAGCATTGAGGCATTCGAAAAAGAATTTATAACCATCACACAACTGGAACAAAATCTCAAGCGACCTAGATCTGAAATCAGGCGATCTATAAAAGTTCTTAATATATATCGAATCCCCCTTCCGCATGGCGACAAACACACCATAGCGGTGAGAAAGGCTGATATCAATGACATTAGCACTCACCTTTTGAGCAGGAAAAACCAAGGAAATGCACACGGAAAGTACAGCACCTTACTTCCCAAAGCTGAGAGCAATCTAGGAAAATCATTTTATACGAGCATTGAGGCTAGCAAACACCTGGGAGTGGACCACACAACAATCTGCCAACTTGTACGATCTTACATCCTCCGCGCCCATTACCAAGGAAGTCATGGCCGATATCTTATAGAAGCGAGCGACGTGGAAAGTTTTCATTCTAAATACATTTTTGCAAAAGAAGTTTCAGCATTACTAAAAACCGCCAAAAACCAGACCTCAGACATCTTAATTCAGCATGAAATTAGTGCTATTACAGGACGAAGAATTGATGGAGAGCCAGTTGGAGTCTTCCTCCGCTCAGATATCACACCTGAGTTGATCAAGAAAATCTCCCGCGATGATTGCCCATTTGGTATTTCCTTTAAACGTGGCGAGTTAATCACCACGATCGATGCAGCATCCATGTTGGGAATATCACGTCACACGGCCATCACAATAAAGAAACTAATTATCACTCCTTTCCGACCGGAACACTTCAAAAACCACTCGCGCTTGTGCCCTGCAGACGTCAAAAAAATGAAGAAATACCTAGACTCTTACATCCCGACTGCAGCGATACTAGCGAAAACCTGGATGTCCCGCCGAGATCTAAATGAATTTTTAATAAAGCCTTCGCTAGTTCAAGAAATAATTATTAATGGCGAGCCTCACACAACAATAGACCAAGCAAAAATTATTATCGACTTTGAACAAAGGTACTGCACATGTCGAGGGGCCGAGATTATTCTAAATGCTCCCAAAGGACACATTAAATGGGCAGTACGGACAGGACGAATGAAAGCTGTTCGGACACCGAAGGGAATTACATCACCTCAAATTCTTCTCGACAGGCGTGCAATTGAGAAAATGACCTATCCCCCTAGATGGGGCAAGAAAGCTAAGCAGTGAACTCAGAGAGCATCATAATCAACCTCTAAGCACACCTATAGAGTTTTTATTTTCCGTGCACACCGATCGCTATATTTTATTTTAGATGGAAATTCATTTTATTTTCCTTGACAACAATTCACGCCAAGCAATTGATTTCAAAAGAATGGATTTTATTATTTCATGAAAATTGTTGGTAGTAGCAAGACCGCAAGTCAAGACCATTAGAAACGCTGATACTCGAAACGGATTTTTGGGGCAGTGATAGAAAGACAAAAGCCCCGCCTCGTGCGGGGTTTTTTATAGGAAAAATAAATGATCAGTGAAAAACTCTTACAAGAAATACAAAAAACCACAAGAATACTAGATCAGTACCCTGGTTTTACGGACTCACTACATGCCATCAGCCACATACAACAAACCTCATTAGAATCACTAAAGAAAATTCTAGAAACAAACTCCACCCAAGATACAATAAATGAAAAGGAAAACGCAAAAGCTGAAATATACAACCTCACTTATAACGCCAGCAGGAGAGAGAAATTCAAAATCACCCACTCTGCATTAAGAGACCTTAGCGAATCGCTATCAGACTCCGAGATAGAAATCTTGAGAGACGCCGAACAGCTTGTCGAAAAATTCACAGATAGCTTCGACGGCTATCTCCACTCCACAAGCTTCAATACTGCTCTCATCCTCACGCAGAACGCCCAAAAACTTCAAGCAAAGCTTAAAGAAATTAGATCACTTGAAGAAACTCTAAATAATCACCTTCATAGCCACTCAGACAAACCAACACTTAAGATATACATACCAGAAAACTTAAGCCTTTCTTTATTCGGCCAAAAGATACAAGCATTTGCCGGAATCCTGGACATTTGCTGCCAAATCCTAGGAACGACTATCGACGATGAAGAGGTAATCATCGAGAAAGTCGAATCCGGAAGCCTTTTCGCAAAAATTTCTGCCCACCCACTTGTAGTTGCACTTGCCACAATAGTCATCACTCAAGGAAGTCAATACGTATTCAATAGATTTGACTCATCTAAGGATTTAGACAACCTAAAAGATGCCACTGAAATAATCGAAAAAAGCTTAAAGATAAGAGACTTTCTGGAGTCCAACAAAATCGACACTCATGAGCTTGATGAAGAACTAAAGAAATCATCCGTACAACTTATAAAGCATCTTGGTCGACTAGTAAAAGACACTACAGAAATTGAGGTCAATGATAGAAAAATACAATCCAACACCCAAAACCTGATACCCAAATCAACCACTCGATCTCTCGAAGACAAATCAAATTCAAGCGATTAGCCCAGACCAAAGTCTTAGATCAAATCCAAGCCTCTACACAGAGAATAAGATTCATATAGGGCGAATAACGCAATACGTTATCCTCGGTAGTCCTTGGGAAGCGCACCACACGTCTCAACTACGACGCTTCGGTAAGGAAATCGGCGGATAACTGCTTCGCAGTTATGCGCCCTACGATTGACCGAGTTCCCCGCCACCAATAGCTTTGCGGCCAGCGCCTAAGAAACGCTTCACGTAGCGGCAATACTGCTCCCGAAAGCAGCGGTGTACCCATTGAGGAAATGGATATGCCCTTACCTCTTTTCCTTCGCCCCGAAGGCGCTTCGCTGTACCCGCCCTCTTCCCCCTCCCTCCTGGAGGTGCACCATGTCTGAAGAGGTCCTGATCCCCACCGTTTTCACCCGCCACAAGCGCCAGCTGCGCGCCGTGCTGCTGGAAGACCAGTGCTGGTTCTGCGCCCACGACCTGGGCCGGCTGATCGGCTTTCCGTATCTGGTCGAGCGCGTGGAGCGCAACCTGGACGAGGACCAGTGCCGACACGCCTGGATGCTCGACGGCAGCGGCGAGTACATCGATGAACTGCTGCTCAGCGAATCGGCGGTGTACGCCTCGCTGATCCACTACTTCCACCCGGAAAACCGCAGCATCCGCCAGTGGCTCTCGCTGCACGTCATCCCCGCCCTGCGTGACCTGCACCACACCGATCTTGGCGAGCCGCGCCGGGAAATACTGCAGGGGCCGACGACCTTGTCGGTGTTGAAGTGGCAGGGCGTGGTCTGGGTGCCCTATCAGCAGTGGCCGGAGTTGAGTGCCGGGCCGGAGGGGTCTTCGTAGGAGGGTGTAGAGAGGAGCGAAACCCATCGTTTCGTGTGGTGACGGGTCGCGGGCCATGCCCGCGATTTTGTTTGCTTCGGGGTGGGTGCGTATGCGCCGCTTCGGTGTGTGCTGAGAGTTTTTGTTTCGCCCCCTCGGGCGAGTCCCTTTTGGGGCCCCAAAAGGAACCAAAAGGGCTCGTCCCGACATCCGGGTCTTCGCTTCGCTCAGACTTCCCTCCTTCCGGTATCGCTCCGAGGGTCGGCGTACAAGGGCCATCCCTGGCCCTCTACGCCTCTCGCGGCATCCATGCCGCTCGCCCCTCTGCGCAATACCTCCACTCGGCCTCCTGACGGGACTCTGCGCGCGCCTGCGACTCTGGCTGCTTCGTGCTGGACTGCTTTTGGTAGGAGCGAGCTTGCTCGCGAACAGATTTCCCGGATGCAGCGGAGTCAGGCGGTTCGCGAGCAAGCTCGCTCCTACAAAGGCGGATAACGCTGCGCGTTATTCGCCCTACAGGGGTTCATCCCGCAACGTGGATGCAGTGATGAGCCTTCGCGGACAAGGTCCGCTCCTACGAAAGCGGTTTCCAGAGAAACCTCCGCACGCGCCGGCCCGCCCCTTCAGGAGGCCGAGTGGAATCGGAGTTTCAGGGGTTGAGCGGCATGGATGCCGCGAGAGCGTCGTTGGGCCATGGATGGCCCGTCGACGCGTGCCCCTGAAACTCCGATGGAGCGAGAGAACCCCGGCGAAGCCGGGGCCGGATGCAGGGGCAAGACCTTTGCCTCCTTTGGGTCGTTTGCCAAAGGGGGTCGCCCGAGGGGGCGAAACTAAATCTCTCAACCCACGCCGAAGCGGCGCATGAACACCCAAGCCCGACAACAGCAGAGTGCAGTTCTGCGAGCAAGCTCGCTCCTACAGGTAGCCGGTAAATGTCCAGTTTGCCGAACGGCAGCCCGGTGTAGGACGCCCTATCCGCGACATTGCGCACAAGACCACCACTCAGTCTATTGAGCAGCCACATAGGAAAGTTCCGCCACGCAAATAGGAATATAAAAGAGGCCGTCAGCGACAGCGGCCGGCTTGCCACCGCTGTCCCGAACCCCTGCGGGAAGCGCGCACCCCTGCCGCCCCCGCCCAACCAAGGGCAACGCCCACAGGCACGAGACGATGAAACTACGCAAAGAAATCGAGAACACGATTCGCGAAGCCAACGAAGACCGCGCCAATGCCGCACTGGCGATCTGTCTGCTGCTCGAATCCAAGCTGGGGCTGTCCGCGCAGGGTTGGTTCGACGACGACCCGCTGCTGCAGAACGAAATCAACCTCTTGAAAGCCTCCGGACGCCTCAAGGCCCAAGGCTGACCACCGCCCTGCCAAACCGGTCGCTCCGAGCGCCTGCGTCGGCGTTCCGGTCGCCCCGCTTGAGCGCGTAACACCGATAGGACTTTTCCGAAGCTACAGACCGGCCAGCCCACTTAAGACACCGTTAATCCGGCAAGCAGATCGTCTGGCCGTGGAAAACGCCCGCTCTCCCCTCGCGCCACGCGCCGGCCGAGGGATTCCAGGCGAGTTCCACGTGTCGATCGAACGGATGCACGGCTGCGCGAAGGGCCGACATCCCAGTTCCACCTACCTATGCGAAACGAACCGTGAGTTGCCCCACGCCCTGCGAGGGGTCATGCCATCCACCCCGGCGCTTAGGAATGACGATATGAAACTGCGAAAAGAAATTGAGAACGCGATCCGCGAAGCCAAGGAAGACCGTGCCCTTGCAGCACTGGCCATCTGCGCACTGCTCGATGAGCGACTGAACCTGGCCGCACTCGGCTGGCTCGACGATGACCCGCTCCTACTGCAAACGCTCAAGAAGCCCCAGCCGAGCCCGATCAGAGTTCTCTCCGCGGCCTGACGATCGACAGGCCTCTGACGGTCAGGGGCCTGCCTACTCCCCTTCCTGGATATCCACCCGCGATGCTGGCAACCTCCCCGCAGAGTTTCGCCTGAGCTGATTGCCAGCCTCCGGAGTGGAATCCGGTGGAATGGAACACAGTGATGCCCATTGCTACGCACACCGGAACATAGCGTCCCCACCCTCGTCTCAAGCAGCGAGCTGAGTCTCCGCTCAAGAACTCTGTGTGGATCTCAAAATGGCTGTGGCCAGTCGGTATAGTGCTCGCACAACTCCACGGCATGGCAAGGACGATATGCGCAAACTGAGCACGACCCTGCTCGCGTTAATCTCGGGACTCATCAGCACTCAGGTTTTGGCTGAAACGGTCTCACCTCAAGCTGAGTTGTACTACCAGCGAGCCCTCTCAGACATGGAGCGAGCCCAGCAGCTTCTCACCGGTTCCAACCAAATTTCCTCAATGGAAGTGGATGCAACTCGCAAGAGCCTCAATAACAATCTCGAAAAAGCTACCGAACTCGGACACCCAGCCGCTGCGCTCTATCAGGCACAGCTGACGCTAGGGATGGCGAGTGATGACGGTGAGACTCGCCAGCAAGCTTGCACCCTGCTGGGCTCCTGGGCCAAAAAGGGCTTTGTGGCAGCAGCGGTGGTGAACTTCAGTCAATGCAACAGAGCGTATCTTCGCTTTGACTTCGCGAGTCCTGAGCATCAATCGGCCTTACAGACTCTCACCCAATCCCTGACCAAGAACGATCCAGCCCAGCCCTACTATCCGTTTTCTCTTGCCACCAGTCTGTGCTTTCCGGCCGATGCTCTTAAGGCCGTCGTGCTTTCGCAGGAGCAGTTCCGGGCCGAGGCAGAATATATGCTGGGTAGCTCGCAGGAACCCACGGACGCCGAGTCAACTCGGCACATTCTGACCTTGCTGGACTCTGCTGCGGATCGGGGCTGCCAGATCCCCACCGGACTGCGTTCTGCTCTGCGGCAGCAACTGCGGAGCCAATAGCCATACAAAAACTCGCGCCAGACTCTTGTAGAAAGTGGATTCGGCATCCGGGCAGCTTCATGACTGCGTCTACCCATCCTGCAAAGGTGCGGCTTAATATCCTGACTTTCGCCTGACAGGGATACTGGCGTTATGGATATGCAGCCGGCTAAAGCCGAGGAAATGGATGCCTTCGACCGCTACGTCGAATTGGCCGGACTGTATTTCAGGCGCTATGTCCGCCACCTGATACGATGGCTCCCGCCGGTAATTGGCTTTCTGCTGTTCCTCACCTATTTCGCTCGCAACCACTTCTACCCCAGCTTCGATCTGTTTCAGTTTTCGTCGCTACTGCTTTCTGCGGCGGCGATTGGGTTCTCCTTCGTTGCTGCGTTGACTGTGGGTGTTACAGCTCCGGGGCTGGTTCTGGTCCATTGGTTTGCCAACGACAAGCGCTACAAGGGCTTGCTGCGTCACAGAGCCGGCACTGAACGGCAGAAGGATAAATACGCGTGGCTGCTGGTACTGCTGTGCTTCGTGCTGCCTTTCGCTGGCAGCACTCTTGTTTCTGCCGCGTTGATCCTGCTCATCAAAACATCCGCAATCATCCCGTACCTGATTGCCCCGGTTCTGATCGCACTGATCTTCGGCATCATTCTGCAAGTCAGATTCGCATTGCCGAAATGGTCATTCCTGCACTTTCTCTGGGCAGGCTCGCTGGCCTTGCTCTTGGTAAACGCCTTGGCCATGGGAGTGTTGTCATACACATCGACGTTGGGGTGGGTCCCCGCCGCTTTTCAGCCTGCTGCCGTGACACTGACCATGCTGGTCGTCAGCACTCTGGTTGGTTTCATAACCCCGGCAGCTTTCGGCAGCTTTAAGACAAGCCTGTCGTTCTGCACTCCCCTCGCCTTGGTTTTCGCCGCCTACAGCGGAGCTCTGAGCACCATGCCGGAACGTGTGATGAGCTGGCTTGGACTCGGCAGCTACAAGGCTAGCGAGATTGTTCTCGACGCCGAGTACTGCCAACACAACGCGCCGGAGAGCCTGAAGCTGAACGAGCACTGCGTCATAACTGACGCCCAGGTGGTCTGGTCGCTTGGCGAGTCACTGGTCGTTCGCATCAAAGGTGAAAAGGAAATCCAGGCGCAGATTCCCGCACGTTATGTAAAGGCAATCATGCAAACGGTTGATTGAATCAACGGCAATCGCTGCGCTTAACCGGGGGCTGGGCGAGACGGCGTACAACCGCGAACGGTTGTACGCCCTACATGCGGATGACGGATGGCGCGGGTTTGCGCCTACAAGAGCACCGAAGCCTGATCTACGCTCAGTGCTGTGCGATGCACAGGAGTGACGCAATGAGCACCGATGACAAGCTGAACCTCGATGAACTCAGCCTGGTCCCTCTGGAGCCGGACGAGCCGCCGGCCGCATCCGCTGCGCCTGCCAAGCCGAAGTTCATGGTCGATACCCGCCACGGGAAGGACCGCCGCAGCGGCACCGACCGCCGCCAGAGCATCCGTTTCGAGGCGGACCGCCGCAAGGGCGACCGGCGTGCGGGATCAGGGGACCCCTGGTCGAAGTTCACCGACAACTGATCAAAGCCCGCAAGGGGTGGTTGCCGGATCACGGGGGAGCTGTTAAAAGCGGGATCGACATTCAGAAATCCGATACCGCCATGAGCGAAAGTGAAAAATCGAATACCCGCCTGTTCGACCTCGACCTGCTCCGCGCCATCGTCACGGTGGCTGACTGCGGCAGCTTCACCACGGCCGCCACGCGCCTGCATTCCACCCAGTCCACCATCAGCCAGAAGATCCGCCGCCTGGAGGAGATGGCCGGGCATCGCCTGCTGGAACGCGGCAACCGCGACGTGCTGCCCACCGATGCCGGGGAGACGCTGCTGGGTTATGCGCGGCGCCTGCTGGCGCTGAACGACGAGATGGTCGAGGCGCTGTCCGGCGCCACGGTGGCGCTGACGGTGCGCATCGGCGTGCCGGATGACTTCGCCAGCGGCCGCACCACCGAGCAGTTGGCGGCCTTCAACCGGCGCTATCCGCAGGTGAAGCTGGAAGTCACCAGCGGCCTGAGCCGCGATATTTCCGCCAGCTACGACCGTGGCGAGCTGGACCTGGTGCTGCTCAAGCAACGGCAGAACGCCCGCGAGGCGGTGGCCTGCTGGCCGGAGAAGACGCGCTGGGTGGACAGCGCGAAGAACCCCTGCATCGAGCTGGACCCGCTGCCCATCGTCACCTTCCCGCCGCGTGGGGTGTACCGCGACGAGATGATCGCCGCGCTGGAAACCATCGGCCGGCGCTGGCACATCAGTTTCACCAGTTCGAGCCTTTCCGGCATCCAGTCGGCCATCGCCGACGGCATGGGCATCGGCCTGCTGCCGCAGCGGGCGGTGACGGCGGAGCACGCGGTGCTGCCGAAGGATACCGGCCTGCCCTCGGTGGATGTGTTCGAGGTGGCGCTGCTGCATCGCCCGGCGGCGGACCCGAAGGTGAAGGAGCTGGCCCGCGTGCTGTCACGGGTTCTGGCCCAGGATACGCAGGGCTGAGCGGCGCGCTTGCGCATTTGAAAAGTGAATACGGCGGATTCCAACATTTAATTTGTGCATGAACACGCCGCTGGATATGGTGGTTCTCAGCGACGGCCAGCGCTCAGGCAGCGCGCCGCTCTGCACGAATTGTTCGCCCCGGCGCGGTGCGCCGGGCAGCAAGACAACAATGAGGAAATCCCCCATGGCCAAAACCAGCTATTACGCGCCGCACGGCGGGCACCCGGCACAGACCGAGCTGCTCACCGACCGCGCGATGTTCACCGAAGCCTATGCCGTGATCCCCAAGGGCGTGATGCGTGACATCGTCACCAGCCACCTGCCCTTCTGGGACAACATGCGCATGTGGGTCATCGCCCGCCCGCTGTCCGGCTTCGCCGAGACCTTCTCCCAGTACATCGTCGAGCTGGCCCCCAACGGCGGCAGCGACAAGCCCGAGCAGGACGTCAACGCCGAGGCGGTGCTGTTCATCGTCGAAGGCGAGCTGACCCTGACCCTGCAGGGCCAGGTCCACAACATGCAGCCGGGTGGCTACGCCTTCATTCCGCCGGGCGCGGACTACAAGGTGCGCAACACCTCCGGCCAGCACACCCGCTTCCACTGGATCCGCAAGCACTACCAGAAGGTCGACGGCGTACCGCTGCCGGAAGCCTTCGTCACCAACGAGCAGGACATCGAGCCGAAGGTGATGCCGGATACCGAAGGCCGCTGGAGCACCACCCGCTTCGTGGACATGAGCGACATGCGTCATGACATGCACGTCAACATCGTGAACTTCGAGCCGGGCGGCGTGATTCCCTTCGCGGAAACCCACGTCATGGAACACGGCCTGTACGTGCTGGAAGGCAAGGCGGTGTATCGCCTGAACCAGGACTGGGTCGAGGTGGAAGCCGGCGACTTCATGTGGCTGCGCGCCTTCTGCCCGCAGGCCTGCTACTCCGGCGGCCCGGGTCGCTTCCGCTACCTGCTGTACAAGGATGTGAACCGTCACATGCGCCTGACCCTGAACCAGGCGCACTAAGCGACGGGTTCGGACGGGAAGTCCCTCGGACTACCGCAGCGACACAGAAAAAACCGGCGCCCTTGCGCCGGTTTTTCTTTTCCGGGTGCCTGGGTCGCCCGTCGCTGTGGTAGCGTCTCGCACCATCGTCACCGCGTTGTCTGCTAAAAACTTCGGCGCAAAGACGATGCACTGCCCAGGAGAAAGACGCATGGATGCCCGCTTACTGCCCCAGGCAGAGTTCGACAACGTTCATTTTTTCCGGACCTTCACGCTCCTCATTCTGATCGCCCTCGGCGCCTTCACCCTGACGAAGCTGGCGGCCGGCGCGATCGCCGTCGTCTCGCCCGTCCCACTCGTACTGCTGGCCCTGGGAGGCCGCTTCGTCGTGGAATGGCGCAGACTCGCCCGCTGCCGGCCGGCCTTCATCGACAACGAGGAGTTGGTGCTCTGCGGCCTCCGGAGCCATCGGCAGATTCCGCTGAGGAGCATCCAATCGGTCCGCTCCCGGCACAGCCTGTTCATGGTGCGGCGCTATCGCTCCTGGTCGGAGCATCTGGCGTTTCTGGAGTTCACGCTGAATGACGGCGAGCGCGTCGCCACCCTCGCCGAGAGCGGCGTGCTGGAATTTCCGGCCGGCGCGGGCACGCTGAAGGCGGTGGAGGCGGCGATTCTTGCGGCGAAAATGAAGGGACAGCGCCAGCAGGGCGATGCCGACGGCGGGAGTGCCGCCGGTCAGCGCTGAGCGCTGGCGCCCTAGGGCGCCCCGAACATCGCCGTCCAGTAGATGCCCGCATCGCTCTTCGGGTCGGCCGCGTAGGCCGCGCCCAGTTCGCGGAACTGCGGGTTCATCAGGTTGGCGCAATGGCCTGGGCTGGCCAGCCAGCTGTCCACCACCTTGCGGGCGTTGCCCTGGCCGGCGGCGATGTTCTCGCCGATCTGCTGGAAGCCGTAGCCGCCCAGTTCGGCGCGGTCGCCCGGCGTGCTGCCGTCGCGGCCCTTGTGGTCGAAGTAGTTGTTGTTGGCCATGTCGCGGCTGTGGCCTTCGGCGATGCTGCCCAGGGTGGCGTTCCAGGCCAGCGCGGGGGCGTTGCCGAAGTTCTGCCCGCCGCACTGGCGGGCCTGGCCACGGGCGGTGTTGATCGCCTGCAGCAGTAGCTGGCCTTCGGCCTCCCAGGTGCCGAGCTTGCCTTGCAGCAGCGGTCGGCCGAGGAGGATGCGCCAGTCGTCGCCTGCGCGGCTGACGCCGACATCGACGAACTGCGGGTCGAGCAGCACCTGGCAGAAGCTTTCCTGCAGCGCCTTCATCGCCGAGCTCACGTCGCGCGGGCCGGTGAGGCTGAGCATGCGCACGCTGCTCATGGGGTAGCCGGTCTGGTTCAGCGCGGTCTTCCAGTCGCCCACGCCCGCGGGGATCGCCAGGCGCTGCTCGACCGCCAGCGGCGGCAGGACCTGCGAGGCGCTGCCGGCGCAGGACTGCACCTCGCCGCGATAGGCGTTGATGGCTTCGACCAGTTGCTCCTGGTCGGCGGCGACAGCGAAGGTGGCGGACAGCAGCCCCAGCGACAGCAGCAGGCTACGCGGGATGAACGACGTGGCACCCATGCGGGATTCCCCTTGGCAAAATGGCGTACATGATGCGTGATTCTTTGGCGTTTGGCTGCGCTGGCGAGCGATCCGGGGCTGCGCCGGGGCGCGTCAGAAGCCTTTTTCGCCTGAACATTGGACTATTTCTCGGGACCGCCTGATTTGCGGCAAGGGATTGTTTTACTTCGATTGCACGGCCTCCGGCCAGTCGGACAATGAAACAAACCGAACCTTTTCCGAACAGAGTCCGAACCAGGCGGGAGGTGCTGCTGTGTTCTACCCGCGCCGTGTTTTCTTCATTACCTTGCTGCTGGCGGTGGCGGCCTCGCTGCTGGCCGGCTGGCACATGCTGCAGATGAAGCAGGACGCCCTGGCCTACGCCCAGGCCAACGGCAAGAACGCCCTGCTGCTGGTGGAGCATGAATTCCACCGCGACCTGGATGTGCACGCGCAGACCCTGCGCACGCTCGCCAACAGGGTCAACGATCCGACCGCGCCGCCCCTCACGCCGCAGGCGTTGCGGAATCTGGTGCAGGGCCATGCCGCCGGATCGACGACGTCGGGTACGCTGGTGCTGCTCGATGCCAGGGGGCATCTGCTGGCGGACCTGAACCACCCCGGCGCCCCGGACAGCGACCAGTCCGGGCACGAGTACTTCCAGGCCCCCCGGGACAATCCTGCGGGCCTGTCCCTGAGCCATCCATTCACGCCCGGGTATCCGGGTTCGGCCCCCAGCACCGCGCTGAGCCGGGCGGTGCTGGACAGCCAGGGGCGCTTCCTCGGCGTGGTGGCGGCGATCAAGGAGTTGCAGCACATGGATGCCTTCGTGCGCGGCCCGGAGCTGGGCAAGCGCGGGGTAGTGTCGATCCGACTGCTCGACGGTACCGTCCTGGCGCAATGGCCACCGACACCCGCGCGCGACAACGCGGATGAGCAACAAACGTTCCGAAGCTTCGTCGAGAGCGGCGAGGTGGAGCGCTCCCTCCAGCAACCCAGTGGCTCGGATGCCTATTGGCGTGGCTATCGGCGCGTTGGCCACTACCCGGTGGTGGTCTCGGTGGAGCAGTGCCGCGAAGCGGTCCTGAACACCTGGACTGGACGCACCTGGGTCACCACCGGCCTGCTGCTGACGTTCAACACCGCCACCCTGTTCTTCGCCTTCCGCCTGACCCACCACCTGCGCCGCCGCGACGCCAAGGAGGAGCGCCTGCGCACCGCGGCCGACACCGATCCGCTGACCAGCCTGCACAACCGCCGCTGGTTCGACGAGAAGGCGCAGCTTGAATGGCGCCGCCGCCGCAGCGGCGACGGCCACCTGGCGGTACTGATGCTGGATATCGACCAGTTCAAGGCCTACAACGACCACTACGGCCACCCCCGCGGCGACCTGGCGCTGATCAACGTGGCGCACCTGATCGGCCAGGGCCGCCGCGACAACGACGGCGCGGCACGCTATGGCGGCGAGGAGTTCGTGGTCATCCTGCCCGGCTGCGACACCGTTGCCGCCGAGCGCGTGGCCGAATCCATCCGCCGCGCCGTGGAGGAAACCGCCCTGCCCCACGCCAAGGGCGAGCGCGGCGTGGTGACCATCAGCGTCGGCGTGGCGAGCACCTCGGACACCCCGGCGGACAGCGTCGAGGCGCTGATCGCGGCGGCCGACGCGAACCTCTACAAGGCCAAGGCGGCGGGGCGCAACAAGGTGGTCGCCTGAGCAGGGATCAGCCCGCCAGAGGCGCCATCACCTCGACTTCCTGGATGTCGAAATCGCCGCGCAGGTAGTCCATGCGCTGTTCGTGGAACTCACGCATGTGCGGCAGGGCGGTGTGCACGGCCAGGTGCTCGCGGCTCTGCCAGACCTCGAAGAAGGTGAACAGGGTCGGGTCATTGGCGTCGCGCAGCATGTGGTACTGGAGGCAGCCGTCCTCGGCGCGACTCGGTGCGAGATAGGCGCGGAACAGGTTCTCGAAGGCGTCGGCTTTTTCCGGGCGGGTACGAGCCTGGAGGATGAAGGCATACATGGGGATTGGTTCCGGGATGGGCGGGAAAGATTGCCCATCCTGACGCAAATCAATGCTCACAATTCGTGATTTTCACGCACGTATCTTTTGTCTGGAAACGGGGTTTTCCGCCGCCCTCTCGTCGATATCCTGCCGCCATCCAGAATTTGTCATTTCGAGAGTCCCTTCCATGAAAAGGATCCTGCTGATCAATGGCGGCAAGCAGTTCGCCCACTCCGACGGCCGTTACAACGCCACCCTCCATGAAGCCGCAATCGCGCACCTCGACCGTGCCGGCTTCGACGTGAAGGAAACCTTCGTCGACGGCGGCTACGACATTGCCGAAGAAGTGCAGAAGATCCTCTGGGCCGACGTGGTGATCTACCAGATACCCGGCTGGTGGATGGGCGCGCCCTGGACCGTGAAGCAGTATCTGGACGAGGTGTTCACCGCCGGCCACGGCAGCCTCTACGCCAACGACGGCCGCACCCGCTCCGATGCCTCGCAGAAGTACGGCAGCGGCGGCCTGCTGCAAGGCAAGCAGTACATGATCTCGGCCACCTGGAACGCGCCGCAGCAGGCCTTCGACGACCCGACCGACTTCTTCGAGGGCAAGGGCGCGGACGCGGTGTACTTCCCCTTCCACAAGGCCAACCAGTTCCTGGGCATGAGTGCGCTGCCGACCTTCCTCTGCGTGGACGTGATGAAGCGTCCGGACATCGCGGGTGATGTGGAGCGCTACCAGCGGCACCTGGCGGAGGTGTTCGGCGCCCAGGCGTAAGGGATTGCACCCTGTAGGAGCGAGCTTGCTCGCGAACGGATTCACCGGCGGCTCCGGTGCTGGGCGGTTCGCGAGCAAGCTCGCTCCTAAAAGAGAAGCTTCGCCTGGCAACGATTCGTCAGGATGCAGGCCCGTAAGGCGTATAACGTTCGACGTTATACGCCGTTTGACCTTGCTTTCCGGCCCGCACGGACTTTGGCCAGGCACCTGTCACCCAGCGCTTCGAACTCGACCCATTTGCCAACCGGTAGTCCTGGTGTATCGGCGTACAACCGCGAACGGTTGTACGCCCTACGGGATGTCCCCTCGCCACTGGACGCCCGGCATTGGGTTCCGCACGCGAATCGGCTAGGCTTCGCCCTTTCCTACTGCCTGTTCAGGAGTTACCCCATGGCCCGTGCATCCGCCCGCCACATCCTGGTTTCCAGCGAAGCCAAGTGCAATGAACTCAAAGCTGCCATCGAAGGCGGCGCCGATTTCGCCCAGGTGGCCCGCGACAACTCCACCTGCCCGTCCGGCCGCAGCGGCGGCGACCTGGGCAGCTTCCGTCCGGGCCAGATGGTCCGTGAGTTCGACCAGGTCGTGTTCAGCGCGCCGCTGAACGTCGTGCAGGGTCCGGTGAAGACCCAGTTCGGCTACCACCTGGTGGAAGTGACCAGCCGCGAAGACTGATCCGCTCCGCCCGCGCCGTGCCCCTCGATGGGCGCGGCGCCGCCCCTCACAACGGTCCGCCCCGGGCCGCCAGCATTACCCCCAGCCCTACCAGTATCGAGCCGCACACACGCGGCATCAGGCGTTTGCCGCGCCCTTCACCCAGCACGCCGAGCAGCAGCGAGGCGAACAGCACGGCGAGCACGTCGGCGGTGGAGAACACCAGGTTGACGATCACCCCGAGGATGAAGAACTGCAGGCCAACCGGCAGGCTGGCGGCGGGGTCGACGAACTGTGGCAGGAAGGTCAGGAAGAACAGCGCGGTCTTGGGGTTAAGCATCTCCACCACGATGCTGTCGCGCAGCACCTTGGGATGCGTTTCGCCGGCCTCCTCCGCGCCTTCGAGCAGTCGGCGCTGGCCAAGGATCATCGAGCCGCCCAGCCAGATCAGGTAGGCCGCGCCGGCGAGCTTCAGCGCCAGGTACAGGGCGGGCGCATGGTGCAGCAATGCGACGAGCCCGGCACTGGCGGCGAGGATGTGCAGGTAGCAGCCCAGGTGGATGCCCAGCGCCGCATGCAGGCCGGAGCGGCGGCCGTGGGCGAGAGTCTGCGAGGTCATGTAGAGGATGGCGGGGCCTGGCATGCAGGCGAAGGCCAGCGTCGCCAAGGCGAACGAGGCCCAGTAGGCAGACAGCAGCATGATCTGATCCTTCCCTTGATCGCAAGTAGTGGTCTGGCGCCTCACAAGGGAGCGGCGAGCCAGTGGCGGGAAGGTTAGGGACGCGGGCCGGCTACGCACATACGGCAGTTGCCGTATTTTTTCCGCGCCGGGGCGGCGTTAGGCTGTGTTCCTACAGGTTGGAGGGAATCGACTACATGCGCCCCCGCACGCGTGGCACGCACAGGCAAGGCTCAGGCGCTGGGAACACCCAGGCGCACGGCGTAGGCCGCGAGTTCCGCGGGGCTGTGCAGGTCAAGTTTGCGCATCAGGTTCTCGCGGTGCTTGCGCACGGTGAGCGGACTGATGCTGAAGTGCTCGGCGATCTCCCGCGCACTGCGCCCCTGGGCCGCGAGGGTGAGAATCTGCCGTTCACGCCGGGTCAGCTGGACCGCCGCCAGCAGATCGGCTTCGTCACGCGGGCGCACATGGGGACCGTCGAGGATGAAGCGCAGGCTGCGCGCCAGGTAGGTCTGCCCGGCCCGCAGGGCGTCGATCGCTTCGAGCAGCTCGCCGGTTTCCTCGCCCTTGCTCAGGTAGCCCTGCACGCCGGCGTCGAGCACCGAGCGCACGGTGGCCAGCTCGGTGTTGGCGGTGAGCACCAGGATCTTCAGGCGCGGGTGGCGCTGGCGCAGTTCGTGGATGACCTGCAGGCGGTTGAGCCCCGGCATGTTCAAATCCAGCAGGAGCAGGTCGGCCGGGCACTCCGCCAGCAGCGTTTGCAGGCGAATGCCATCGCCGGCCTCGCCGACCACTTCAACCTGTTCCAGGGTCGAGAGCAGCAGGCGCAGCCCGTCGCGCACGATGCCGTGGTCGTCGGCGATCAGTACCCGCAAGCGCTTCCCTTCCATCATTCGTCTCCTTGAGGCCATCGAAATGCACAGCCGCCTTCAGCAACGCGAACTGGTCGAACTGTTGTTCCGCCAGTCCTATGCCGTGCTTTTCGCCAACCTGGTGATACCCCTGCCAGTGCTGTACATCTTCCGGACCGCCCTGTCGCCGACGGCGATGGGCGTCTGGTTGGCCGCGCTCTACGTGCTCACGCTGGGGCGGATTGTCCTGGCACGAGCGTACTTCCGACAAGCCCCCGCGGGCACGCCGGGCAGGTATTGGCCTTGGACGGCCACCGTGCTGTCGTGGGCCAGCAGCCTGCTGTGGGGCTGGATCGGCTGGGCGGGTTTCGCCCATGGCGACCCGCAACTGTTCGCCTTCACCTGCATCGTGCTGACGGGCCTGGTGTGCGGCGCGGTGCCGTCGCTGTCGGCCTATCCGCCGGCCTACGTCGGCTCGCTCGCCGCCATGCTCCTGCCACTGCTGTTGCTGTGCCTGAGCCACCCTGGGGAGCAGTTCGCTACCTACAGTTTCTTCATCGCCTGTCTGGCCGGGGTGAATCTCTACTACAGCCGGGTGACCTACCGCAGCCTGTGCGAAACCGTTCGCCTGCGCCAGGAAAACTCGGAGCTGGTACAGGACCTGCGCGAGCAGCGCGACCGCGCCCAGGCCGCCGACCACGCCAAGACCCGCTTCCTCGCTGCCGCCAGCCATGACCTGCGCCAGCCGATCCACGCCCTGGGCCTGTTCGTCGGCGCCCTCGCCTCCCTGGCCGAACGCGGGCCGGTGAACGCCGTCCAGGCGCGGGATATCGCCACGCGCCTGCGCGCCATGCTCGGCAACCTGGGCAGCCTGCTCAACGGCTTGCTGGACATCTCCCGCCTCGACGCCGGCGTGGTGCCACTGGCCCGCGAGCCCATCGCCCTGCAACGGCTGTTCACCGACCTGCAGG
Source organism: Pseudomonas sp. NY15181 (assembly GCF_048068055.1). Lineage (NCBI taxonomy): Bacteria > Pseudomonadati > Pseudomonadota > Gammaproteobacteria > Pseudomonadales > Pseudomonadaceae > Pseudomonas > Pseudomonas sp. NY15181. The sequence continues at coordinate 609,623 of NZ_JBLUPT010000003.1, read as the reverse complement.
TGGAGTTCGCCGGCACCGCCGCCGAGCACAGCCTGCGCTGGCGGGTGTGCGGCAGCCGGCTGTGGGTGGACAGCGACCCGGTGCTGCTCAAGCGACTGCTGGACAACCTGCTGGCCAACGCCTTCCGCTACACCCGAAGCGGTGGTGTGCTGCTGGGCTGCCGCCGCCACGGCCAGGAAGTAGAGATCCAGGTGCTGGACACCGGCATCGGCATCCACCCCAGCCAGCAGGAGATGGTCTTTGAGGAGTTCGTCCAGTTGCACAATGCCGAGCGCGACCGCAAGCAAGGCCTCGGACTGGGGCTGGCGATCGTCCGCCACACCGCCCGCCTGCTCGGCCATGGCATGCGCCTGCAATCGCAGCCCGGACGCGGTTCGCTGTTCGCCGTTCGCCTGCCCCTGGTGCAAGCCCAAGCCCCCTGCCCAACCGCCGATCCAGTGCCCGACGGGCTCGGCACCGAAGCCCTGGGGATCATGGTGGTGGACGACGAGCGCGACGTGCTGCACGCCCTGGGCAACCTGCTGGAAGTCTGGGGCCATCGGGTCTATCCGGGCACCACGGCGCTGCAGGCCTGCCAACGGCACATCGAGGCCAGCCATCGCGGCCCGGCGCCTGTCCACCTGATCCTCACCGACTACCGGCTGGGCGAAGGCCAGACCGGCGAGGAGGCGATCCGGCGCATCCGCAGTTACCTGTCGCGCCAGGTGCCGGCGCTGATCGTCACCGGAGACACTTCGCCGGAGCGCCTTCGCGAGGCGACCGCCCACGGCTATCGCCTGCTGTACAAGCCGCTGGATACCGAGCAGCTGCGCGAAGCGATCAACGCCTGCCGGCAGCAGTCGGAAATTGCCTAGGGCCGACGCAACTGCTCTCAGCGGGAACCACCCGTCACCTTACTGATCGAGCCTGTCGATCCGTTTACCGCCGGCTCTGCGACTGCCCCCTCAAGCGTCACCCCTGCGGTGGGTCAAAACGCGCTCCTCGTACCTTTCCTACGCTCGCGCCCTACAACCTGCATCCCGGCTAGTCTGAATACAGACGCGCCCTTCCCGCAGGGCCGACTGCCGCATGAAGGACGTTCCCATGAGCAATGCCAGCACCGCCGACCTCCCCGAGGTCTTCACCTACCTGAGCCAACTGCCACAGAACGCCGGCTCCGACATGTTCTTCAGCGTCGGCGCGCCGCCGCACATCAAGATCGAGGGGCACAGCCGGCCGGTCGGCGAGCGCGTGCTGGCCAATGGCGAAGTGAAGATCCTGGCGTGGCAGCTGATGACGCCCGAGCAGGTGACGGAGTTCGAACGCGACCTGGAGATGAACCTGGCCATCAGCGTGCCGGAGCTCGGCCGCTTCCGCGCCAACATCTACTACCAGCGCGGCGAGGTGGCGATGGTGGTGCGGCTGATCAAGCAGGTGATCCCGGACGTGGCGAGCCTCGGCCTGCCGCCGGTGCTCGACAAGCTGGCGATGCAGGACCGCGGGCTGATCCTGGTGGTCGGCGCGGCCGGCTCGGGCAAGTCCACCACCCTGGCGAGCATGCTGGACTTCCGCAACCGCCACCGCTCCGGGCACATCGTCTGCATCGAGGACCCGATCGAATTCCTCCACACGCACCAGAAATCGATCATCGACCAGCGCGAGGTCGGCCTGGACACCCACAGCTACGCCGATGCCCTGCGCAATGTGCTGCGCGAGGCGCCGGACGTGATCATGCTCGGCGAAATCCGCGATGCGCCGACCATGCAGAACGCCCTGCACTACGCCGAAACCGGCCACCTGTGCGTGGCCACCCTGCACGGCACCAGCTGCCGCCATGCCATCGAGCGCATCACCCGCTTCTTCCCCGATGAAGCCCGCCCGCAGGTGCTCGCCGACCTGTCGCAGAACCTGCTGGCACTGGTCGGCCAGCGCCTGGTCCCCGGCACGCGCCAGCGCCGCGCGGTTGCGGTGGAGCTGATGCTGGGCACGCCGCACATCCGCGGCATCATCCAGCGCGACGAGCTGCCCGAACTCAAGGGCGCGGTGGAGCGCGCCCTGGAAAGCGGCATGCAGAGCTTCGACCAGAGCCTCTACAAACTGGTGGAGGACGGCCGCATCAGCGTCACCGACGCACTGAAGTTCGCCGACTCGCGCACGGACCTGGCGCTGAAGATCAAGCTGGAGCGCGGGATGGACGACGACAGCATGGGCTCGGTGTTTGGCGCCTGACAAAACCGGCGCCACGGCGAATTCCATCGCCTCCCCTAGCGGCTATGCTGTTGCCCACTTGTTCGCATACCAGCATCGCCCCGGGGGATCTGCATGGGCTCGCAACATCCGTCTTGGCTTCTGACCATCCTGTTTCTGCCAGCGCTGGTCGCCGGCTGCTCCACCGCAACCACCGCGCCTTGCGATGCTCCCATGAGCGGGCAGCGCTGCCACGTCGAGCGCCTGCTCTACCGGAACGACATGCTGCAGGCCAAGCTGCTGATCGCCTCCGGCGACCTGGAGAATTACGAACTGGCAGGCGCCCTGCTCGATCGCGCCCAGCCGTTTGATGAGCGCGGCGAGGTGAGCTTTTACAAGGCACTGCTGAAGATCAAGGAGGGCCCGCAGGTGAACGAAGTGCTGCCGCTGCTGGAGCACGCCGCCGACGCCGGTCAGCCCTACGCCGTGGCGCTGCTGTACAAGGTCTGGTCCGAACCCTACCTGGTGGACAAGGCCAATCCGGGCAAGGCCCTGCGCTACCAGCGGGCCTACTCGGGCCTGGACGTTGCCCGCAGCGGCTACCCCTCGTTCGAGCAGTCCCTGGCGATGGTCAACAACTTGCTGGCCGCACCGCCCGTCCTCGCCAGCCAGCAAGTCCGCCGCTAGCTCTCGTCCGGCAGCGGAGCCGCCTGTTCGAAGGTCCGATCGCCGGGGTTCTGGCCGTGGGGCAGATGGTGCTCGATCACCGCATTGAGCTCCGCGCCCAGCAGCAGTACAGCCGAGGAAATGTAGAAGTACAACAGCAGGACGATGATGGCGCCGACGCTGCCATACATGGCGTTGTAGTCGGCGAAGTTCTTCACGTAGAAACCAAAGCCCAGGGACGCGGAGATCCACAGCACCACCGCGAGCACCGAGCCGGGGGTGATGAGGCGGAACTTCTGCTTCACGTTGGGCGTGACGTAGTAGATCACCGCCACCGCCATCATCATCAGCACGACGATGACCGGCCAGCGCAGCACGCTCCAGAGCAGCACCACGTAGTCCTCCAGCCCCACCCGTGCGGCGATCCAACCCATGACCTGCGGGCCGAGGATCATCAGCGCGGCGATGACCAGCAGCATGCCGACGATGCCGAAGGTGTAGAGCACCGACAGCGGGACGCGCTTCCACGCCGGGCGCGCCTCGCGCACGTCGTAGGCCGCATTCAGCGCGGTCATCAGCGAGCGCACCGCCGCCGAGGACGACCACAGCGCGACGATGATACCGATGGACAGCAGGCCACCCTGGCGCTGCTGCAACTGGTCGATGACTGGGTTGACCTGTTCCAGCGCCTGCGCCGGCAATACGTAGTCCGCCTGGCCGCGCAGCCAGTCAAAAAACTCCGGCAGGTGCAGGAAGCCCAGCAGGGCGATGAGGAACAGCAGGAAGGGAAACAGCGAGAACAGCCCCTGGTAGGCCAGCGCAGCAGCATAGGTGGGCATCTCGTCGTCGAGAAACTCCTTCACCGTCAGGCTGATCAGTTTCCACGGCCCAAGGCTGAGCCCCCGCATGTCCATGAATAGCATCCCGCTCCGTCCTTCTGCTGGCCGCCCGGCCGATCGATGATTGCAGGGTGGACCTGCGCGGCGCGGGCAAAGTTGCAATGACAAGCGCGGCGCAGAGCGCCCGCCAGGACAGACCATAGCCGCTGGGTGCCCTTCGATGCCAGACGGGGTCGCGGGTATCGGCCCGTGAACGCGCTTCCCCGCGTTGCGCCACCGGGCGTATGGGAAGCGCGGCGAAGGCAGCAAGCGCGCCGCCGAACCCGGCGCGAACGCTGCGTTGTGTGTCCTTGCTCGCGGGCGATGCGCGCGGAAAGGCTCAATCGGCCAGCCGGTAGACCTTCGCGAAACGCGCCGCCTTGACCACACCGTAATCGCCGGGCGCGTACTGCATGACCCAGTCGCCGGCCGCGCCGGTGAGACGGTCGCCGCCTGCCGAACGCACGATGGTGAACGGCTCGTCCATGCGCCTGGCGAGCACCACCGTCGGGCGGTTCCGATAGGCGCCGGGCTCGCCGTGCGCGAGCGTCGCGTCGGCGGGCTGGTATTTCGGATCGAAACGCTCGCGGGAGACGACCCACCGCTCGCCCGTAGCGCCGCTGATGATCGCATCGCCGGGTGCGTAACGGTTCGGTCCTTCGAGACTCATCAACTCGCCGGGCGCTGCGGCGAATTCGACGGTGACGGTTTCATCCTTGACCACGCGTTGCGCGGCGGAATCGGTGGAGAGATCGAGTTGAGTCAGTTCGAGCATGGCAACGGCAGCGAGCCCGCCTCCGGAAATGCGTGAAGGATGAAACCGGGCCAACGCCCGGCTCCTGCGGCCCGCAAGAGTAACCGGAAAGAACAGGCACCGCGAGCGGGCCCCGGACCTCGCGCAGGGCCGCCGGCGGCGACGGGCAGAACGCCGCGTCATGGCCTATAAACTCCCTGGCGCCTTCGCGCCCCACTCCTATCGCCGTACAGGAATACCGCATGCCGACTCGTCTGATCCCCCGCCTCGCCCTGCCCCTCCTGCTGCTCACCAGCCTTGCCGTACAGGCCGACGAGGCCGCCGACGAAGCCAAGTTCCTCAAGGACTCGGTGGACTACTTCGACCAGGTCACCCGCACCAACCTGCCGCACCAGGTGGACAAGGTCACCACCCTCAACAGCGTGCAGCTCGACCCGGCGAAGAAGATGCTGTATTACCGCTACGCGATTTCCAGCCTGCGCATGGACCAGATGGACCTGGGCGCCCGGGCCAAGTTCGAGAACGGCCTGAAGACGCAGCTGGAGAGCACCACCTGCCAGCAGACCGAGCTGTTGCAGCGCTTCCGCGAACACCACCTGGGCGTTACCCACGAATACACCGGCAGCGACGGCAAGCCGCTGGCCAGCATCACCATCGACCCGCAGACCCTGAATTGCGCCAAGAGCTGAACTCCCGCCCCATGAGCCGTGCCGACTACCATCAGGAACACGCCCAGCGCGCCGAGGCCGAAGCCCGGCGCCTGCTGGCCGAGCGCGAGGCCATGGGCGCGCGCTGGCTGCCCTGGGTGGCCACCGAGCTGTATCGCCTGACTCCGCCCCACTACGCCGCAATGGTACGCCGCGAGCTGGAACGCCTCGCCGCCGGCTGAACGGTGAAGCGGCACGCCATCCGAAGGCTATGCTGTAGCTGTCCGCTCTCGGATCGAGGGCGTCCCGTCGGAGGACAAGCCATGAAAGGTCTCGACGCGAAGAAGCAAAGCAAGAAGAAGCCACTGAAAACCGCACACGAAAAGCGCATGGCCAAGCGGCAGAAGAAGTCCGGCAAGACCTTGCTGGGCACCCCGCAACAACCATCCTGAGGGCTCGCCCCTCGTCACGCGGATAGCCTTGGGAGAGGCTATCCGCTTATCGAATCCCACCCCGCCCGATGCGCCCCGCCTCCAGGAGCGAGCTTGCTCGCGAACGGAATTTCCGGCAGCGCTGGCGTCAAGCGGGTTCGCGAGCAAGCTCGCTCCTACAAATGGCGCTCCCCCGGAGTCAGTCATCCACCTTCGGGTCGAGCCCCGGGAACAGCACCTCGGTAAAGCCGAACTTGCTGAAATCGGTGATCCGCGATGGATACAACCGGCCGATCAGGTGATCGCACTCGTGCTGCACCACGCGGGCATGGAAGCCCTCGACGCTGCGGTCGATCGGCTGCCCCTGGGGGTCCACGCCCTGGTAGCGGATGGACCGGTAGCGGTTCACCGCGCCGCGCAGCCCAGGCACCGACAGGCAACCCTCCCAGCCCTCCTCCAGCGTATCCCCGAGCGGCGTGATCACCGGGTTGAGCAGGATGGTCGGCGGCACCGCCGGGGCGTCCGGGTAGCGCTCGCTGCGCTCGAAACCGAAGATCACCAGCTGCAGGTCCACGCCGATCTGCGGCGCGGCCAGGCCAACGCCGCCCACCTGGTGCATGGTCTCGAACATGTCGTCGATCAGCGTCTGCAGCTCGGCGCTGCCGAACATCGACGCGGGCACCGGCGGCGCCACGCGCAGCAGGCGCTCGTCACCCATCTTGAGAATCTCGCGGATCATCTCGCTCTCGCCCCTGGCCTGTCTGGAAAGCGGCATCCTCGACCATGCGCGGGCATCGTGCAAGCCGCGTGACCACTGGGCTCCCGCGCCACGGAGAACACCCCGCCGGTGCTAGACTAAAACCTGACGAAATTCAGCAAATGGCGGCGATCTGCCGGAAATCACGGCAAATCGATGTCAAACCCAGGGGGATGACCGGTTGGGGACGGAGGTTCGTCATGAACAGGCATTACTACATCAGCGACAACCTGGACGACCTGGATACCGTCGAACAGGAACTGGCGCAAAGCGGCATCAGCATGGAGCAAATGCACGTGCTGAGCGACCAGGATGCCGAGTTGAAGGACCATCGGTTGCATCAGGTGCCATCGATGATGAGGCGGGACGTGGTGCACTGGGGCAAAATCGGCCTGCTGATCGGCGCCGCACTGGCGGTGTTGGTGCTGCTGGTGGGCTATCTGAGCGGCTGGACGCAGACCGCCGCGGGCTGGATTCCGGTGCTGTTCCTCGCCGCGGTGCTGCTGGGCTTCAGCCTGTGGGAAGGCAGCTTCGTCGGCCTGCAGCGTCCCAGCGGCGACGCGCGTCGCTTCGAGCCCAGCCTGCACGCTGGCCAGCATGTGTTCTTCGTCGACGTGAAACCCGAGCAGGAGCCCCTGCTGGACATGGTGGTGCGCCATCACCCACGCCTGGAGATCGCCGGCTTCGGCTCGGCCATGCCTTCCTGGCTGGTATCCGTCGAGCACGCCTGGAACCGCTTCCGTCACATGATGTGACGTGCGGGCGCCTCCCGTTCCGCGCCGCCCGCGCGCCGCGGAGCGGCGTCCTGCGACCGGAATCGGCCCTCCTTGATGCACATCAGACCGACAAGCGCCGTCAAGCTCGAAACTAGGTACTCGAAACCAAGCGTATCGAGCGTCCCGTCAGGCCGTGGCTTTCACACGGCCCGCGACGCCAGCTTTCGTCAGGAGGACCCCATGACCCAACCCGCCCAGGTCATCATTCAGTCCCGCCCGGGCATCGACCGCCAGCAGTACCTCATCCGCCTGAACTACCAGGTGGAGAACCCGGCCAGCCGCGATGCGCGGGTGAAATTCCAACTGGAAGGCGAGATCGACGGCCAGCCGTTCAAGGATGACTTCGATCTGCCCGGCGACATCGCCTTCAACTTCGCCAGCAGCGCTACCCGCCTGCTGCGCCGCCACGGCCTGCGCCTGTGCCAGGGGCCGGTGGTGCGTTTTCGCAAGGAGCACGATCAGGTCTTCGACGACCTGCGCCGCCAGCTCCGCGCCGAATCCGGCAGGCCGGTGGACCTGCAGCGCATGGCGTCACTGGCGCCGGTGCAACCGCGTTGCGCGGTGACCCAGTCACTGGTTGGCAAGCGAGGCTGAGCAATTGCCATCGACGACGATGGCTGCGAAACTCGCCTGATCAATCCAATAACAGCAAGAACGACGAGAAACACGGATGGCTTTCATCTCTTATGCGCAGAACTTCGAAGATCTCACCCTCTGGCGTTCACTGCAGCTGTTCGAGCCTGGCTACTACATCGATGTAGGCGCCAACCATCCCACCCACGACTCTGTCACCCGCGCCCTGTACGAACTGGGCTGGCGCGGCATCAACATCGAGCCAGTCGCAGCCTACTATCAGGCCTTGGTCGCCGAACGCCCTGAAGACATCAACCTGTGCATGGCGGTGGGTGCCCAGGCAGAGGTTCTGACCCTGCACGAAGTCGCCGATACCGGCCTTTCGACTCTCGATACCGCCGTTGCCGAGCAGAATCGCCGCGCCGGTATGCAGGTCGTCCCCTACCAGGTTCCGGTCCGGCGCCTGGCCGACATCTGTGCCGAGCACCTGGCGGAGGATCGCCCGCTGCACTTCCTCAAGATTGATGTGGAGGGCTTCGAAATGCAGGTGCTGGAAGGGATGGACTTCCAGCGCTGGCGTCCCTGGATCGTCCTGCTGGAGTCTCCCTTCAACCGGATCCCCGAGTGGGAGCAGTTGCTGCTTGATGCCGGCTACCTGTTTGTCCAGTTCGATGCGATCAACCGTTTCTACGTCGCCCAGGAGCATGCGGGGCTTGCAGTTCCACTGAGCATGCCACCGAACATCCTCGATGGTTTCAAGGTCACCCGAAGCCACTTCCTGATGCGCGATCAGCCATACGGCGATGCGCTGTCGCAGCAGTTGGAGGAAGCCCTCCAGCGAGCCGAACGGGCCGAGCGCGAACTAGCCATGCTACGCGGGAGCCGCCGCTGGAAACTGGCCGGCACCCTCGCCAAGTTCGCCGGACGCTGATCAGCCAAGTTCGATGCGATCGTCATGGATGACGATCAACCCCTGCTTGTACAGGCCGCCGATGGCCTTCTTGAAGTTGCCCTTGCTGACGCCGAACTGCTGCGCGATCAGCTCCGGCGGGCTCTTGTCGCTGAGGGCGAGCTTGCCGCCGGCCTCGCGCAGGGCGGTGAGGATCTGCTCGCTCAAGGCGTCGGAGAGCCCCGCGCCAGCCGGCTGCAGGCTCAGGCTGATCTTGCCGTCGGCGCGCATTTCCTTGATGTAGCCGGTCTCGCGCAGGCCATTGCGCATGAACTTGAAGACCTCGTTCTTGTGGATCAGTCCCCAGTGCTTGCCGTCGATGATTGCCTTGTAGCCGAGGTCGGTGCGCTCGACGACGAGCAGATCGACCTGCTGACCGACCTTGTAGTTGGCCGGGACGTTGTCCAGGTAGCGGTCCAGGCGGGCGGTGGCGGTGATGCGGCGGGTGCGCTCGTCGAGGTAGACGTAGACCACGCAGTAGTCGCCGACCTGCAGCGGGCGCTTCTCTTCCGAATGCGGCAGCAGCAGGTCCTTGGGCAGGCCCCAGTCGAGGAACAGGCCGACGCGGTTGACCTCCACCACCTTGAGGCTGGCGAAGCCGCCGACCTGCACCTTGGGCTTCTGGGTGGTGGCGATCAGGCGGTCTTCGCTGTCCAGGTAGATGAACACGTTGAGCCAGTCGCCCACCTCGGTGGGTTCGTTCTTCGGCACGTAGCGCTTGGGCAGCAGGATTTCGCCGTGGCTCTCCCCATCCAGGTAGAGACCGAAATCGGTGTGCTTGGCCACCTGCAACGAATTGAACCGACCTATGACTGCCATGACGCTTACCTCGTGAACGGGGCGGGCATTCTACGCGCATTGGCGCACATTGGCTGCCGCCGGTTTCCAGATGGGTAGGAGCATCGCGGACAGAGTCCGCTCCTACGCGGGAATTTGCGTCGTGCCTGCCGCTTTTCGTAGGAGCGGACTCCGTCCGCGATCGGGTTCGGTGCCGTGCGGTTCGCGAGCAAGCTCGCTCCTACAGGAGCGTAGGGCGTGCAACGTTCGACGTATTACGCCCTACGCCAGGTTCTCCGCCTGACCGAACTGTAGCTCGGCCAGCCGCGCATACAGCGGGCTGCTGGTCACCAGTTCGGCATGCCGACCCAGCGCCACCAGCCGGCCGTGGTCGATCACCGCGATGCGGTCAGCGTTCAGCACCGTGGCCAGGCGGTGCGCGATCACCAGCGTGGTGCGGCCGCTCATCAGCCCCGGCAGGGCTTGCTGGATCAGGTGTTCGCTTTCCGCGTCGAGCGCGCTGGTGGCCTCATCCAGCAGCAGGATCGGCGCATCCACCAGCAGCGCGCGGGCAATCGCCAACCGCTGGCGCTGGCCGCCGGAAAGCCCCTGGCCGCTCTCGCCCAGATGGGTGCGGTAGCCCTGCGGCAGGCGAAGGATGAATTCGTGCGCATGGGCGGCGCGAGCCGCGGCTTCAACCTCGGCGTCGGTAGCGTCGGGCCGGCCGTAGCGGATGTTCTCCTCCACGCTGCCGAAGAACAGCGCCGGGTTCTGCGACACCAGGGCGAAACTGCGGCGCAGATCAGCGGGGTCGAGCTGTGCGATGGGTTGGCCGTCGATGCGGATACGCCCCTGCTGCGGGTCGTAGAAACGCAGCAGCAGGTCGAACAGCGTGGACTTGCCGGCGCCGGAAGGCCCGACCAGCGCCAGGGTCTCCCCCGCCTCGACGCGCAGGTCGATGCCATCGATGGCCCACTGCTGCGGCCGCGCCGGATAGGCGAAGCGCACCCCTTCCAGCGAGAGGCTGCCGCTGACGCGCGCTGGCAGTTGCAGCACGTCGCCGCCCGGCGTGTGGATATCACTGCGCGCACGCAGCAGCTCGGCGATGCGCTCGGCCGCGCCTGCGGCACGCTGCAGCTCGCCGATCACCTCGCTCAGGGTGCCAAAGGCCATGCCGACGATCAGGCTGTAGAACACGAAGGCGGCCAGCTCGCCGGCGGTGATCCGCCCGGCGATCACATCCATGCCGCCGACCCAGAGCATCACGCCCACCGCGCCCAATACCAGCAGGATGACCACGCTGACCAGCCAGGAGCGCTGCATGATGCGCCGCCGCGCGGTATCGAAGGCCTGCTCGACGGTGACGCCGAAGCGCTGGCGATCCTGCGCCTGGTGGTTGTAGGCCTGCACCGTCTTGATCTGCCCCAGGGTCTCGCCGACGTAGCTGCCGACATCGGCGACGCGGTCCTGGCTCTGCCGCGACAGGCTGCGCACCCGGCGGCCGAACAGCAGGATCGGCGCGATCACCAGCGGCAGCGATGCGACCACGATACTGGTCAGCTTGGCGTTGGTGATGAACATCAGCGCCACGCCGCCGATCAGCATCAGCGTGTTGCGCAGGGCCATCGACAGCGACGAGCCGATCACCGTCTGCAGCAGCGTGGTATCGGCGGTCAGGCGCGACTGGATTTCCGAGGCACGGTTGTTCTCGTAGAAGCCCGGATGCAGCTCGATCAAGTGGTCGAACACCCGCCGGCGGATATCGGCGACGAAGCGCTCGCCGATCCACGACACCAGGTAGAAACGCACGAAGGTGCCCACCGCGAGCCCCGCCACCAGGACGAAGAAAATTCCAATGGCGCGGTTGAGCAACGGCTCGGACTGGGTGACGAAACCCTGGTCCACCAGCATGCGGATGCCCTGGCCCAGCGACAGGGTGATCGCCGCGGTGAACAGCAGGGCGACCAGCGCCCCCAGGGCACGCCAGCGATACGGGGCGAGGAACGAACGGGCCAGGCGCAGGGCGTTGCGCTGGCGGGACGACAGCAGGGGCATGGGCGTCTCGATGCACGCATCAGGGCCCACGAGCGTAGCACCCTGGGCGCCACGCAGGCGACGGCTGGCACGGCATGGAACCATTCATGCCATTACCGCCCCGAAGGATGCTCATTTCGTGTACAATGGGCGGCCAATTTGCGCAGACAGGTATGGCAGACATGACCTCCAAGCCCTCCACCCGCCAGAAATCCGCACCCAAGGCCCCCGCCGCGACCGCTACCAGCGAAGCTCTGGAAGCCCAGATTGCCGCCTTCCTGAACTCCGGCGGCGAGATCCAGCAGATCGCCAAGGGCGTCACCGGTCAGAACTACGGCGCACCGAGCCGCCACATCAGCCTCGGCAAGAAGTAACCCCCCTTTCGGCAAGCCTGCCGGCTCCGGCAGGCTGCCCGTTTTGCTGTTGCGCACACCCCTCGTAATTTCCGACTTCTTTTATTGCCTCAACACCTTGCTCTCGGGCAGAGTCCGCCAATAGTCAGGACCTGGCCGCCCCGGCCACCGTTGCAAGGAGCCCCTCGATGTTGCCCCCTCCCCCGGAAAAGCTGCTGTCCCGCAATCTGCTGGATGTGCTCATACGCGCCGGTCTGATTCTGCTGCTGGCCCTCTTCTGCTTCAGGATCTTCCATCCCTTCCTCGACCTGATGCTGTGGTCGGTGATCCTCGCCATCACCCTCTACCCGCTGCACCAGATGTTCAGCCGCGTCCTGGGGGAACGACCGAACAGCGCGGCGACGCTGATCGTGGTGCTGGGCCTGGTGATCCTGCTGGTGCCGGTGGTGGTGATCGGCCTGTCCATGGCCGAGTCCGTGCGCGACCTGGTGCAGGCGATCCAGAACCGCACCCTGCACATTCCGCTGCCGCCGGATGCGGTGCAGAAATGGCCGGTGATCGGACAGTACGTCTATCCGTTCTGGAATCGCGTCGCCACCGACTTCATGGGCGTAGCACAGCAACTGGCCCCGCACCTGCAGGGCGTGGCGAAGAAGATCGCCGGCCAGGCGGCAGGCGTCGGCATGGGGCTGATGCAGTTCCTCGCCGCCTTCGTCATCGCCGGCGTCATCATGGCCTACGGCAAGCTGGGCAGCCGCACCGCCTGCGACATCGCCATCCGCATCTCCGGCCCGGAGCGTGGCCCCGGTCTGGCCGAGCTGTGCACCGGGACCATCCGCGCGGTGGCCCAGGGCGTGGTGGGCGTGGCGTTCATCCAGACGATGATCCTCGGCCTCGGCTTCATCGTCATGGGCATCCCCGGCGCCGGCCTGCTGTCCCTGGGCGTACTGCTGCTGGGCATCACCCAGCTGCCGGTCGTGCTGATCACCCTGCCGGCGATCATCTATGTGTTCATGACCGGCGACTCGCTGCTGGTGAGCATCCTGTTCACCGTCTGGACCGTCATCGGCGGCCTCAGCGACAACGTGCTCAAGCCACTGCTGTTCGGCCGCGGCGCCAAGGTGCCGATGGCCGTGATCCTGATCGGCGCCCTGGGCGGCATGCTCAGCAACGGCATCATCGGCCTGTTCGTCGGCCCGGTGGTCCTGGCCCTGGGCTACGAGCTGTTCATGTCCTGGGTGCGTGAACGCGAAACCCTGGCGGAGCCGCCCGCCAATCCGTCGTCCTGAAACACCCTCGCCCGTGGCGCAGGCCACGGGCGTCGCTCCGCCCTGGAATGCCCACTCCCCTCGATTCCGCCGACCGGCAACGCCTACTGACTCAAGGTCCCCAAGGCTGACGAGGCCCGCAGCCGTTGGCGTGGGTTGTCCGTCCCTTCTTTCGCTCCCGTCCGTCGGTAGGTCTGACCGGATCATTCCGGCGGCTTGCGGTTACAATGGTGCCCCTTTTCCTGCCCCGGTCTCCCGTCATGTCCGAACCCATCCGCCTGTCCAAGCGCCTCGCCGAGCTGCTGTCCTGCTCGCGCCGCGAAGCCGAGCTGTACATCGAAGGCGGCTGGGTGACAGTGGATGGCGCAGTGGTGGAAGAGCCGCAGTTCAAGGTCGACGCCCAGCGCATCGAACTGCTGCCCGGCGCCATGCCCGAGCCCCTGCCACCGGTCACCCTGCTGCTGCACAAGCCCGCCGGCTACAGCGTCGAGGATGCCGTGGCGCTGCTGCGGGCGGACCAGCGCTGGAGTGAGGATCCCTCGTCGCAGCGCCTGCTGCGCAAGCACTTCCGCCAGCAGCGCCCGACCACCCCGCTCGAGGATGGCGCCAGTGGCCTGCTGGTGTTCACCCAGAACTTCGGCGTGATCCGCAAGCTGATGGACGATGCCGCGCGAGTCGAGCATGAGTACGTGATCGAGGTCAGCGGCGAACTGGATGCCCACGGCCTGAAGCAACTGGCCCAGGGCCTGCCGCTGAAAGCCAGTTGGCAGAGCGAGAAGCGCTTGCGCATCGCCGGCAAGCAGGTGCGTCCGGGGCTGATCGGCAAGCTGTGCCGGGAGGCCGGGTTGCGCGTCGAATCGATCCGCCGCATCCGCCTGGGCGGCGTGGCCATGGCCAAGCTGCCGGTCGGCCACTGGCGCTATCTGCAGCCGGGCGAACGCTTCTAAGGGGCGTTCCCGGCTCCCCGCGCAACGCGGGGAGCCGCTCTGGCACAAGGCCTTGCGCTGCTATCGATGGCGTCGATAGTGAACAGCAGGCGCTTTCAGTTCTCTTTGCCGGGCCTGGGCGGCATCTTCCTCCCATCAGCTCGCAGGAACCCGATTCGCCGGCCTCCTCTTCCAGGCCGCAGGGGCGAACCCGAAACCCGCGACACTCGCCCACGGTTCGAACGAGGATTGGATCATGCAAATCGTACTGGACTTCCTGCTGCTGGTTGGCTCCCTGGTGGAGCTGCTGCTTTATGTCGCCCTGGCCAGCGTTGTCCTGGCCACCGTCGTGCTGGCCAGCGTGGTCGCGGTGCTGACCCTGCGCTCGCCGGGCCAGCCGATCAGCATTCCCGAACGTCGCCGGCCAGTCGTCCGCAACCCGCGCGCCGTGGCGGCAGAACGCAAACCGGTGCTGGCGCAGGCGGCCTGAGTCAGCCTTCGACGCCAGGCCGGCAGCGCCCCAGCGGGGCGCCCAGCGCGCGTTCGGAGGCACTGCCCTGCTGGCCGTCGCAGGCCATCACCCTACGCCCCGCTCCAGAACTTCCTCAGCCTCCTCTCTGCCCAGAAGCGCTCCGAGTCATCCACCCGAGCGCCTCCGTCAGTCCCCTCACCTGGGCAATGCCACGCCTCAGTGGTGACCGATGCCCTGGTCTTCCAGGTGGTCCGCCTCGAACAGCGTTTCCAGTTCCTTGCGCGCCTCGCGGGCGGTCTGGATCACCGCCTTCTCGTCGTCGTAGACGCGGTACTGGGCCATCAGCACCGCTTCGTCGTGACGCCTGAAGCGGCGGATGCGCGCGGCGACCTGTTCCTCGTTCAGCCCAAGGCCGGTAAGCAGCAGGCGGCTCATTTCCAGGCTGGAGTGGAAGGTCTCGCGCACCGGGTTGGCGTCGGCGTCGAGCAGGTGGTAGACGTGCTGGCGGTTGCGCGCCCGGCCGATGATCTTCATGTGCGGGTAGAGCTTGCGCACCAGCCGCGCAGTCTCGATGTTGGTCTGCGGATCGTCGGTAGCCACCACGAAGAATTCGGCCTTCTCCACCTGCGCAGCGCGGAGGATTTCCGGGCGCAGCGGGTCACCGTAGAAGATCGGGATGTTGCCGTAGCTGCGGGTCAGTTCGATGGTGTCCACCGAGGTGTCCAGCGCCACGAAGGGCACGCCCTGGGCGCGCATGATACGGGCGACCACCTGGCCCATCCGGCCCATGCCGGCGATTACCACGCGGGGTGCGTCGTCGGGCAGTTGGCGGTACTCCGGCGGCGGCTCGCGCAGGGTGGCCGGCTTGGGCTTGATGCTGCGCGCCAGGGCCAGCACCAGCAGCGGCGTCATCGCCATCGACAGGGTGATGCCCAGCACCAGCAGCGCATGCAGGTCGGCATCCATCAGGCCCTGGGCCCGCGCCAGCTTGAACACCACGAAGGCGAACTCGCCGCCGGCCCCCAGCAGTACGCCCAGGCGCAACGCCGAGACCTTGTCCAGGCCACCGGCAAGACGGCCGATGATGAACAACAGCGGCAACTTGATACCCACCAGCAGCAGCGTCAGGCCGATCACCCGAAGCGGCTCGCTCTGGAACAGGCTGAGGTCGGCGCTCATGCCGACGCTGATGAAGAACAAGCCCAGCAGCAGTCCCTTGAACGGCTCGATCTGCGCTTCCAGCTCGTGACGGTACTCCGAGTCCGCCAGCAGCAGGCCGGCAAGGAAGGCGCCCAGGCCCATGGACACGCCGGCCTCTTCCATCAGCCAGGCGGTGCCCACCACCACCAGCAGCGCGGTGGCGGTGGACAGGTCGGCCTGGCCGGTACGGGCCACCGAGCGGAACACCGGACGCAGCAGGAAGCGCCCGCCGATCACCACCACGGCGATGCTGCCGACCACTTCCATGACGTGGGCCAGGTCGCCGCCGGCCGCCGCCGAATCGGCACGCGCCCCCAGCAGCGGAATCATGGCGATCAGCGGGATGGCGGCGATGTCCTGGAACAGCAGGATGGCGAAGGCCAGGCGGCCATAGGGGCTGTTCAGCTCCTTGCGCTCGGCGAGGATCTGCAGGCCGAAGGCGGTGGACGACAGGGCCAGGCCGCCACCGATCACCACCGCGGCGTTCACCGGCAGGTCGAACGCCAGCACGCCGAGGCTGCCGAGTGCCAGCGCGGTGAGCAGCACCTGGGCCAGGCCTACGCCGAACACCTGCTTGCGCATCACCCACAGGCGCTTGGGCGAAAGCTCCAGGCCGATGATGAACAGCAGCAGTACCACACCCAGCTCGGACAGGCTGGCGACGCTTTCCGGGTTGTCGATCAGCCCCAGCAGCGAGGGGCCGATGAACACGCCCGCCAGCAGGTAGCCGAGCACGGCCCCCAGCTGCATGCGCTTGGCCAGCGGCACCATGAAGACCGCAGCGAGCAGGAAGACCACTGCCGACTGCAGGTAATTCGTCCCATGTTCCATGTATCAAGACTCCTTGGAAGGGTTGGGGCGAAGCGAAGATCCACCCACGTCGTTCAAATCAGGCGTTTTCAAATCCGCTATCGAGGGCCACGCCCTCGGCCAGCAGGTGCCGCCGGAAATGTCCGGCCAGCGCCTCCACCTGCTCCCAGGGCTGTACGTGACGCTCGTCCAGCGCCACATGGCTGGCGGCGCGGCAACGCGCATCGAGCCCGCAATGCTGGTAGAAGGCGTTGACCACCTCGACCATCGGCTCACGCTGGTTTTCCATCAGGATGGCGCCGTGGGCGAGCACCACGTAGCGCCCGTCGCTCGGCCGGCGGCGCCAGCGCTGCGCGGTGCCGACCAGTTTTCGCCCGGTCAGGTTGACGTTGTAGCGGCCATCGCAGAAGGCGCCTTCCACTTCGCCCAATCCTGGGTCCAGGCCCAGGGCGGCAAGCCAGTCGCACAGTGGCTGGCACAGGCGCTGATAGGCGGTTTCGATGCGCGTCTGTTCGTTGTCCGTGGTCGGAATCGCGTAGACCAGGGCGACGTTGAGCACGGCCGGCGATTGCGGCACCGGCTCGCCGCCGGTGTCACGCAGCGCGATGGGCCAGCCCAGGCCGGCGCAGGCCTGCTCCGCCATAGCGAAACCTTCCAGCCGGCTGAGCCGGCGTGGCATCACCAGCGCCTGCTGGAGCGGGCGCCAGAACAGTAGCCCACTGTCCCGGCCGCCATGGAAGGCATCGTCCAGCAGGGCCCGCTCGGCATCCAGGCCGTCTTCCACCGGCAGGCGTTGCACTCTGTTCATGACCGATTCCTTCAGCATCCAGGGGGGCGGACTATGCCCGCAGCAGGCGAATCCGACAATGATCAGAGACGGGTAGTTGCGGCCATAGCGACTTTTCGAAGGTAGCTTCAGTGTGCGCCAGTGAACAACCTGAGCACTTCGTTTCGCCCTGCCATGACAGTGCCATCACTGCTGTCTATGCTCCAACTGCCCTGACGGGCCAGGGAGGGGCGGAAATCGTGTCCAGGACATGGCTCCAGCAGCTGCAGCACTCCATCGCTGTCAACGACGCGATGGCGCTGCCGGTTGCCCGGGAAAACCTGCGACGGCTGTATTTCGCCGCGGCCTTCGCCGTGGTTTTCGATCTCATCCACATCCTGGTGTTCTGGCTCAACCTGCAGGGTTCCAGCCCGGAGCACGACGGCTGGCGCCTCGACATCATCCGCATCCACACCACCATCGCCATCCTGTTCAGCACCCTGGGCCTGCTCGCCTGGCTCGCCTCGCGTGCCAAGCGCGAGGCGCCACTGTGGTACATGAAGCTCCTGAGCCTGCTGGCCAGCACCACCCTGCTCGGCTTCGGCATCGCCATCACCGGCGCGGACCAGCAGGTCACCAGCAGCATCACGCCCTTCCTGATGAGCTCCGTGGGCGCCGCCCTGATCATCCTGATGCGCCCCACCCATGCCATCACGCTCTACATATTCGCCCTCGGCCTCTTCGAGGTGACGATGGCGCTGACCCAGGCCACCCCGGAGCTGCGCCTGTCCAACCAGATGGGTGGGCTGACCATCTGCGGCATCGGCCTGATCCTGTCGCTGATCCTCTGGCATGGCCACATCCGCAACCTGCGCCAGCGCCTGTTCCTCCGCCAGCAGCGGCTGGAGCTGGAAGAAAAGAACCGCCAGCTGGAATACCTCGCCGGGCATGATCCGTTGACCGGGCTGTTCAACCGGCGGCAGTTCGACCAGCTGGTGACCATGGAGCTGTCACGGGTGTCCCGGCAGCCGGCGCCGGTCAGCCTGCTGATGGTGGACCTGGATCATTTCAAGTTCATCAACGACCGCTACGGCCACCCGCTGGGCGACGAAGTGATCCGCCATGCCGCCAACCTGCTGCGCAACTACACCCGCAACGGCGACAGCGTGGCGCGACTGGGTGGGGAGGAGTTCCTGCTGCTGTTGCCCGACACCGGCCAGGCGCAGGCGCGCAGCATCGCCGAGAAGGTCCGCAAGCTGCTGGAGGAAACCCCGCTGCCGATGAAGGACGGCCTGCTCTACCTGACTGCCAGTTTCGGCATCGCCAGCCTGGATGCCGGCGTACCCGGCACCTATGAATTGCTTTACGCGGCGGCGGACAAGGCGCTGTACCGGGCGAAGGCCAGCGGGCGCAACCGGGTGGAAGTGATCGAGGTGGGGGCGCAGATGGGGACGTTTGATTGACGGGCGTGGTGCGAACGCCAACGAATGCAGAAGCGCGCTTGCTCGCGGACAGGATAAACCGGCGATATCGGCGTTGGGCGGTTCGCGAGCAAGCTCGCTCCTACGAAGAGCAGCCGCACGCCCGATCTGGAACGTAGGGCGGATAACGTTCGACGTTATCCGCCGTTCGAGCTTGGCCCCGAAGCACTCGAACCTGGCCTTGGCGCCCTTGATGAGTTGCGGCATACAACCGCGAACGGTTGTTCGCCCTGTGGGGTGTCCCGGCGACTCCGTTACGGCGCGCTGTACTTGCGCGTCAGCCCCGGCGGCACGCCAGTGCTGTCGGTTTCGGTCCAGGGCCCCTGGGGACCGACGCTCCAGTACCAACCGTTATCCCAGTGGTAGTAGGTACGCTGGCGGTAATAGGTGTCCTTCTGCCCCTGCATCACGTAGACGCCCAGGCTGGCATCCCAGCGACCCTTGCCGCCGGGGGGCGGAGCGAACTGGGGCGCACGCTTGGAGGTCGGCTGCTGCTTGCTCGGCTGCGGGGTGATCGGCGAGGACGACGACTTGACCGGCGGCTTGGTGGCGCCCGGCTGCGTCGGAGCCGATGTCGGCCCCGACGGCTCCTCCGGCTGCGGCGGTTGCACCACGCAGCCACCCAGTACCAGCAAGGCGCTCAGCGCCAGCAATCTAACCTTCATCACCCTACCCTCTTCTATCTGTTTCAGCGCTGGTCCGGGCTGTCGATGGTCACTGCCTGCTCGCCAGCCTGGGCAGTAGACAACGTTTCACTGCGTCCGATCCATTCCCCGGCAGTCGCATTGCCAGCACGGGAAATCCGCGCCACCAGCTGCACCTGCGGGAAGGCCGAGAGCTTGAGTTGCGGCATCATCGCATCGGCGTCGCTGAGCGCCACTTCGCTGGGCAGGTCTGAGACCTTCAGGCGCTTCACCGCCAGCGGCATCGGTGGGCCGCTTACCGCACGGGCAAAGACGAACACGCTGTCGTCCGGCTTGACCTGGCCCTTCACGGCAGCGCTCAGGTCGACCTTCACCTTCAGGGTCACACCGGCTGTGGCCGCTGCGGCGGGAGCGGCGGGCGGCGTTTCACCCTTCTCGATCATGCGCTGGCGGGCGCGTTCGATGCCGCCGGCGATGGCTTCGCGCGACGGATCGTCGGCCGGGAGTATCGCAACCAGGCGACCCCAGTAATTGACGGCATCGGCGAACTTCTCGTCCTCGAAGGCGGCGATGCCGAGCAGGCCGAGGGTGGTGACTTCCTGCGGGTCCTTCTTCAGCGCTTCGTCCGCCAGGGCGCGCACTTCCGGGCTCAGCGACTTGTTGCCGGCGAAGTACAGCGCCTGGGCCCACTGGCCAAGGACTTCCGGCTGGCGGCCGGAAAGGCGCGCGGCCTGCTCGAAGGCCTTGGCGGCGTCGGCGGCGCGGTTCTGGGTCATGTAGGTGCGGCCGAGGAAGTACCAGCCTTCGGCGGAGTCCGGTTGGGCCTGCACCGCGCGCTCCAGGCGGGCGGTCATTTCTTCCATGGAGTGCGGCGCGGTAGCGAATTCGCGGGCCAGGGCCACCTTGTCGCTGGCGCCCCAATGCAGGTACAGGCCCAGGGCGAGGAACGGCAGCACCAGCACCACCAGCAGCGGCGCAGCGCGGCCGAGACGGGAGCGGCGGTCCTCGGAGGCGCCTTCGGTATCGGCCAGCAGTTCACGGGCGGCCTCGGCGCGGCCGGCTTCAAGCTGGGCATCGTCGAGGGTGCCGGCATCACGCTGGGCGGTCAGTTCCGCCAGGCGCTCCTGGTACAGGGCGACGTTGAGGGCGGTGCGGTCTTCCTCGGCCTGGGCGCGACGGCCGCGCAGCAGAGGGATCAGCAGGAATGCCAGGGCCACCAGCAACAGCAGGCCGGCGGCGAGCCAGAAGTCGATCATTTGTCTTGGTTATCCAGCAGTTGGTCGAGACGCGCCTGCTCCTCGGCGGACAGCGTGGTGGAGGTGGCGGCGGCCGGGCGGCGGCGACGGGCGACGATGACGCCGATCACGCCCACGCCCAGCAGCAGGAAGGCCGCCGGGCCGAACCAGAGCAGCCAGGTGCGCTCGCTGACTTCGGGCTTGTAGCGCACGAACTCGCCGTAGCGGTCGACCATGTAGTCAACGATCTGCTGGTTGCTCTTGCCTTGCTGCAACTGGGCGTAGATCTGCTTGCGCAGGTCGGCGGCGATCGGCGCGTTGGAGTCGGCGATGTCCTGGTTCTGGCACTTGGGGCAACGCAGTTCGGTGGTCAGGTCGCGGAAGCGCTGGCGCTCGGCGTCGTTGGCGAACTCGTAGGTGTCGATGGCTGCATGGGCGATGCCGGTGAGGGCAAGGCCGAGCGCAGCGGCGGCGAGAAGTCGCTTCATTTACCCTGCGCCTCGTCCACCAGCCCCTGGTAGATCGGCGCCAGCTGTTCGCGCCAGACCTTCTCGTCGACGGCGCCGACCAGCTTGTGCCGGATGATGCCGTCCTTGTCGATGATGTAAGTCTCCGGCGCGCCGTACACGCCCAGGTCAACGCCCAGGGTGCCGGTGGCATCGGCGATGTTCAGCAGGTAGGGGTTGTGCAGTTCGTTGAGCCACTTCTGCGCGGCGACGGCGTCGTCCTTGTAGTTGATGCCGTAGATCACCACGCCCTTGGCGGCGAGATCAGTCAGCACCGGGTGCTCGAAGCGGCAGGTCGGGCACCAGGTGCCCCACACGTTGACCAGCGCCGGCTTGCCCTTGAGATCGGCCTCGGTGTAGGTCTTGCCCGGCTCGGTGACGCTGGGCAGGGAGAACGCCGGGAACGGCTTGCCGATCAGCGCCGAGGGCAGCTCGCTGGGGTCCAGCCACAGGCCACGGAAGAGGAATACCGCGACGACCAGGAAGATCGCCAGGGGCAACAGCAGGATCGCACGCTTCACACTCAGGCTCCCTGTCCGGCAAGGCCCAGGGCCTCGCGTACACGCGTTTTCACTTTCAGGCGGTAACGGCGATCGAGCGCCGCCAGTACGCCGCCCAGGGCCATCATCAGGCCGCCCAGCCAGATGAAGCGCACGAACGGCTTGATGTGCACCCGCA
Organism: Pseudomonas sp. NY15181; assembly: GCF_048068055.1. Classification (NCBI taxonomy): domain Bacteria; kingdom Pseudomonadati; phylum Pseudomonadota; class Gammaproteobacteria; order Pseudomonadales; family Pseudomonadaceae; genus Pseudomonas; species Pseudomonas sp. NY15181. The sequence continues at coordinate 587,876 of NZ_JBLUPT010000003.1, read as the reverse complement.
CTGCCCAGGCGCCGTTATCCAGCGGCTCGCCCAGGGCGACGTAGAGGTCGCGGGTCAGGCTGCCGTGGATGCCGGCCTCGGTCATCATCGAGTTCTGCACGCTGTACAGGCGCTTCTCCGGGTGCAGCGTGGCCACTTCCGAACCGTTGCGGGTCACGACGATGGTGCCCTTGTCGGAGGTGAAGTTCGGGCCTTCGAAGTGGTGGGTGCCCTCGAAGCGGAACTGATAGCCGGCCAGCTCCACCGACTCGCCCGGCGCCATGCGCAGGTCGCGCTGGGCGCTGAACTGGCTGGTGAGGACCACGCCGATGGCGCAGACGGCGATACCGAAGTGCGCCAGCTGCATGCCCCAGTAGCTGCGGTTCAGGCCCGCTGCACCGACGATCAAGCCCTTGTGGCGGACCTTGTCGAAGAAGTCGCGCACGCCGGCCAGCACCACCCAGGCGGCCAGCAGGAACACGCCCAGCACTTCCCAGTGCAGCTCGCCGTAGAGGAAGCTGCCCAGCGCGCCCAGCACCAGGGTGCCGATCAGCACCGGCGTCAGCATGCCGCGCAGCCAGCGGGTCGGGGTGTCCTTCCAGCGCACCAGCACGCCGACCGCCAGGGCCAGCATCAGGATCGCCATCAGCGGCACGAACAGCGCGTTGAAGTAAGGCGGGCCGACCGACAGCTTGGCGCCGCTGATGGCGTCGAGCACCAGCGGATAGAGGGTGCCCAGCAGGATCATCGAGGCGGTCACCACCAGCACCAGGTTGTTGAGCAGCAGCAGGGTCTCGCGGGACCACAGGGCGAAGCCGACCTGGCTCTTGACCACCGGCGCGCGCAGGGCGAACAGGGTCAGCGAGCCGCCGACCACCACCAGCAGGAAGGCGAGGATGAATACGCCGCGCTCGGGGTCCGAGGCGAAGGCGTGCACCGAGGTCAGCACGCCGGAGCGGACCAGGAAGGTACCCAGCAGGCTGAGGGAGAAGGCCGCGATGGCCAGCAGCACGGTCCAGCTCTTGAACACGCCGCGCTTCTCGGTCACCGCCAGCGAGTGGATCAGCGCGGTGCCCACCAGCCAGGGCATGAAGGAGGCGTTTTCCACCGGGTCCCAGAACCACCAGCCGCCCCAGCCCAGCTCGTAGTAGGCCCACCAGGAGCCGAGCACGATGCCGATGCCGAGGAAGGTCCAGGCCACCAGGGTCCAGGGCCGCGACCAGCGCGCCCAGGCCGCGTCGAGGCGGCCGCCGAGCAGTGCGGCGATGGCGAAGGCGAAGGCCACCGAGAAGCCCACATAGCCCATGTAGAGCATCGGCGGGTGAATGATCAGGCCGGGGTCCTGCAGCAACGGGTTGAGGTCGTTGCCGTCGGACGGCATCTGCGGCAGCAGGCGGCTGAAGGGGTTGGAGGTGATGATCAGGAACAGCAGGAAGCCGGTGCTGATCATCCCCATCACCGCCAGCACCCGGGCCAGCATCACTTCCGGCAACTGGCGGGAGAAGATCGACACGGCGAAGGTCCAGCCGCCGAGGATCAGCGCCCAGAGCAGCAGCGAGCCTTCGTGGGCACCCCATACGGCGCTGAACTTGTAGTACCAGGGCAACGCGCTGTTGGAGTTGCTGGCGACGTAGGCCACGGAGAAATCGTCGTGGAGGAAGGCCCAGGTCAGGCAACCGAAGGAGAACGCCAGGAAGGCGAACTGCCCCCAGGCGGCCGGGCGCGCCAGGCTCATCCACTGGCGATCGCCGCGCCAGGCGCCGATCAGCGGGAAGAAGGACATCACCAGCGCCATGCACAGCGCCAGAATCAGCGAGAAGTGGCCGAGTTCGGGAACCATATCAGTTGCTCCCCTGCTGCGTCGCGCCGTTGGCGCCCTGGCTGGCTTCGTAGTGCTCCAGCTTGCCGCTGTCCTTGAGCGCCTTGGTGACTTCCGGCGGCATGTATTTCTCGTCGTGCTTGGCCAGCACTTCGTCGGCGGTCAGCACACCGCTCTCGTCGATCTTGCCCAGCGCGACGATGCCCTGCCCTTCGCGGAACAGGTCCGGGAGGATGCCGCGGTACTTCACCGTGACTTCCTTGGCGAAGTCGGTGACCACGAACTCTACATCCAGCGAGTCCGCCGAACGCTTGAGCGAGCCCTTCTCCACCATGCCGCCAGCGCGGATGCGGGTGTCATGCGGGGCTTCGCCGTTGGCGATCTGGGTCGGGGTGTAGAACAGGTTGATGTTCTGCTGCAGGGCCGACAGCGCGAGGGTGACGGCCACGCCCACGCCGGCGACGATGGCGAGGACGATGTACAGGCGCTTCTTGCGAACCGGATTCACTTGTTGGCCTCCCGGCGCAGACGACGCGCCTCTTCTTGCAGGTAACGACGGCGCGCCAGCACGGGCGAGGCGACATTGATCGCCAGCACCACCAGGCTGATGGCGTAGGCCGACCACACATAAGGGCCATGCTGCCCCATGGCGAGGAAATCACCGAAGGACTGGAAACTCATAGCGCGCGCTCCACTTCAGCCTTGACCCAGCTGGCGCGGGCCTCGCGCTTGAGCACTTCCAGACGCATGCGCATCAGCAGCACCACGGCGAAGAAACAGTAGAACCCGGCGACCATCAGCAGCAGCGGAATCCACATCTCCGGCGGCATCGGCGGCTTCTCGGTGAGGGTGAAGGTGGCCGGCTGGTGCAGGGTGTTCCACCAGTCCACCGAGTACTTGATGATCGGGATGTTCACCACGCCGACGATGGCCAGTACCGCGCAGGCCTTGGCCGCGCTGTCGCGGTTGGTGATCGCCTGGCCGAGGGCGATGACGCCGAAATAGAGGAACAGCAGGATCAGCATCGAGGTCAGGCGCGCATCCCACACCCACCAGGCGCCCCAGGTCGGCTTGCCCCAGATGGCGCCGGTGACCAGCGCGACGAAGGTCATCCAGGCGCCGATGGGCGCGGCGCACTGCACGGCGACGTCGGCGATCTTCATCTTCCAGATCAGGCCGATGGCGCCGGCCACCGCCAGCATGACGTAGCAGGACTGGGCGAGGAAGGCCGCCGGCACATGGATATAGATGATGCGGAAGCTGTTGCCCTGCTGGTAGTCCGGCGGTGCGAAGGCCAGGCCCCAGACGATGCCGACGCTCATCAGCAGGATCGCGGCGACGGCGAACCAGGGCAGCCAGCGTCCGCTGATCTCGTAGAACCACTTGGGCGACCCAAGCTTGTGAAACCAAGTCCAGTTCATCATCAGGCTCTGTAATGCAAAGCTCTCGTCTGTCGCCGGTCCCGCTTCCCAGGCCGGCGATCGTTCATTCGCCGACGCTGATCTTCAGCCCGGCGGCGATGGCAAAGGGCGTCAGCGTCAATGCTAACGCCGTCAGGCTGGCCAACCACAGCAGGTGCCCGGCGGTCGGCAGCCCTTGCAGGGACGCCTGCAGCGCGCCGCTGCCAAGGATCAGTACCGGTATGTACAACGGCAGGATCAGCAGCGCCAGCAGCAGGCCGCCGCGCTTGAGCCCCACCGTCAGCGCCGCGCCCACGGCACCCAGCAGGCTCAATACCGGCGTACCCAGCAGCAGCGACAACAGCAGGTCCGGCAGGCAGCGCGCCGGCAGCCCCAGCATGAGGGCGAACAGCGGGGACAGCAGCACAAGCGCCAGCCCGGAAATCAGCCAGTGTGCCAGCACCTTGGCCAGTACCAGAAGTGGCAGGGGGTGCGGCGAAAGGACCCACTGCTCCAGGGAACCATCCTCGAAATCGCTGCGGAACAGACCGTCCAGCGACAGCAGCACCGCCAGCAGCGCCGCCACCCAGACCAGACCCGGCGAGAGGTTCTTGAGCATCTCCGATTCGGGGCCGACCGCCAATGGGAACAGCGCAATTACGATGGCAAAGAAGACCAAAGGATTAGCCAACTCCGCCGGACGGCGGAACAGCAGGCGGGTCTCGCGGGCGAGCAGCAGGGTAAAGACGTTGCTCATCGCGCCGCCACCTCCCGCGCATGCTGGCCCAGGTCGAGCGCCCGGTAGCCGGCGGGCATCCGCTCGAGGGTGTGGTGGGTGGTCAGCACGACCAGACCGCCGCGCTCGCAATGGCCGGCCAGGTGTTCTTCGAGCTGCGCCACGCCCTGCTTGTCGAGGGCGGTGAAGGGCTCGTCGAGGATCCACAACGGCGGCGCGTCCAGATACAGGCGCGCCAGGGCCACGCGGCGCTGCTGGCCGGCGGACAGGGTGTGACAGGGAACGTCCTCGAAGCCGCGCAGGCCGACGGCGGCCAGAGCCTGCCAGATGGCCTCGTGGCTGGCCGGCTGGTGCAGGGCACAGAGCCAGGCAAGGTTCTCTTCGGCGGTCAGCAGGCCCTTGATGCCGGCGGCGTGGCCGATCCACAGCAGCAGGCGGGCCAGTTCGCCGCGTTGCTCGGTCAGCGGCTTGCCGTTGAGCAGCACGTCGCCGGCGGTGGGCTGCATCAGACCACTGAGCAGGCGCAGCAGGCTGGTCTTGCCGCTACCGTTGGGGCCGACGATCTGTAGCATTTCGCCAGCGCCCAGTCGCAAATCGAGACGCTCGAACAGCATGCGCCAGTCCCGCTCGCAGGCGAGCGCCACGGTTTCGAGAAGTGGATGGGTCAAGGGCATCGGCAACCGTCGGGCAGAAAACAGTCAGTGGTGCAAAAAAGCGGCCATACCGCCCGGGCGCGCCAAGCGCGGCCACGGGCGGCGCATTATACACAGGCGTTCCTACGCCCGACGTCAGGTTTTTCGACAGGGTGTAACGTCAAAACAGCGCACCCGGCCCTCACCTGGCCGCCGGACGGTCTAAAGTGCCCGCAGCACGCGCCGATACACTGGGCGTCAACCCGTCCCGCATGCCCAGCCAGGTTCCCGATGCCGAGCGAAATTGGCGCCTCCCGCCCGCTCCCGCCCACGCCCCCCTCGCGCAGTGCCCCAAATGCTGCGGAACTGACCCTCAAGCTCGCGCAGAGCCTGGGCGACCTGCTGCCGCCGGGTGAAAAGGCCCAGGCCGAGGTGGTCGCGGTGCGCGACACCCAGGTCAGCTTCCAGCTCCTGCTGCGCCTGACGCTGGCCAGCGGACAGCAGACCCTGGTCAGTGCGGAGAGCCCACAGGCCCTGCCCCAGGGCAGCACGCTGCAACTGTCGGCGCTGTCCCAGACCAACCTCGCCGCCACCCTGCTGACCCAGGTCACGGGTAACCAGGCCATGACCGGCCAGGCGCCGCTGGAAAGCCTGGACCTCGACCTGCTGCCGGTGGGCACCCTGCTGCAGGGCAAGGTCGAAGCCAGCCAGTTGATCGCCCAGGGCAAGGCGGATCAGGCCATCTACAAGGTGCTGGTCAGCCTGCTGAACACGCCGCTGGCGGGACGCCAGCTCAGCCTCGAATCGCCCCGCCCGCTGCCGCTGGGCAGCCTGCTCAGTGCGCGGGTACAGGACCAGCAGGGGCTGCAGTTCCTGCCGCTGACCAGCCGTCTGGACCAGCTCGACCTCAGCCAGCAACTGACCAGCCAGCAGACTCGCCAAGGCTCGCTGGAAGGCCTGTTCCACGCCCTCCAGGGCACCGGGCGCGGCCAGTCGCTCAGCCCCGAACTGCGCGAGGCGGTGGACAAGCTGCTCACCGCCCTCCCCGACGCCCGCCAGCTCGGCAACGCCAAGGGCGTGGCCCAGGCCATCCAGCAGAGCGGCGTATTCCTCGAAGCCCAGCTGCTGCGCGGCTCCGAAGGCCTGCCGCAGGACCTCAAGGCCAATCTGCTGCGCCTGATCGCCCAGCTCCTGCCGGCACAGAACGGCACCGCCGCCTCGGTGCTGGGCAACCTGCCGGGCAACGCCCTGGCCGGCGCCAGCAATCTCGCGCAATCGCTACCGGCCTTCGTGCGCAATGCCCTGGGCGTGCTCGGCCAGACTGGCGGGCGCACCCCGCCACCGGTCACCTTCCCACTGCCCAGCCGCCTGGCGCACCAACTGGAAGAGGAAGGCGACCTGGAGTCCCTGCTCAAGCTGGCCGCCGCCGCCGTGGCGCGCCTGCAGACCCACCAGCTGTCCAGCCTGTCGCAGAACGAGGTGCTGCCCGACGGCACCCTGCTCAATACCTGGCAGATGGAAATCCCCCTGCGCCAGCAGCACCACCTGGTGCCGCTGCAGGTGCGCATCCAGCAGGAAGAGCGCCAGGGCAGCGAGCGCGAACAGCAGCGCGACACGCTCTGGCGTGTGGAGCTGGCTTTCGACCTCGACCCGCTCGGCCCGCTGCAGGTCCAGGCCACCCTCGCCCACGGCAGCATCGCCAGCCAGCTGTGGGCCGAGCGGGCCAGCACCGCCAGCCTGATCGACCGAGAACTGGGCACCCTGCGCCAGCGCCTGAACGACGCCGGCCTCACCGTTGGCGAACTGTCCTGCAGCCAGGGCAAGCCGCCCCAGGGCAAGCGCACCACCGTGGAACAGCGCTGGGTGGATGAAACCGCATGAGCAAGCCGAAGAAGACCCCGCGCCAGGTCATCGCCCTCAACTACGACGGGCAAACGGCCCCGACCCTCACCGCCAAGGGTGACGACGAGTTGGCCGAGACCATCCTCGCCATCGCCCGCCACCATGAAGTGCCGATCTACGAAAACGCCGACCTGGTGCGCCTGCTGGCGCGGCTGGAATTGGGCGAGGCGATTCCCGAGGCACTCTACCGCACCATCGCCGAGATCATCGCGTTCGCCTGGTACCTGAAGGGCAAGAGCCCACTGAATGGGGCGGCGCCTGCGGACGAAGCACTGCCACTGCTGGAAGGTCCCGACGGCCGCGCCGACTGATTCCGCTCAGCGGCACCCGGAGCCGCAACGCTCCTCGGCCGGCGTCTGGTAATCACGGATCTCGCCCACGGACGCGCGAATCGGCTGCTCATCCTCGCTGTGGTAAAGCACCATGCTGCTGGTGACTTCGCGCAACTGCGCCAGCGAAAGCGGCTTGTCCAGCACCTGCAGCAACGGCACGCGATTGCGCCAGGCCCACTGGTACAGGCCGGTCTTCTGCTCGGCGCTGTAATTCCCGGCCAGCGCGAACTGGCGGAAAGCGTTGCTCTGGCTGAGGGTTCTCAAACTCATCAGCTCGCTGGGGCCGGGCACGAAGTCGTCAAGGATGAACAGGCTGTAGCGCAGCTGGCTGGACAGCGCCTTGCGCACCTCATCGAGGTCCTGGCACAGGCTCAGGTGATAGAACTCCAGGCGATTGAGCAGCACGCTGTAGTCCAGCAGACGGCCCGGATGCGCACACAGCACCATGGCCCGTCGCGAAATGGCGGCCATATCGGTGGCCCTCTCGGAAGTTTCGACGGGACCAATCTAATGGCGTTCTGAAGGCTTTCTTATCAGACAAGTCCGAAACGCGCGTAGCAAATGGACTACATGCGCCTCCTTGGCTTTGTCTGAACCCTCCTTGGAAATTCCAACTCAACGCAGCTCTTCCTGTGAATTGCGAAAGAGCACCGTCCATTTCCAGATCGGGCCCGGCGAAAAGATGCTTGCGCGATCCCGCACCCGAATGTGAAGCCCCTCCCGGGGCTCACTGTTTTCCGGCATGCCGCTGGCAACCGGCGGCAACGGCTCGGAGCTGGGGGCTGCTGCGCATCACCGCGTGCCAGGAGTGGCATTCCCCTTCCAATCGAATACTGTGCACCCGGCAAGTGGCATTCCAATCACTCCCGGAGCGTGGAAGAGGATATGAAGCACATCACCGCAGCGCTGTTCGTCGCATTTCTGTTGAGCCTGGGTGCCAAGGCTCTCGCGGTGGAGGCGAGCCAAGGCACATTCACGGTCTCGACGCAGTGCGAGGCCTACCAGTCGTTCAAGAAGCAGACCAATCCAGACTCGTTGCAGGTCCAGCCCGGCGAGGTCTTCAGGATCAACGAAGTCAACAAGGCCGACTACCAGTGGGTCAGGCTGCAGGTCCAGGGCGATCTGCGCTGGGTCTCGGCCGCCTGCGGCACGGTCGAGGGGCTGGAGATCGCCGAGGGGAATGCGTCGGCGTGCCGGATTCCCGACACCTACGACAGCTACGTTCTCGCCCTCACCTGGCAGCCCGGGTTCTGCCTGCATCATCGCGGCGGCGCCGACAAGCCCGAGTGCAAGGCGATGCAGAGCGGCCAACTGGTCGTATCCAACTTCACGCTGCACGGGTTATGGCCGAACAAGTCGCAGTGCGGCAAGGACTACGGCAATTGCGCCAACGCACCGGACCTGAAGCTGAGCGCAAACACCGTCGACTACATCAGCCCCTGGATGCCCAATTTCTACTACGGCACGCAGTTCGGTCACTACGAGTGGAAAAAGCATGGCGCCTGCCAGACGGCGATGGCGGACGACGCGTACTTCCGCTTCGCGGTCGACCTGGTGAAATCCTTCAACGACTCCCCCGCCGGACAGTACGTTCGCGACCAGGCCGGCGGAGCCATCTCGCAGGAAAGGTTCTATGCCGAGGTCAACCGCGAGTTCGGCAACGAGAAGGCCGCCAACAACTTCCTGCTGATCTGTAGCGGGGACTACCTGGAAGAGATACGCATCGCCCTGCCGAAGGACCTCAAGGAGTCCCACTCGGTCAACACCCTGATTGGCGACACCTTCGCCCCGGCTCGCCAGGACGACCGCAAGGCCTGCCGCTCCGACCGGGTGCTGATCGAAGCAAAGGGTTACCGGAAATGAGTCGCCCCTGAGCGCAAGGTCACTGTCATCTCAGCGCCGCTTCAACACCAAGGCCACGCCGCCCAGGGTCAGGACCATGGCGAGGATTTCCCGCGTGCCGATGGGATCGCCCAGCATGACGGCGGCGGACAGCACGCCCAGCAGGGGTACCAGCAGCATGCCGGTTGCCGCCACGGACGCGGGAAGGCGCTGTAGCGCCGCGAACCAGGTCAGATAGCAGACGCCCATGGGGACGAACGTCATGTAGACCATGCAGGCGAGCGGCCCGGGCCCCAGGGCGTCCAGTCGTGGCTGCTCGAAGGCGATGCCGAACACCAGCATCGGCAGGCAGCCCAACCCGACCTGCCACGCCGTCGAGACGATCGGCGCCAGCGGGAATGGCCCGCCATTGAGCACCGTACCCAGCGCGAACAGCACCGCGGCGGCCAGCGCAAAGCCGACACCGAGCGCTTGCCCCGGGGCGATTGAGAGCCCGTGGGCGCTCAACAGCACCGTGACGCCGGCCAACCCCAGCAGCAGCGCGGCAAAGCCGCTCGCCGTGGGGCGTATGCCGCGCAGCGGCCAGGCCAGCAGCGTGACCCAGATCGGCATCGTATACACCAGCAGCACGCCTTCGCTGACGTTGATCCACTTCATGGCCAGCGTGGAAAAGCCCATCCAGGCGAAGACATTGGTGAAGGCGGCCGCCGTGAGCCGGGGCCACGCCTGGCGCTCCGGGATCAGCCGCTGTCCTTGCAGCGCAGCGATGACGGCCAGGACGACGGCGGCGATCACCCCCGCCAGCCCGCGGGAGAACAGCGGTGGCCAGACCTGCAGGAGCAGCTTCATGGCGGGCCAGTTGATGGCCCAGCCGCTGGCGGTGACCAGTAGACAGGCGATGCCGGGAAGGCGCGAATCAACGTGCGGGCGGTGCATGCGGGTCAGTGCCTTACCCTGAGCAGATCAACGACATGCGCACACCACACAGGCTCAGCCCCCCCAGGGCGAGGCGGCACGCAGGATTCATCGGTATCGGCGCGGACAAAGGGTGCTCAAGTTGCACCGGCCTGGAGCCTTTGTCGAGCGGCGCGTCCGGCTGAGTCGCACGCGCGCTCGCGAAGGTCGCAAGCCTACTCGCGCTCTTTGCCCTGGTGCAGGCGCGCGACCAGCTCGGCCTCGGCCTGGGACAGGCCGCAGCTCTGGGTCAGGTCGGCCGCCGAGGCGCCCATGCCCACAAGGCGCGCAGCCTGGCTGTAGGACAGGCTGGCGGGATCGCGCTGCTCCATGCGCGTCACGCGCTCGGGCAGCGGCGCAAGCTGCTTGCCCAGGTCGCGCAATTCCTCGCCCATGCGGACATTGATCAGCTGGTAGGACTCGATGCGCTTGCCCAGCTCCTTCAGGCGCTGTTCGAGCGCGTCGACCTGCAGGGCCTGAGCCGCCGCCTGCGCCTGCTGGGCGCGCTGACGCCCGGCCAGCCACACGCAAGCCCCCGCAAGGCCCACACAGGCCACCGCCAGGATCACCAGTGCGATCAACAGCACTTCAGATGCTCTCCAGCTCCGACCACTCTTCCTCGGTCATCATCTTGTCCAGCTCGACCAGGATCAGCAGCTCGCCGTTCTTGTTGCACACGCCCTGGATGAACTTGGCCGATTCCTCGTTGCCGACGTTCGGCGCGGTCTCGATCTCGGACTGGCGCAGGTAGACCACCTCGGCGACGCTGTCGACCAGGATGCCCACCACCTGCTTGTCGGCTTCGATGATGACGATGCGGGTGTTGTCGGAGACCGGCGCCGGATCCAGGCCGAAGCGCTGGCGGGTGTCGATCACGGTCACCACGTTGCCGCGCAGGTTGATGATGCCCAGCACGTAGCTCGGGGCACCGGGCACCGGCGCGATCTCGGTGTAGCGCAGCACTTCCTGGACCTGCATCACGTTGATGCCGTAGGTCTCGTTGTCCAGGCGGAAGGTGACCCACTGCAGAATCGGATCTTCGGCACCTTGCGCTGACGTTTTCTTCATATCCCCTCGCCTCTTCGTCGAACCACGCCGGCAGCGGCGTGGTGGCTTTCATTAAATGGGTTGGCGTTAAATGGATCAGCGCACGCTCAGTGCTGAGGGCGCCGCGTTGCGCCGCTGGCGATCAGCTCGGCCAGTGCCGAGACATCCAGCAGCGCGCACATCTGTTCGATCACCGTGCCGGCCAGCCACGGGCGCTGCTGGCGCTGGGTGCGCCACTTCACCTCGGACGGGTCCAGGCGGATCGAGCGGCTGACCTGGTGCACCGCCAGCCCCCACTCGTAGCCCTGCACGGAAATCACGTACTGCAAGCCTTCGCGATAGTCATCGCGGTAGCGCTCGGGCATCACCCAGCGCGCGGTGTCCAGCACCTTCAGGTTGCCACCCTGGTTGCCCGGCAGAATGCCGAGGAACCAGTCCGGCTGGCCGAACAGCGGGGTCAGCTCGTGCCCCGCCAGCGGGTAGATCGAGCCCAGGCAGACCAGCGGCACCGCCAGGGTCAGCCCGGCGACGTCGAACAGCAGGCACTCGAAGGGTTCGGCGGCCCACACCGGGCGACCGTCGTCCAGCAGCGCCAGCGGCGCGGCCGGCAGCTCGGCGCTGCCCGGCTGGCGCAGCTCGATGACCTGCGCGCTCTGCAGCGACGGCAGCACCTCGTCGGGCGGCGCCACCGTCAGTTCGGGCTCGGGCTCGACCATCGGGGCAACGGGCTCGCGGACGAAGCTCAGGCGGGCGTCGCGCACCTGTTCCTCGAACACCGCGGCTTCGAATTCGTCCAGGCTGACGCTGTCGCGCTGCGGCTCCACCAGGGCCGGCTGGGCCTCGACGACGACCGGCTCGACGGGCTCGACGACCTCGACGCTGGCCAGGGCGACCGGCGCCGGAGCTTCGGGCACGGCGACGGGCGCCGGAGCGGTGTCGCCTGCGAACTCTTCGAAAGCATCCTGCAGCAGCGCATCCAGGTAGGACTGCAGCGCAAGCTGGGGACGCGTGGCGGTAGCGGAACGACTCATGGTTGATGACCGCGCAAAGGGACTTTCCAGCCTATCGGCCGCAGGGTGACGAGACTTGAACGCTCTCGTCGGAAATTCATGCTCGCCATGCTCAGGCCACCTGCGCCGCCGGCACCTGCGCCAGCAGATGCTTGAGCAGCGCGCGGTAGGCGATCACGCCCCGGCTGTTGGCGTCGTTGCGCGACGGCACGAGGCCATGGCGGCTGGCATCGCGCAGCTTGGTGTCCACCGGGACGAAGGCCTGCCAGAGCGTGTCGGGATAGGTGTCGCGCAGCACCCGCAGCGCGCCGAGCGAAGCCTGGGTGCGACGGTCGAACAGGGTCGGCACGATGGTGAACGGCAGCGCCTGCTTGCGCGAGCGGTTGACCATCTTCAGGGTGTTGACCATGCGCTCCAGGCCCTTGAGCGCAAGGAACTCGGTCTGCACCGGGATCACCAGGTGCTGGCTGGCCGCCATCGCGTTGACCATCAGCACGCCCAGCAGCGGCGGGCTGTCGATGATCGCGTAATCGAATTCGTTCCACAGTTGCGCCAGGCTCTTGGCGATCACCAGGCCCAGGCCGTTCTGCCCCGGCGACTGGCGCTCCAGGGTGGCCAGCGCGGTGCTCGACGGCAGCAGGCGCACGTTCTCGTGGCTGGTGGGCAGCAGCAGCGACTCCGGCAGCCCTTCGGGCACGTTGCCCTGGTGCAGGAACAGGTCGAACACGCTGTGCTCCAGGGTGTCCGGATCGTGGCCGAAGTAACTGGTCATCGAGCCGTGCGGGTCGAGGTCGACGATCAGCACGCGCTTGCCGGCGTCGGCCAACAGCCCCGCCAGGGCGATGGAGGATGTGGTCTTGCCGACGCCACCTTTCTGGTTGGCTACCGCCCAGACTTTCATAGTGCTGACTCCCCGCTGGCACAGGATCGGTTCAGGGTTCTCATCAGGGGCTGATGACGCTTTTGGCGCGAGCCGCGTTGCCGCGCCAAATCACGCCAGGCTAGGCGCGGGACGCAGGCAATGGCCGCTCCCTTGGCAAGTTCCGCAACGACGCATGGCGTGATTTGACGCGCAACCCAACGGGACGGGCCGCATTTTGCGCAGTGCCGCGTTGCTCGTCGCTCATTTGGAGTCACCAAACCACTCTCCTCGCGCCTTGCCCTGCGCAAAATGTGGCCGCGTCGCGGCCGCGCCAAAAGCGTCATCAGCCCCTACTGCTCCCCTGACGAAGATTTGACGGCGCCACTGCCGGGCGCCTCGCTGGCAACCACTGGTGCAGGTTGCGTGCCAGCATGTCGCAACGCCGGGTCCGGCTGCGCCTTGCCGCTGCCCACGCCGCTGACGGCGCGACGTACTTCGAGGTTGCGGGAGATCACCAGCACCACCCGGCGGTTGCGGGCGCGCCCTTCGGCCGTCGCATTGTCCGCTACCGGTTGGAATTCACCATAGCCCACCGCGGCCAAACGGCCGGCATCCAGCCCGTCCTGGGCGAGCATGCGCACGATGCTCGCGGCGCGGGCCGTCGACAGCTCCCAGTTGGTCGGGTACTGGGCGTTGTGGATCGGCACGTTGTCGGTGAAGCCTTCGACATGCACCGGGTTGCGGTAAGGCGCCAGAATCCTGGCGACCTTCTCGACGATGGTGAAGGCGGTGTCATTGGGAATCGCATCGCCGCTGGGGAACAGCAGGCTGGAATTGAGGGTGATCTCGATCCAGAACTCGTTGCCGCGCACGCTCACCTGGTCGCTCTTGATCAGCTCGCCGAACGCGTCGCGCATGCTGCCGGCGATCTGCTCCAGGGTATCCGGGCTGCCCTGGGCCTGGCCCTCGTCCATCGGCTCGTTCAGCGACTGGTCCGGCTGCTGGGTGCGCGGTCGCTCTTCGCCGATGGGAATCGGGCGGACCGCGCGGTCCGGCTGGTTGAATACGCCGGTCAGGGTTTCCGAAAGGATCTTGTACTTGCCCTGGTTGATCGACGAGATCGAGTACATCACCACGAAGAAGGCGAACAGCAGGGTGATGAAGTCCGCGTAGGACACCAGCCAGCGTTCGTGATTCTCGTGTTCCTCGTGACGTCTGCGGCGAGGCATCTGCGCGCTCCCCTTCAGCCGACGAAGCCTTGCAGCTTCAGTTCGATGGAGCGCGGGTTTTCACCCTCGGCGATGGACAGCAGGCCCTCCATCAGCATCTCGCGGTAGCAGGACTGACGGTGCACGATGCTTTTCAGCTTGTTGCCCACCGGCAGCAGCAACAGGTTGGCCAGGCCCACGCCATAGATGGTGGCGACGAAGGCCACGGCGATGCCGCTGCCCAGCTGGCTGGGGTCGGCGAGGTTGCCCATCACGTGGATCAGGCCCATCACCGCGCCGATGATGCCGATGGTCGGCGAGTAGCCGCCCATGGCCTCGAACACCTTGGCCGCCGCCAGGTCGCGGGTTTCCTGGTTGAACAGGTCGACTTCGAGGATGCTGCGGATGGCTTCCGGCTCGGCGCCGTCCACCAGCAGTTGCAGGCCCTTGCGCGCATAGGGGTCGGACTCGGCGTCGGCGACGCTTTCCAGGCCCAGCAGGCCTTCCTTGCGCGCGGTCATGCTCCAGCCGACGACATGGTCGATGCCGCCGACCAGGTCCACCCTGGGCGGCAGCATGATCCAGCGCAGCATCTGCACCGAGCGCTTGAGCACCGCCACCGGGGTCTGCAGCAGGGCTGCGGCCAGGGTGCCGCCCATCACGATCAGGGCCGCCGGGCCGTTGGCCAGCGCACCGACATGCCCGCCCTCGAGGAAGTTGCCACCGATGATGGCGACCAGCGCGAGGATCAGGCCGACAATGCTGAGCACATCCATCAGCCGCAGGCCTCGGTGAGGTGGCGGCCGATGTCGTCCAGGCTGTACACCGCGTCGGCCAGGCCCGCCTTGGCGATCGCCATGGGCATGCCGTAGATCACGCAGCTGGCTTCATCCTGCGCCCACACCTGGCTGCCGCCCTGCTTGAGCATCCGCGCGCCTTCGCGGCCATCAGCGCCCATGCCGGTGAGGACCACCGCCAGCACCTTGTCGCCGTAGGCTTTTGACGCGGAACCGAAGGTCACGTCGACGCAGGGCTTGTAGTTCAGCCGCTCATCGCCGGGCAGGATGCGCACGGCGCCACGGCCATCGACCATCATCTGCTTGCCGCCGGGGGCCAGCAGTGCCACGCCGGGGCGCAGCAGGTCGCCGTCCTCGGCTTCCTTGACAGTGATCTTGCACAGCTTGTCCAGGCGCTCGGCGAAGGCCTTGGTGAAGGCCGCCGGCATGTGCTGGATCAGCACCAGCGGCGCGGGGAAGTTGGCGGGCAGCTGGGTCAGGACCCGCTGCAGCGCCACCGGCCCACCGGTGGAAGTACCGATGGCCACCAACCGGTAGGGCTTACGCTTTGGGGCGGCGGAAGTCACCGGCGCCGGAGCTGCGGGCGCATGGCCGCCAGCCGAAGACGCGGGAGCGGCATGGCGCGCGGTGCTGCCGGCCGGCGTCGAAGCCGGCGCCGAGGCGCTGGCGGAATACGAGGAATAGGCCGCGAAGCGACGGTTGCTCTTGGCGATGGTGTGGACCTTCTCGCACAGCAGCTGGCGGACCTTGTCCGGGTTGCGCGAGATGTCCTCGAAGTTCTTCGGCAGGTAGTCGACCGCGCCGGCATCCAGCGCGTCCAGGGTCACCCGCGCGCCCTCGTGGGTCAGCGAGGAGAACATCAGCACCGGGGTCGGACAACGCTGCATGATGGTCCGCACAGCGGTGATGCCGTCCATCAACGGCATCTCGTAGTCCATGGTGATCACGTCGGGCTTGAGCGCCAGCGCCTGATCGATCGCCTCGCGGCCGTTGGTGGCCGTGCCGACCACCTGGATCTGCGGATCGGCGGAGAGAATCTCCGAGACACGGCGGCGGAAGAATCCCGAATCGTCCACCACCAGGACTTTGACAGCCATAGACACTCCTGAATAAAGCCTTGCCGCGCGCGCGGGCGTCCCCGCGCGCGCAAGAATCAGATACGCCGCGCGTAGCGCTTGAGCATGCTCGGCACATCGAGGATCAGGGCGATGCGCCCGTCACCGGTGATGGTCGCCCCGGCCATGCCCGGCGTGCCCTGCAGCATCTTGCCCAGCGGTTTGATCACCACCTCTTCCTGGCCCACCAGTTGGTCGACCACGAAGCCGATGCGCTGGGTGCCCACGGAGAGGATCACCACGTGGCCCTCGCCCTGCTCCTCATACTCGGCGCCCGGCACCAGCCAGCGCTTGAGGTAGAACAGCGGCAGCGCCTTGTCGCGGACGATCACCACTTCCTGGCCGTCGACCACGTTGGTGTTCGACAGGTCGAGGTGGAAGATCTCGTTGACGTTCACCAGCGGGAAGGCGAAGGCCTGGTTGCCCAGCATCACCATCAGGGTCGGCATGATCGCCAGGGTCAGCGGGACCTTGATGACGATCTTCGAGCCCTGCCCCTTGGCGGAGTAGATGTTGATGATGCCGTTGAGCTGGGAAATCTTGGTCTTCACCACGTCCATGCCGACACCGCGGCCGGAGACGTCGGAAATCTCGGTCTTGGTCGAGAAGCCCGGGGCGAAGATCAGGTTGTAGCACTCGGACTCGGACAGGCGGTCAGCCGCGTCCTTGTCCAGCAGGCCCTTCTCCACGGCCTTGGCGCGCAGCACGTCCGGGTCCATGCCTTTGCCGTCGTCGGAGATCGACAGCAGGATGTGGTCACCTTCCTGCTCGGCGGACAGCACCACCTTGCCCGAACGCGCCTTGCCGGCGGCCTCGCGCTCGTCCGGACCTTCGATGCCGTGGTCCACCGCGTTGCGCACCAGGTGCACCAGCGGGTCGGCCAGGGCCTCGACCAGGTTCTTGTCCAGGTCGGTCTCTTCGCCGATCAGCTCGAGGTTGATCTCTTTCTTCAGGTTGCGCGCCAGGTCGCGGACCTGCCGCGGGAAGCGGCCGAAGACTTTCTTGATCGGCTGCATGCGGGTCTTCATGACCGCCGACTGCAGGTCGGCGGTGACCACGTCGAGGTTCGACACGGCCTTGGCCATCGCCTCGTCGCCGCTGTTGGCGCCCAGGCGCACCAGGCGGTTACGCACCAGCACCAGCTCGCCGACCATGTTCATGATTTCGTCGAGGCGCGCGGTGTCCACGCGCACCGTGGTTTCCGCTTCGCTCGTCGGCTTCTCGGCGGCAGCAGCCGCACGCGGTGCCTCGGCCGGCTTGGCGGCCGTGGCCTTCGCCGGTGCGGCAGCGGGCTTGGCCGGCTGCGGCGCGGCGGCCGGCTTGGCGGCCGGCTTGGCGGCGGCGACCGGTTCTTCCTTCGCGCCGGTGAACTGGCCCTTGCCGTGCAGCTCGTCGAGCAGCTTCTCGAATTCGTCGTCGGTGATGTTGTCGTCGCCGGCTGCGGAAGCCTCGCTGGCCCTCTCGCTCGGCGCGGCTGTCTCGACCGGGGTGGCTTTCTCGACAGGCGCGGCGGCCGACTCATCCTTCGCGCCAGTGAACTGGCCCTTGCCATGCAACTGGTCGAGCAGCGCTTCGAATTCGTCGTCGGTGATGTCGTCACCCGCGCTGGCGGCCGGGGCGGCTTCGCTCACGGCGGGCGCGGCGCTGGCGGGCGACTGGGCGCCGCCGAACTGGCCCTTGCCGTGCAGCTGGTCGAGCAGCGCCTCGAATTCGTCGTCGGTGATGTCGTCGCCACCGCTGCCGACCGCTGCGGCCGGCGCATCGGCGGCCGGCTCCAGGGCATCCATCAGTTGCTCGAACTCGGCGTCGGTGATGTCGCCGTAGGTCTCGGGAGCAGCCGGAGCCACCTCCGCCAAGGGCTCGGCAACTGCCGGAGCGGGAGCTTCGGCCGGGGCGGCGTTCGGGTCGGCCAACCGCGACAGCGCGGCCAGCAGCTCGGGCGTCGCCGGAGTCGGCTCTTCCGCGTCACGCACCTGCTGGAACATGACGTTGACGGTATCCAGCGCCTGCAGCATCACGTCCATCAGCTCGGCATCTACGCGGCGTTCGCCCTTGCGCAGCATGTCGAACACGTTCTCGGCGATGTGGCAGCACTCCACCAGCGCGTTCAGCTGGAGGAAGCCCGCCCCACCCTTGACGGTGTGGAACCCGCGGAAGATGGCATTGAGCAGGTCCATGTCTTCCGGGCGGCTTTCCAGCTCGACCAGTTGCTCGGACAGTAGCTCGAGAATCTCGCCGGCCTCCACCAGGAAGTCCTGGAGGATTTCGTCATCGGCGTCGAAGCTCATTCGGGTGCTCCCTCTACAGCGTCAGGCGACGCTTAAAAACCAAGGCTGGACAACAGGTCGTCGACATCGTCCTGACCGGACACGACGTCTTTTCTTGTATCGGCAGCGATTTGCGGACCTTCACCCTTGGACGATCTTTCTTTTTCAACCGCCTCGGTCATGCCCTGGTAGTCATGCTCGATGCCCGCGTAGCGGTCCACCTGACCGGCCATCCAGACCAGCTTGACCAGGTTCGACTCGACCTCGGTGACCAGCTTGGTGACGCGCTTGATCACCTGCCCGGTGAGGTCCTGGAAGTCCTGCGCCAGGAGGATGTCGTTGAGGTGCGCGGAAAGCTTCCGGCTGTCCTGGGCGCTGATGTAGAGGAACTGCTCCACGCGCTTGGCCAGCTCACGGAAGGCATCGGGCCCCAGCTCGCGGCGCATGAAACGCCCCCAGTCTTCCTGCAGCTCCTTGGCCTGGGTCTCGATGTGCATGACCACCGGGGTGCACTCTTCCACCAGGTCCATGGTGCGGTTGGCCGCCTTCTCGGTCATCTTCACCACATAGGAGAGACGATCGGTGGCGTCGGCGATCTGCGACATTTCCTCGGCGTGGCGGGAACTGGGGTCGATCTGGAAGTTGACGATGGCGTTGTGCAGCTCGCGGGTGAGCTTGCCGACTTCCTGGTAGAGCCCGCGATCGCGCGTCTGGTTGAGCTCGGAGATCAGCTGCACGGCGGTCTGGACTTCGCCGCGTTCAAGGCAGTCGACCAATTCGCGCGCATGTTTTTTCAGGGTCGACTCGAAGTCACCCGCGGATTCGTTGAAATCCATGACGCCCTCTTGATCAGCCTCAGCTGCCGACCCGCTCGAAAATCTTCTCGATCTTTTCTTTCAGCACCTGAGCGGTGAAAGGCTTGACCACATAGCCGTTGACCCCGGCCTGGGCCGCTTCGATGATCTGGTCGCGCTTGGCCTCGGCGGTGACCATCAGTACCGGCAGGTGCTTCAGACGTTCGTCGGCGCGGACCGCGCGCAGCAGGTCGATGCCGGTCATGCCGGGCATGTTCCAGTCGGTGACAAGGAAGTCGAAGTTGCCGCTGTGCAGCATCGGCAGCGCAGTGGTGCCGTCGTCGGCTTCTGCGGTGTTGGTGAACCCCAGGTCCCGCAGGAGGTTCTTGATGATGCGCCTCATCGTGGAAAAGTCGTCCACGATGAGAATTTTCATATTCTTGTCCAAACCGACCTCCATCGATACCAGGCACGTCCTGGCGGGCGTGCCGTCAATTCATCGAGCGGCGTGCGCTCATCCCGTTTGGGCGGCGTCAAAGGGACGTCGCCCGAAAGAATTCTGAAATCTAAATCTGAAGCCTACGAAAAAGCCGACGCGAAACTACCCGAACCTCAGTGCGCGCGCCACTCCGCCAGACGTGCCCGCAAGCGCGCGGCGCATTGGCTGTGCAGCTGGCTGACCCGGGACTCGCTGACCCCCAGCACTTCGCCGATCTCCTTGAGGTTGAGCTCCTCGTCGTAGTACAGGGCCAGCACCAGCCGCTCGCGTTCGGGCAGCTTGGTGATGGCGTCGGCCAGCGCCGCCTGGAAGCGTTCGTCTTCCAGGCCGTGGGAGGGCTCGTTGCCCTGGTGCGAAGCGTCTTCGGCCAGGCCACCGCCCTGCTCGCCGTCCTGCAGCAGATCGTCGAAGCTGTACAGGCGGCTGCCCTGGGTGTCGCTGAGGATGCCGTAATACTCTTCGAGACTCATATTGAGTTCGGCAGCAACTTCCTGATCTTTAGCGTCACGTCCGGTTCGAGCCTCGACGGTGCGGATCGCATCGCTGACCATGCGGGTGTTGCGGTGCACCGAGCGCGGGGCCCAGTCGCCCTTGCGCACTTCGTCGAGCATGGCGCCGCGGATGCGGATGCCGGCGTAGGTCTCGAAGCTCGCGCCCTTGCCGGCGTCGTATTTCTTCGCCGCCTCCAGCAGGCCGATCATGCCGGCCTGCATCAGGTCCTCCACCTGCACGCTGGCCGGCAGGCGGCCCAGCAGGTGGTAGGCAATGCGTTTGACCAGCGGCGCGTAGCGCTGGATCAGTTGGTCCTGGGAGTTCTGCGCCTGCGCCTTGCTGTACATACGCGCTCCAGAGGCCGTCATCATACGGCCGAACCCGTGGTCGGGTGCTGCACCAGGCGCTCGACGAAGAACTCCAGGTGCCCACGCGGGTTGGCCGGCAGCGGCCAGCTGTCGACTTTCTGCGCTACCGCACGGAACGCCAGGGAGGCCTTGCTGCGCGGGAACGCCTCATACACCGAACGCTGCTTCTGCACCGCCTTGCGCACCGATTCGTCGTACGGAATGGCGCCCACGTACTGCAGCGCCACATCGAGGAAGCGGTCGGTGACCTTGGTCAGCTTGGCGAACAGGTTGCGGCCCTCCTGGGGGCTGTGGGCCATGTTCGCCAGTACGCGGAAGCGGGTCATGCCGTAGTCGCGGTTGAGCAGCTTGATCAAAGCGTAGGCGTCGGTGATCGAGGTGGGTTCGTCGCAGACGACCAGCAGCACTTCCTGGGCGGCGCGGACGAAGCTCACCACCGAGTCGCCGATGCCGGCGGCGGTGTCCACCACCAGCACGTCGATGTTGTCGCTGATGTCGCTGAAGGCCTGGATCAGACCGGCGTGCTGCATGGGCGTGAGGTGCACCATGCTCTGCGTGCCGGAAGCCGCCGGAACGATGCGAACGCCGCCGGGACCCTGGAGGATCACGTCGCGCAGGTCGCACTCGCCTTCGATGACGTCGGCCAGCGTGCGCTTGGGCGTCAGGCCCAGCAGCACGTCGACGTTGGCCAGGCCCAGGTCGGCGTCCAGCAGCATGACGCGGCGGCCGAGGTCGGCCAGCGCCAGCGACAGGTTCACCGACACGTTGGTCTTGCCGACACCACCCTTGCCACCGGTGACTGCGATTACCTGTACAGGATGCATGCCCATATCAATACCTTGTCTCGTCATTCAGCCGCCGCGCCCCCTGGCGCTGCGGCCTTGCCGGCTGCGGTGCTCTACCGCTTCCGGCGTTCGCGGATCGTCTGCCAGAGCATCCGCCTCGCCGGGCAGCCCACCTGGCCACCCCTCGCCCCACCACGGGGCCGTTCAATTCGTTCAGCTGGCGCGACGCACCGGCTGCTGGTACAGGCCGGCGAACAGGTCGGCCATGGCGTCCTCGCTCGGCTCTTCCGGCGCCTGCAGGCTCACCGCGCGGCTGACCAGCTGATGGCTGCGCGCAATCTGCAGATCATCCGGAATCTTCGGACCGTCCGCCAGATAGGCTACCGGGAGACGCTGGCCAATTGCCAGAGCGAGCGCCTCGCCGAGGCTGCCGGCTTCGTCCAGCTTGGTCAGGATGCACCCGGCCAGACCGCATACACGATAGTTCTGCCAGGCGGCCTTGAGCACCTGGGCCTGGCTGGTCGCGGCCAGCACCAGATAGTTCTTCACGTTCAGGCTCTGTGCCGCCAGGGCTTCGAGCTGCATGCGCAGCGCCGGATCATTGGCGGGCAGGCCGGCGGTATCGATCAGCACCAGGCGCTTGCGCGCCAGCGGCGCCATGGCCTGGATCAGCGACTGGCCCGGATCGACCAGGGTCACCGGCACATTGAGGATGCGGCCGAGGGTCTTGATCTGCTCCTGGGCACCAATGCGGAAGCTGTCCATGGACACCAGTGCGATGCTCTGCGCGCCGTACTTCAGCACATAGCGGGCCGCCAGCTTGGCCAGGGTGGTGGTCTTGCCCATGCCGGCCGGACCGACCAGCGCGACCACCCCGCCCTGCTCCAGCAGGTCGATTTCCGGGGTGTTGATGGAGCGCGCCAGGTGCGCCAGCAGCATGCGCCAGGCCTGCTTCGGCTCGGCGATGGAAGCCACCTTCTCCAGCAGACTGCGCGACAGGTCTGCCGGCAGGCCCATGCGCTGCAGGCGGCGCCACAGGTTGGCCTGCTTCGGACGCTGGTTCTGCAGCTGGTTCCAGGCAATCGAGCCCAGCTGCACTTCGATCAGTTCACGCAGGCCGTTGAGCTCGAAGCGCATGGCCTCCAGCGCCTGCTGGCCGACGTTGGCGGCGGCCGGCGCAACTGGTGCGGCCATGGCTTCGGCCAGGGTCTCGGCGGCGCTGCGGCGCGGCGTCTCGACGCCGTACATTTGACGGTCCTTGCGCACGGCCTCGCTCATGCGGGTCGGCTCGCTCAGCTCGGCCTTGGCCTGGGCGATGCGCGCCTGGGTCTTGCGCAGCTCGGCTTCCAGCGCCGGGTTCGGCTTGCTGGCCGCTGCCGGGGCCTGGTAGTCCAGGGCCGCGGTCAGTTCCACGCCGCCAGCGACACGGCGGTTGCCGATGATCGCGGCGTCCGGGCCCAGCTCGTCACGGACCAGTTTCATGGCCTGACGCATATCGGCGGCGAAGAAGCGTTTTACCTGCATGGCCTGCGACCTCAATCAGTTCTGCCCAACGGTGGCGACGATCGTCACTTGTTTGTTGTCCGGGATTTCCTGGTAAGCCAGCACGTGCATGGTGGGGACCGCCATCCGCGCGAATCGGGACATCATCGCGCGGACGGGACCGGCCACCAGCAGGATCGCCGGCTTGCCGAGCATTTCCTGGCGCTGCGCCGCCTCGACCATCGAGCGTTGCAGCTTTTCCGCCATTCCGGGCTCCAGCAACATGCCGTCTTCGGAGCCCTGTCCGGCCTTCTGCAGACTGTTCAGCAATATCTGTTCCAACCTGGGTTCCAGAGTGATCACAGGCAGCTCCGGCTCTAGTCCCACAATGGTTTGCACGATTGCGCGGGACAGCGCGACGCGAACTGCCGCCACCATGGCGGCGGGATCTTGACTCTTGGCGGCGACGTTGGCGATGGCCTCGGCGATGGTGCGGATGTCGCGCACCGGCACCTGTTCCTGCAGCAATGCCTGCAGGACCTTGAGCAGGGTCGACAGGGAGATCATCCCCGGCACCAGCTCTTCCGCCAGCTTCGGCGAAGTCTTGGCCAGCAGCTGCATCAGTTGCTGGACTTCCTCGTGACCGAGCAGCTCATGGGCGTGCTTGTGCAGCACCTGGTTCAGGTGGGTGGCGACCACGGTGCTGGCATCGACCACGGTGTAGCCCAGGGACTGCGCCTGGTCGCGCTGGGACGGCTCGATCCACACCGCCTCCAGCCCGAAGGCCGGGTCCTTGCCGGCGATGCCGTTCAGGGTGCCGAACACCTGGCCTGGGTTGATCGCCAGCTCGCGGTCCGGGTAGATCTCGGCTTCCGCCACGCTGACGCCCATCAGCGTCAAACGATAGGCGTTGGGCAGCAGGTCGAGGTTGTCGCGAATATGCACCGACGGCATCAGGAAGCCCAGGTCCTGGGACAGCTTCTTGCGTACGCCCTTGATCCGCGCCAGCAGCTGGCCACCCTGGTTGCGATCCACCAGCGGGATCAGGCGATAGCCGACTTCCAGGCCGACCATGTCCACCGGGGTCACGTCGTCCCAGCCCAGTTCCTTGGTTTCCTGGGCGCGCTGGGCCGGCAGCAGCTCCTGCTGGCGCTGGGTTTCCTGCTCGGCCTGCTGCGCCGCCTGGCGCTGGCGCTGCCAGATCAGGTACGCGCCGCCGGCGGCCAGGCCGCCCAGGCCGACGAAGGAAATGTGCGGCATGCCCGGCACCAGGCCCATGGCGATCAGGATCGCGGCGGAGATGGCCAGTGCCTTGGGCGAGGCGAACATCTGGCGGTTCACCTGCTGGCCCATGTCCTCGGCGCTGGACACGCGGGTCACCATGATCGCCGCGGCGGTGGACAGCAGCAGCGACGGCAGCTGTGCCACCAATCCGTCACCGATGGTCAGCAGGGCGTAGACCTTGCCGGCATCGCCGAAGCTCATCGAGTGCTGGAGCATGCCGATGGCGACGCCACCGATGAGGTTGATGAAGAGGATCAACAGGCCGGCGACGGCGTCACCGCGAACGAACTTGCTGGCACCGTCCATGGAGCCGTAGAAGTCGGCCTCCTGGGCCACCTCGGCGCGGCGCTTCTTGGCTTCCGCCTGCTCGATCAGGCCGGCGTTGAGGTCGGCGTCGATGGCCATCTGCTTGCCGGGCATGGCGTCGAGGGTGAAGCGCGCGCTCACTTCGGAGATACGCCCGGCGCCCTTGGTGACCACCACGAAGTTGATGATCATGAGGATCGCGAAGACCACGATGCCGACCACGTAGTTGCCGCCGATCACCACCTCGCCGAAGGCCTGGATCACCTTACCCGCGGCGGCGTGGCCGTCATGGCCATGGAGCAGTACCACGCGGGTGGAGGCCACGTTCAGCGCCAGGCGCAACAGGGTTGCCACCAGCAGGATGGTCGGGAACACGGCGAAGTCCAGCGGACGCAGCGCGTACACGCAGACCAGCAGGACCACGATGGACAGGGCGATGTTGAAGGTGAACAGCACGTCCAACAGGAACGGCGGGATCGGCAGGGTCATCATGCCCAGCATGGCCAGCAGCAGCAGCGGCACCCCGAGATTGCCCCGGCCCAGGCCCGCCAGATTGCTGCGAACGTTGCTGATCAGTTGCGTGCGGTCCACCCTTGACTCCCCTGCCCTGCGACGGATCTTGCGCCCGCCCTATCAAACTTTTGACGCCCGAAAGAGCGTTTGCAGGAGCTTTAGCAGGAAGCGTTCCAACTTTTTCGAAGGGGTGGAAATACCCGTTCCAGAGCGACCCGTAGGGCGTACAACCGTTCGCGGTTGTACGCCGATTCGCCACACCTGCCAGCGACGCCCAAGCCGCGCACGGAGCGATCTGCAACCAAGGCCGATCGGCGTATAACGCGGAGCGTTATACGCCCTTGTATTAATGGAAGGCGCCCTCTCCTCGTCAGAGTAGGCACTTCCAAAAATAAGTAGCTGATAGCCCTTCCCACCTCCCGCAAACTCCCTTCGCTCTCCTGCACCGAATCAGCGCACCTGCCAAGCAGCCAATTCCTACATACATGCCAACAAACTCCTGATTAGAGTCAATTATGCGGCAAAGTACTTTCCCTGCATCAGGGAATAGGACGCCACATCATAGAATCAAGGAAGCCAGCACATGACTCTCAAAAATACCTCGACCCCATTTTATAACAACGAAATTTCGCCAGAGCACCTGCAAGAATTGAACAAGCCTCATTTCTCCGAGGAGCAAATAAATTCTTTCGATGCCGCAGCGGTAGACATCATCCGCCGAAACCAAGCTGAACAACTAGAAAAGCCTGTGATAGCCATTCGACTGCTCGCTTCGGAAGGAAGTCAGAGCAAACAAGGCGGCGTAATCAAGAAAGGAACATCGGGCCTCACCGTCACCATAGAGTCAGGTGAAGAGCTCGCAATCGCCCAGATTGGAGACCCTGTCGAATATCCGGACGGATCAATTGCCTACATCAAGACGGGAGCAGGAAAAGCCTTTTCCAATCTTGCCTTGGTCGGTAGCCGACTGGATAACGGCGACGAAATCATAAACAGCCGACAAAACATCGGGCACATCAATATCCTGAAGAACTCGACCCTCGAAAGCGACTTCCTCCCGATGATTGAGGCCGAACGATGACCATGTACCGCCCCGATATCAACGGCAAAGGCCAAGCACTTGGTGGAGACAGAACAACCACTGGCGCGCTGCTTATCAGCTACATCCCTCATTTCGCCATTTGCGATGGCAGGGGTTTTATTCTGCGCGGGGACAAGACTGGGGTATGTCCCAAGTGTGGAAAAGCAGGGACCGTCGTTGAAGGAGATCCCGATTACACCTGGGAAGGCACGCCAATAGCGGTCGACAGGAATATTGTCAATTGCGGCTGCCCATACGGGACCAATCGAATTATCGCTCCTCTTGGGCCTTTGTCATCGAGCAAGCCCGCGGAGCCGATGAGAGCAGCCAACCATTCAAGCCAGCCCCTGGTGCCATCGCCCAGTTCCCATACAGGAATTTCTCATTCTCAGTCCCTCGCCTCGGAAGACAAATCGAAATCCAACGACAAAGGGCCACTGACTCCCGAATTGATCGCCGTTGCCGGCAGCCAGCATGACAGTCGCTCGGGCAACAAGATGATGTTCGTCGGCCAGGCCGTGCGTGAGTTAGGTGAATTCAAACGCAGCAAGCCCGCCCTGGCACGGACGCTGGTGCTGTTCACGCCGTCCTACAACGACGCCATGCTCAGCGCGGCACGCAGCTCTGCCGAAGGCTATGGAGCACAGGTGGTAATCGTCACCAATGCCCGGGAGTTAATCGACTACCTGAACAGTGGCAAGGACCGGGCCCAATCCCCCATCGAGCAACTCTCGTTCTTCAGCCATGGCGTGCCACAGCGCATTGCGTTTGGTTATCAGATCGCCGGGGATTACCAGATGTCCCTGGACGTATTGAACTACAGCGAGGTTTCGCCACAGGCGTTTTCCCCTACGGCTCGGATCGACAGTTATGCCTGCCGCACTGGGATGGGCAATCGCCCGGACTACCCCATCGAAGAAGGCATCCAATTCTTCCCACAGACCAACGAAAGCTTGGCGCAACTGCTGGCCAATCATTTGCAGGTCAAGGTACGCGCCTACGTTCGCCGATCGGATTATAAGAACACGTGGGGCACATTTGAGGAGCGGCAATTGGGTAAGTTATGCGGGATCAGCAATAACGCGGCGCCGGGAGAAGAGTGGTGTCAAAAATGGGCTGATCTGGCCGAAGAACGAAGAGAATCTGACAAGGATTTCCATTTCACCTATCAAACCATGGGGGCTATTAATCCAGTGATCTCAGGTGAAACCCCGATTGGAGTACCGGGAGGCCACTTTGAATTTTTACCGAAGTAGGGGATTCTGGATTGCCCTTATCATCATCCCCTTGCTGCTGACTACGGCAAACTACGGAATAAAACTAATGACAAGTACATATAATAGTGACTTAGGAAACGGCGTAGTGATATATGCCGACGATTATGTGAAAAGTGGGAAATGGGTATTCGACTGCAAATATCGCCGACTTATAAGTCGCCAACCACTGCCCGTCCCAACAACGGAAATGGAGAATTCGGGAGGATTAAAATTCGGAAAAATGTACGCACTAAGCGAAGCTGATCAAGTGCTGGCAATGGAGATTCTCAGGGCCACGATAAAAAAAACCGACTGGTACAAAGGACTTAATTACCTCTTCTCTGGATTAGATGAGTCCAGCAACCTTAGGTATCACTCATTCTACCTCTTGGTAAAAGATACTCACCGCACATGGGCTGTGGAAGTTGATCAGTCAATTGGCTACGACGGAAAGTCCGGATTCAAATTAACTGCCAGACCGTACGATCCTGAGACTTATGTAGACTATGCCAAGGCATTGCAGACCGCCGCCCAGAGCTGCCCTGTGCCACAGTAAGTCAGGCAGCAGTGGGCTCGGGGTGCAACAACTGATTTTCTTTAGGAAGGTGTTGCACCCAAAGTCTGCCCCTGATCGCGACCTCACTCGTCCCTCCGCAGATCCGGCGGAATCGGCAGGTCCGGCATCGGCCCCGGGCGCTTGCCCTTGCCGGCGCGGAACTGCTTGAGCTGGTAGACGTAGGCCAGCACCTGGGCGACGGCGAGGTAGAGGCCGGCGGGAATCTCGTGGTCCAGTTCGGTGGAGTAGTACACCGCCCGCGCCAGCGCCGGCGACTCCAGCACCGTGACCTTGTGCTCCTGGGCCACCTCGCGGATCTTCAGCGCCATGAAGTCGTTGCCCTTGGCCAGCAGCTTGGGCGCGCCTGTTGCGCCCGGGTCGTACTTGAGGGCGACGGCGAAGTGCGTCGGGTTGGTGATCACCACGTCGGCGTCCGGCACCGCCTGCATCATCCGCCGCTGCGCCATCTCGCGCTGCATCTGGCGGACCTTGGCCTTGACCTCCGGCTTGCCCTCGGAGTCCTTGTACTCGTCGCGCACTTCCTGCTTGGTCATCATCAGCTTCTGGCGGTTGTCCCAGAGCTGGTAGGGCACGTCCACGGCGGCGATCAGCAGCAGGCTGCAGGCCAGCCAGAAGGCGCTCCAGCCGACCACCCTGGCGCAATGCACCAGCGCCTGTTCGGTGGGCTCGTGGGCCATCGCCAGCAGGTCGTCCTTGTCCGACTGCAACACCAGGATCGCCACGGCGAGCACCACGGTGAACTTGATCAGCGCCTTGAACAGCTCCAGCAGGGACTTCATCGAGAACATCCGCTTGAGCCCTTCCAGCGGGTTCAGGCGACTGAACTTGGGCGCCAGCGCTTCGCTGGAGAACAGCCAGCCGCCGAGCGCCACCGGCCCGACCAGCGCCGCCACCAGCAGCAGCGCGAGGATCGGCCAGAGGCCTTCGCCGGCGATCTGCGCGGCACTGGCCAACAGCCGGAGCATGTTGTCGCTGTTCATCACCGTCTCGCGGGACAGCTCGAAGCTGCCGCGCATCAGCCGCATCAGCGCGTCCGCCAGCCCCGCGCCGTAGATCAGCAGGCCGCCGGCGCCGGCGACGAGCACGGCGAGGGTGTTCAGCTCCCGCGAACGCGGCAGCTGGCCTTTCTCGCGCGCCTCCCGGCGCCGTTTCTCTGTGGGTTCCTCTGTCTTGTCCTGACCGCTCTCGCTTTCCGCCATCGCTGGCTACCTCGCTCGAACCAGTTCACGGAGCAGTTGCAGGCCCTCGCTGGCGAGGGACTGGTACTGCGACAGAATGTCGGCACTGCCGATCCAGACGATGATGAAGCCCATGATCAGGGTCAGCGGGAAGCCGATGGAGAAGATGTTCAGCTGCGGCGCGGCGCGGGTCATGGCGCCGAAGGCCAGGTTGACCACCAGCAGCGCGGTGACCGCCGGCAGCGCCAGCAGCAGACCGGCGCCGATCACCCAGCCGAGCTTGCCGGCGACGGTGATCAGGTGGTTGCCCGACAGCCCCTCGCCCACCGGCAGGGTGACGAAGCTTTCGGCCAGCACCTCGAACACCACCAGGTGGCCGTTCATGGCGAGGAACAGCAGGGTCGCCAGCATCGTGAAGAACTGCCCCAGCACCGGCACCGAGATACCGTTGGTGGGGTCGACCATGGAGGCGAAGCCGAGGCCCATCTGCATGGAGATGATCTGCCCGGCGATGACGAAGGCGTGAAACATCAGCTGCAGGGTGAAGCCGAGCATGGCGCCGATGAGGATCTGTTCGCCGATCAGCAACATGGCCTTCGCGCTCAGCGCGTCCACCTGCGGCATGGGCGGCAGGTTCGGCACCAGCACCACGGCGATGGCCATGGCCAGGTAGAGGCGCACGCGGGTGGGCACCAGCTGGGTGCCGAAGATCGGCATCACCATCAGCAGCGCGGCGATGCGGAACAGCGGGAACAGGAAGGCCCCGACCCAGCCGCCGATCTGCGCGTTGGTGAGCTCCAGCATCAGCCGATCAGCGTCGGGATGCTGCTGATCAGCGTCTGGGTGTACTCCATCAGCTGCCGTATCAGCCAGGGCCCCAGCACGATCAGGGTGAGCAGCACCACCAGCAGGCGCGGCAGGAAGCTCAGAGTCTGCTCGTTGATCTGGGTGGCGGCCTGGAACATCGCCACCACCAGGCCCACCAGCAGGCTGGGCAGGATCAGGATGGCGACGATCATCGCCGTCAGCCAGAGCGCTTCGCGAAACAGGTCTACGGCGACTTCGGGGGTCATGGTCGGTCCTCTTTCGCAGCAGCCTGTAGGAGCGAACTTGCTCGCGACGCTTTTGTGCCATTCCGGTTCGCGAGCAAGCTCGCTCCTACAAGAGCAGAGAGCATCGCTACACCGTCCCGAAACTGCCGGCGAGCGTGCCGATGATCAGCGCCCAGCCATCCACCAGCACGAACAGCATGATCTTGAACGGCAACGAGATGATCAGCGGCGACAGCATCATCATGCCCATCGCCATCAGCACACTGGAGACCACCAGGTCGATGATCAGGAACGGGATGAAGATCATGAAGCCGATCTGGAACGCAGTCTTCAACTCCGAGGTGACGAACGCCGGGACCAGGATGGTCAGGGGCGTGGCGTCGGCGCTCTGGATGTCGGTGCGCTTGGACAGGCGCACGAACAGCTCCAGGTCCGACTGCCGGGTCTGCGCCAGCATGAAGGCCTTGAGCGGCACCTCGGCGCGGCTGAGCGCCTCCTGCGCGGGAATCTGCTCGTTGAGGTAGGGCTGCAGCGCGGTGTTGTTGATCTTGTCGAACACCGGCGCCATCACGAACATCGTCAGGAACAGCGCAAGGCCGATCAGCACCTGGTTCGACGGCGTGCTCTGCAGGCCCAGCGCCTGGCGCAGGATGGAGAAGACGATGATGATCCGGGTGAAGCTGGTCATCAGCATGACGAACGCCGGGATGAAGCTCAGCGCGGTCATGATCAGCAGGATCTGCAGGCTGACCGAGTACTCCTGCTGCCCCTGCGCGTTGGTGGTCACGGTGATCGCCGAGATCTGCGTCGGATCGGCGGCGAAGGCCTGCGGCACGGCCAGCGCCAGCAGAGCCAGGAGCCACGGCGCGCTGCGCTTGATCGCGCCGTGCAGAGCGGAAAGGTTCGGCGAACGGGTCACTGCGGGCGGCCCTTGTCCTTGTTCAGCAACTCCAGCAGGCGCTGGGCGAATTCCGGCTGCGCCGGCTCCGATTCGGCGGCATGCACCGGCTGGCGCATGACGTGCAGCGGGGTGATGCGGCCCGGGGTCAGGCCGAGCAGGATCTGCTCCTCGCCCACCTGCACCAGCACCAGCCGATCACGCGGGCCGAGGGCCTGGCTGGACACCAGGCGGATCGCCTGGTTGCTGCGCGGGCCGACCTGCTGCACGCGGCGCACCAGCCAGGCGAGCAGGAAGATCAGGCCGACCACCAGCACCAGCCCCAGCAGCAGTTGCAGCAACTGCGCGCCGGCGCTGCCGGTGATCAGGCTCGGGGCGGAGCTGGCATGGACGATGGCCGGCGTCGACACCGGCACCCTGGCGTCCTCGCCGAACGCCAGCATGGACAGCCCCGCCAGAGGCAGGGCGCTGAGGAGCGCGGACAGGCGGGCCATGTCAGCGCAGCTTCTTGATGCGTTCGCTGGGACTGATCACGTCGGTGAGGCGGATGCCGAACTTCTCGTTCACCACCACCACCTCGCCGTGGGCGATCAGGGTGCCGTTGACCAGCACGTCCAGCGGCTCGCCGGCCAGGCGATCGAGCTCGATCACCGACCCCTGGTTGAGCTGCAGCAGGTTGCGGATGCTGATGTCGGTGTTGCCGACCTCCATGGAAATGGTCACCGGGATATCCAGGATCACGTCCAGGTTCGGCCCTTCCAGGCCGGCGATGGTCGGCGCCTTGGGCGCCATGCCGAACTCTTCCATCGGCGCGCGCGGCGCGGCCGGGGCCACCGGAGTGGCGCCGCCCTGAGCCATCAGCGCGTCGATGTCGTCCTGGTTGGCGTCGCCCGACTCGGAGAGCGCAGCGGCCCATTCATCGGCCAGGGCCTGTTCTTCGGGAGTCACGTTGTCTTCGTCTGCCATGGTGGGTCCCCTTGGGATTCGCTCAGCGCGGGCGCTCGAGCGGATCGAGAATCTGCAAGGCCAGGTTGCCCTTGTGCGAACCCAGCTTGACCTTGAAGGAAGGCACGCCGTTGGCGCGCATGATCATGTGTTCGGGCAGCTCCACCGGGATCACGTCGCCCGGCTGCATGTGCAGGATGTCCCGCAGCTTGAGCTGGCGGCGCACGACGGTGGCGCCGACCGGTACGTGGACGTCGAGGATGTCTTCGCGCAGGGCGTTGATCCAGCGCTCGTCCTGGTCGTCCACGTCGGACTGGAAGCCGGCATCGAGCATCTCGCGGATTGGCTCGATCATCGAATACGGCAGGGTGATGTGCAGGTCGCCGCCGCCGCCGTCCAGCTCGATGTGGAAGGTGGAGACCACCACCACTTCGCTGGGGCTGACGATGTTGGCCATCGCCGGGTTCACCTCGGAGTTCACGTACTCGAAGGTGATCGGCATCACCGCGTGCCAGGCTTCGGCGAGGTCGACGAAGGCCTGCTCGATGACCATGCGCACCACCCGCAGTTCGGTGGGGGTGAACTCGCGGCCCTCGATCTTGGCGTGACGACCGTCGCCGCCGAAGAAGTTATCCACCAGCTTGAACACCAGCTTGGCGTCGAGGATGAACAGGCCGGTGCCGCGCAGCGGCTTCATCTTCACCAGGTTGAGGCTGGTGGGCACGTACAGCGAATGCACGTACTCGCCGAACTTCATCACCTGCACGCCGCCCACGGCGACATCCGCCGAGCGGCGCAGCAGGTTGAACATGCTGATGCGGGTGTAACGGGCGAAGCGCTCGTTGATCATCTCCAGGGTCGGCATGCGGCCCCGGACGATGCGGTCCTGGCTGGTCAGGTCGTAGGACTTGATCGCCCCCGGCTCGACGTCGGACTCGGTTTCCACGAGGCCGTCGTCGACGCCGTGCAGCAGCGCGTCGATCTCGTCCTGGGAAAGTAGATCCTGCATGGCCATGGCGGGTACCTACTGCAATACGAAGTTGGTGAAAAGCACTTGCTCCACGGTCAACTGACCGGTGGCCTTCTTCGCCAGTTCCTGGAGGCTGGAGGTCGCCTGCTGGCGCAGCATCTCCTTGCCCACCGGGGTCACCAGCGAATCGAAATTCTGGCTGGAGAACAGCATCACCAGCTGGTTGCGCACCAGCGGCATCTGCTCGCGCAGCGCATCCATCTGCGCCTGGTCGCGGCCCATGAGCGCCACCGCCACCTGAAGGTAACGCTGGCGGCCGTTCTGATTGAAGTTGACGACGAAGGACGGCGCGAGGATTTCGTAGATCGCCTGCTTCTTGCCTGGCGCTGCGCCTTCCTCGGACTTCGCCTCGGCCTCGGCGGCGGGCTTGGCCTGCTTGCTGAGGAAGAACCAGGTGCCGCCGACCGACAGCCCCACCGCCAGCAGGAATGCCAGGGCGATGAGAATGATGAGCTTCAGCTTGCCCTTGCCGGGGGCCTGTCCATCTGGGAAGGGAGGCGTCTGATCTTTCTTGGCCATGCCAAATATCCGTCACTTTTCCGGCGCGATGCGCAGATACCGGTGTAAGAGCAAGGGCTGTGCCAGCTTGGGTCTGTCAGACTGGCGCCGCCGCGGATATTACAGGCTAGACGGAGGATGTCACGGGGCGCGGAGAGAAATTTCCGAGGCGCGGGGATTGGGTAGGAAAATTGGCGACGATTCGCAGGCAACGAGCAGGCCCCGCCTGCATGGCGGGGCGTTGCCTGTAGGAGCGAGCTTGCTCGCGAACAGATTTACCCAGCTGCGTCGGTGCTGGGCGGTTCGCGAGCAAGCTCGCTCCTACAATATCCCCGCGCTCCTCGACAGGGTTGCAAGCATCCGCCGCGAGCGCCCGTCCAATATCACGCGTAGTAATCCACCAGCCCCCTGCCCTGCGCCGCCACCTGCGGGCGGATCTCGGACACGCCGCTGATCATCGGCTCGTCGTCGCCATCGGCACCGGCGACACGCCGCGAACCACCCCGCTCGTCGCCGCCCTGTTGCTGCTGCCAGCCCCGGGCGGACTGGTCGGAGACGTTGACGTCGAGCTGACCCATGCCCTGCTGGCTGAACATCTCGCGCAAGCGGTGCTGCTGGCTGTCCAGCGCTTCGCGCACGTTGGCGTTGGCGCTGACGAAGTTCACCTGGGTCTGGTCGGCGCTCATGTGGATGCGCACTTCCAGGCGCCCGAGCTCGGCCGGATCCATCTGGATCTCGGCGGACTTGAGGTTCTGCGACGACATCCACATCACCCGGTCCACCACCTGGTCGGTCCAGCCGTTCTGCTGCACCGACACCGGCTGCCCCGGCACCAGCGGGTTCACCGGGCGGCTGGTCATGGCCTGCGGCGTATTGAGCGCCTGGGTCAGCGACTCCAGCCGCGCGGCGAAAGACTCGTTGCGCGGCGCCTCGGGCTTGGCCTCGACCTGCAGCTCCGGCAACTGCTGGCCCAGGTCCGTGCTGGCCTGCACGGCGCCTTCGGCCAGCTTGCCCTCGGCGGTCTTGGCTGCCGCATCCGGGTTCAGGGCCGAGAGCATCGCCGACAGGTCGGCCTTGGCATTGCCCTCCACCGGCTTGTCGCCGGCCTTGGCCGCTACCTCCCCCGCCACCTGCGTCTGCTGGACTTGCTGCGCCTGGTCCTGGGCGCCCTGGCCGAGGGCCATGGTCACGCCCGGCAGCACATTGAGCTTTTCCAGATCGCCGTCGGTGCTGGCCACGGTCTTCTCGCCCACGCCGCTGCTGATTACCAGGGGCGGCGCCTCGCTGGCCGGGGCCGGCAACTGCCCGGTCATGCCCAGCATCAGCAGCGGGTCGAGGGTGGCCTCGGGTTTCTCCTCGCCTTCGGCCACCTTGGCGTCGCCGTCGGCCGGCAAGGCCTTGCCGTCTTCGGCAACCGCTGGCTTGTCGGCGGCAGCGGCGTCCTTGGAATCGCTGGCCTGGGTGTCCTTGTCGGACGCGTCCTTGGCCTTATCGGTCTTGGGCTTGGTCGCCTTGTCCGGGCGTTCGCCGGCCGCCGGACGCCGCTCCTGCGCATAGACGTCGGCAAAGCTGGAACCCTTGTCGTTGGCGGTGTCGGGCGAATTCTGCGCAGGCTTGGAGAGCGCCGCCTTGGGCCTGGGATCAGGCGTAGGCGTCAATAAAATATCCGGGGCGACAGCCATCGGAGTTCTCCGTTGATGTGAATATCCATCACGGAGATAGCAAGGGGCGGGCCAATTCGCTTCTTAATCCCGTTTGGCGGGGAAAGGTCAGGCGCGACCGGGCAGCAACAGCGTGCGGACGATGGAGAATTCGTGCTCGACCTTCGCGATCAGCCCCTGTGCGGCGGCCAGGTCGTTGTGTCGGGCGGCCTCTTCGAGCTGCTTGCACAAGCCGCTCAGCACGGCGGCGCCCATGTTTCCGCAACTGCCCTTGAAGCTGTGCGCGGCGTGGCGCAACGCGGTGCCGTCGGCGGCGGTGAAGGCCGCGCGAATGCTGTTCAGGCGCTCCTCGGAGTCGCCCAGGAAGGTTTCCACCAGCAACGGGTACTCGTCTTCCATGATCTCCAGCAGGTTGCGCTGCACGGCGTCATCGAGATGCGGCACGGACATTCGGCACTCCCGGTAGGACTGCTCGCCAGGGGGCTGGATGGCAAGCGAAGGCCGGATTATGCCTGAGCCGACCAGAAGAACTCCACGGACACCGATTTGCCATCCGCCGACCACTGGCAGCGGTCGGCCAGCTGCCGCACCAGCGTCAGCCCGCGGCCACAGAGACTGCCGGCGGCGCGCTGGGAAGCCAGCACCGCGCCGACGTCGAAGCCGTCACCACTGTCCTCCACCCGCACCAGCAGGCGCCCGCCCTCGCCGTGGGGCGCGAGGTCGAGGTGGAAGCGCACGAAGCCGTCGCGCAGCGCCTCCAGGCGCTGGCTGCGCTGCTGGTAGTAGCGGGCGAAGCCGGCGGCATCGCACTTGAGCGAGGAGTCCAGGCCCATCACGCCGTGCTCCAGGGCGTTGGAATACAGCTCGGCGAGTACCGTGTAGAGCGCGCCGCCCTTGGGCCGCAGGTCATGCACTTCCATCAGCAACTGCAGCAGGAACGGCAGCGGATTGAAATGCCGCAGGGTCGGCGCGCGGAATTCGAAGCTGGCGGACCAGTCCAGCGGGCTGCTCAGGCCGTTATCAGAGAAGGCCAGTGGCGGCCGCTGCAGCGAATGTTCCGGCACCAGCACGACTTCCAGCATGCTGACGTCGTCCTGCGCCTCGCCACGGAAACGCGCCAGCGCTGACTGGATGACATCGAACAGGCGCGACGGCTCCGGCTCGCCCTCGTAGACCTCGCGCAGGCGCTGCTCGCCGAACATCTCGCCGGCGGTGTTGCGCGCCTCGGTCACTCCATCGGAGAAGAGGAACACGCGGTCGCCCTCCTCCATGGCATAGACCTCGTAGTGCTCGTCGAACGAGGCCGCATCGAGGATGCCCAGCGGCAGGTGGCGCGACACCAGCGGCAGCGCTTCGCGCTTGTCGTGGCGCAGCAGGTAGCCATTGGGCAGCCCGCCGTTCCACACCTCCACCAGGCCGCGCTGGAAGCTCAGGTTGAGCATGGCCGCGCAGCAGAACACGCCCAGCGGCAGGATGCGTTTGAGCTTGGCGTTCATCTCGCGAAGGATGTCCGCCATCGGGTAGCCCTTGGCAGTCATGCCGTAGAACACTTCGGCCAGC
The DNA here is from genome assembly GCF_048068055.1 of Pseudomonas sp. NY15181. Lineage (NCBI taxonomy): Bacteria > Pseudomonadati > Pseudomonadota > Gammaproteobacteria > Pseudomonadales > Pseudomonadaceae > Pseudomonas > Pseudomonas sp. NY15181. Next base: position 551,715 of record NZ_JBLUPT010000003.1, on the reverse strand, counting down.
GGCATGGCGCCGATGGCCGCCGGCAAGCCATGGCCGGTGAAGTCGCCGAGCAGCACGTGCATGCCGCCGGAGGGCTTGAACGCAGCCAGCAGCAGGTCGCCGTTGAACAGCGCGAAGGGCGATTGCAGGTAGCGGATGTTCGCCGCGTTCAGACAGCCCGAGTGCGCCACCTTGTCGAACACCGCCTTGGCCACCCGCTGCTCGTTGAGCAGGTGCTCGTTGTGCCGGGCGATCAGGTCGCGCTGCTCCAGCACCGTCCGCTGCAGGTGGTGCAGGCGGCCCATGGCGCGGATCTTGGCCTCCAGGATGACCCGGTTGTAGGGCTTGGAAAGGAAGTCATCGCCGCCCGCCTCCAGGCTCTGCACCAGCGCCTCGGTTTCGCTCAGCGAGGTGAGGAAGATGATCGGCACCAGCTCCTCGCCGGCCTGCCGACGAATCCGCCGCGCCGCCTCGAAGCCGTCCATCACCGGCATCAGCGCATCCATCAGCACCAGCTGCGGACGCTCCTGGGCGAACAGCGCCAGGGCTTCCAGGCCATTGGACGCGGTGATCACCCGGTGCCCCTGGCGGCTGACGATGGTGGACAGCAGCAGGCGGTCGGCGGCGTTGTCGTCGGCGATCAGGACCGTGAGGAAATCCGCCATGGCCGCTCTCGGAGGAAGGACAGTCGAGTTCAGCTGATCTTGAACAGCTGCTCGAAGTTGGAAATGGCGAGGATCTTGCGCACGTCAGCGTTGCAGTGCTCTAGGCTGATCTGCGCGTTCTCGCCGCCGGCGTGGTCGCGCAGCAGGAGCAGCATGCCCAGTGCCGAGCTGTCCAGGTAGGTGGCGCCCTTGAGGTCGACCACATAGCGCTTGGGCGTGGTGTCGACGCGCTCGTAGGCGTTGCGGAATTCCTGGTGCGCGCCGAAGTCGAAACGGCCCTGGACCACGATGGTCAGTTCCTGGCCGTCAGCGGAGGGAACGGAAGTGATGGCCATAGGACTCTCCTTATCGGTCGATGGCACGCACGAGTTTGAAGATGTAGCAGCAAGTCATGACAGCGGCAACCTTGGCAGCCACTGGATCGCCATCATCCGGCGCTGTCGAATTCCTGCGAGATGGACCGCCGGTCCCCACGGGCGTGGCAAATGCCGTTACCCTTCTGACGTTCGGTCCGTTGGCGATGCGTCTACGTCGGGCCGTCCCAGGCAATGGAGGGGAGCATGTACAAGTCCATACTCATCGTGGCCTGCGCTGTCTGCACGATACCGGTCGCGCATGCCCAGGTGATGCAGCGCGAGCTGGGCGAATTCGAACTTAAATTCGCCAACTCACCCACCCGCAGCCTGGCTCAGGGGCTGATCCAGCCCGGCCAGGCGACCGGCGCCCAGGGTGGCGTGGACGTCGGCCACACCAGTGGCTGGTACGTCGGCAGCTGGACCTCGAATCTCGAGCAGGACAAGCCGCTGGAGATCGACAGCTACGCAGGCTTCAAGCATCCGCTGGGCGACGGCAAGCTGGGTTACGAACTGGGCACCCTGCGCTACGCCCGCCCCGAGCAACCGGACTATGACCGCCAGGCACTGTACGGCGGTCTCTCGGTTTTCGGCAGCCGCCTCGGCGCGGCCTACAGCAACCAGAACGGCCGCAGCACCGCCACGCTATTCACCGACCTGGGGCTGGAGCAGGACGTGGGCTTCGATGTGTCGTTCAAGTATTCCACCTACAACCTCGCCGAACCGGCCAGCCTGAGTGGTGGCGGCAGCGTCAGCGGCTTCGGCGACTGGTCGGTGAACCTCAGCCGGCCCTGGCTGGGCGTCGACCTGAATTTCTCCTACAGCGGCAGCAGCCTGACCGGCAGCGATTGCAGCGCGTACTCGGGGCACAACACCTATTGCGATACGGCGGTGATGTTCAAGGCGTCGAAGCCGCTGTTCTGAGGCGCCCTACCCGATCAGCCCCGCCCCCAGGTTGATCGCCAACCCAAGGATCGCGGTGTTGAACAGGAAGCCGATCACCGAGTGCGCCAGCACCACCTTGCGCATGGCCCGCGAAGCGACCGACACGTCGGAGGTCTGCACCGCCACGCTCAGGGTGAAGGAGAAGTAGAGGAAGTCCCAGTAGTCCGGGCTCCTCTCCCCGTCCGGAAAACGCAGCACCGGCTCACCGCCCTCGGCGGAGTAGAACATCCGCGCATAGTGCATGGTGAACACCATGCCGATGAGGAACCAGGAGCCCAGCACCGTGCTGGCGGTGAAGGCGTAGCGCCCGAGCTTCTCCCCCCCCGCGGCATGACCGGCAGCGGCCAGCTCGAAGACGATGGCCACCAGGCTGGCCAGCGCGGCGACGCTGATCAGCACCAGCACCGCCTCGGCATTCTCGTCCTCGATCTCGGCCAGGCGCCGCACCTCCTGCGGGTCGGCGCGCCAGGCCAGCCAGCCGATCAGCAGGACGTACAGCCAGGCCATGCAGTTCCAGCCCACCAGCACCCGGATCATCGGTTCGAGGCGATAGCAGGCCAGCGTCACCAGCAGGCCGCCGGCAAAGGCGGCGATCAAGCGCGGGTGCGCGCTGAGGAAGGCACGATTCAGGCGCAGCATGGCATGCGCTCCAGCTCCGCCGCCGCCAGGTGCGCCACCGCCAGGTCGCTGTCGGCGCTCATGTCATCGTCAAGGAACCAGGCGGCGGACAGCCCGGCGAACGCCAACACCCACTCCAGCAATCGGCGCCGATCCACGCGAGCATGCTCGACGATCACATCCAGTTGGCGGAGGAAGCGCCCGCGTTCGCGGGAGGTCGGCAGGTCCGGGTTGCACAGCAGGTTGGCGTAGTCGAACAGGCGCTCGCCGTAGAGGCGCTTGGGGTCGATCACCAGCCAGCCGCGCGGGCCGAAGTCGAGGATGTTGTCGTGATGGACGTCGCCATGCAGCACCGTCATGTCGTGTTCGCTGGCCAGCAGCGCCTCGGCGGTGACCAGGCAGCGCGGGAACAGGCCACCGTAGCGTTTGGCGGCGGGTGCCAGATCGCGGAACCACTCGCGCAGGCCGATCAGCTCCGGCACCGGTTTGCCGCGCGGCCGATGCAGGCACCGCACCACGTCGCAGGCGATGCGGCTGGCCTCATCGTCCTCGCCGTGCAGCGCCATGTGCATCAGCGAGCGCGTGCCCTCGGCACGCTCCAGCAGGATCACGTCGCCGTCGTGGGCATAAACCCGCGCCGCACCCTCCCCGCCCCACCAGCGCATCACCCGCGAGCCGGCCTGTTCTTCCGCCTCCAGTGCGACCTTGATCATCGCCGCCTGGCCCTGCCAGCGAACCGGCAGCAGGTGGCTGCTGTGGGTGACGATAGGCTCGCCCTCGGCGGTGAGGTTCCACAGGCACAGGTAGCGAGAAAAGTCGGGCGGGAACGGCGGGACGGGCATGGAGCAGGCATTCCATTCGAATGGGCTGGCTGGAGACTAGCACGCACCCGGAGTCAGTCCGGCGAAGGCCTCAGACGCTGGGCGAATTCGTCGAGCTGCTTCTGCTCGTACTTGTCGGCGGCGGCGCGCGCCTCCTCGCGATAGCGTTCCACCAGCTTGCGCAGGCCTTCCAGGCGGGCGTACTTCTCCTGCCAGGCGGCACGGGCTTTATCGACGCTGCCCTGGTGCCATTCCACGGCGCGGTTCTGCTGCTCGACGGCGGTTTCCAGCTGCGAGAGGAAGCGCTGGTAGTTGATCAGCCACTGTCCGGTGACGCCCTGCTGGCCGTTGCGAATCCACTGCTGCTGGTAGTCCAGGCGATAGCGTTCGAGCTCGGCGAGCTTGCGCTGCGCCTGCAGCAGCTGGTTCTGCACCAGCCCGAGCTGGCGCGCGGATTCGCGTTCGGCCTTGAGGGCCATGTCCACCACCGGGGCGAGACGTTCGGCGCGGCGGTTCATGGCCGGCCCCTACGGAAATCGCCGGGCATCAGCCGGCCTTGCCGCTGACGACCGCGTCCAGCAACAGGCGGCTGTCGTCGAGGTTCTGGCTCTCGTCCAAGGCCTGGCGGAGGAACTGGCGCATGATCGGGAAGCGCTGGATCGCCAGGTCAGTCTCGGCATCGCCGCCGGCCACGTAGGCGCCGACGCTGATCAGGTCGCGGCTCTGTTGATAACGCGACCACAGCTGCTTGAAACGCTGGGCATCGCGCAGGTGCTCGGGGCTGGTGACCTGCGGCATCACCCGGCTGATCGAAGCCTCGATGTCGATGGCCGGGTAATGGCCCTCCTCGGCCAGCCGGCGCGACAGCACGAAGTGACCGTCGAGCACGCCACGGGCGGCGTCGGCGATCGGGTCCTGCTGGTCGTCGCCCTCGCTGAGCACGGTGTAGAAGGCGGTGATCGAGCCGCCGCCCTTCTCGCCGTTGCCGGCGCGTTCCACCAGGCGCGGCAGCTTGGCGAACACCGACGGCGGATAGCCCTTGGTCGCCGGCGGCTCGCCGATGGCCAAGGCGATCTCGCGCTGGGCCTGGGCGTAGCGGGTCAGGGAATCCATCAGCAGCAGGACGTTCTTGCCCTTGTCGCGGAAGTATTCGGCGATACGCGTGCAGTACTGCGCGGCGCGCAGGCGCATCAGCGGCGCGTCGTCCGCCGGCGAGGCGACGACCACGGAGCGCTTCAAGCCTTCCTCGCCGAGGATGTGCTCGATGAACTCCTTCACCTCGCGGCCCCGTTCGCCGATCAGCCCGACCACGATGATGTCGGCCTTGGTGAAGCGGGTCATCATGCCCAGCAGCACCGACTTGCCCACGCCGGTACCGGCGAACAGGCCCAGGCGCTGGCCACGGCCGACGGTGAGCAGGGAGTTGATCGAGCGGATGCCGACGTCCATCGGCTCGTGGATCGGGTCGCGCGCCAGGGGGTTGATGATCGGGCCTTCCATCGGCACCCAGTCTTCGGCGCGCATGCCGCCCTTGCCGTCCAGCGCACGGCCGACGCCGTCGAGCACGCGGCCGAGCATCGACATGCCCATCGGCAGGCGGCCGGAATCCGGCAGCGGCACCACGCGGGCGCCCGGGGCGATACCGGCGAGGCTGCCCACCGGCATCAGGTAGATCTTGCTGCCGGAGAAGCCCATTACCTCGGCTTCCACCTGCACCGGGTGATAGCCGCCGTCGTTGATCACCTGGCAGCGGCTGCCGACCGAGGCCTGCAGGCCTTCGGCCTCCAGGGTCAAGCCGACCATGCGCAGCAGGCGGCCCTCCACCACCGGCTGCGCCGGCAGGCTCACGGCCTCGCTGTAGCCTTGCAGGCGGCGGGCGAAGCTGACCCGCTCAAGGCGCATCGGGCACGTCCAGGTCGATGTGCAGGTCCGGCGCCAGTGCGTGGGTCGCCTGGTCGCGCTGCTGCTCGAAGAGCTGCTTCACGGCCTGGGCCAGGCGCGTCTCGACGCTGGCGTCGATGCGCGAGTGTTCGGTTTCGATACGGCAGCCGCCGGGCAGCAGGCCATCGTCCTCGATGATCCGCCAGCTTTCCTCGTGGCGGTCGCGCAGGGCCTTCACCAGCTCGAAGTCCTGCGGGTTGACCTGGATGCGGATGTTGCCGGCGCCCATGGGCAGCAGCTTCAGCGCCTCGCGCAGCACCTGGCGGATCTGGCTGGAATCGGTGGCCAGCTCGCGCTGCACCACCTGACGCACCACGTGGGTCACCAGGTTGAGCATGCCCGCCTCGAGCATCTGGTCCTGCTCGGCGATCGGCTCCAGCAGCTGCCCCATCAGGGTTTCCAGGCTCTGCAGGCGCGGCTGCAGGGCCGCGTCAGCTTCCTGACGCGCCTTCAGCTGGCCGGCATGGAAGCCGTCCTTCTCACCGGTGGAGAAGCCCTCGTTGTAGGCGTCCTGGCGGATCGCCTCGAGCTCCTCCAGCGTCAGTGGCTTGACCTCTTCCTCCGGCACTTCCTCGATCTGCGGCGCCTCGGCCACGGGTTCGGGTTCAGGCTCGGGTTCCGGCAGCGGCTTGATCGGATCGAAGCTGGGCAGCGACCAGCGGTCGAAGCCCGAGACATCGCGCGCGCGGATCAGCTCGCTGAGTTCCTGTTCGTCTTTGGCCGGGGGCACCACTTAGATCATCTCCTCGCCGCCCTTGCCGCCGAGCACGATCTCGCCGGACTCGGCCATGCGCCGTGCAATGGTGAGGATTTCCTTCTGCGCCCCCTCCACTTCGCTGACGCGCACCGGGCCCTTAGCCTCCAGGTCGTCGCGCAGCAGTTCGGCGGCACGCTTGGACATATTGCGGAAGATCTTCTCGCGGATCGCCTCGTCGGAGCCCTTGAGCGCCAGCACCAGCACGTCGGAGGACACTTCCCGCAGCAGCGCCTGGATGCCGCGGTCGTCGACGTCGGCGAGGTTGTCGAAGACGAACATGAGGTCTTCGATCTGCCCGGAAAGGTCTTCGTCCACTTCGCGAATGGCGTCCATCAGCGTGCCTTCCACGGAGCTGTCGAGGAAGTTCATGATGTCCGCCGCGCGCTTCACGCCGCCCATGGTGGTGCGGGTGGAGTTGGCGTTGCCGGCGAACTGCTTCTCCAGGATCAGGTTCAGTTCCTTCAGCGCGGACGGCTGCACGGTGTTCAGCGAGGACACGCGCAGGACGATGTCCAGGCGCACCTTGTGGTCGAAGTGGCCGAGCACTTCGGCAGCCTGGTCCGGATCGAGGTAGGCGACCACGATGGCCTGGATCTGCGGGTGCTCGTAGCGGATCACGTCGGCCACGGCGCGCGGCTCCATCCACTTCAGGCTGTCCAGGCCGCTGGTGTTGCCACCGAGCAGGATGCGGTCGATCAGGTTGTTGGCCTTGTCCTCGCCCAGGGCCTGGGTGAGCATCTTGCGGATGTAGCTGTCGGCGCCGACGCCCAGGCTGGTCTGGTCGCCGACGATCTCGACGAACTCGCCCATCACCTGTTCGACCTGCTCGCGGTGCACATTGCGCATCTGCGCCATGGCCACGCCGACCTTCTGTACTTCCTTGGGGCCCATGTGCCGCAGCACCTGCGCCGCGTCGGTCTCGCCGAGGGACAGCAGGAGGATGGCGGCCTTGTCGACCTTGCTCAGTTTGGCGTTCGCCCGAGGTTCGCTCATGTGCGGTCACTCATCGGAATTGATCCACTCTTTCACCACCTGAGCCACACGCCCGGGGTCCTGCGCGACCAGGCTCTTGATCGCGTTGAGCTGCGCATCGTAACCCTCGGACGGGCTCGGCAGCAGAATACTGGCGGGGCCGCCGAGGCTGACGCGGTCGTCCGACAGCTCGCCGTCCAGGCCACCCAGCTCGCCCAGTCCACCGTCGCCGCCCGCGCCGCCGGCCACCAGGGCCTTGCCCTTGTTGCCCGACAGGTTGTTCAGCACCGGGCGCAGCACGCCGAGCACCAGCACCAGGATGAAGACGATGCCCAGCACCTGCTTGACCACGTCCCAGAACCAGGGCTGCGAGTAGAACGGCGGGGCGACGATCTCCTCGCCCTGCTCGGGGGCGAACGGTGCGTTGATCACGCTGACGCTGTCGCCTCGGCTGGCGTCGTAGCCCACGGAGTCCTGCACCAGGCGGGTGAAGCGCGACAGTTCGTCGGCGCTCCACGGCTTGTGGGTCACCTCGCCGGTCTTGGGGTCGGTGATCATTCGGTCATCCAGCACCACCGCGACGGAAAGCCGGCGCAGGCGGCCCTGCTGCTGCTTGGTGTAGCTCACCGAGCGATCCAGCTCGTAGTTGCGGGTGTTCTGCTGGCGCTTGTCGGTCGGGTACGGCGCCAGTTCCGGCTTGCCGGTCTTCGGGTCGATGATCGGCTGGCCGTTGGCGTCCTTCAGCGGCTGGCCCGGCGCGACGTAGTCGGACGGCGCGTTCTGCGCGGTGGTCTGCGGCGCGCTGGACGGCCCCGGCGGCTGGTTCGACAGCGCACCCGGCACGCCTTGCGGGCCATTGCTGTTCTGCCGTTCCTCGTTGTTGCTCTGCTCGCTACGCAGTGCCGGCTGGTCCGGGTTGTAGGATTCGGAGGTGGACTCCACCGCGCTGAAGTCGACGTCGGCGGAAACTTCGGCCTTGTAGCGGCCGTTGCCCAGCACCGGTTGCAGGATGCTGTGCACGCGCTGGTTGAGGTTGCTTTCCATGCGGCGGGTGTAGTCGAACTGCTTGCCGGCCATGGTCAGCTCGGAGAGCTCCTGCTGGTCGGACAGCAGGGTGCCTTTCTGGTCGACCACGGTGACCTGGGACTTGTCCAGTTCCGGCACGCTGGTCGCCACCAGGTTGACGATGGCCAGCACCTGACTCGGCTCCAGCGTGCGGCCCGGATACAGTTCGACCAGCACCGAGGCGCTGGGCTTGCGGTCGTCACGGACGAACACCGAGCTCTTCGGGATCGCCAGGTGCACGCGGGCGCCCTTGACGTTGTTCAGGCTGGAAATGGTGCGCGCCAGCTCGCCTTCCAGGCCGCGACGGTAATTGGTCGCTTCCATGAACTGGCTGGTGCCCAGGGCCTGTTCCTTGTCGAGGATTTCGAAGCCGACGTTGTTGTCGGTTGGCGCGACGCCGGCGCTGGCGACTTTCATGCGTGCGCGGCCGAGGTCGTCGGCCTTCACCAGCAGCGCGCCGGAATTGGGTTCGACCTTGTAGGCGATATCGGCTGCGCTCAGCGCCTCGACCACCTTGTTGGCATCGACGCCGTTCAGGCTGCCGTACAGCGGCTTGTAGTCCGGCTGCTGCGACCAGAGCACCATGCCGAAGCCGATGGCGATGCTCGCGGCCAGGCCGACCAGCAGACCTACCTGGCGCAGCACGGGCATGTCCGCGAGGTTTTCGAGGAAGGTCAGGCCCAGCAGCGGCTTCTTCGGCGCGTCGGCGCCGAGCTTGGCGGGAACCTGACTGTCTACGGTGGCATCAGCCATGACCTGCTACCTCAGACGGGCATCTGCATGATGTCCTGGTACGCCTGGACGAGCTTGTTGCGTACCTGGGTCATGGCCTGGAAGGACACACTGGCTTTCTGCGAGGCGATCATCACGTCGGTGAGATCGACGCCGCTCTGGCCGACTTCGAAGGCGGTGGCCATGTCGGTGGCGACCTGCTGGGTGCCGTTCACCTTGTCGACGGCCTGGGTGAGCATCTGCGAGAAGCTCGGCGCGCCCGGCTCGGTCGGTTGCGCAGCCTGCGCCTTCGACTTGGCCATGGCCTCCATCTGCATGGAGCGCATCTCCAGCAGCAGACGATTGAATTCAACACCCTGACTCATTTCCTACCCCTCCGACTGGCCGCGGTTTTTTGACGCCGCGCGGCGCTTTGCACAGGGGATTGCAACTTGGGTGCCAGGTTTCAGGAAAGACAGCCGAACCCATCCAATAGCTCTGGAATGGGGCATTCAGGTCGACCTTCAGATAAGGCCGAACGGTCTATCTGACACAAGGGCAAGAGCCCCTCACCCCAACCCTCTCCCAGAGGGAGAGGGGGCAGATCGGCGCGGACGAGAAGGAAGGTGCTTCTCCGGATACTTCCGCAAGGATTCGCGAAGAATAAATCCGTTCCTGCTCAGCAGGCCCCCTAACGGCACGGCCCCGTTACTGCACACCTACCAGGATGAACGCCAATGTTCCAATAGGGCAGAGGAGGGCCCCCTCTCCCTCCGGGAGAGGGTTGGGGTGAGGGCAATCATCCCGCTCCGGACTCGACCACCAATCGAATAGCCTCCAGCACGGCATCAGTCCGCACCAGAACATCATGATTCCAGAACCGAACCACCCGAATCCCCTGCCCCGCCAACCAAGCATCTCGCTCAGAGTCGTAGACAGACCCCAGATGCTGCCCACCATCCAGCTCCACCGCCAACCTCAACTCATGGCAATAGAAATCCAGAACGTACGCCCCACAAGGCACCTGCCTGCGGAACTTCAATCCGAGAAACCTCCGGTCCCGCAAGCAGCCCCACAATCGCCGCTCCGCGTCGGTTTGCCGTCGCCGCAACTGCCGTGCAAATTCCACCTCGTCCATGACTGAGCTCCCACTGAAAGGCTCAGTACACAGTCAACGAAGCAGCTCTCGGTTTCTGCCGGCCAAATGCGCTTTCAATGCGGAGAAACACCCTCGCCTCACCAAGAAAAAGCCCGCACAACGGCGGGCCAAGAGGGGAACGCGTCAACTCTTCAACTGGCGTACAGATACGCCTCCACATCCATCCCCGCATCCCGCATCTGCGCGAGTTTGTAGCGCAAGGTACGCGGGCTGATGCCCAGGCGCTCGGCAGCCTCCTTGCGGCGGCCGCGTTCACTGCGCAGGGTATCGATGATCATCTGGAACTCACGGCGCTTGAGGTCCTCTCCCAGAGCCCCCGCATCCTGCACAGCAGGTGACGGAATTTCGACGCTGGCCGGACCTTGCGGTACCGCCGGCGCCGAAACGGCGGCCAACACCGGACGCGGCGCATGGCCGATGGGCGCGGTCAGGCACAGGTCGGCGGCCTGCACCTGGCCGCCCTGCTGCAGGATCAGCGAGCGCTGGATGGCGTTGTCCAGTTCGCGCACGTTGCCCGGCCACGGATGCGCCAGCAAGGCGGCGCGGGCGTCGGCACAGAGGCTGACCGGCGCGAGGTTCATCTTGCGGGTGTACTTGGCCAGCAGGCGCTCGGCCAGCGGCAGGATGTCCGCCGGACGCTCGCGCAGCGGGCGCCAGGCCAGGGGGAACACCGAGAGGCGGTAGTACAGGTCCTCACGGAAGCGCCCCGCCGCCACTTCACCGAGCAGGTCGCGGTTGGTGGTGGCGAGCACGCGGATGTCCAGGCTGATCGGCTTGCGCGCGCCGACGCGCTCCACCTCGCGCTCCTGCAGTACGCGCAGCAGCTTGGCCTGCAGGCCCAGCGGCATCTCGGAGATTTCGTCGAGCAGGATGGTGCCGCCGTCGGCCAGTTCGAACTTGCCCGGCTGGGCGGCGATGGCGCCGGTGAACGCCCCCTTCTCGTGACCGAACAGGGTGGCCTCGAGCATGTTGTCCGGGATCGCCGCGCAGTTGATCGCAACGAAGGGTTTGCCGGCACGCGGCGACTGCTGGTGGATGTACTGCGCCAGCACTTCCTTACCGGTGCCGGACTCGCCGGAGATCAGCACGGTGGAGTCGCTACGGGCTACACGGGCGGCCAGCTCCAGCAGTTGCCGGCTGGCCGGTTCCAGCGCCACCGGACCGTCGCCTTCGACACGGGTGACCGTACCCAGCGCATGGCGCGCCACCAGCTCCAGCAGAGCCTTGGGCTCGAAGGGCTTCACCAGGTAATCCGCCGCCCCCTGGCGCATGGCTTCCACCGCGCGATCCACCGCGCCGTAGGCGGTCATCAGCAGCACCGGCAGCTGTGGATAACGTGCACGGATCAGGCCGAGCAACTGGTGCCCGTCCATGCCCGGCATGTTCACATCGCTGATCACCAGGCTGAAGGCGTCTTTCTCCAGGGCCGGCAGCGCGGCCTCGGCGCAGTCGACGGCGACGAAGTCGTGCCCACCGAGCATCAGGGTGTCGGAGAGGGCTTCACGCAGGGCGCGGTCGTCTTCGACCAGCAGGACTTTGGCGGCCATGGTGTTCATTCCTTGTGAGCGATGGAGTGGGCGTTGATCAGCGGCAGGATCAGGGTGGCGCAGGTGCCAAAGCCGGCGCGCGAGCGCAAGCGCAGCTCGCCCTGGTGGGCCTTGGCAACCGCCTTGACCACGGCCAGGCCGAGGCCTGTGCCGGTGGTCTTGGTGGTGAAGAAGGGTTCGCCCAGGCGCGCCAGGGTTTCGGCGTTCATGCCCGGACCGTCATCGCTGATGGACAGGCGCAGGCTGTCGCCGCGCGCATACAGGTGCACCTTCAGGCGCACGTCACGGCCGGCGGCCTGGATGGCGTTTTCCACCAGGTTGAGCAGCGTACCGACCAGGGTGTCGCGGTTGCACAGCAGCTCACCCGCGCGGGCGTCGCACTGCCAACGGACGTTCAGGCCGGCCACATGGGATTCGGCGGCGGCCCGCAGGCTGGTGAACAGCTGCGACGGCGCCAGGCGGTCCGGCAGCGGCAGTTCGCCCCGGGCGAACACCAGCATGTCGCGCACCTGGTTCTCCAACTCGTGCAGGCGCTCCTTGATGCGCCCGGCGAAACGCTGCTGCTGTTCCAGCGGCAGCTCCTGCTCGCTCAGGTGGCTGGCGTAAAGCATGGCGGCGGACAGCGGCGTGCGGATCTGGTGGGCCAGCGAGGCGACCATGCGGCCCAGCGCGGACAGGCGTTCGTGGCGCGCCAGCTGGTCCTGCAGGCGACGGGTTTCCGTCAGGTCGTTGAGCAGGATGAGCTGGCCGGGTTCGCCGTTCAGCGAGCGGATGGCGATGGACACGCGACGGCCGTCGCGCAGGGAAACTTCATGGCCGTCGTCGGCGCGCGGGGCGAAGCTGCGGGCGATCACCTCGCGCCAGAGCATCCCCACCAGCGGCTTGCCGAGCAGCGCACAGGCCACCGGGTTGGCGTCGCGCACCACCCCCTGGGCATCAAGGACGATGACGCCGCCGGGCAGCACGTCGAGCAGGCTTTGCAGGCGATTGGCCAGGCGCTCCTTCTCGGCCAGTTCCTGCATGCGTTGGGCACTGACCAGGGCCAGTTGGCCCTTGAGCTCGGTGACGCGCGCCTCCAGCAGGCTGTAGGACTCGCTGAGCTGGTTGGACATCTGGTTGAACAGGGCGAAAGCCTGTTCCAGATTGGCGCGGCCGCTCTCCTCCACCGGTCGGCTTTCTTCGACGGGCGCGAGGGCTTCAACAGAAGCGAGGGCGGTGGTTTCGGACTGGCGTTGGGCGACTGGCATCATGCGGTTCTCTCATCCGTCCGACGTCGTAGAACTGTCGGTCGGATGAGTCTTAGCAAACCGCGTGCCTAAAATTTACTCGTTAATTTTCAACGAGCTAGAGAAACGAACGTGACGGAGGCGTCAATCCTCCGCCATCTCCTCCTCGCGACGGCTCATGCCGTACTTGCGCATCTTCTCCACCAGGGTGGTGCGGCGGATGCGCAGGCGCTCGGCGGCCCGGGCGACGACGCCGGCGGCATCGTCCAGTGCCTGCTGGATCAGGCCCTGTTCGAGGTTGGCGAGGTAATCCTTCAGGTCGATGCCTTCGGCCGGCAGCATGGCGGGCGAGTCGAGGCCCGGCAGGCCGGCGGTGATCGCCGCGCGCTCTTCCAGTTCCTCGCGCAGGCTGCTCGCCAGTTGCTCGTCCTCGTCGTCGACGTGACGGAATTTCTTCGGCAGCTCGCCCACGCCGATCACCCCATAGGGGTGCATGATCGCCAGGCGCTCGACGAGGTTGGCCAACTCGCGCACGTTGCCCGGCCAGTCGTGGCGGCAGAGCGACATGATGGCGGCGGAGTTGAAGCGGATCGAACCGCGCTTCTCGTGCTCCATGCGCGAGATCAGCTCGTTCATCAGCAGCGGGATGTCCTCCACGCGCTCGCGCAGCGGGGCCATCTCGATGGGGAAGACGTTGAGGCGGTAGTACAGGTCCTCGCGGAAGCTGCCGTCCTCGATCATCTTCTCGAGGTTCTTGTGGGTCGCGGCAATGATGCGCACGTCCACGTTCTGCGTCTTGTTGCTGCCCACGCGCTCGAAGGTGCGCTCCTGCAGCACGCGCAGCAGCTTGACCTGCATCGGCAGCGGCATGTCGCCGATCTCGTCGAGGAACAGGGTGCCGCCGTTGGCCAGCTCGAAGCGGCCGGCGCGGCTGGTGATGGCCCCGGTGAAGGCGCCCTTCTCGTGGCCGAAGAGTTCGCTTTCCAGTAGCTCCGCCGGAATCGCGCCGCAGTTGACCGGCACGAATGGCGCGTCGCGACGCTTGGAATGGTAGTGAAGGTTGCGCGCCACCACTTCCTTGCCGGTGCCGGACTCGCCGAGGATCAGCACGCTGGCGTCGGTGTCGGCGACCTGCTGCATCATCTGCCGCACCTGCTGGATGGCACGGCTGGTGCCGACCAGGCTGCGGAACAGGTTGGGCTCGCGCTGGCGGCCGCGTTCGCGGGCCTGGTCGTACATCTCGCGGTAGACCTGGGCGCGGTGCAGGGAGTCGAGCAGCTTGTTGTAGCTGGGCGGCATTTCCAGGCTGGCCAGCACGCGGCGGCGCAGCTCTTCCGGCCAGTCGGCCGGCGCCGGCTCGCCGATCAGCAGCACGGGGAGGTATTCATCCCAGGCCGCGACCTGCTTGAGCAGTTCCAGCGCCCCACCCTTGCTTTCCACGTTGCCGAGCAACACGCAGAGTACGTCGCGGCTGCCGTTGGGCAGCGCATCGACCGCCTGGCGCCAATCGTGGCTGCCGCAGGCGATCTGGTCCTCGCCAAGGAAGCCGATGATGACCGAGAGGTCACGGCACCGGTCCTGGTTATCGTCGATCAGGAGGATCTTGGTTTCGCGCCACATCTTTAGCTTGTCATCCCGGGGCTTTGAGGCCGTCGAACGGCTGCTGACACGAGACTGGCGATGACACAATTCCCCGTGTTCGCCAGCATTTGGCCACTAGTAAAGTCAAAAATGTGGCAAGAGTCAAATTTATGGCGTGTTTTTTTTGATGCTGCCCGACGAAGGGCATTGATCCGCATCATGGCATTCGAACTGGGACCAGTTCGCACAAACGCGGCGGCGGCCCGTGGGCCGCCGGGGAAGACCGATCCGACGGATCAGCCGAACATCTGGTAGACCTTGGCGCCCTGGCTGGAACGGCGCACGGCGGTCAGTTCCTCACCAATGGCTGTGCGCTGGGCGGCGCAGACCTTGACCAGCTCCGCGTAGAGCGCCAGCAACTGCTCCATGGTGTCGCGCAGGGCCTGCTCGTCGCGCTCGGCGTCCTGCATGGCCACGTCCACCTGCTCACGGCACATCCGGTCCAGTTCGCCGATGGCGTCCCAGTCCTTGCTGTGCATCGCGGCGGAAAGCGCGGCGCGGGTTTCGTTGAGTTGTTGCATGGCCTGATTCATGACTCGTCCTTCCTTCAGGCGGCGATCGCGTCCCAGCCCGATTTCACTTCACGCAGCAGCCCGGAAACCTCGTCGAGGATCGCGGCATTGCCACTGCGGTTCGCCTCCAGCAGGCGCTCGGTCATGTAACCGTAGAGACTATCGAGGTTGATTGCCAGCTCGCCGCCCTGCTCCAGGTTCAGCGCCTCGCGCAGACCGCCGACGATACCGATGGCCTTGCTGATCAGCTCACCGCGCTCGGCCAACTGGCCGCGCTCGATGGCGCCACGGGCCTGCGCCATGCGCTCCAGGCCGCCCTGCATCAGCATCTGGATCAGACTGTGCGGCGACGCTTCGGCGACGCGCGCTTCCAGGCTGACTTGCTGGTATTGCTTCATGGCTCTCATGGCGTACATGGCAGGCTCCTGCTAGGAATTCATCTACTGACCAAGGTATCGGCCAGTGAAGCAGGAGCTTGAAGGCTTCTTGAGATTTTTTTGTCACGCCCGGCGCAAGGCCGGGCGCGCTATGGCAGTTACCGGATCAGCCCTTGGCGAATGGCAGGCTGGCCAGCTGGCTGGTCAGGCTGTTGGTGGTCTGGGTGAGTTGGCTGACAAGAGCATCCATCGCGTTGAACTGCTTGTACAGGCGCTCCTGCAAGGCAGTCATGCGAGCGTCCAGCGTCACCTGCTGCTTGTCCACGCTCTTGAGCGTAGCCTGCAACGAACTGTTGCGCTGATCGAGGATGCCGTTAGTGATGGTGTAGGGCTTCACCCGATCGGTCAGGCGAGCAGCCAGGCCGTTGTCCCCCGTGAACAACGCAGTGATTTCATCGAAGTTGCCGGTCACTGCCTTGTCCAGCTTGGTGCTGTCGATGGCCAGTGTGCCGTCGGTCTGGGTGGTAATGCCAAGATCCGCCAACGCACGGATCTTGCCGTCACCCTGGACATTCACCAGCTCCTGATGGAGGGATGCGGAGATAGCGCGCGCCGTCGCGTCACCGACCAGCGCCCCTGTCACCGGCGCCTTGTCGTCGCCAACCTTGGTGACCTTGGTCTGCGAATTGATGGTGCTGACCAGTGCGTTGTAAGCGTCGACGAAGGACTGGATGTTCTTCTTGACTCCCGACTGGTCCAGGGTCACACCCACTGTCGCTGGGGTGTTGGCTTCGGTCACGCCCTTGAGATTCAGGGTCACGCCTTCGAGGGCGTCGGTGACGGTGTTGGATTCGCTGGTGATCTTCAGGCCATCGACGGTCAGCTCGGCACTCTTGGAGCGCACCAGCATGCGCGCGCCGGAGGGATCGCTGACGGCGGGCGGATCCTGGATGGTCGGGTCGGAGGGAACCGCCGGCGGAGTGAAGGCCAGGTCGGTCAGCTTGGCGCTGCCGCTACCGTCATCACCGCTGACCGCTACGGAAATATCCTTGCCGGCGCCGGTCTTGGAACTGCTCAGCACCAGGCGAGAGCCATGCTCGTCGGTGATGATGGTGGCGGAGACTCCCGCATCCTTGCCGGCGGTATTGATGGCGTCACGCACACCCGCCAGGGTGTTGTTGCTGCTGTCGATCTTGATGTCCGGCAGCGCGGTGTCGCCGAGCTTGATGCTCAAGGTGCCCTGGCCAAAGGTTGCAGCCTTGTCACCGTTGGCAGGAATCGCGGCGAGCGCGACCTTGCTGGCAGTGGCCAACTGCTTGACTTCGATCTGATAGCTGCCGATGCCGGCCTTGTCGGTGGCGGTGACGCCGATCAGGTCATTCTTGGAAGAAGTGGCCGAGCGGGCCTGGAAATTGGCGGTCTTGTTCAGCGCTTCCAGCGCCGTCTGGAACGTGCTCAAGGCACTCTTGAGCGAGCCGATTCCGGTGATCTTGGTGGTGGTGGTTTTTTCCAGGGTATCGAGCTGGTTCTGCTTGGGTGCCTTTTCGGCAGCCACCATGGTCTGAACGATATTATCGATGTTCAGGCCAGTGCCCGTACCCGTGATGGTCATCCCCATTTCACACCTCCGTCAAAATCCTGCTCCGGTTCCACCGGTCGCCGCGCAGACTTGCAGGCTTCGTGCCAGTGTTACGCACCTCGCCTCAGGCGCGGGTTTCGAACATCAGGCTGCGAATATCGTCGAGCCGGGCGGCAAGTTTCAGCACTTCTTCGGAAGGCATTTGCCGCACGACCTTGCCGGACTCGGCATCGATCACTTTCACCACCACTTCGCCGGTGGCGTCGTCGATGCTGAAGTTCAGGTTGCGCCGGATGCCCTGCACGAACGACTGAATGTCGGACACCGCTGAGTCCAGCGTCTGCGAATCCTGTTGCTGATCGGCCGCTGCCTGGTCGGTCGTGGGCGCATTACCTTGCGGACGAACAGTTGATGTTCGCTCCACCGGCCCCATCCCGGCAATGGAAGTCACGTTGCTCACATCCATCTTCCGATCCTCGTAAAAGCCGAAAAGGAGGAAGGGTCGCCCCTTCCTCCTGTGCTCACCTCAACTCGCTGCCGTCGATCAACGCAGCAGGCTGAGTACCGACTGCGGCAGCTGGTTGGCCTGGGCCAGGATCGCAGTACCAGCCTGTTGCAGCACTTGGTTCTTGGACAGGTTCGCAGTTTCGGCGGCGAAGTCGGTGTCCTTGATGCGGCTGCGGGCGTTGTCGGCGTTCTCGGCAATGCTCTGCAGGTTGGAAATGGTGTTGTCGAAGCGGTTCTGCACGGCACCCAGGTCGGAACGCTGGGAGTCGATGTAGGCGATGGCCGCGTCGATCACGTCAACGGCGTTCTGCGCGCCGTAGGCAGTGCTGACGTCAACGTCGCTTACCTTCTCCAGAGTACCGGCGACTTCGCCGGTCAGCTTGGTTGCGGCAGTGCCAGTCAAGGAATAGGCCGCCGAGGAGCTCAGCTTGATAGCACCGTTGGCGAACGCTGAAGCACCGGTGATATCAGCAGCAGCGCTCAAATCGCCTGCGTTGTCATTGTTGGAGTCCTCTGCCGAACGCGCCTTGACCGACAAGGTGTTGGCGGTTGCTACCGCTGCACCAGCCACGTCGTAGGCAGCACCAGTGAACTTGATGGCGGAGCCGTCAGCGGAACTAACCTCCAGAGTACCGTCACCATTCACCTTCGCGGAGATGCCAGCACCGGAGGAGTTGACAGCGCTCACCACCTGCTCGAATGAGTTCAGGCCCTTCAGGTCGATGGTGGAGTCGACTTTAGTGTTGTCAGACTTGGAAACTTCGATTTTCAGATCGAAGCTCACGGCGGCAGCGGTCTTGGTGAGGACAGCGTCGGTACGGGCCGAAGCCTTGACCGGCGAACCTGCCGAATTGATCTTCTTGACAGC
Source organism: Pseudomonas sp. NY15181 (assembly GCF_048068055.1). NCBI lineage: Bacteria > Pseudomonadati > Pseudomonadota > Gammaproteobacteria > Pseudomonadales > Pseudomonadaceae > Pseudomonas > Pseudomonas sp. NY15181. The sequence continues at coordinate 533,472 of NZ_JBLUPT010000003.1, read as the reverse complement.
TTCGGAAGCTGTATCAGTAGCCAGGATATCCTGGGGCTTGTATTGCTTGCCGTTGGCGGAGATGGTCAGAGTGCCGTTGGCATCTGCTGCTGCAGTGCTGGCAATACCCATGGCGGAACCGGCCTTGTCGGAAGTGTAGGCACCGATCTTGGTGGCGCTGGCATCACCGATGGCGACATCGATAGTCTCGTTGGCATTGGCACCGACCTGGAAGGCGGTGGAGCCGAAGGAACCGTCGAGCAACTTACGGCCACCGAAGGTGGTGGTTTCGGCGATACGGTTCAGTTCGCTTTGCAGAGCACCCACTTCTTTCTGCAGGGCGGCGCGGTCGGTGGAGTCGTTGCTGCCGTTGGCAGACTGCAGGGACAGGTCACGCATACGCTGCAGGATGTTGGTGGACTGCTGCAGGGCGCCTTCAGCGGTCTGCGCCAGGGAGATGCCGTCGTTGGCATTGCGTACGGCAACGTTCAGGCCGCTGATCTGGCTGGACAGGCGGTTGGAGATCTGCAGGCCGGCGGCGTCGTCCTTGGCGCTGTTGATGCGGAAGCCGGTGGACAGACGCTGCAGCGAGGTGCTCAGCGAGCCAGAAGAACTGTTCAGGTTACGCTGGGTGTTCAGGGAAGCAATGTTGGTATTGACGGTAAGGGCCATGATGGTCTCCTTCAGAGGTCCTGTTCGTTCCTGAGCGTGCGATATCTCGGCCTGCTTGCTCAGGGACACCAAGAATTCGCATTCGACTTATGTATCGGCGTTGATCCGGTGAGCTTTAGGAAAAAATTCAAGAGATTTTTTCAGCTTTTGAATCAATCACTTGCAGGTTATTGCCAACAAAAAATCAGTGAAACGTTGTAGTCGGATGCGTCCTCGCAGCCGTGATGCCGTGTTGTGGATTCGCGGACAAGGTCCGCTCCTACGAAAAGCGCCACAGCCCATCCCTGTAGGAGCGAGCTTGCTCGCGAACCGCCCACGCCAGGAAGCTCGCCCCTACACACAAAAAAGCCCACGGCTTCAGGCGTGTGGGCTTTCTTCATTTTCTCGGCAGGATCAGTTGAGGAAGTTGAACAGGTTCAGTCCGCTGATCTTCACGTAACTCTGCTGCGCGGCCTGGAGGATGGTGGACTGCATCGATAGACGCGACAGCGCCTCGGCATAGTCCAGGTCCTGCAGGTCGGAGATGACGCCGGTATTCACCAGCTTCACGTCATCGATGAAGGTTTCGGTGGATTCGATGGTATTCAGGCGCGCACCGATCTGCCCGCGCCCTGTGAGTACCTGGGCACTGGCCGCATCCAGGTTGGTCAGGGCCACCGCAGTGGCGTCACGGATCGCATAGCTACCGGCCTGGTCATTGGTCGCGCCTTCCAGCGCCTTGCGCAAATCGGATACCACATTCAGCAAGCCCTTCTTTTCACTGGAAGGGTCACGCTTGATGCTGAAGTCGTCACCCGCCGCCGGGTGGCCGTCAATGATTACACTGACACCGCCATAGACGATCTTATCCTGAGTCTTGTCGTCACGATCTATGGCCCCTGTCGCCAGCGCCGAGTAGCCGCCAGGCAGAGCCGGATCGTTGAGGTCATAGATCTCGTAGTTGACGTCATCGAGAAAGCGGATGCCAACACCATCATTGGCCGAAGGCGGCGTACTCGATGGGAAAGTTCCGTCATAGTCCAGCTTGTCGACAACGCTACCCAGTGAAACGCGCCCGCTGCCGGTGTTTGCAACAGCCACAGCGGTGGTCACGCGATTGCTGTTGATGACATCGTCGAACAAAGCCTTGCCGCTGTCGCTGATGTTAAGCAGGGTGCTGCTTGCAATCGGCACCTGACGCTGGCTTTCGTCACCCTGGTAGGTATAGGTGCCGTCAGGGTTACGCACGAAGGGTTGCTTGTCGCCCTGACTGCCGGAGAACAGGTATTTACCGCTGGCATCCTTGCTGTTGAGCAGACTGAGCAGTTCGTCTTCGCGCTGTTTGAGCTCGGTGGCCAGTGCCCCTTTGTCACTGCTGTCCTGAGCGCCATCGCCAGCCTGCACCGCAATCTCACGAATGCGCTGGATAACATTGCCCACCGACTGCAGGATTGACTCTTCCGAGTTCAGGCTGTTCTTCGCCGCCGTGATGTTGCTCTTGTGCTGGTCGTTGAGCGATTGCTCCTGGCTCAGCTGCAGCAGGCGCACCGAGGCCACCGGGTCGTCCGCCGGGGTGAGGATGCGCTTGCCGGTGCTGATCTGCTCCTGGGTGCGGGTGACGTTGCCGTAGTTCTTCTGCAGGCCGCCTACCGAGTTGTTGTATGCCTGGATGGTGGAGATGCGCATGGTCAACTTCCTCTATCAGCGGAACGCGCCGATCAACGTGTCGAACAGCGAACGGGCAACCTGGATCACCTGGGCCGAGGCACTGTAGTACTGCTGGAACTGGATGAGGTTTGCCGCCTCTTCGTCGAGGTTCACCCCCGACAGCGAGTCGCGGTTGTCCTGCGCCTGCTTGAGCACGGTGGCGCTGGCGTCGGCATTGTTGCGCACCTGCGCGGTCAGGGTGCCGATGCGTTCCACCAGGCCGCCGTAGGAGTCGTTGAAGCTGGTGCCGGTGCTGCCGGTGCCGCCCACCGTGGGTTTGCTCTGCAGGCCGGAGAGCGCCAGGGCGTTGCTGTTGTCGGAGATGCCCTTGGTGTTCATGCCCAGGGTGAAGCTGTCGCCGGCCTGGGGTACGCCACTCAGGGTGAACTCGTAGCTGTATTGATTGCCGGTGCCCGGGTCGGTGTAGTCCAGGCGCAGGGTGTTGGTCTGCCCGGAGGTCAGGCCGCTGGTCGAGGGCGATACGTAGTTCAGCGTGGCGCCCGGCGGCAGCGCGCCGGTCAGGGTATTGGTGGTGGCGTCGAAGCTCAGGGTCAGGCCACTGGCGCCGAACAGGTTCTGCAGGTCGCCGGTCACCACTGGCGAGGGGCCGCTGGTGAGCTTGGGCTGGCCGATGGCGCCGGTGCCCCGGTTGTTGGTGGTGGCCCCGCTGCGCGCAGTGCCGGCGAAGGCCAACTGATCGGCCTTGGTCAGTACCGTCTCGATGTCCGAGGCGCCACGGCGGGTGGGCTGCAGGGTGAAGCCGTCGCCGGCCGGCGGCAGGCTGTTCATGGTCACCTGGAAGCCCTGGTCGCCACCGCTGCCGTCGGCGAAGCTCAGGGTGTAGGGGCCGGCGCCGGTCACGGTGACGTTGATCGGCGCGTTGTCGGAAAGACGCCGCGCGGTGAAGTTGCTGCCGTCGTATTCCAGGCGGTAGTCGCTGGCGCCGAGCTTGCTGGTGTCGGTGATGTTCAGGCTGGGGCTGACGGTGCCGGTGTTGCCCGACTGGGCGATGACCCGCAGCGCGGTGATGGTCGGGTCGTTGATGTCGCCGAACAGCCGGCTGCCGGCATTGCCGGACAGGTCCAGGCCCTGGCCGAGCTGCTTGTTGACGGCATCAGCGAAGGTGACGGCGATCTGCCCGAGCTTGTTGTACGAGGCATCCAGCGCGGTATCGCGGTAGGCCAGCAGGCCGCCCATCTGGCCGCCGGAAACCTGGTTGGTAATGGTCTGCACGGCGCTGCCGCTGACCAGTTGCACCTGGAAGCGAGTCGGGTCGTCCTTGCCCGGCACCACCTGCAGTGCCGAGGTGGTGGTGCCCACCACCAGCGGCTGGCCGGTGCCGATGAACAGGTTGACGCTGCTGTCGTCCTGGGGCACGGCCTGCACGCCGATCAGTTCGGAGAGCTTGCGGATGGTCTCCTCGCGCGCGTCGATCAGGTCGTTGGGCTGGCCGCCGGCGGCCTTGGCCTTGGCGATGGCGTCGTTGTAGCTGGCGACGCTGGTCGCCAGGGAATTGACCTGGTTGGCCAGCGAACCGAGCTGCTGGTTGATCAGGCTGTTCTGCTTGTCGAGCTGGTCGTACAGGGTGTTGAAGGACTTTGACACGCCCTGCGCCTCCGCCAGCAGCGCCTCGCGGCCCTCGGTGGCGGATGGGTTGGCGGCGGCGGTCTGCAGCGCGGCGAAGAACTTCTGCAGCGCCGGGCTTATGCCGGTGGTGGTGTCCGACAGCAAGGCGTCGAGCTGTTCGATCTGCCCCTGGAAGGCGCTCAGTTCATTGGTCTGGCTGGTGGCGCTGCGTACCTGGGAATACAGGAAGTCGCTGGCCAGCCGGCGCACGTCGACCACCTGGCTGCCCGAACCGATGTAGCCGGCGCCGCTGTACTGCGGGATGCCGGTCTGCTGCACCGATTGCTGGCGGGAATAGCCGGGGGTGTTGACGTTGGTGATGTTGTGGCCGGTCACCGTCAACGAGGTCTGGCTCGAACGCAGGCCAGACAGGCCGATGGACAGTAGATCGCTCATTGCTTGTTTTCCTTATCCCAGGGGCGGGGTGTCCGCCGCGGCAACCGCCTGGTACACCTGCATCTGCTTGGCGATCTGCGCGACCTTGCGGGCGTAGTTCGGATCGGTGGCATAGCCGGCGCGCTGCAGCTCCTTCATGAACTGTTCGGGGCGTCCGGTGGAATCCAGCGCATCCGAATAGCGGTCGTTGTTCTGCAGGAAGCTCACGTAGTCGTTGAAGCTCTGCTCGAAGGAGTCGTAGGAGCGGAACGCCGCGACTTCCTTCACTTTCGTGCCGTTCACGTATTCGCTGGTCACCGCCCGCGCGGAGTCGCCGTCCCAGCTGGAACCGGACTTGATGCCGAACAGGTTGTGGCTGCTGGAGCCGTCCTGGTCGCGAATGATGGATTTGCCCCAGCCGGTTTCCAGCGCGGCCTGGGCCACCAGGTAGCGCGGATCGACGCCGATGCGCTGGGCCGCTTTCTGCGCCATGGGCAGCATGGTGGCGACGAACTCGTCCGCCGAGCCGAAGGCCGACTTGCCCGGCGCCAGCGGCGGCTGGGCGTAGCGGCGGCCGCTGACGTCCTGGGCGCCGGCAGCGGAGTCGATGGCGTCCACGGCATTGGCGTAGGACTTGGCGGTCTGCCAGTCGTTGCCGGCCAGCGGCTTGCCCTGCGCTTCCGAAGTGGCGGCCCCCGGCACGATGCCGGCCATCACGCGGTCGGCCAGCTTGCCCGGCAGGGACAGGCGACGGGCATTGAGCATCTTCGAGTCGTCACGGCCTTCCGCAGGTTGCGGCAAAGGCTTGCCGCTGGCGTTGACGCCCGTGCTGGACGGCCAGGCGGAGGCCTGGGCGACCTTGGCGAAGGGGTTCGCAGCGCCCGTGCGCTTGCCGCTGTTCATGTGCGACAGCTGGCGGGTCAGCACGTCCGACAGGCCGATACCGTGGCCCTTGGTGGACAGGCTGACGGCCAATTGCTGGTCGTACATTTCCTGGTACTGCTTGGTGGTCGCGGTGTTCATGAAGTTGCCTTCGGCGAGCACGTCGTTGGCCGAGCGCATCGACTTGAGCATTTCGTTCATGAACAGCGATTCGAATTCCTGGGCAACCTTGCGGATGTTGCCTTCGCTGTCGCGCCCGGCGCCGTTCTTCAGCTGCGCCAGGCGGTTGAGGTCGGTGTAGGCCCCGGAGTTGGTACCGGACGCACCGGCGGAAAGCAGTTTGGCATCCACGGCGGCGTCCTCAGATCACGATCAGGTCGGCCTGCAGCGCGCCGGCCTGTTTCAGGGCTTCGAGGATCGCCATCAGGTCGCTGGGCGCGGCGCCCACCTGGTTAACGGCGCGGACGATTTCATCCAGCGTGGTGCCTGGGCCGAACTTGAACATCGGCTTGGCTTCCTGGTCGGCGTTCACCCGCGAGCGCGGGACCACGGCGGTCTGGCCGTTGGAGAACGGGCCGGGCTGGCTGACGATCGGGTCTTCGGTGATGGTCACGGTGAGGCTGCCGTGGGTCACGGCGGCCGGCGACACGCGCACGTTCTGGCCGATCACGATGGTGCCGGTGCGCGAGTTGATGATGACCTTGGCCACGGCTTCGCCGGCCTGTACGTCGAGGTTTTCCAGCACCGACATGTAGTCCACGCGCTGGTTCGGGTCCAGCGGCGCGCTGACCCGTACCGAGCCGCCGTCGATGGCCTGGGCGACGCCCGGGCCGAGCAGTTCGTTGATGCGGTCGACGATGTGCTTGGCGGTGGTGAAGTCCGGGCGGTTGAGGTTCAGGGTCAGGCTGTTGCCCTGGTCGAAACCGCTCGGCACCGCGCGCTCCACGGTGGCGCCCGCCGGGATGCGGCCGGCCGACGGGACGTTGACGGTGATCTTCGAGCCATCACGACCTTCGGCGTCGAAGCCGCCGACCACCAGGTTGCCCTGGGCCACGGCGTAGGTCTGGCCGTCGATGCCCTTGAGCTGGGTCATCAGCAGGCTGCCGCCGCGCAGGCTCTTGGCGTTGCCGATGGAGGACACGGTGATGTCGATGGTCTGGCCGGGCTTGGCGAAGGCCGGCAGGTCGGCGTGCACGGACACCGCGGCGACGTTCTTGAGCTGCACGTTGCCGACGTTGGCCGGCACCTTGATGCCGAACTGCGCCAGCATGTTGTTGAAGGTCTGCAGGGTGAAAGGCGTCTGGGTGGTCTGGTCGCCGCTGCCGTCGAGGCCCACGACCAGGCCGTAGCCGATCAGCTGGTTGCTGCGCACGCCCTGGATGGTGGCGATGTCCTTCAGCCGTTCGGCGTGGGCGGCCGGCATGGCCAGCAGCGCGCAGAGCACGACCATGGCGCAGGAGCGGACCTTGTCCGCGATCCTGGCCAGGACGCTACGAGAGCCTTCGCGGACAAGGTCCGCTCCTACAACAACACCGGCACGGGCAGTCATCGTCATCACCCTCAGAACGGGAACAGCGGGCTGAGGAAGAAGCGATCGAACCAGCCCGGCTGGCTCGCATCGGCGAACGCACCGGTGCCCGAGTAGGTGATGCGCGCGTCGGCCACGCGGGTGGACGGCACGGTGTTGTCGGTGGCGATGTCGTCAGCGCGGATCAGGCCGGCGATGCGCACCAGCTCGTTGCCGGTATTGAGGGTCATCCACTTCTCGCCACGCACGGAGAGGATGCCGTTGGGCATGACCTCGGCCACGGTGACGGTCACCGAACCGCTCAGGCTGTTGCTCTGCCCCGCCTGGCTGTCGCCCTTGGCTTCGCGGGAGCCGCCATACTCGGCGCTCAGGCTGAGGTCGCCACTGCCGACGGGGTTGTCGGTGGTCAGGCCGCCGCCGAACATCGAGGTCAGGCCGAGCTTGGTCTTGCTGTCCTTGGAGATGTCCGAGTTGGCCTTCTTGCTGGCCTGGGTCTTCTCGTTGAGGGTGATGGTGATGATGTCACCCACGCGGAAGGCCTTGCGGTCGCCATAGAGGTTGTTGTCGAAACCGCTCTGGTAGATCGAACCGTTGTTCTGCGCGGCGGGCATCGGAGTGCGCGGCATGACCGGGGCGTAATAGGGGTCGTCCGGCTTCGGCGCAGGACCGACGCACCCGGCCAGCGCGGCGATGGCCAGCAGCGGAAGAAGGTGGGAACGGTTCATTTACAGCTACCTCTCGGGGAGAGCGACTACGGTTTCACCAGAGCCCGGAGGCTCCGTCATTCACTAAAGATTCTGAGTTACGAACGACAGCATCTGGTCGGCGGTGGAGATGACCTTGGAGTTCATCTCGTAGGCGCGCTGGGTGGTGATCATGTTCACCAGCTCCTCGACCACGTTGACGTTGGAGTTTTCCAGGGTGTTCTGCTGCACGGTGCCCAGGCCGTTCAGGCCCGGCGTGCCGACTTGCGGCGCGCCGCTGGAGCCGGTTTCCAGGAACAGGTTGCCGCCGATCGCCTGCAGGCCGGCCGGGTTGACGAAGTCGGCGGTCTGGATGTTGCCGATGATCTGCGGTTGCGGGTTGCCCGGGGTGGTCACCGAGACGGTGCCGTCCTGGCCGACGGTGAAGGTCTGGGTCTCGTTCGGCACGACCACGGCCGGTTCCAGCGCGTAACCGTTGGAGGTGACGATCTGGCCGTCGGAGTTCAGGTGGAAGCTGCCGTCACGGGTGTAGCCGACGGTGCCGTCGGGCATCAGTACCTGGAAGAAGCCGCGACCGTTGACCGCCATGTCCAGCGGCTGGTCGGTGGTCTGCAGGCTGCCTTCGCTGAAATTCTTCTGGGTGCCGACGATGCGCACACCGGTGCCCAGCTGCAGGCCGGAGGGCAGCTGGCTGTCCTGGGTGGAGTTGGCGCCGGGCTGACGTTTGATCTGGTACAGCAGATCCTGGAACTCCGCGCGGTCGCGCTTGAAGCCCGTGGTCGAAACGTTCGCCAGGTTGTTGGAAATGGTGGTCAGGTTCATGTCCTGGGCCGAAAGACCCGTCTTGCTGACCCACAGTGCCGGAAGCATCGTCGTTCTCCTCGGGCGCCGGATTCATGGCGCCTCGATCAAGTGATTAGCTGAATTGCAAAACCCGCGCCATGGCCGCCGAATCGTCCTCGGCGGTGCGCATCATCTTTACGTGGAGCTCGAACTGGCGGGACAGCGAGAGGATCGAGGTCATCTCCTCCACCGCGTTGACGTTGCTCGCTTCGAGGAAGCCCGACTCGACCTTGGCGTTGGCATCGGCCTGCGGTGCCGGCTGTCCCGGCGCCTGCTTGATGCGCACCAGGCCGTCGAGGCCCTTCTCCAGTTTCTTGGGGTCCGGGGTGACCAGCTTGATGCGGTCCACCTCGGCCACCACGCTGGGGTTGTCGCCCAGGCCGCGGATGCTGATGGTGCCGTCTTCGCCGATGTCGATCTTTTCCTGCGGCGGCACGGCAATCGGCCCGCCATTGCCGATCACCGGCAAACCATCGCCGGTGCGCAGTTGGCCGAGGGCGTCGATTTCCAGGCTGCCGGTGCGGACATAGGCTTCGCCGCCATCGGGCGCCTGCACGGCAATCCAGGCATCGCCCTTGGCGGCGATGTCGAGGTCGCGGCCGGTTTCCTGCAGGCTGCCGGCGGTGAAGTCGGTGGCCGGACGCTCGCTCATGGCGTAGACCCGCGCCGGGAAACTGTCGCCGAACACCTGCATCGAGCGCGCCTGCTCGAAATCACGGCGGAAGCCGTTGGTGGAGATGTTCGCCAGGTTGTTGGCGTGAGCGCGCATCGCCAGGGTGTTCTGGCTCGCTCCGCTCATCGAGACGTACAGCATCTTGTCCATCGAATCCTCCAGGCCCGCGGCGATTGCCGGTCACGGGTGTCTTGGAGGCTATTCAGCAAGGGGCGTGCCAACCCCCCAAAATATAACCATCTATATGATTTATAAGGAAAAAAATAAAAGACCCACCAGTTTCCGGTGCCAAAGCGGCGATGCTCTGCCGCTAGCGGCAAGGCCTCCCACCGACACCAAGCCCCTCCTTCCGATGCTCCGCCAGCTTTTTCCCATCCCCCCCACGCACCGACCTCTACGACCTCCAGGTACGCCAGACCGGAAGCTCAGCCGTCCGACCGTTCTGCAAATCCTCAATGAATCGTCTGATGCTCCCCCTAACTCGTCTTCAACTGCCAGACAGGGTGTTAAAGCTGCTCAGTCCCTTCAGGACCCACGACACCCACCCCGAAAGCGAGTACTTGCCAATGAGTGACTCCCTCTCTTCCCTGACACGACGCAATCTCCTCTCCATGATCGGCATGGCCGCCGGCGGCGCCGTCCTGTACCAAGCCATGACCAGCCTGGGTTATGCCGCCGTACCGCCGTACAAGGGCCCGATGAAGCTACAGGGCGACCCGAAGGGCGCCAGTGTGCTGATCCTCGGCGCCGGCATTGCCGGCCTGGTGGCGGCCTACGAGCTGCGCAAGGCCGGCTACAAGGTGCAGGTCCTCGAATACAACGCCAAGGCCGGCGGCCGCGCCTGGACCCTTCGTGGCGGTGACGAATTCACCGAGTTGAGTGGCATCAAGCAGGTCTGCCGGTTCGATGAAGGGCAGTACATGAACCCGGGCCCTTGGCGCATCCCCTACAACCACTACGCCATGCTCGATTACTACAAGGAGCTGGGCGTCGGACTCGACCCGTTCTTCCAGGTCAACTACAACGCCTATGTCCATGCCTCCGACGCCTTCGGCGGCAAACCGCAACGCCTGCGCCACGTGCAGTGCGACTATCAGGGCGGCGTCTCCGAGCTGCTGGCGAAGATGGTGGGCCAGGGCAAGCTGGACTCGCCATTGACCAAGGAAGACCAGGAAAAGCTGCTGGAATCGCTCAAGGACTTCGGCGCGCTGGACAGCAACTACCGGTACACCAAAAGCCTGGCTTCCAGCGCAAGGCGCGGTTACGACATCGATCCCGGCGGCGGCCTGATGCCAGTGGCGCAGTATTCCGAGCCAAATCAATTGGGCGACGTGCTCAAGTCCGGCCTGTGGGAAGCGATCTCCCAGGGGCAGCTGTACGAATTCCAGACCGCCCTGTTCCAGCCCACCGGCGGCATGGACATGCTGCCCAGGGCCTTCGAGCGCGAGCTGAAGTCCGCCCTGCAATTCAACGCCAAGGTCAGCAAGATCGAGCAGACCGACAAGGGCGTCACCGCCACCTACACCGACCTGAAGACCGGCAAGACCGAGCACGCCAGCGCCGACTGGTGCATCTGCACCCTTCCCCTATCGATCCTCAGCCAACTCGACATCGACGTCAGCGACAAGATGAAGGCTGCCATTGCCTCGGTACCCTATGACACCGCCTTCAAGGCCGGCATCCAGTTCAAGCGGCGCTTCTGGGAGGAGGACGAGCGCATCTACGGCGGCATCACCCGCACCAATCTGCCGATCAACCGTATCAGCTACCCCATGGCCGGCATCAACCAGCCGGGCAAGGGCGTGCTGTTGGCGGCGTACACCTTCGGCGCCGACTCCTTCAAGTTCAGCGCGATGACGCCCGACGAGCGCCTGAAGAAAGTCATCGAGTACGGCGCGCAGATTCACCCGCAGTACCACGGCGAATTCGACAACGGCATCAGCGTCGCCTGGCACCGAGTGCCCTGGACCAACGGCTGCTATGGCCTGTGGACCGAGGAAACGCGCAAGGAGCACTACGACAACCTGTGCCAGATCGACGGCCGCATCCTCCTGGCTGGCGAGCACGCCTCCTACATCCCCGGCTGGCAGGAAGGCGCTGCGCTCTCCGCGCGCGACGCCGTCACGCGCCTGCACCAGCGCATCGTCGGCTGACCATCAGAGGATCACTCCCCATGCAATCACACATCCCTTTTATCGCCCTGCTGACCCTGACCTCGACCCTCGCGCTGGCCGGCCCCGACCCCATGCGCCGAGACGACGCGATCTTCCGGAACGACAACAACAACTTCACCAGCACCGACGGCGCGGTGCTCTACCAGTCCATCTGCCAGGGCTGCCACATGGCCGAGGGCCAGGGCGCCCATAGCGGCGCAGGGATGTACCCCAAGCTTGCCGACAACCCGCGCCTGACCACCCCCGACTACCCCGCCGCCATCATGCTCAACGGCCTGCGCGGCATGCCCAGCTTCAGCGCCTACCTGAACGACACGCAGATCGCCGCCGTCGCCAACTACGTCACCACCCACTTCGGCAACAAGAGCACCCAGACCCTCACCGAGCAACAGGTCAAGCAGCTGCGACCGCCCAAGCCGATCGTTTACCAGGAAGGCTGATCCCCGTGCCCAACGTCTATTCACAGCAGAAGACCGACCGATGAAACGACTCAACCCCTTCGCCCTGGCCCTCTCCCTCGCCATCCTGGCCGAACCGCTGTGCGCCAGCGCCGCCGAGGTGATCCGCTACAAGCTGCCGGACTCCAATTTCCCCATCGCCCTGGCAGTGGAAGTGCCCGAAGGCTACTCGGAAATCCACATCAGCGGCCTGACACCCGGCGCCGTGCCGCAGAAGGACCTCACTGGCGCGACCGCGGTGTACGGCGACACCAGGGCCCAGACCATCAGCGTCCTCGAATCCATCCAGAGCACCCTCAAGTCCATGAGCCTGGGGATGGGCGACGTGGTGAAGATGCAGGCCTACCTGGTGGGCGACCCGAAGAAGGACGGCCGGATGGACTTTGCCGGCTTCATGGAGGGCTACAACCAGTTCTTCGGAACCGCGGCCCAGCCCAAGGTACCCGCACGTTCCGCCATCCAGGTCGCAGGGCTGTTCGACCCCGGCTGGCTGGTGGAGATCGAAGTCACCGCCGTTCGCAAGAAGCCCTGAATCCCCCCTCACACTGCCGGTGCCCGCCGCGGCGCGGGCCTCACATGATCCGCACGCGGGTGCACCCCGCCCCTCTCCCGTTGATTCAAGGAACCTGTTATGAGCCAGACAGTGGCAGAACTCATGGTCGACATCCTGCACGGCGCAGGTGCCAGACACTGCTGGGGCATTCCCGGCGACACTCTCAACCACTTCACCGATGCCCTGCGTCGCCAGGGTGGCATCCGTTGGGTGCATGTGCGTCACGAAGAAGCTGGCGCCTTTGCCGCCGGCGCCGAGGCGCTGATCAGCGACACCCTGACCCTGTGCGCCGGCAGTTGCGGACCGGGCAGCCTGCACTTCATCAACGGCCTGTTCGACGCCCACCGCAACGGTGCGCCGGTGGTGCTGATCGCCAGCCAGATCCTCAGCGACGAACAGGGATTCGATTTCCCCCAGGAGGTCGACTTCCTTCAGGTCTACAGCCGCTGCAGCGTCTACTGCGAGGAAATCCACAGCCCGCAACAGGCCGTGCGCAAGACCCAGCAGGCCGTGCAGGAAGCCCTGAACAAGCGCGGCGTTGCGGTACTGGTGTTGCCAGCCAACATTGCCAGCATGCCCGCGCCGACCGACGCCAAGGCGCTGCCACCGATCAGACCGCAACCCAAGGTGCACCCGGCTGACGACGAACTGCAGCAGATCGCCGCGCTGCTCAATGCCGGCAAATCCATCGCCATCTACGGCGGCATCGGCTGTGCTGGCGCACAGGAGGTGGTGCAGAAACTGGCCGAAGCTCTCCAGGCCCCCATCGCCCACAGCTCTCGCGCCAAGGACTTCCTCGAGCCGAATAACCCCTACAACGTCGGTATGATCGGCATGATGGGGCACGAGTCCGGCTGCTACGCCGTCAGCCAGTGCGATACGCTGCTGATCCTCGGCTCGGGCTTCGCCTGGCGGCAGTTCTACCCGGCGCACGCGACCATCATCCAGATCGACCTCGACGCCAGTCACCTCGGTCGCCGGCATCCGATCAGCCTAGGTGCTGTGGGCGATGTGCGCAGCACCGTGGAAGCGCTGCTACCCCTGATCACGCCGCGTCAGGAGCGCAGTTTCCTCGAACACTGCCTGGAGCGTCACCGCAAGGCATTGGATGACCTGCGCGAACATGCCCAGCCGACCCGCAGCGGGTTGATCCGTCCGCAATACCTGACCAGCCTGATCGACCGCCATGCCCCGGCGGATGCGATGTTCACCGCCGATGGCGGCTCGCCGATGATCTGGATTCTGCGCTACATCACCGCAATGCCTGGACGACGCACGCTGAGCAGCCTGGTCCACGGCACCATGGCCAACGCCATGCCCCACGCCATGGGCCTGAAGGTCGCCTTCCCGCAGCGCCAGGTCATCGCACTGTGCGGCGATGGCGGCTTGTCGATGCTGCTGGGTGACCTGCTGACGCTGGTCCAGGAGAAGATTCCGCTGAAGCTGGTGGTGTTCAACAACAGCGCACTGTTCTTCGTCGAACTGGAGCAACGGGTGGAGGGCATGCTCGATGCCTTCACCAACCTGCAGAACCCGGACTTTGGCCGCGTGGCGGAGTCCATCGGACTGTGGGGGCGTAAAGTGACGCAGTGCGAGGAACTGGAGGCCGCCATCGTCGAATGGCTGGCGCAGCCCGGCCCGGCATTGCTCGACGTGGTGGTCAACCAGGAGCTGGTGATGCCGCCCAAGGTCGCTCCGGAGGCAGTCAAGGGGATGGCTCTGTATGCCGCCAAGGCGGTCATCAGTGGGCACGCCGATGACGTGCTGAAGATGATCGAGAACCACCTCGCCCGCTGACGCCGGGGCACACGCGAAAAGGCCCCAACGGCGCTGCCGATGGGGCCTTTCTCATGACGACGCCTTACCGCAGGTTGATGATGGTCTGGGTAACCGCATCCTCGGTCTGGATGGTCTTGGCGTTGGCCTGGTAGTTGCGCTGGGCGACGATCAGGTCCACCAGTTCGCTGGACAGGTCGACGTTGGAAGCCTCCAGCGAGCCGGACTGCAGCGCGCCGAGGGTGCCCGAGCGCGGGGTGCCGATCACCGGCTCGCCGGACTCCGAGGACTGCACCCAGGAAGTCTTGCCGATCGGGGTCAGGCCCTGGACGTTGGCGAAGTTCGCCAGCACCACCTGCCCCTGCACCTTGGACTGTCCGTTGGTGTAGCGGGCGAAGATGTTGCCCTGGTCGTCGATTTCCAGGCCCGAGAGCTGGCCGGTGGTGTAGCCGTCCTGGTTGACGCTGTTCACCGCGAAGGCGGTGGCGTACTGGGTGGACTTGCGGATGTCCACGGTGATGCCGCTCGCGTTCGGGGTGGCACCGTTGGCGCTCCAGGTCGGCGGGGTCTTGCCGTCGGAGATTGCCGGCACCCAGTCGCCCATGACCAGGGTGCCGTCGGCGGGGTTCACCGAGAAGGCATTGCCGGTACCGTTGTTCACCGGGGTCTGGGTCAGCAGTTGGCCGGCCGGGCTGAAGGTCAGGTTGACCTGGTACGGGCTGTTGCCCATGCCACTGACGGCAGCCAGTACGCTGGCCGGGGTCGCGCCGCTGGCCGCGGCGGCGGCGTTGGCGGCGGCAATGGCGGCAGGTGTTGCGCCGGAACCGGCAACGGCGGCGGCAACGCTCGCCGGGGTGGCGCCGGCAGTACCGGCCGCGGTGGTCGCAGCACCGATGGCCGTGGCGTCATCGGTCGGATTGGCCGGGTTGCGACCGTCGACCAACACGTTCATGGTCCAGTCGTTGGGCCCGGTCTTGGTGAAGTACTGGGTCAGCACGTGGGCGTTGCCCTGGCTGTCGTAGATGTTCACCGAGGTCGAGGAGTTGTAGGTGGTCGGGTCGCTGGAGTTGAACGGGGTGACCGTCGGCGTGGTGTTGGTGGAGTTCAGGTTGAAGGTCTGGGCGATCTGGCTGGTGGCCTTCGGCGCCTGGTTGCCGGTTTCGATGTGCAGGTCGCCGACCACGCCGTTCTGCAGCTGGCCCTGGGCATTCACCGCGTAGCCCTGCAGGCGGTAGCCGTTGTTGTCGACCACGTAGCCGTTCTTGTCGGTGCCGAAATAGCCGGCGCGGGTGTAGCTGACCGCACCGTTGTTGCTGGTGACGAAGAAGCCGTTGCCGTTGATGGCCATGTCCAGCGCGTTCTGCGTGGCATCGATGGTGCCCTGGTTGAACAGCTGCGAGACGTTGGACAGCAACACGCCGCTGCCGACCGGGTTGCTGCCGGAACCCAGCACCGAGGCGGCATACACATCGGAGAACTCCGAGCGCGACTGCTTGAAGCCGACGGTGCTGGCGTTGGCGATGTTGTTGCCGGTGGTATTCAGGTCACTGGAGGCGGCCTTGATACCGCTGAGCCCGATATTGAAAGACATCTCTTATCTCCTTGTCGGTTTCGCCGACTCGAATCTGTTCAGTCGGGCCCAAGCCCGCCAGCGGCGCCTTACTGGCCGATGATCTGCACTTTGGACAGGCCGATGCTGCCCAGCCCGGCGAGGTTCAGCGTCAGCTCGCCGCCGTTCTGCCCGAGGGTCACGCTGTCGACGTTGGCCGGCAGGAAGGTGGTCAGGCCATAGGTCTTGCCTTCGTAGTTGGTCTGCGCCTCGAACTTGTAGCGTCCCGGCGGCGCGAGATTGCCGCTGGAATCCTTGCCGTCCCACATGAAGCTGACGTTGCCGGCGGCCTGCTGGCCCATCTCGACGCGGTTCACCAGGGTGCCCTTGTCGTCGTAGACGTTGACCCAGCTGTTGGCAGTGGAGATCGGCATCGTATAGGTGCCCTTGAAGGTCTCGGAGGTATCGACCATCGACTTGTCGGTCGGCACGATGACCTTGCGCCCCACCAGCGAGGAGGCCTGCAGGGCCTGGGACGACTGGTAGTTGGAGAGCATGCTGTCCATGCTGGTGTTCAGCGACTGGATGCCTTCCACGGTACTGAACTGCGCCAGCTGGGCGATGAACTCGCCGTTCTGCTGCGGCGACATCGGGTCCTGGTTGTTCATCTGCGCCACCAGCAGCTTGAGGAACTCGTCCTTGCCGAGCTTGCTGTTGCCGTTCGTGCCGCTGGTGCTGCTGTCCTTGTTGATCGCATATTGGTCCAGAACCGAGCTGGAGCCCTTGATGCTGCTGTTGTCGATGCTCATCGTGCTTCCTCAGCGCTTACTGACCCAGGGTCAGGACCTTCTGCATCATCTGCTTGGCGGTGTTCATCATTTCCGCGTTGGTCTGGAACGCGCGGCTGGCGGAGATCATGTCGGCCATCTCCTCCACCACGTTGACGTTCGGGTAGTACACGTAGCCATCCTTGTCGGCGGCCGGGTGGTTGGGCTCGTAACGCGGGATCAGCGAGCTCTTGTCCTCGATCACACCCAGCACCTGCACGCCGGAGCCGGCCTGGTCGGTGTCGCCGAACAGCGAACCCTGGTCGCCGCCCTGGGCCTGCTGGAACATGGTGGAGAACACTGGGTGGCGGGCGCGGTAGGTCTGGTCGACGCTGGAGGAAACGGTCTCGGCGTTGGCGATGTTCGAGGCGGTGGTGTTCAGACGGGTGGTCTGGGCACTCATGCCGGTACCGGCGATGTTGAAGACACTGGCGAGCGACATGGCGATTACTCCCCGCGCAGGGCGTTCATCAGCCCTTTGAACTTGTTGTTGAGGAAGGTGAACGAGGCCTGGAACTGCACGGAGTTCTCCGCGTAGTTGGACTGCTCGATCTGCTCATCGACGGTGTTCTGGTCCATCGAGGGCTGGAAGGGCGTGCGGTACTTGAGGGCGTCCTCACCCATGCCGAAGCCTTCGGCGGCGATGTGGCGCTCGTTGGTACGGGCCGCGTTGAAGGTGCCGCTTTTCATCTTGTCGGACTGGGCAGCCAGCACCGAAGCGAAATCCAGGTCGCGCGCCTTGTAGTTCGGCGTATCGGCGTTGGCCAGGTTGTTGGCCAGGACTTCAGCGCGCTGGGAGCGGAAGCTCAGTGCTTGCTGGTGGATGCCTAGGGCTTTGTCGAAGCTGATGCTCATGGTCGCGAACCTGTTTGCCGGTGTGGGCTTGCCAACACTTCAGCAAGGTGCGTGCCAGATTTATACATCATTTAAAATCAATGACTTGAGCATATTTCGAGAGCGGCAATAGGCGGCAAACAGCGGCAAGCGGCAACCGCTTTCCCTTGCCGCCGGGGATAAAGCGGCAAGCTTGCCGCCCTCCTCCGCTTGGCCGCATGCGGCTCTTTTTGTAGGAGCGAGCTTGCTCGCGAAGGGATTTGCCGGCGGCAACGGAGTCAAGCGGTTCGCGAGCAAGCTCGCTCCTACTAGGAAGAACGGCATTTGCGGTCCTACGTTCCGGCCGCACCGCTACTCCCGTAGGAGCGGACCTTGTCCGCGAAATCCATCATGCGGAATTCGTGTCACAGGAGAGGCACCAACCGGTGCCGCCATCCGGCGCCGGCCGGCCTTGCAGGCGGATCGCGGAGAAGCTCCGCTCCTACGAGAGCCGAGCAGGACTCAGGCAAACGGTGCAGGCCATGCCCGCAACCTCATGAATTCCAGCAACAAGAACCCCGCCCGAACAGGCGGGGCAACGGCCAATCACTTGGCCTTGTAGATGATCCCCGGACTGCACTGGACCATCTGGTAGTGGTCCGGCAGTGCGTTGAGCGCCTCGGAGGCGCCGAGGAACAGATAGCCGCCCGGCTTCAAGGTGGCATGGATGCGCATCAGAATGTCGCGCTTCACCTCGGCGGAGAAATAGATCAGCACGTTGCGACAGAACACCATGTCGAACTTGCCGAGGGTGGCGTAGCTGTCCAGCAGGTTCAGCGCACGGAACTCCACGCGGCTCTTCACCGCCGGCTTGACCGTCCAGCGCCCCGGCGTCTTCTGGTCGAAGTAGCGGACCAGGCGCTCCTGCGACAGGCCACGGCCGATCGCCAGGCTGTCGTACTCGCCGGCCTTGCATGCGGTGAGCATGGAGCCGGACAAATCCGTGGCGACGATCTGCACACCGGCCTTGAGCTGGCCGAGGTTGGTGCGCTCGAACTCGTCAATGGACATCGACAGCGAATAGGGCTCCTGCCCCGAGGAGCAGGCCGCCGACCAGATGCGCAGGCGCTGGCCCGGCGACGCCTTGATCATCTCCGGCAGCACCCGGTTCTTCAGCACCTCGAAGGGATAGGTATCGCGAAACCAGAGGGTTTCGTTGGTGGTCATCGCGTCGACCACCTGTTCGCGCAGCTGGCTGCGCATCTGGATCTTCTGTACCAGTTCGCCCAGGGACTTGATGCCCTGCTGCTCCATCAACTTGTTCAAGCGGCTGGAGACCAGGTACTGCTTGTTGGCGCCCAGGAGGATGCCACAGGTCTTCTCCAGGAAATCCCGGAACAGCTCGAATTCAGTATTGGTGGATGTCACAGATAGACCTCTTTACTCGTGGACGCTTGCCGCCGACGCGGCGGCAGGCGCCTGACCGGTGTTCAAAAAACCATAGCCGAATACTTGGCCCCGAGCGGCACCGGTGCCGCTCGATCTACCTCGCGGACTCAGGCCGCCGTGCCATCCACGGCCCTGATCCGATCCGCCACGCGGGCGGCCAGGTCATCGGGACGGAATTTGGCGAGGAAGTCGTCAGCGCCGACCTTCTTCACCATGGCCTGGTTGAACACCCCGGACAGCGAAGTATGCAGGAGAATGTGCACATCCTGCATGCGCGGGTCATGACGGATCTCCGCGGTCAGGGTGTAGCCGTCCATTTCCGGCATCTCGATGTCCGAGATCACCATCAGCAACTCGCTGCCCGGATGCCCGCCCGCCTCCACCATCTGCCGCAGGTAGTCCAGCGCCTGGCGGCCGTCGCCCAGCGCCAGCACCTCGACGCCGACGGTTTCCAGGCAACGCACCAGCTGCTTGCGCGCCACCGAGGAGTCGTCCACCACCAGCACGCGCTTGCTCACCGCGCGGGCCTGGGTTTCGGCATCCAGCACGCCCTCGGAGATGTCCTCCGGAGTCGGCGCCACTTCGGCGAGGATCTTCTCCACGTCGATGATTTCCACCAACTGCTTGTCGACCCGGGTGACCGCCGTCAGGTAGTGGTCGCGGCCGGTGCCCTTGGGTGGCGGATGGATCGACTCCCAGTTCATGTTCACGATGCGCTCAACCGAATGCACCAGGAAGCCCTGCACCTTGGTGTTGTACTCGGTGATGATCACGAAACTGTTGCTGATGTCCCGCAGGGCGTGACGCCCCGTGGCCAGCGCCAGATCGAGGATCGGGATGGTGCCGCCGCGGATGTTCGCCACCCCGCGCACCACCTGGCTGGACTTGGGCATCACGGTCAGGCGCGGGCACTGCAGTACCTCTTTCACCTTGAACACGTTGATCCCGTACAACTGGCTGCCGTTCAGCCGGAACAGCAGCAGCTCGAGACGATTCTGACCGACCAGCTGCGTACGCTGGTTGACTGAATCCATGACTCCGGCCATTGAGCCTCCCCTGCACGCAACGCCGCCTGACCCGTCAGGCGGCACGACCATTGCTTAACCCGTTGCATGAAACAGGCAACGACATTTTTCCGACAGCTCCGAAGCGCGCGCGACCTCATGGCCGCCCTACTCGGTGTGTGCGCTGCGCTGGCCGCCGGCCCCACGCGGGCCGACGCCTTTACCGCGCCTGAAATCCTTATCGGCTCCACCCAGGGCTTTCTTGAGTTCAAAGTGGAAGATTATCTGCAGAGCAGCGGAATTGAAGCACGCTATGAAATCGAAGTGGCGCGCATCGATCCCCGCCTGCGCCTGGTGCAGTGCGACAAGGACTTGACGCAGGCCCTGGAAAGCCCGGCGCAGCCGGTCGGGCGCGTCACCGTGCGGGTGCGCTGCGACGGCAGCTCGCCCTGGACGGTGTTCGTGCCGGCCACGGTAAAGCTGTTCCGCCAGGTCGTCGTCACCACCCAACCGCTCAAGCGCGACCACGTCATCGACGCCGCCGACATTTCGGTGGTGGAGCGCGACGTCGGTCCGCTGACCCAGGGCTACCTGACCGACCCGCAGCGGGTGATCGGCCTCAAGCTCAAGCGCGCCACGGTGAACGATCAGGTGCTCGCGCCGGTCTTCCTCGAACAGGCCGAAGCGATCCGCAAGGGCGACCAGGTGGTGATCCGCGCGCGCACCAGCGCCATCAACGTGGTGATGCCCGGCGAGGCACTGTCCGACGGCGTGCCCGGACAACAGATCCGCGTGCGCAACCTGCGTTCGCAGCGTATCGTCAAGGCACGTGTGGTGGAGCCCGGAGCCGTCGAAGTCAGCCTGTAGAACGCCGAAGCTGGCATGATGGGCGCAGCCTTCACTAAACTGTGCTCGGGTGCGCAAAAAATCGGCCTAAAGTTTTCCGCCGGCCGGCCGAAAAGCTTGGCAAGCGTCCAAATACCTCCAGAGGTTTTCAACATGGTTATCGACTTCAACCGGCTGAACCCGGCCTCTACGCCAGCTACCACTGGCCGTAGCGGGGCTGCGCAGAACGGTCGCAGCGAAGCCCCGGCCGAGTCTGCCACCACCAACGCCCCGGCCAAGAGCGGCGAATCGGTGCAGCTCAGCGATACCGCCCAGCAGTTGCAGAAAGTCAGCGATCAACTGAAGGACCAGCCCGTGGTCGACAAGGAAAAAGTGGCCCGCATCAAGCAGGCGATCGCCGACGGCAGCTATCAGGTCGACAGTCAGAAAGTCGCCAGCAAGCTGCTCGATTTCGAATCCCAGCGCTGACCTACGCGTCGCGCCGGGGAACCGCCAGCCCCTGCCAGCAAAAGTGCCGAGCCCAAGATGTCCGATGCCCTGCTTTCCCTGATCAACGGTGACATCGACGCAGCCCGTCAGCTGCTGCAACTGATCGACGACGAATACCAGGCGCTGCAAGCGCGCGATCTGGCACAGCTGCAACAGCTGCTGGAGCACAAGGTACCGTTGATGCAGCAGCTCGAACGCAACGGCCGCGAGCGCGCCGCCGCACTGCAGCAGGCAGGTGTCAGCGTGGATCGCCAGGGTCTTGAGCAATTCGCCCAACGCAGTGGCAACGGCGAGCTGCTGGTGCGCGGCGACGAACTGGGCGCACTGCTCGACCAGTGCCAGGACGCCAACCAGCGCAACGGCCGGATCATCCGCGCCGGCCAGGCCAGCACCGGGCGCCTGCTCGATATCCTGCGCGGGCAGGACACCCCCAATCTCTATGACCGCCGCGGCAGCTCGACCCAGAGCAGCCGCCAGCGTCCGCTCAGCCAGGCCTGAGCACTGGCCTGACGGCCCGCCTTTGGGCACAATGCCAGCATCGCATTGCCCCGTGCCATACCCATAACAAACACAATCTAGATGGAGATCCGCGGACCGTGGCCAACCTGTTTGTCGAGGAAAACGGCCCTCAACCACCGAAGGTACTCAAGGCTCCGGTGGAGATCCATGCCAGTCTGCGGACGCTCATGGACAGCCACGATCCCCTGGTAGTCACTTTCGAAGGCCGCAACCAGCGCTTCCAGAGCTTCGTCGTCGAGGTCAACCGCGAGCGCAACCTGATCGCCCTGGACGAACTGATCCCCAACGACGGCGAACGCTTCCTGCAGAACGGCGAGCCGCTGCGCATCGAGGCCTTCCACGAGGGCGTGCGCATCGCCTGGGAATCCAGGCAGAACGCCTATTTCGCCGAGATCGACGGTGCCCGCTGCTACTGGCTGCCGGTGCCGGACGAAGTGCTCTACCACCAGCGCCGCAACGCCTACCGCGCCAGCGTCAGCCAGAGCCAGCCGGTGGCGGTGGAAATCGCCGGCGACAAGCTCAAGGCGCCGCTCAAGGGTAGCCTGATCGATATCTCCGCCACGGGCTGCAAGGTTCGCCTGGAGGGCAACGTCAGCGACCGCCTGCAACCGGGCCAGGTCTACGAGCGCTTCACCGCCCGCCTGCCCTTCGGCGCCATCACGCTGGAAGTCGAACTGCGCCACGTGCACTTCGAGGAAAAGGTCGGCGTCAGCTTCGCCGGCCTGCGTTTCCAGCAGGTCACCGGCCTGGTCCAGCGCAACATCGAGCGCTTCGTCTACCAGTTGCAGCGTGAAGCCCGGCGCTTCGAGAAAGACGAGCTGTTCTAGTCCGTCCGGGCGGCAAGCGCTTGCCGCCCTTCCCTTGCGGCCTTATGCGGGCCGGCTTTCCTCTTCCGCTTCCGGCGCCGCCACCGAGCTGTCGGTACCCTTCATCTGCGTCGCCACCGCGCGGTCATCGACCCGCGGGTCGAGCGCTGCCGACAGCGGCGACGAGGCCAGGCTGTCAGGCGTGGCCACGTGCTTGACCGGCGCCTCGTCGACCCGGTGCATGCCGCTGACCTTCTCCGGCTGCACGCGCCAGATCAGGATCAGCGAGCAGGCGCAGACGAAGGCGTAGAGCATGTTCGGGCCGAACAGCTTCATCAGCGCGCCGGCCGCCAGCGGCCCGATGCAGGCACCGACGCCGAAGGTCACCAGCAGCATCGCCGTCAGCGACACGCGGCGGTCACCTTCGACGTGGTCGTTGGAGAACGCCACCGCCAGCGGATAGAGGGTGAACTGCACCAGGCAGACCAGGAAGCCCGCCGGCAACAGCAACACCAGGGACAGCGACATATCCGGCAGCGGCAACATCGGCAGCAGCGCCAGCGGCAAGGCGAAGAGCAGCAGCAGGATCGCCGCGTTGCGGATCAGCACGGCGCGGTCGTAGCGGTCCGACAGCCAACCAAGCGGCCACTGCACCAGGAGGCCTGCGAAGATGCAGCCGCCCATGAACAGGCCGATCTGCTCGGTGGTCAATCCTTGCTGTGAGGCGTAGAGCGGCGCCAGGCCGTAGAACGCGCCGATCACCAGGCCCGACACCAGCACGGTGGTCAGCGACTGCGGCACCCGCTGGAGGAAGAAGCGCGGCTCCAGCGGCGCCGGGCGCAAGGGCGCGGGGTGGACCTTGTGGGTGATCGCCACCGGAATCAGCGACAGGGCGAAACACAGCGCGATCATCATCGGCAGTTCCGGCCCCAACCCCGGATGCACCACCAGCACCAGTTGGCCGAGCACCAGGCCAAGGTAGGACGACACCATGTAGCCGGCGAACACCAGGCCGCGCTGGCGCGCATCGGCCTGCTCGTTCAGCCAGCTCTCGATGACCATGTACTGGCACATCATGCCCAGGCCGATGGCGGTACGCAGCACCAGCCAGAAGCCCAGCCAGGGCAACAGGCCGATGCCCAGCACCGCCGCCGTCACCAGGCCGCCGCAGGCGACATAGGCGCGGATGTGGCCGACGCGGGCGATCAGCCGGTGGCCGATCTTGCCGCCCAGCACCAGGCCGAGGTAGTAGGCCGCCATCATGGCGCCGATCCACAGCCCATCGACCTTCTCCGCGCCCAGACGCAGGGCGAGGTAGGTACTGAGCAGACCGGAACCGGTCAGGAGCATGACAGCGGCGAAGTACAGAGCGCGAAAAGCGGTGACGATCCGGAGCATCGGACCTCCTGGCCCAAGACAACCCCGGGACGGCACCCGGGCGACGGAAAGCGGGACTTGCCGTGACACCTTAGAGCCTGCCAGACGGCGCGTCGAGAGGCCTGCCGGGCCTGGAACAGAGCGGGTCGCGGAGCGTGCCGCCAGGCATCCTGAAGGATGACGGCGGGATGAACGAGGATGCCGGAGAAATGCCCGCCGATCGCAGCCGCGCCGGTGTTTCGGCGCGACTGTCTCGGCGTGCCCGCGCAGCGATCAGGCCTGGGCGGCCAGCACGCGGCGCTCCCACGGGGTGATTTCGTCGAAGAAGCTGCTCAGTTCCATCGACTTGGTCGCGGTGTAGCCATCAATGAACTCGTTGCCGAATACCTCGCGCGCCAGCTGGCTGCGCTTGAGGCGCTGCAGCGCGTCGTACATGGTGCACGGCAGCAGCAGCGCTTCGGGCACCTCGAACTCCCCCTGGATCGCCTCGGTCGGCTCCAGCTCGCGCTCGATGCCGTGCAGGCCGGCGGCCAGGCTCGCGGCGATCGCCAGGTACGGGTTGGCGTCGGCGCCCGGCAGGCGGTTCTCCACGCGACGGGCCACCGGCGCGCTGGCCGGAATGCGCAGGCCGGCGGCGCGGTTGTCGTAGGACCAGCAGGCGTTGTTCGGCGAGGCGTAGGGGTGGCACAGGCGCTGGAAGGAGTTCACGTTCGGTGCGAACAGCAGGGTGAAGTCCGCCAGGCACGCCTGCTGGCCGCCGATGAAGTGGCGGAAGGCCGGCGTGGCGTCGCCGTTGGCGTCAGTGAAGATGTTGCGGCCTTCGCCGTCGACGATGCTCTGGTGGATGTGCATCGAGCTACCCGGCGTCTTCGCCAGCGGCTTGGCCATGCATACCACGATCAGCCCGTGCTTGAGCGCGACTTCCTTGAGAAGGTGCTTGAACAGGAAGGTCTGGTCGGCCAGCAGCACCGGGTCGCCGTGCAGGAAGTTGATCTCGAACTGGCTGGTGCCCATCTCGTGCATGAAGGTGTCGCGCTCCAGCCCCACCGCCGCCATGCAGCGGTAGACGTCCTGGAAGAACGGACGCAGGCCGTTATTGGAGGACACGCTGAAGGCCGAGTGGCCGATCTCGCGGCGACCGTCCGGGCCGAGCGGGGCCTGGAAGGGTTCGTTGGCGTCGGGGTTGGGAGCGAAGACGAAGAACTCAAGCTCGGTGGCCACCACCGGGCTCCAGCCGCGTTCGGCGTAGCGCGCCAGCACCCGCTTGAGCAGTCCGCGGGTGGACAGGCCGGAGGGCTGGCCGTCGAGCTCCACCGCGTCGCAGATGGCGAAGGCGCGGGGCTCGTCGCTCCAGGGCAGGCGGTGGATCTGGGTCGGCTCGGCGACCAGGGCGAGGTCGCCGTCGTCGCTGCCGTAGAACCTCGCGGGCGGGTAGCCACCCATGATGCACTGCAGCAGGACGCCGCGCGCCAGCTGCAGGCGGCGGCCGGTGAGGAAGCCTTCCCCGGTCATCACCTTGCCACGCGGCACCCCGTTGAGGTCGGGGGTGACACACTCGATCTCTTCGACTCCAGCCAGACGCTCGGCGAGCGGGCTGCGTAGATCGCTACTCATGACTTCTTATCCTTGTACTTCTTGTCTTTGTCACAGGAGGCCGCGCAGAGTGCGCTGCCTGTACAAAATACGCACCACGCGTTCGATATTTCAAGCGGTACGGAGAAGGGAATTTCCGTAGGAACGGACTGCGTCCGCGATCAGGCTGACAGATCGATAGAAGCGCATCGCGGACAAGGTCCGCTCCTACCGCACAGCTCTGTGCTCGGATCGGCCCTCACCCTAACCCTCTCCCAGGGGGAGAGGGGACCGTTCGGTGCAGAAGGAAACCTTGGCGTCAGCCGGCACGATCTGCCCCCTCTCCCTGAGGGAGAGGGATGGGGTGAGGGGGAAGACGCAGACACGGAATTGTCCGGGGGCAAGACAGCTGCTCCTTCAGGGAAGGACATGCCAACCGCGCCGTGGGGCAGCCACCACTCAGTAATCATCCCGCTTGCGAAACGCCCAGCGCCCGGCCAGCCCGGTGAAGCTGGCCACCAGCACGACAAGAATCCAGAACCCTTCCGGATCGCTGGAGAACGGAATGCCGCCGACGTTCATGCCGAAGAAACCGGCGATGATGTTGATCGGAAGCGCCAGCACCGTGACCACGGTGAGGGTGAACAGGGTGCGGTTGCTCTGCTCGTTGAGCTTGGCGGCGATCTCTTCCTGCAGCAGCTTGATGCGCTCGCCCAGGGCGGTGAGGTCGTTGATCACCAGGGAGAATTCCTCGGTGGCCTCGCGCAGCACGCGCACGTCGTCCTCCTTCAGCCACACCGGCGGGCGGTTGAGCAGGCGCATCAGCGAGCCCGGTTCCAGCGCCAGCAGGCGTTGCAGGCGCACCAGCACGCGGCGCATGGCGCCCAGGTCGGCGCGGTTATCGGCGAGGCGCGCGGACAGCAGCTGGTCCTCGATGCGGTCCACGCTGATGCTGGTCTCGCGCAGGATGCGGGTAAGAATGTCGCCCTGGTCGCGCAACAGGTGCACCAGCAGCTCCAGTGGCGAGCGGAAGCGCTCGCCGTGCTTGACCGAAGAGCGCAGGGTATCGACCGAGCGCAACGGCTGAGCGCGGGCGGTCACCAGCAGCCGGCCACGGGCACAGACCCACAGAGTGGAGACGTCCGAGGACATGCGGCTGCCGAAGTCGAACACCACGTCGTTGACCACCGCCAGCAACGCGCCGTCGACATGCTCGATGCGGGTGGAGCGCGAGCCTTCGCGCAGGGTCTCGAAGAAGTAGTCCGGCAACTCCAGGTGCGACTTCATCCAGCGCTCGCAGGCCGCGTGCGCGAGGTTCAGGTGCAGCCAGAGGAACTCATCCTCCGTGCGCGGCTCCCGCAGGCGCTGCAGTGCGGTGGACGAGTCGATTTCCAGGCCGGGCTGGCCGGGACGGAAGCTGAAGCCATAGAGCAGGCCGAACAGATCGGAATCCTGGTGGCTCTGGACGATGCTGTGGTTCATGGAGTTCCGCTACGGACGTTGGCGCGGCCCAGGCCCTGTAGGAGCGAGCTTGCTCGCGAACCCGCACGGCACGGACTGTTCGCGAGCAAGCT
This sequence comes from Pseudomonas sp. NY15181, assembly GCF_048068055.1. NCBI lineage: Bacteria > Pseudomonadati > Pseudomonadota > Gammaproteobacteria > Pseudomonadales > Pseudomonadaceae > Pseudomonas > Pseudomonas sp. NY15181. The sequence goes on along the minus strand of NZ_JBLUPT010000003.1, from coordinate 506,718 downwards.
CGCTCCTACGAAGAGCAAATCACACCCGCTCCCTGGTGTTAACAGAGCCCCATGAACCTCAGGTGACAGCTACGTGTCAGCCGAACAGGGCCGCGACGGTGCGCTCGCCCAGTTCCGGGCCGACGCTCATGCCCACGCCGGTATGCATCAGCACGGCGGTGACGCCGTCCGCCGCCTGCAGCACCGAGAACGGCCCCGGCCCGCGCGAGCCGTAGACGCCCTGCCAGCGCTCGATCACCTCGACACGCATGCCCAGGGTGTCCTCGGCCAGCTCCAGCATCAGCCGGTCGACGAACTCGGCGTTGAACGGCGCGGCATCGCTGCCGTAGTGGTGCGAGTCGCCGATGATCAGCTCGCCGTAAGGCGTCGGACTGATCAGCAGGTGGATGCCCTGGGCTTCCAGTTCCGGCGTCTCACGGTAGATCTGCGCCCGGATAGCCGCGGCTTCCGGCAGGTCGGCGAAGGCGCCGTAGTGCACGCAGCTCAGGCCCGTGAGCACGGCATGGCCGAGGCCGAAGTTGACCTGCGGACGCGCCCGCAGCATCTGCAGGCGGCACACCTGCGGCTCCAGCGGGGCGATGGCCTCGGCCAGCAGGGTCTGGTAGTCATGACCGGAACAGACGATCACCTGTCCGGCGGTGAAGGTGCCCGCCGTGGTGCGAAGTACGCCGGTGTCGACGTCGCGGACCAGGGTGGAGAAATGGAACTGCACGTGCAGCTCGCGGTGCAGGTAGTCGATCAGCGTCGGCAGTGCCTCGCGCGAATACAGCTGCTGGTCGTCGAGGCCATGCAGCGCCGCGCGGTGATGGCCGAAGCGGCCTTCGTAGAGGTCGCTCAGCGCGCTGCCACGCAGCAGCTCGACCTTGTACTCCTGCTCCTTCGCGCGGCCGACGCAGAAGGCTTCCAGCAGTGCCTCTTCCGCCTCGGTGCGGGCGAACAGCAGCGAGCCATTGCGACGCAGGGAGAACCCGGCCTGCTGCGCCCAATCCGCCCAGATCGACCGGCTGGCCCGTGCCAGGTCCGACATCACGCCCGGCGGCTGGCCGGTGACCAGGGCCTGGCCGAAGTTGCGCACCGAGGCGCCCAGGGGCGTGGCGGTCCGCTCGAAGACGCGTACGGACAGTCCGCGGCGGGCGGCGGCGTAGGCGTGGGAAAGGCCGAGGATGCCGGCGCCGACGATGGCGACGTCGCAGTGGGTCTGGGTCATGGGGGAGTCCTTCTTGCGAGATGCCCTTCGCGCCGGGCACGGCCGGCGCGCGGGTTGAACGATGTGGCCGCCCCGACTGCGGGGCGGCGCCCTCTTCCCGCTGGAAAGAGGGCTCACGCGCTTACTTCTGCGCAACCTTCTCGGACTTGCCGTCGTAGCGCTTGCGCCACTCGGCGAGGATCTCGTCGCGGTTCTTCGAGGCCCAGGCGAAGTCGTTCTTGATCAGGCGCTGCTCGTAGTCGGCCGGCAGTTCGGTCTGCGGCTTGGCGATGCCCGGCTGGGCCAGCACAGCGAAGTTTTCCTTGTACAGCTCCATGGCCTTGGGGCTGGCGGAGAAGTCGGCGAGTTTCTTCGCGGCGGCTTCGTGCTGGGTGCCTTTGACGATACCGGTGGCTTCGATTTCCCAGCCCAGGCCTTCCTTCGGCAGGACGATGTCCAGCGGCGCGCCCTGGCGCTTGAGCTGCACGGCCGGGTATTCGAAGGAGATGCCGATCGGGAATTCGCCGGCGGCGGCCAGCTTGCACGGCTTGGAACCGGAGTGGACGTACTGGCCGATGTTCTCGTGCAGGGCGTCCATGTAGGCCCAGCCCTGCTTCTCGCCGAAGGTCTGCAGCCAGGCGGAGACGTCGAGGAAGCCGGTGCCGGAGGACGCCGGGTTCGGCATGACGATCTTGCCCTTGTATTCCGGCTTGGTCAGATCCTGCCAGCTTACCGGCTTCTCCAGGCCCAGCTTCTCGGCCTCGACGGTGTTGAAACAGATGGTCGCGGCCCAGACGTCCATGCCGACCCACGCCGGCGGGTTGGCCGGGTCGCGGTAGTTCTTGCCGATGGCGTCCAGGTGCTTGGGCGCGTACTTCTCCAGCATGCCCTGTGCATCGAGGATGGCCAGGCTGGAAGCGGCCAGGCCCCACACGGCGTCGGCCTGCGGACGGTCCTTCTCAGCCAGCAGCTTGGCGGTGACGATGCCGGTGGAATCACGCACCCACTTGATCTTGATGTCCGGGTTCTCGGCTTCGAAGGCCTGTTTATAGGCGGTCAGCTGTTCCGGTTCCAGGGCGGTGTAGACGGTCAGCTCGGTATCGGCGGCGTGGACCTGTGCGGCGAAACCGGCAACCACAGCGGCGGCGAGGGCAAGACGTTTGAACATGGGGAGCTCCTTGGCAGTGTTTGTTGGATCCCCGCGTTCGCGGGGATGACGATCAGTGCGACGGTTGATGTTCAGTGCGGCAGGTGAAGCGCTCTCAAGTGCAACGTAGGAACCGCTGGGCGATCACTTTCTCCAGGCCTGGGAACAGCGCAGCAGGCCGCGCGAGGCGCCAGCCAGCAGCAGCGACACGGCGGCGGACGTGATCAGGATCAGGGTCGACATAGCGGCGGCGCCGCCGACGTTGCCGGAGTCGTCCATGTTCAGCACGGCGACGGCGGCGAGGATGGTGTCCGGGTTGTAGAGGAAGATCGCCGCCGACACCGTGGTCATCGCCGAGACGAACAGGTAGCGGATGATGTCCAGCAGCGCCGGCAGGCAGATCGGCACGGTGACGCGTAGGTAATGGCGCCACAGCGGCATCTTCAGCGACAGCGCAGCGGCCTCGAACTCGCCGTCGAGCTGGCGCAGCGCGGCGGTGGCGGTCATCTGCGCGGTGGTCAGGTAGTGAGCGATGGTGCACACCACCAGCAGCGCCATGCTGCCGTAGAACACGTGCAGCGGGTTGCTCGGCAGGTTGAAGAAGAAGACGTAGCCCAGGCCCAGCACCAGCCCGGGGACGGCCATCGGCACGAAACAGAGCATGCGCAGCAGCTGGTTCAGCCATTGCTGCTCGCGGGTCTTCTCCATCAGGTAGGCGCCAGTGAAGATCACCGCGCTGCCGATGACGGCCGTGCAGGCGGCCATGGTCAGGCTGTTGCGATAGGCCAGCCAGCCGCCGCCGGCGGTAGTGTCGAAGTCGTAGTGATGCAGCGACAGCGACAGGTTGTACGGCCAGAACTTCACCAGCGAGGAGTACACGGCCATGCCCAGCACGCCCAGCAGCACCGCGCAGATCAGCAGCACGATGGCGAGGAAGGCGGCATCACGGCGGCGCGACGGCTTGGGATGGTAGACCTGCGCGCGGCCGCTCATGGCCTCGCGCTGGCGCAGACGCAGCCAGGTGTCCACGGCGAAGCTGAGCAGCGCCGGTAACAGCAGGATCATGCCGATCTGCGCGCCACGGCCGAACTGCTGCTGGCCAACCACCGCCTTGTAGGCTTCCAGCGCCAACACCTGGTAGTCGCCGCCCACCACGACCGGCACGCCGAAGTCGGTGATGGTCAGGGTGAATACCAGGCAGAAGGCGGCGAACACGCCCTGGCGCGAAGCCGGCCAAGTGATGCTTCGGAAGGCTTTCCAGGGGCTCGCGCCCATGCTGGAGGCGGCGTCGAACAGGCGCGCATCGGCCATCGACAGCGCGGACAGCAGGATCATCAGCGCGTGGGGGAAGGTGTAGATGGCCTCGCCCAGGACGATGCCCCAGAAGCCGTATATGTTGTCCGGCACCCAGCCGCGCAGCAGGCCCTGGTTGCCGAACAGGTAGATCAGCGCGATGCCCGGCAGCATCGACGGCGCCAGCAGCGGCAGCAGGGAAATCCCCCTCCACAGGCCCTTGGCCGGAATCAGCGTGCGCTGCAGGGCATAGGCGAACGCATAGGCCAGCGGCACCACGATGGCGGCGACGCTCAGCGAGACCTTCAGGCTGTTGCCCAGCAGCCAGTGGAAGTTGTCGCTGCGCAGCAGCTCGCCCATGGCGGCGAGACCACCGCCCTGCCCCGCCGCACTGCTGAAGCCGCGCCAGAAGATGGCCAGCAGCGGCAGCAGGACCGCGGCGGTGAGCAGGGCCAGCAGCAGGACCTTGCCGCCGCGCACGAACAGGCGATCACCCAGATCGCCACGGAGCTTGCCGGCGGACAACGCCGGGGGGCGATTCACCACGGCATCCATCTCAGGCGAACACCTGCAGGCTGCGGGGCGGCAGGGACACCCAGATATCCGGGGTGCCCAGGCGCGGCATGTCTTCCGGCGCAAGCTCGGCCAGCAGCGGCTGGCCCGGCAGTTGCTCCAGCTCGAAACTCATGCGGCAGCGGTTGCCGAGGAAGGTGATCTCGCGGACCTGCGCGCGGAACAGGTTCTCCTGGTGCACGGCCGGGTTCACGCTGATCGCTTCCGGACGGCAGAACAGCCGGCCCGAGGCACTCGCGGCCTGGTTCTGCAGGCGCAGGTTGAGGCTGCCCACGCGGGCATGGCCGTCGCTGCCGCGCTCGAACGGCAGCCAGTTGCCCTGGCCGACGAACTCGGCGACGAAGGGCGTGGCCGGGGTGCTGTAGATCTCCTGGGCGGTGCCGTACTGCTCGATGCGCCCGTGGTTCATCACCGCGATGCGGTCGGCCATCAGCATGGCTTCGTCCTGGTTGTGGGTGACCATCACGGTGGTGATGCCCAGGCTCTTCTGCAGTTGGCGCAGCTCGCCGCACAGGTGCTCGCGCACGCGGGCGTCCAGCGCCGACATGGGTTCGTCGAGCAGCAGCAGCGACGGGCTCGGCGCCAGCGCGCGGGCCATGGCCACGCGCTGCTGCTGGCCGCCGGAGAGCTGGCCGGGGTACTTCTTCTCGCTGCCGGAAAGGCCGACCAGTTGGAGCATCTCGGCGACACGACGGCGGGCTTCTTCCTTGCTGGCGTTGGCCAGGCCGTAGGCGATGTTCTGCTCGACGGTCAGGTTGGGAAACAGCGCGTAGGACTGGAACAGGATGCCGTAGTCGCGCGCCTGCGGCGGCAGGTTCGACACGTCACGCTGGCCCAGGTGCAGGGTACCGTCGTCGTGGCGCTCAAGGCCTGCGATGCAGCGCAGCAGGGTGGTTTTGCCGCAACCGGAGGGGCCGAGCAGACAGACTAACTCGCCCGCCTTGACGTCCAGCGACACGCCGTCGAGGGCGACGAACTGGCCGAAGCGTTTACGGATATGGCGCACGCTGAGCGGCGTGCCGGCGATAGTCGTGTGCATGGCGGTACCTCGTGTTCTGTGGCTCACGCCGCCGTGGGCAGCGACGTGACTTGACGAGGCTCATGCTAGGGAGCGAATGCGACGGCTCTATTGCGATGACGAAAAGTGCACCGATAGATCCATAGGCAAATTTTGGTATGGGAATGAAAAATTTTGCGAAGGGGTGGGGTTGAGCGGTTGGGTCTGCGGCATCGTTGGCAGGCGGATCGCGGAGGGAGTCCGCTCCTGCGCAGGCGCAAGACCAAGGTATTTCCCGGTAGGTGCGGATTCATCCGCGATGCATCTCGCGGACAAGGTCCGCTCCTACGGGGGCTAGAGCGCCGCGCTCTGGCTCTGGCTCTGGCTCTGGCTCTGGCTCTGGCTCTGGCTCTGGCTCTGGCTCTGGCTCTAGAGATTTCCAGAGCAACATCCGAACGCTCCGAACGGCCCCTTTCAGGAGGCCTCGTTGAATCGGAGTTTCAGGGGTTGAGCGACATGGATGTCGCGAGAGCCACGATGGGCCAGGGATGGCCCGTCGTGGCGTGCCCCTGAAACTTCGCTTCAACGAGGGAATTTTTCGCCTAAGCGAAAAACCGGATGACAGGGGCAAGACCTTTGCCCACTTTGGGTCGTTTGCCAAAGTGGGTCGCCCGAGGGGGCGAAACAAGAAGTCCCAGCGCACACCGAAGCGGCGCAGAAACTCCGATTTCGAAAACTCGTGCCCTTGACCTTACCCCTGCGCCAACCCCAGAAACGCACTCGGCAACCGCGCCTGCCGCCGATCCTTCAGGCAATACAGGTACTCGTCGATCCGACTCGCCCCGTTGATCTCCAGCACGCACAACTGCGGGTTATCCGGCACTTCCTGCCGGGCGATGATGCTCACCCCCAGGTTGCGGATCACCGCTTCGCGGATCGACTCGCGGCTGCCGATCTCCAGCATCGAGGCCGGCATCACGCCGGCGCTCTCCAGCATCGCTTCGGTGAGCTGGCGGGTGGTGGAACCCGCCTCGCGCATCAGCAGACAGTGACTGCGCAGATCGCCCAACGCCACCGACGGCTGCATCGCCAATGGATGGCTGCGATGCACCGCCAGCACCAGCGGATCGCTGCCGAGCACCACACGGGTCAGGCGCGCATCGTCCACCTGCTGCGAGGACGCCGCCAGGTCGACCCGGCATTCCACCAGCGCTTCGAGCACCTGCTGGGAGTTGCCGATCTCCACCGACACCTCGATCTGCGGATAACGCTCGCGGAAGGTCTTGATCAGGCCAAGCACGTAGTAAGGAGAGGTCGCGCCGATGCGCAGCGCGCCCTGCATCTGCCCGCAATTGCGCAGGTAGAACTCGATGTCGGCTTCCTGCTGCAGCAGGGCCTCGACCATCGGCAACAGGCGCGCGCCCTCGTCGCTCAGGGTCAGGCGGCGGCCGCCGCGATAGAACAGCTCCACCGCGTACTGGCTTTCCAGGTTGCGGATCTGGGTGGTGACGGTGGGCTGGCTCAGGCCGAGCTTCTTCGCCGCCTGGGTGATGCTGCCCAGCTTCGCCACCCGATAGAACGCCTTCAGTTCTGCACTCAACATCCGCTAGACCCGCTCGTTCGTAAAATTCATCAACATCTTTCAGGCGCTGCCGGCCAGCACCGCGCGATGCTACAGCAAGTGCTGGAATCCTTCGAACGGAAGGGCGACGAAGACCTGGCGCTACAGACAACGGTCCCCGACAACGACCACCCGCCCTGGCCGGGGAGCAGCCACGCGCCTCTTCATTGCGGCGCTCGCCAGCGTGCCGCGGACAGGCGCCCCCACATGAATCGCAAGAGCCTCGTCGCCGACTTGCCGCTTTTGCGCCCGCCCCTGAGCCGCCCGGAATCATCCTTGCTCGCGAGCCCTTTCATGCTGCGCGGGGTGCCGTGAGTTCAACTATGCTCGCGCGAGCGATTCCACACGCGTACAGGGCGCGTCATGTTCAAGACCATCGAATCCGAAGTACTCAAGCAAGCCATTTCGCCCGAGCTCAGGGCCGAGTTTTTCCAGCACGATTTCGAACGACTCCATGGATTCTGCCTGCTGGTGTTCTGCGTCAGCATCGGCATGTGGTTTCTCTTCGATCTGATCGTCAGCTTCCAGGCAAACCAGGGCTTCAGTTTCCTCTCGGTAGCCTTCCTGGCCGTGTTCTTCATCATCACCGCACTTGCCGCCCTGACCCGCAAGGCGACGCACTTCTACGTGCTCAACCTGGCGTTCGTCCTGACCTTCGCGCTGGGTGCGCGGATGGTGATCGAGGGTATCCCCAGTGACGTCCGTCAGACCTGGCTCGTGATCTCCGCATCCACCGTGCTCTACAGCGCCACCGCGATGCCATTGAACCGTCCGGCCTTCTTCGGCGTATTGGTGGTGAGCTGGACACTGCTCAACCCTTTCCTGGGCGACGTTCCCGAATTCGACGAGCGCCGCAGCATGCTGATCTGTTATCCAGTGTTCATCTGCGCACTGTCGATCTACATCTTCAACCGGCTGAGCCAGGCCAAGCTGTACAACTATGCGATGGCCCGGCTGCTGCTCGACCAGGCCTACCTCGACACCCTGACCAGCATCCCCAACCGCCGCTCGTTCATGGCCCGCGTCGGCAAACGGCTGGCGGACGATGGCGAGCAGCGCTACCTGGCGATGGTCGACATCGATCACTTCAAGCGGGTCAACGACACCTATGGTCACGACGTCGGCGACGAAGTGCTGACCCGCGTGGCGCAGGCCATCAAGAGCGAAATGAAGGACTTCGAGTTCGCCCGCCTGGGCGGCGAGGAGTTCGGCCTGTATCTCTGGGGTATCAGCGCCGAGGAAGCCGGCCGGCACATGGACCGGCTGCGCCAGGCCATCGCCGAGCAGCCCGGCAACCCATCGGTCACCGTCAGCCTCGGCCTCGCCCGCCTCACCCTGGATGGCAGCCTGAGCCAGGCACTGATCAAGGCCGACCAAGCGCTCTACGATGCCAAGCACAATGGCCGCAACCGGATGACCTACAGCCCCTGAGGGAGGCCGACGACGCCTGGGGGTGTCCTACGCCCCGCCGCCCCCGGCAATGCCGTGCCCAGAGGCCTCACTGCCGTTGGGCGGCGTAGTAATCGTGGGGCAACGCCACCACGTCCACGACCGCGTCCGCCGGCAGCGTCAGGATGGAAACGATCGGGCAGGCAATGCTCATCCAGCAGAACGCGGTGGCGGGAAAATAACCGGTGTCCACCTCGCCGGTCAGCAGCTTGACGTTGCCCTGGGTACTCTTGAAGTAGTCGTCGTCAGTCCAGTGGACCTTGTCGTCCATGCGCGCGACCAGAGTTCCGCATCCCGCTAGCGGAACGAGGGCGAGGCAAAGCAGCAGAGCCTTGAAACCGTGGCGCATCGACGAACTCCCTGTCGCACTGCGATGACGGCCGACATTCCCGTCGGCCCTGAAAAAACAAAAGGCCCGCGAGTGCGGGCCTTGGCATGCTGGTGTCCCGGAGAGGGGTCGAACCTCCAACCTTCCCCTTAGGAGGGGCATTTAGCCCCTAACAGCACTCGAAGACCACTCCACAAGCCCTATATTACGGCCCTTTGAATGTAGCCGGACGAAACTATATAGTCTTTTCTGCTGGTACGCTGCTGGTAGGAAAGGATGAAGACCAAGATCACTCAGAAGCTGCTTGGCAGCCTCACCCCTCAAGACAAACCATACCGTATCCACGATACGGAACAGCCAGGCCTGTTCCTACGCGTCCAGCCGACCGGGCACGTCGCCTATATGGTGACGTGGGGACGCAACCGTGAGAAGTCCCTTGGCCGCGTCGGAAAGCTTACCCTGGCCCAGGCTCGAACTGAGGCCGCCCGCTACCTTGCAGACGCCTACGAGCACGGCGAGCCACTGGCAGTAATCGAGGGCCGCACCGCAGCCACGTCCCCTACCCTGCGCAGCTTCATTGACGATACCTACCTACCCTGGTTCAAGGCCCACCACCGCGGCCATGAGAAAACCGAGCACACCCTGTCCACCTGCTTCGAGCCGATCATGAGCCTACGCCTGGTGGAGGTCGCTGGCCGTGACCTAGAACAGATCCGGACTGCCTGGCTCAACGGCGGCAACAAGCCATCCACCGCCAACCGCAAGATGGGCTCCATCAGCGGCGTCTTCAGTCGGGCTGTGGACTGGGGCTACCTGGAATCCTCGCCACTCGACAAGGTGAAGGCGCTGAAGGTCGACGCAAAGGGGCGTATCCGCTATCTATCGAAAGACGAATCCAAGGCCCTCCGTGAGGCTCTAGACGCGCGACAGGAGCGAATCCGGGCTGAGCGTGACAGTGCCAACCAATGGCGCACAGAGCGTAACCAAGAGCTGCTGGTGGACCTTCGCGCGGTCACCTTTACCGATCACCTGAAGCCTATGGTGCTGCTCACCCTGAATACCGGCCTGCGCCGCGGCGAACTGTTCAATCTGCGCTGGCCTGACGTGAACCTGCAGGCGAAGACCATCACTGTCGTCGGCGAAGGCACCAAGACCAAAGAGACACGCCACATCCCTCTGAACGCAGAGGCTTTGGGCACCCTGAAGTCCTGGAAGGAGCAATGTCCACCGGGTTGCTACGTGTTCCCCGGCCAAGAAGGCGAGCGCATGACAGATGTGAAAACGGCCTGGCTGGAGCTGCTGAAGAATGCCAGCGTGACGGATTTCCGCTGGCACGATATGCGTCACGACTTCGCTTCACGCTTGGTGATGGCAGGAGTGCCGCTCAATACGGTACGGGATCTGCTGGGGCACACCGACATCAAGATGACGCTGCGCTATGCCCACCTGGCACCGGACAGCAAGGCGGCGGCGGTGGAGCTTATTTAGATTCTGACTGCTCGCGCATCCTCTTGTAGTCATCATAAGTCGGGCAGAAAGGCTTGTTGTTTTCTAGGAAATCGACGTAGGCGACAAGCACATCCCATTCACTTCTCACGAGCCCTAAATCAATTTTGGCCTCATAGGGTTGAACGAACTCAAATCGCTCAGCCATTCCGTTCAGGTCGCCGAACAGATCGAAGTCACCTTTGAATCTATGGTCACCCACGACGGTCATGGCGAGGTGGAACAATCTGTCGCTCGAGAACTTCGACCCCATCAGGCCTGCGCGCAGGTTGAAAATGACTTCATCCTCAGACCAAATCGCCGTGAAGATGGTCATGAAATAGCCCTTTTTGTAGCCATTTAAAGGGTTCTCAATTTGCGCATCCGACAGGCAGGTTTCAATGAATCGCTCCAGAACCTTCACGATCTTCTCATTCGTGGAGGTCGCATAGAGCTCTAGAGCCGCCTTTAGATACGGCTCCACCCTGGCCGACAGAACCACCTTCTTCGAACGGTTTGCCACTTCCCCTCCTTCCTCACAGCGCTGAGCTTACAAACTCAATGCTTGCAAATTGTGTTACTTACACTTTAGGATGCTTACGCAATCCAGTATCGTCCCAGTATACCGATTCAGCAATAGAGGAAAGCCCTATGTCACAGGCAGCCCCCATCGTCCCGCTCGCCGTCGGCCCCGAAGATGCCGGCCGGATCAGCGGCCACACCCGCTCCGCAATCTACGAAGCCATAGCCAGCGGCGACTTGCCGAGCTTCAAGTCCGGAAAGCGCCGACTGATCCTCATCAAGCAGTTGGAGGCCTGGCTGAACCGCTTGGCGAAGGAGAACGCACGTTGAGCGCCGCAAAGCTCAAAATCAGGCTGATCGATCATTCCGGTTTGGCATTTGGCTGGCTCAGCCTGCCGGCGTCGGCCCGCGTGGTCGATCTTCAGCAACTACGTAGCCTGGGTGCTGCCCGGGTGGAGGTGATCGTATGAACGCTCGCACTTCGAAAGCTGCCATGGACGAAGCAGTCAATGCCGCACAACTCGCCGAATCGGCCCTGCATGAACTGAGCTCACTGCGCCGGGTGGTCAATCGCCGGTCCGAGACCATCAACGCAGCAGGTAACGGGCTTTGCGCTCTGGCAAACCTGCTGGGCGCCGATGCCTCTGAGCACCATATGACCGCAGACCTGAAGTATGGCGCTGCCTGCGCAGTGGATGCCATTGGTGAGCTGCTGAAGGAGTTTGGCTGCCAACTGTGGGAAATCAGCGAGCCGGAGGAGGATTCCAAATGAACGCTTTTGTGCAACCGCCGAGCCCCACCAAGTTCTATGCGTGCACTCCGGAAGAAGCAGCCGTAATCGACCCTGAAGCGCGGCCTGGATATCACGTCGACGCTATCAACTGCGCCTTAATGCGCGCCGACTCAATGCTGCTGATGCTGAGCTGCCAGTTCACGGACGAGGAAAGCTGCGAGCTGCATAGCTCTGTCATCAGCAGCGTCCTATGGGCCGTTCAAGGCGAAATCGAGATGGTGAGGAAGCTCGTCCAGCACGGGCACGAAACTGTAGGTAAGGGAAGCGAGAGAAGCGAATGAACCAGGAAGGCATTAGAGAGGTTGCCCAGAACGGAGCGGCAACTCCGTCCGGGCAGTACACATTGGCTAGCACCAAGTGAGGTTGAGACTATGGCATCACACTCGTCCACTCAGCAAGACCGCAAGATGATGGAGGCGCTGCGCAAAGGCCCCATTACTACCCTGGAAGCAGCGAACGAATTGGACATTGTTCACCCGCCGAACACGATCCGCCGCCTGCGCAACAAAGGACACGAGATCATCACGCACTGGACCTACCAGGCCACCAATGACGGGCGCGCGCCCCACCGTGTCGCCAAGTATGTCCTGCTGCGCGAAGCGTCCTAATAGTGTTCGACTGGCGGGCTTCGGCCCGCCGGTTCCTGCCTGCGAGCTGACGAATGGCTAAGAAGAGCAATCTTCCTTTTGACAAGCGCGGCGGCGTTGTTGCGATACAGCGCCGCTTGCTGTCATCGCCAGAGTACTTGGCTCTCACCGCCCAGGCGAAGGTGCTGCTCACCCTTCTGCAACGCCACTGGAGTCCTGCCGGCCCTGTCGGGTTCGGCGTACGCCAGGCCGAGGAGGAAATCCCGTGCTCGCGCACCTTGGCGATGAGGGCATTCAAAGAGCTGGAAGAAGCCGGCTTCATTGTGCTGGTGGACGACAGCCTGTTCTGCAGTCGAACGCAATCGAAGACCAGGACCTGGCGCCTGACGTGGCTCCCGTGCTGGAGGAACCGGGGGCCCACAAACGATTGGGAGGATCGTCGAGTTTCGATTTCTACCGGTCCATAAACGATACCCAAGCCCAGGCCACAGGTATCAAATATGGACCATTGAGGTGTTTTTCAGGCTCCACAGGTGTCATTTTTGGTACCTGTGGAGCCTGTTTTCAGTGGCCACAGGTATCAAATATGGACCACTCCTACTTAACCACCTCCTACCCTTCTTCTCCCCTGCTTCCAGGGCTCGAAAATGGGCTCAGAAGTGCGCGCGGCCCCACGGCACGAAGTTTCCGACCGCGGATTTTTGCCCGCCCGACGCTGAAGCGAGTTGAGCGTCGGCTGGACGTGGCACTGCACGCCACATCGTGGTGGAAACGCCACTCTCGCGATAACCTGCCACCGTCTAACCAGGCAGAACGAGGGAACGATCATGGCTTGGGACTATCAGCATCACCCAGATGAGTACGTTGAGATCATCGCGGAAGTCTTCTACGACCCCGAGCGACGCAAGAATGGAGTAAGGCCTGTAGCTGGCGAGCTCTTCTCTCAAGACATGAAGATCGAATGCGCACGCAAAATCCGGGAGTACCCTTTGGGCACCAAGGTCCGGCTGAGAGTGGTCAAAACTGACAAGGAAGGTGGGCGCCCATTCCTGTACTCAAGCTACAAGTGGGAGCACACGGTCGTATAAGCCGTCGGACCGCCTACCTGCCCGGGCTACGCGCCAGCAGATCCCTGGCCTTATCCATCCTGCCAAGAATGGCGACCGACCGCGGCCCCTGGTGAACCAAGGCCGCCATCCCATCCCGCACAATGGACTGCCCGGCATAGTCGTCAGCAATGGCCTTCCAGCGCTCGCAGATGGACACCTCAGTGGCATAGTCCTTGGCCTTGCGGCTGAGGATTGCCACGCGCTCGAAGTAGAACGGAGCAGCGCAAGCGCGCCGCCCGGCCGGCTGCTTCCAATAGTTAGTCTCCTCTGCCTCACAGCACTTGAGCATCACCTGCAGATCCTGGTGTGAGCTGCTGGCCAATTCGTGCGTGGGAGTGTCGCCAACCTTCGCTTGTATGCCGAGAACCTCAGTGATTGGCAGTAGCTGCTTCTCGCCAGCCTTGGTGCCGACGAAGATCGATCGGATTCGGCTCAACAAGGACATATCCCCTCCTTGGAAACAGATCACTAGGTCCGACTCGGATATACCTGTCAGTCCCAGCAGTGTCGACCATGGGTGACAGGTTCGCAGCTGGTTCGCACGAAAAGTTCGCACCCTTCAACGCACGAACTGCGAACCAAGTCGGGACTCCCTGGAGTACCAACACATGACTGACCACCAGGCTGAGCTGCGCAAGCTCTGGAAACGATACTGCAAGGCCTCCGAGCGCTGGAGCGAGGCGTGGGCGGCACAGGGATATACTGGCGAGCCTCCACCGAGACCGCCCTTTCCTGAAGAGCTGAGGGGCCTTTGCTGCGGTGCGAAGACCAGGGCCGGGACTCCATGCAAGCGCCGCGATCTGTACGCCTCTGGCCGCTGCAAACTCCATGGCGGCCTGTCCACTGGACCTAGGAAAACGCGAACCCCATGAGAGGTTAAGAAAACTACACTTTCCAGGCTATCGCGTTCTGGACAGTTCTGGACGAAACCGCCCCGCCCCTCATTTGCGAAACAAACCCCATGCAATCGAGTTTTCGGAGTCCCTAAAGGGGGTTTTGCGACCAGTACGCGCGCACGCGCGTGCGAGGGTTTCTTTAGTCCCTAAAGAGATCTCGTCTCAGGCGTCACGCAATGTCACGCAGCACTTTCACGCACGATCTTCACGCAGCCCAAATGCGCGGAGTGACCAGATCGGTGACCACGAAAGGTGACCACTCCGAAGTGGTAACCAGGCTGAGCGTGGATGGTTTTGAGACAAGTACGCACGCGTACGCGAGGGGTTTCTTGAGTCCCTAAAGGGCCGTGCCCTTGATTCGCGGAACAATCTCATGAAGGGCCTGTGGAAACCTGGCATTGAGTCAGCAGCTTGCTGGTTTTGCACATTCCAGTTTGCTGGTTTTCCACAAGCAGGCTTGTTGGTTTACCGCAAACAGCCTTGATTGCTTCAGCAAAGCATTCAACTTGGGCGACGGGTACGCAGCGCGCACGCCCTGTATCACTATGAGCGTCACCCAATTTGTGCAACAAATCGGCTTACCTTCCATCCGATTTTTCTGGGCTCCAGCGTCCCATTCCGTCCCATACCGTGTATCACCTGGGGTACACCATAAAACAACTGGATATACAGCCAGATTAGGTCTAATTTGCCCTTGAGGTGTGACGCTATCTCATAACTCAGAGGGGAATCACGATGAACACCAAGACCCGAGGTCATCAGGTCCGACCCACCAAGGCAGAAGTCACTACAGCATGGGAGCGCATCCGCTCCGCCGCCGACACTGGCGACCTACAGGCAGCCGCCCTCCTGGTAGCGCTGACCGAGAACAAACCCTTTCTCCAGCTTCCTGAAGCGCTTGGCGCAAGCCGGTAAACCAGAGAGGCCAGCATGAGCTTTGAAATCGAACGCAGCGACTCCGGCACCGTCGTAAAGCTGCTCAGTGGCCAACAGGTCGAGACTGCCCGCCACGGCATTGGGCAAATCACTGGCATTGCCGGCCGCGTGATTGGTTGGAAGGCGAAGAACACCCTGCGCGCCTTGATCAAGTCGCCCTTCGAGCCGGCACAGAATGGTTTCAACATCTTCGGATTCACCCCCACCCAGGTCGCCGGGATGCGCCGGCGCATTGAGCTGGAGGCCTCACGATGAGCACTGTTGGACAAGCAGCTGGCGCAGTAATCGGCGCAACGATCGGCTATGTCGCTACTGGTGGAAATCCCTACGGGGCCTATCTCGGAGCCCAGATCAGCGCGGAGATTTCTGGCCTCAATGACCCTTCCCCCCAAGAGTTGCAACCCCGCGCAGTTGCCAAGCAGTTGAGTGAGGAGGCCAACGAAGCATGAGCATCCTCAACGTATTCATTGAGCCGGATATTGGACTGGTTGGAGTCGATACCGAGGCCGTCAAGCCAGGCAGTCCGATTGTTGAGTTCAGCAAGATGATGGTGCTCCACCACATCAGCGCAGTCATCGCCTTCCGAGGTACGGACTACGTACTGGCATCAGCAAGTCCTGGCCTGGTGGCTTTCACTGGTTCGATAGAACAGTTGGTGGAGCTACTGCCGGGTCATCTCAAGGCATCCGTCGATTACTCACGCGAACACTACCAGGCGAAGGAGGAAAACCTTGGCCTGGACTTCGCTCTGGTCGGCTATTCCGAGGCTGAAGGACAGGTGATTGGTTATCTGTTCAGCAGGGCAATCGGCAGTGAAGACATTCACGTCGGCCGAATTCACACGCGGTATCGCTCGCCGCATCAGCCTTCATGGGAGCCTTTGTTGAAAGGAATCCATGCCGATCGCCCCGGGATGATTGCCCTCGCCAAGCATCAAAGCCGCCTATCTCGCGAGCTCATGCCGGAGGTTGCGGCAGGTGGCCGATTCTTCATCGCCGAGGTTAGCCGGAACAGCATCAACATCGAGCAGGCTTTCGAGTTCCCGAAGCGGGAACCTGGCAACTCTGGGCAGTCGTGAGAGCAAGACTGACGGCAGGGGTCAGGGCCTTCATCGTTCAGGCCCTGGCCTGCTTTGACACCCCATCGCAAGTTGCCGACGAGGTGAAGAAGCAATTCGGAGTTAGCGTCACCCGCCAGCAGTGCGAGGCGCACGACCCCACCAAGGTTTCCGGCAAAGGACTAGCAGCCAAGTGGGTGACCCTCTTCCACGACACCCGCAAGCAGTTCCAGGACGAAATGGCGGACGTTGCCATCGCCAATCGCGCATACCGCCTGCGAGCCCTCAACAGGATGGCCGAGGATGCCCAGGAGAGCAGGAACTATGCCTTCGCCCTGCTCATCCTTCGGCAGGCTGCGATGGAGGTGGGAGAGCTCTACACGAATCTCCGGGCAGGGGCCAGGTACTCCGCTGGCGAATCACTGCCGGTCCAGGTCGAATACCTACTCCGCAACACCTGATCAAAGCAATCTCCCTGGTGGATCCTTGGGAGGTCTTTGAATAGCAGCCATCGCTCCGATACCTTCAGGATTAGCTCACAGAGGGATCGCCATGGAAGGACTGGACCTGATCGACAGACTGCTTGAACTATCCGTGCTGGATGGCCGAGAAACCGAGGTCGCCCGCTGGCTTACTTACGATGACAAGGTCAGCATTCTGGATGCCGTCCAGAAGCATGGGCGCCGCGCACTAGCGGATGTCACCAAAGGCAATGTAACCATCTACTCTCGGGACCTGGAACAGGCTGTAGGTCATGATGCGGAGTTCCTGGAGCAGGTCTTTCTTTCCCCTTCGCCACCTCCTCGCCAATCTCTCCTGGCGTATACCGGCCCCACGAAAGTCCTGCTCGTCTGGGCCGATCACAAGTACGCCAACAGCGAGATTCCAGTAATCGACTCCTATGCCCCGTTCACGGATCGGGCGAAGTACCTCAAGCAAAGCAAGAAACTGGCCTTAGATAACGTGATTTATGGCTACCAGTTCTGCGCCACCATGCAGATGCGCACCCCGCTGCGAGTGTTAGAGCAGCATCGGCGTATCGAACGATGTGATGACACCAAGCTACCGAAGCTCATCCGCGAACAATGGGAAGGCATCTGGTCGATCAAGACCCGATCGTTTCGCGAGATTGGAATCGACATTGATGATTTTCCTGATGGCCAGATGGCCTCTGAAATCGGACCGATTGATGCTGACGGAGGCGATCTCCTCCGTTTCATGATTTTGGCCAAACGTATCGCTCGGTGTGGAACTGATCTGAGCGAGAAAACTGACCTCATGAAGGGGGCGTCCAACCTCCTTGGCGCCGGCGGCCATAACTTCGCATCCTTCATGGAGCGCTGGGGCGGACCGGCCACCGTGCTCGGCACAAACCTCTAGCCTTCGTCTCCCTCAGAATGCTGCCCGTGTGGGCTTTTTTTTTGGTGACCGTTTCGCGCACTCGTCACGCAGCATCTTCACGCACTCCTAGTGCGCAATTGCACTTACTAGACCACCTGATTGCATTCGGCTTGGCCATGCATTTGCATCGGATTTGACGCGTCACACTGCGTGGCCATGACCGGCAGAGAACGACCCATAGCAGCCCTTCAAGACTTGCAACAGCCGGCAACGAGCAAGCACGTCGTGACTGTCGTTCATCCACGCGCAATCACGACCCGTTATCGTGCGTTCAGCCGCCAATAAGAACCAAAGATTACAGCTACATTACAGTGGTCGTTCTCATGGAGCCCGCGAGTGAAATTCACAGACAAGGTCGTTGCGAGAGTGCTGGGGATCGAGGTCGATCTGTATCAGGCCTATGCCCGAGTCATCTACGAAACCGACAGCGAGGCGTTGCATGACTTTCGCATCGCGCTACGGCGCCTGCGCAGCTTGCTCAACCCCCTGGGAATGAAGGAAGCCTGTGCGCCGCTCAATGCCGCCGCCACGGAGGTGGGCCGGCTCACCACTCCGATCCGGGACATGGAAGTGATGGCCGCCGAGCTGCAGGCACACGGTCTGCTGCACACCGCGCGGACGCGCCGACAGACTGTCTCGAAGGCTTATCGCGGACTAGATGCGAGTCCGGTTGTCGACCGGCTGTTCGAGGCGCTGGGCGAGTGGCCGGCCACCTTCCGCGCCGCGCTGAAGGACGCGCCTCACGGGCATCCGAAGGCGCACGCCGCCAAACGCATCAGAAAGCAGCTGTGCTGCCTGAGCGATGCGCTGAACGATCCGGGGCACGATCGCCATGAAATCCGCCTGCTGGTGAAACGCGCCCGCTACTCGCAGGAATCCTTTCCCACGTTGTTCCCGGTAACGCCCGAGTTGCTGTCCGGGCTCAAGCAACTGCAGGGGGCGCTGGGAGATTGGCACGACCGGCATCAGTGGTGCTTGAACGCCGAACATGAGCCGGACTTGCGCCCGCTGGTAGCAGAGTGGGCGGCGGCGGAAAAGGGCGCCCTGGTGGCGGCGGAAGAAGTCATTGCTTCACTGGCAGGTCGACTGACTGATTTTCTGGACAAACCTGTAATGAATTGAAAAATGCCGTCCATCACAACTGAACTGTTAGCCTTTTTCTTGCTCTATTCCGCCCTCGGTCGTCTTGGTCAAGGGAAATTAGTGGGGAAATTTTAGTGGACATCGAAATTCAGAAACTCACTCAAGAAGGCCAGGATGAGTGGCGGGTGGAAGCTTGTGGTATGTGCGTGTCATTCAAGGATCAAGCTTCTGCGATCGCCTTCGCTGATAAGCTCAAGGAGCGTGTAGAGGCGCCGCACTGCATTCCGGAAGAGGTGCTCCAGCAATGGGTTAGAGAGCACGCCAGGATGTGCGGCGATTGAGGCATCTACAACCTTCTAATTGAGCACCGGCGGCACAGTGTCGCCGGCGCGCAGATGAGGGCCCCGCATAGAGCCCTCATGAGGCCCTAGCGAGGCTGCATGCCCATGTGCTGCTGATGTTGCATCATCTGATCCATCATCATCTGCTGCATGCCCATGTACCTATCCATCATGTATTGGTGTTGCTGTATCTGCTCAGGCGTCATCTGGGAATAGTGGCCGCCCATTTGGCCCCAGCCCATCATTTGGCCGTTACCCATCATGTGGCCGCCTTTCATGCCGCCTCCGCAGCACCCCATCATTCCGCCGCCCCACATTCCATTCATCATCTGCATGCCCTGCTGCATCATGGCCTGATGTTGCTGCATCAGTTTCTGACGTTGTGCGGGATCGGTGGTCTTCTGAATCTGAGCCATTTGCTCCTGCATTTTTTGCAGGTTCTCTTGTGCCTTGGCCATCTCTTGATCGAATTGCTCAACGCTCATCTGCGGCTGTTGAGCCGGGGTAGTGGTGGAGTCCTGTTGTGCAAAGCTGAGGGCAGGGAAAAGCGCAGCCGCCAAAGCGAAGGCGCCGAAGGTCGATGCTTTCATGATTCAGTTCCTTGCAGGGGGATGGTGGATTGGGAACGAATCCCTACTACACAATCTACTGCCCGGATACGGATACAGCCTGATGCGGGTCAAGGGTTGTAATAGCACCTGCACCGCGTTTGTCGAGCGCTCCTGGCCACAATGTGTCCCTTGGTGAGTCGGGAGATTTCTTGCATCAGCTACACGGAACTGAAACGAACACGTTCGTCGCGGGTGGCCGCTAATGGCAGACAGTTGCCCTCGGCCAGCGGCTGCTACCGACCACAAGCTACCCCTTCGCGGAAGGCAGCCAAGGTACACACCCTGCCTGCGGGCAGGGTGGCCAAGTGCGATGTAACTGTTGGCCAAGCCGGATGCAATCAGGTGGTCAAGTCAGATTCAATTTCGCAACCTGGTTACCTTTGGTGGTTACCACCTCTGGTTACCACTTCACCGACCGTCCCCTAAAGGCATACCTGGGCAGATACAGCCAGATTCAGGTTTTTTTGGCTTTACCCCTTGATAAGTAACACTCAAAGTGCAACATTATTAATGAAGCACCCAAAGTGATACAGGAGAGGGATCATGTTCATTCGCGCCTACCTTCGCGCCTCCACCATCGAGCAGGATGCCAGTCGTGCCCGCGAAGCCCTTGAGCAATTCGCCGCTAGCCATGACCAGGCGATCGCCGCGGAGTACATGGAGAATGCCAGCGGAGCCAAGGCTGACCGGCCGGAACTGCTGCGCCTGCTGAAGGATGCGAAGAAGGGTGACGTGCTTCTGGTCGAGTCCATCGACCGTCTCTCCCGCCTGCCCGCCGAGGATTGGCAGAAGCTGAAAGCAGCTATCGACTCCAAGGGCCTGCGGATTGTCGCGCTCGACCTGCCCACCAGCCATCAAGGCATGGCTGACACCAAGGGCGACGAGTTCACCAGCCGCATGCTCGGCGCCATCAATTCGATGTTGGTGGAGATGATGGCCGCCATCGCCCGCAAGGACTACGAGCAGCGCCGTGAGCGCCAGGCCCAGGGCATCGACAAGGCGAAGGCTGAAGGGAAGTACAAGGGGCGCCCAGTGGATGCCGATCTGCACAAGCGGGTAAAGGAACTGCTAAAGGCAGGCCTGGGGATTCGTGCTACAGCCAGGCACGCTGACTGCAGCACCACGACCGTGCTTCGCATTCGAGACGAATTGTCCTAACTGACGGCTGATTCTTCAAACCAGCGATGGGGACTTGGCCTGGCCAAGATTCACTTTGCAACGCTTCGCCCATCAAGGCGATCTAACAATGCGCCCCTCATGGATTTCCTTCACGAACACCTCTAGGGTGTCGGCGTCCTGATCCAACTGGCCGGCCAACTCGCGCAGCTCCCTGCCCAGCGCCGGGAACTTCGCGGCAAAGGTGCTCAGGCGATCGGCCACAGCAGCGTTGTTGAAGGACGTCGTACGGAGCGCCTTGAGCAACTGCTTCTCCGCGTCGTTCACTGCAGCACCGCAATACCGCCGTCCTGAGTGCGCTCCGCCAGCGTGCGCAACTTCGCGGCATCCGCCCGCAGCAACTCGATGACACTTTGGACTCCAGCGGACAGGCCTGGCGGCAATTCCAGGGCGGCCTGCTCCAGCACCACCGCCGATGCCTCGTTCCTGAAGGCCAACTCTGTAAGGGTCACTCGTAGCTCTTGGGTTGCGCGATCCTGGGGCATATCGCTTTCCTCAGATGGGATGGCGCTCACACCAGCGGGTCGCCATAGCGATCGCTTGGCAGCGAGCATCGGCAAAGTTTTTCCACGGGCCGCTATCAGCACAAACGATCTGGCCAGAAACCCTGACCAGCACCTCTTGAGGCACTGAATCCACTACTGCGCCCCACTCAAACGCAATGATCGCCTGAGCGCCGTTTGGGTGAACGTAGCTGATTGGCCCAGGCCTATCTGTGATCAGGTGCATGTCATCATCCTCGCTTGCCGCGAACCTGGATAACAGCAATAGCCCACCGCGGTGCGCAAATCCAGCCCACAGCTAGCAATGCGCCACCCTCCGCCGTCTCGCTCGACGAAGACCAGGCCGCGCGCGTGTTTGACGCCGTCGACGCCTGGGATCAGCAGCGGGTGGCATCAGCCACCGCGCCGGACCTTCAAACGCTTATCGCGGGAACAGAGGGAAATCGCTGGCGGCTGCAGATGTCTATAATCAGCTGAGCCAATTGAGTTCCAAACGCTCATAGTCGAACTGATGGCGCGTCACTCAGGCACAGGAATTGCCATGCCAGACCAAGATCAGGTCAAACCGTCGCTACTTCAACTGCTGCGCAGCACCGCGAAGGCTCGTCAGGAATTTGAGAGCCGGCGCAGAGCAACACGCCCCTTGCCAGTCTCCAGCGCCCCTGCCTCGCCCAACCCTCCCGGATAGAGGTTGAAGCGTAGGCAAGAAACGAAAAGCCCCGCGGTGCGGGGCTTACTGGTTGAATAGCTCGAAATTCTTGATGTATGGCCTGAGGGCGAGGATTGGGTCTGATTTACGATCCTCATAATGGCCCTGGACCAATCCAGAAAGCATATCGGCAAACTGGACGTTGAGATTCTTGGCGCTATCGCATGGTCTGGTTGTGATGGTGCATTGGCTATCCATGTCCATCCAAAGCACTGTCTGCAGGTAGTCGTGCAAGCTGTTGCCGCTCTGGACCTTTAGGCTTCGCTGGTCGGGAATAAAGGCGACGCGCTCGTAGGGCGCTATCTCGCCAAGGATAAGCTTCCCAATCATCCAGTTGTAGAGCTTGTTTGAATCCTTGCGGATGTTCTCGCGGACTCGCTCTTTCCTGGCTGTGATAGACAGGTAAGAGATTTCTCCGTCGAGCTTCTTGTGGAGAGATTTCGCCAGCTCAGCAAAGGAAAGTCGCTCATAGGGCGTCATGCGCGCCCACTTCTTCTCAGCTGCTGGTGGCCAGCCGAAATGTGAATAGAGATCCCGCATGGCGCGGTTCACATATTTTTGAGAGCTTGAGGCGACAGAGAGGCAGGCAATGGTGAGGAATCTGCTGGAGCCTCCTTGCCGATATGGCTTGTCGAAGGTCCAGCCGAGATCGCCACTTTCATCCAAGAAGATACTGCGTTCCGTCATAGATCAGTGGCGTAAGGAAGAGGGCGGGTGCAATCCCTGGGGCCGACGCTCTTACAGAGCGCTTACGATACGGTTCGCGTCGCAGCTGGCCAGGATTTACTTGCACCCTGATGGCAAAACTAAGGCAAATGTTTACTTCTGTCAACGTGCTTAGCACGAAACGCGCCAACTACTGCCCCATGATCCTCCGGTACTCCTGCTGGTACTGCTCGTAGGGCAGGTTGCGCTGCTGGAGCTCGTAGATCTGTTCGTCTTTTGACTTCGGAGCGGGAGCTGCCTGGGCCGTAGCCGATGAAGCTGACGAGGTCGGTGCCCCTTGTGGCTGGAGTCCGAGACGGTAGACCTGCTGCTCATAGGTCGGCGGTGCGTTTGGCGTGCGGTATGCCGTGGCATCAATCCTGTAGGTGTTGTCGTAACAGCCATATTCCAGGTTAGGGGTGTCCCGCCCCATGATCTGAACATAGTCAGCGCCGACCTTCAGCGCCTCATTGCGCAGCACGGTAACTGCGTTGGCATATGTTCCTTTGCTTCCCCAGAGGCCACATCCAGAACCATCCTGAGCTGATATCTCAGTGATGTAGACGGACCCCGCCGGAGGGTCAGCTTTAGCTATCTGGATGCGATCAGCTCCTTCATGAAGGCGCGGACGTTCAGCACAGCCGCTCAGTGCGGCGGCTATTGCAAGTGCAATGGCGGTAAGGCGAATGGCGCGCATGGCGACCTCCGTGTCAGTCTGAAGTCATTCTGCCACCACAAGAAAGCGCACGTCATCATCCCCAAACAGAAGTGGTGAATCGATGCCTATCGAATTCCTGACGCACGAGGAAATCTGTGAACTGACCGGAGCCAGGACCAAAGCCGGCCAGGTGCTGGTGCTGAAGCGCAATGGGATCAGGCACACCATCAAGCGCAACGGCTGGCCCGCGGTGACTGTTCACGCCGTAACAGGCGAACACAGCAAAGAGCCAGACCCCATCCCGTGGAAGTCCAGCAAGGCACCGTAATTGCCTACTGCTGGTAGCGTGCTGTTAAGCGAGGAGCGAAGAGAAAGCCGAATAGGCTGGATGCTGCAGAATACGTGGTGTCCCGGAGAGGGGTCGAACCTCCAACCTTCCCCTTAGGAGGGGGACGCTCTATCCAATTGAGCTACCGGGACACGATCGGGTCGGCATGTTAACGAGCGATGGCGAGTTTGTCATGCCGCTGCCACCGGACGGGTCCATAATTTTTCCAACAGGGGAGGAATACCGTGAACAGCAGCCCAGTAGATCACGAGGCGACGCCCGACTCGCCCTTCGCCACCTTCGATGTGCGCGTCGCCACACCGGACGACGCCCCTGCCCTTGCGCCCCTGCTGCAGCAACTGGGCCTACAGGACCCGAGCCCGGACGTCGCGCTGCTGGCACTGGAGCTGGGCAACCAGCGCCCGACGCGGGTCACGCTGGTGGCCGAACGCGACGGCTTCCTGCTGGGCACCTGCACCCTGCACCTCATCGAACACATCGCCCACGGTTTCGCCCGCTCGGCGATCCTCGAGGACATGGTGGTGGACAGCCGAGCCCGTGGCCAGGGCATCGGCCAGGCGCTGATCCGGCGGGCGGTGGAATGGGCCGGCGGCTGGGGCTGCTACAAGCTGGCACTGTCCAGCCATCAGGACCGGGAAATGGCCCATCGGTTCTACGCGGCGATGGGGTTCGCCCCCCACGGCGTCAGTCTGTCGCTGCGCCTGGACTGACGCTCAGCTCGCCTGGGCATCCGGCGGGGCCAGCAGGTCCAGCAGATGGCCGACGGTGACGTCGAGGGACACCGAGTTGTCCAGCTCCACCAGCGGCCCGGGCAGGCCATCGGCGAAGTGCGCGTTGCGGGCCAGGCGCTCCTCGATCTCCGCCAGCGTCTCGCGCCCCCGCTTCAGCAAGCGCTGCCGCAGCACCTCGGGTTCGACCCGCAGCAATACCGCGATCAGCCACGGATAGCGGCGACGCGCCTCGGGCAGGTACTTGCGCGAACCATTGACCAGCACGTCGTGGCCCGCGGCGAGCCAGTCATCGATCTCACGGGGTATTCCGTAGTGCAGGCCGTTGGCGCGCCAGCTCATGGCGAAGGCGCCGGACTGTTCCAGCCTGGCGAACTCCTCGACGCTTACCGAATGCGCCTCTTCCCCGAGCGCCTCGGCGGAGCGGGTGATGACACGCCGGACGATCCGGCAGTCCCGCGCCGCCAGGGGCGCACTGGCAGCCTGCAACAGGCTGTCCTTGCCGGAGCCCGAAGGGCCCATCAGGTATATGAGTCTGCCTGGGGTCATGACACTCTCTGGAGGTGCCGGCGGCTCGGCGCTACGTCGTTTCTGATCCGCAGGCCAGATGATACCGTCCGCCACGCGTGAGGTCAGAAGAATCGCTATCGGAAAATGCGGCTAATGCCGGCTAACCCTGCACATGGCCAGCCCACTGTGCCATCATGCGCGCCCCTCATCGGATACAGGCCGCCCCCTGTCGCAGTGACGCAGCGGAGCCCTCCGCAGTTCGGCTACGCTGTCAATATCGGGCGTGGCGTCACCTCAACCCGTCGAAAGGAAGGTCTGCCGAGGGCGTCGCATTTCGGATGATTGGTGCTGGCATTTAGCCTTCACCCGAGCCACAATAAGTCGCAGATTTGACGTCAAGTTATTGGTTTTTTACGAAAACCGCTGACGACGCGCTGAACGACCAACGGAAACTGCTGTCAAAGGGCCTGAACGAACGCTGACCCATGGCATCGGCCTCCCTGACTTACAGGTTTAATGTATGCGCCCATTGAAACAGGCAACCCCAACCTACTCCAGCCGCACCGCTGACAAATTCGTCGTACGTCTGCCGGAAGGCATGCGCGAGCGTATCGCTGAAGTCGCTCGCAGCCACCATCGCAGCATGAACTCCGAGATCATCGCGCGCCTGGAGCAGAGCCTGCTTCAGGAAGGCGCATTGCAGGATAATCTCGGCATTCGCCTGGACAGCCCGGAGCTGAGCCTGCACGAACGCGAACTGCTGCAACGCTTCCGCCAGCTGACCCACCGTCAGCAGAACGCGCTGATCGCTCTGATCGCGCACGACGCCGAGATGGCGCAGAACGACGCCTGAGTCGTACGCAACACCGAAAACAGCCGGCCTCGAGCCGGCTTTTTCATGTCTGCGCTTTTCACAGGAATCCCTGGACACAGGAATCCCGGACACAAAAAAGCCGCCTCGCGGGCGGCCTTTTCGGCGGGGCTGCCTACATCAGGAACAACGTGGCCAGCCCGAGGAAGATGAAGAATCCGCCACTGTCGGTCATGGCGGTGATCATCACGCTGGAGCCCATGGCTGGATCGCGCCCCAGGCGCAGCAGGGTCATCGGGATCAGCACGCCCATCAACGCGGCCAGCAGCAGGTTCAGGGTCATGGCGCCGGTCATCACCGCACCCAGCTCCCAGTTGCCGTACAGGTAGTAGGCCACCAGGCCGATCACACCGCCCCACACCAGGCCGTTGACCAAGGCTACACCCAGCTCCTTGCGCAGCAGGCGATTGGCGCTGTTGGTCTGGATCTGATCCAGCGCCATGGCGCGAACGATCATGGTGATGGTCTGGTTGCCGGAGTTGCCGCCGATGCCGGCAACGATGGGCATCAGCGCGGCCAGCGCCACCAGCTTCTCGATGGAGCCTTCGAACAGGCCGATCACCCGCGAGGCGATGAAGGCGGTGATCAGGTTGGTGGCCAGCCAGGCCCAGCGGTTGCGCACCGACTTCCAGACCGAAGCGAAGATGTCTTCCTCTTCGCGCAGACCGGCCATGCTCAGCACTTCGCTTTCGCTCTCCTCACGGATCAGGTCGACCATCTCGTCGATGGTCAGACGGCCGATCAGCTTGCCGTTCTTGTCCACCACCGGGGCAGAAATCAGGTCATAGCGCTCGAAGGCCTGGGCGGCATCGTAGCCGTCCTCGTCGGGGGTAAATGTCACCGGATCGGTCGCCATGACCTCGGCCACGTCCTTGTCCGGATCGTTCACCAGCAGACGCTTGATTGGCAGCACGCCCTTGAGCACGCCGTCGTAGTCGACCACGAAGAGCTTGTCGGTATGGCCCGGCAGCTCCTTGAGGCGGCGCAGGTAGCGCAGCACCACTTCCAGGCTGACGTCGTCGCGGATGGTGACCATCTCGAAGTCCATCAGCGCGCCGACCTGGTCTTCCTCGTAGGACAACGCCGAACGCACGCGCTCGCGCTGCTGCGCATCGAGGCTTTCCATCAGCTCGTGGACCACGTCGCGCGGCAGTTCCGGCGCCAGGTCAGCGAGTTCGTCGGCGTCCATGTCCTTGGCCGCGGCGAGGATCTCGTGATCGTCCATGTCGGCGATCAGGGTTTCCCGCACGGCGTCGGAGACTTCGAGGAGGATGTCGCCGTCGCGCTCGGCCTTGACCAGTTGCCAGACCGTCAGGCGGTCATCCAGCGGCAGGGATTCGAGGATATGGGCGATGTCGGCCGGGTGCAGCTCGTCCAGCTTGCGCTGAAGTTCGGCAAGATTCTGGCGGTGGACCAGGTTTTCGACGAGATCGTGATGCTGGCCTTCCTGACGGTGCGTCAGGTCTTCCACCAGCTTGTGTTTGTGCAGCAGGTCGACCACCTGATTGAGGCGGTCCTGCAGGCTTTCCTGCGGCTTCTTGGCTTCTACTTCGGTCATAGCACGCTCCACCCCCAGTGGCAGAACGCGCCATTGGGGATCAATACATCAGGTCGTGTGTACGCAATCGGGGTTCTGAATAACTACTGGGTAAGTCCATGGTGGTTGTCCCATGCGCCCATCAAGGGCAGATGCGGGAAATAATAACACTCCGGGGTGCAGTGCGCGTTACAAAATCGCGGCAAGAACAATCGCTTGCGCCCGAAATCTCAGTGCGGGTTCATCGCAGGGTTCGACGCGCGAAATACCCGACAAGACACCCAGCACCGGATTACAACGCCACGCTTTAGGCTGCTGGGCAGGCCCGCCGTCATGGAGGACATCATGCGCCTGCCCGCCCTGCTGCTTTCGACCCTGTTTCTGCTACCGACCAGCGAAGCGGCAACGGTGTTCCGTTGCACATCCGCCGATGGAAAAGTCCTCTTCAGCCAGCATGGCTGCCCCACCGACCAGCAACAGGACAGGCAGGAAGCCTCCAACCCCACGCCTGGAAGCGGCAAACCGGTGCCGCTGGCAACCCCGAAGGCTGCAGCACAACCCCGCGCAGTGGCGCGCGGAAAAGGCCAGGTGAATGAAAACGACGTGGTGGTAGTGGGAGAGCAGCAGAACGGCTGCGGCAATCGCGTTACAGGCGCAGCGCGGCGCAAGGCGATCATCGAGGGCAGGATCAAGACCGGAATGACCCGCAGCGATGTGGAGAGCGCCCTCGGCAGGCCGGACAAGGTCAGCCAGAACAATGGGACGCTGCGTTATCACTACGAGGCGGACAAGAAGCACGGCGCGCGCACCGTGACCTTCGACGAGGACGACTGCGTGGCGGGCAAGGCGAAGCGCTGAGACTCGCGACGCAAACTTTCGCCAGGCAACAGCTCTTTACCGCACAAAGACTTTCTAATGCACAAAGAAAAAGGGCCTGCATTTCTGCAGGCCCTTTCGTATATGGCGCACTCAGGAGGATTCGAACCTCCGACCGCTCGGTTCGTAGCCGAGTACTCTATCCAGCTGAGCTATGAGTGCGTCGTTGGCAAAGTTTAACCAGATTTACCAACTGGTTGCAGCTAATGGCATTTCTGCCCTTTCGCCACTGAAGCCCCGCTTTCGCGTTGCCTCGTATATGGCGCACTCAGGAGGATTCGAACCTCCGACCGCTCGGTTCGTAGCCGAGTACTCTATCCAGCTGAGCTATGAGTGCGCTGATGAGGGCGCAAATTCTAGTGCGTTTTTTCTGGCCTGTCAACAAGATTTTTCAATCTTTTCAGCTACTTACGTAGCTGGACAACTCAGCGCACCAGGAGATGCAATGGCGGAGAGGGGGGGATTCGAACCCCCGACACCCTTTTGAGGTGTACTCCCTTAGCAGGGGAGCGCCTTCGGCCACTCGGCCACCTCTCCGCAACACGGGGCGCATGATAACCATGTTTTCCCCGTTTGCAAAGAAAATTTTTAAGAAAATTAATGGTTTGGTTCTTGGTCTTTCTCTTTTTGGATGCGCTGGTAGATTTCCTCACGGTGCACAGCGACTTCCTTCGGCGCATTCACACCGATTCGCACCTGATTTCCTTTGACGCCCAGCACAGTCACGGTGACGTCATCACCGACCATCAGGGTCTCTCCGACCCGGCGAGTCAGAATCAGCATTCCTTTCTCCTTACGAATTACGGATAAACAGTCTGCAAAAAAGAAATGGTGGCAGATTCGTGTAGATCAAGTGCGCGAATCCTTCACCCAAGTATTGACCAGTCCTGTCGGAATGAAAGTTCCTACCCGCCCAGTCAAAAACGACAAAAGGCGCGGGGTAGCCGCGCCTTTCGGTATATAACGCCTTACTCGCCCTGTCGGGCCGGGGCGTCGAGCTCGAACGCCGTGTGCAGGGCACGCACCGCCAGCTCCAGGTATTTCTCTTCGATGACCACGGAAACCTTGATTTCCGAGGTGGAGATCATCTGGATGTTGATGGATTCCTTGGCCAGCGCCTCGAACATGCGGCTGGCGACACCGGCATGGGAACGCATGCCGACACCGACGATGGAAACCTTGGCGATGTTGGTGTCGCCGGTGGCCTCGCGCGCACCGATGCTGGTGGCAGTCTGCTTGAGGATTTCCAGGGCGGACTGGTAGTCGTTGCGGTGCACGGTGAAGGTGAAGTCGGTGGTGTTATCGTGCGAAACGTTCTGCACAATCATGTCGACTTCGATGTTCGCAGCGCTGATCGGACCAAGGATCTTGAAAGCAACGCCGGGGGTATCCGGTACGCCACGGATGGTCAGCTTGGCTTCGTCGCGGTTGAAGGCGATGCCGGAGATGATCGGCTGTTCCATGGATTCCTCTTCATCAAGGGTAATGAGGGTGCCCGGACCCTCCTGGAAGCTGTGCAGCACGCGCAGCGGGACGTTGTACTTGCCGGCGAACTCGACCGAACGGATCTGCAGGACCTTGGAGCCGAGGCTGGCCATTTCCAGCATCTCCTCGAAGGTGATCTTGTCCAGGCGCTGCGCCTGCGGCACGACACGCGGGTCGGTGGTGTAGACGCCATCGACATCAGTGTAGATCTGGCACTCGTCGGCCTTCAGCGCCGCGGCCAGGGCCACACCAGTGGTGTCGGAACCGCCACGGCCGAGGGTGGTGATGTTGCCGTGCTCGTCCACACCCTGGAAGCCTGCGACCACGACAACGCGGCCGGCCTTCAGATCTGCGCGGATGTTGGCATCGTCGATGCTCAGGATGCGCGCCTTGGTGTGCGAGCTGTCGGTCAGGATGCGCACCTGGTTGCCGGTGTAGGACACCGCCGGCACGCCGCGCTTGAGCAACGCCATGCTCAGCAGCGCGATGGTCACCTGCTCGCCAGTGGAGACCATGACGTCCAGCTCGCGCGGAATCGGCTGGTCCATGATCTGTTTCGCCAGGCCAATCAGGCGATTGGTCTCGCCGCTCATGGCGGACACCACCACGACGATGTCGTCGCCCGCCTCACGGAATTTCTTCACCTTCTCGGCCACCTGCTCGATTCGCTCGACGGTGCCGACGGAGGTCCCTCCAAACTTCTGTACGATCAAAGCCATTTCAAAAGCCGCCTGATTCCTGAAGGGCGCCCATTTAACATGCATCACCGCATGCTGCCAAGGCCCGCCGGACGCGCTGCGAGCCTCGGTATTTCAGGGCCTTAGAGGCCCTGTTCGACAAAATTGCGTGCCAGCGCCAGAGCCTCGTCCAGCTTGCCGGCCTCAACGCCGCCGCCCTGGGCCATGTCCGGGCGACCACCGCCCTTCCCGCCCACGGCCGCAGCGGCCTGCTTCATCAGATCGCCGGCCTTGAGCTTGGCGGTCAGGTCCTGGGTCACGCCGG
Source organism: Pseudomonas sp. NY15181 (assembly GCF_048068055.1). Classification (NCBI taxonomy): domain Bacteria; kingdom Pseudomonadati; phylum Pseudomonadota; class Gammaproteobacteria; order Pseudomonadales; family Pseudomonadaceae; genus Pseudomonas; species Pseudomonas sp. NY15181. Next base: position 476,194 of record NZ_JBLUPT010000003.1, on the reverse strand, counting down.
CAACCAGCACGACCTTCTCCTCGAACACGCCGCCGAGCAGGATCACGCCGCTGCCGAGCTTGTTCTTGAGCTGATCGACCAGCGCCAGCAGCGCCTTGCCGTCCACACCGTCGAGACGCGCGGCAAGTACCTTGGCACCGCTGACCTCGATGGCCGAGGAAGCCAGGTCGTCGCCGGCTGCGCTGGCGGCCTTGGCCTTGAGCTGTTCCAGCTCCTTTTCCAGCTGACGGTTGCGCTCGATCAGGCCGGACAGCTTGTCCAGCAGGTTGTCACGACTGCCCTTGACCAGGCCGGCCGCTTCCTTGAGCTGCTCTTCCGCACCGTTCAGGTAGGCCAGCGCCGCAGCACCGGTGACCGCCTCGATACGGCGCACGCCGGAGGCCACGCCGCCTTCGCTGGTGATCTTGAACAGGCCGATGTCGCCGGTACGGGACACGTGGGTGCCGCCGCACAGCTCGACGGAGAAATCGCCGCCCATGCTCAGCACGCGCACCTGGTCGCCGTACTTCTCGCCGAACAGTGCCGTGGCGCCCTTGGCCTTGGCGGTGTCGATGTCGGTCTCTTCGGTCTCGACCTCGGAGTTCTTGCGGATCTCACGGTTGACGATGTCTTCCAGCTGCTTCAGCTGCTCGGGCTTGATCGCCTCGAAATGGCTGAAGTCGAAGCGCAGGCGCTGGCTATCAACCAGCGAGCCCTTCTGCTGGACGTGATCGCCCAGCACCTGGCGCAGCGCGGAGTGCAGCAGGTGGGTAGCGGAGTGGTTCAGCGCGGTGGCCTGGCGCACGCTGGCGTCGACTTCGGCCTTCACCGCAGTGCCGACGCTCAGGCTGCCCTGGGCGACCACGCCGTGGTGCAGGTGCGCGCCGCCAGCCTTGGTGGTGTCGCGCACGTCGAAGCGCACGCCCGCACCGGCAAGGTAGCCGCAGTCGCCGACCTGGCCACCGGATTCGGCGTAGAACGGGGTCTGGTCGAGGACGACCACGCCCTCCTCGCCTTCAGCCAGCTGCTCGACGGCCTTGCCGTCCTTGAACAGCGCAATGATCTGGCCGGCGCCGGAAACGCCCTGGTAGCCGAGGAAGCGGGTGTCGCCGTCGACCTTCACCAGGCTGTTGTAGTCCATGCCGAAGGCGCTGGCGGAGCGGGCACGCTCGCGCTGGGCCTCCATCTCGCGCTCGAAACCTTCCTCGTCGAGGGTCAGGCTGCGCTCACGGGCGATGTCGTTGGTCAGGTCGACCGGGAAGCCGTAGGTGTCGTACAGCTTGAACACCACGTTGCCGGGGATGACGCTGCCCTTGAGCTCGGACAGATCCTGCTCGAGGATCTTCAGGCCCTGCTCCAGGGTCTTGGCGAACTGCTCTTCCTCGGTCTTGAGCACGCGCTCGATGTGCGCCTGCTGCTGCTTGAGCTCGGGGAAGGCCTCGCCCATCTCGCCCACCAGCGCGGCGACGATCTTGTGGAAGAAGGTGCCCTTGGCGCCCAGCTTGTTACCGTGGCGGCAGGCGCGACGGATGATGCGGCGCAGCACGTAGCCGCGGCCTTCGTTGGACGGCAGTACGCCGTCGGCGATCAGGAAGCCGCAGGAACGGATGTGGTCGGCAACGACCTTCAGCGACGGCGCGTTGTCGTTGGCGCAGCCGATGGCGTCGGCGGAAGCCTTCAGCAGGCTCTGGAACAGGTCGATCTCGTAGTTCGAGTGGACGTGCTGCAGCACGGCGCTGATGCGCTCAAGACCCATGCCGGTGTCCACGCTCGGCGCCGGCAGCGGGTGCATGACGCCGTCCGCGGTGCGGTTGAACTGCATGAAGACGTTGTTCCAGATCTCGATGTAGCGGTCGCCGTCTTCTTCCGGCGAGCCGGGCGGGCCGCCCCAGATGTCGGCGCCGTGGTCGAAGAAGATCTCGGTGCACGGACCGCAAGGACCGGTGTCGCCCATCGCCCAGAAGTTGTCCGACGCGTAGGGGGCACCCTTGTTGTCGCCGATGCGGACCATGCGCTCGGCGGGGATGCCGACTTCCTGGGTCCAGATGTCGTAGGCCTCGTCATCGCTGGCGTAGACGGTGACCCAGAGCTTTTCCTTGGGCAGGTTCAGCCACTTGTCCGAGGTCAGGAATTCCCAGGCGTAGGTGATGGCGTCGCGCTTGAAATAGTCGCCGAAGCTGAAGTTGCCCAGCATTTCGAAGAAGGTATGGTGGCGCGCGGTGTAACCGACGTTTTCCAGGTCGTTGTGCTTGCCGCCGGCACGCACGCACTTCTGGCTGGTGGTGGCGCGGGTATAGGCGCGCTTTTCCAGACCCAGGAAGCAATCCTTGAACTGGTTCATGCCTGCGTTGGTGAACAGCAGGGTCGGGTCGTTCGCGGGGATCAGCGAACTGGACGCTACGCGGGTGTGCCCCTTCTCTTCGAAGAAGCGGAGGAAGGCTTCACGGATTTCAGCGCTTTTCATAGATTCTTCCACGGAAAAATGCGGCCACAAATCGCCGGCAAAGGGCCGCATTATGATCGGCCCTGCGTGCTCGGTACAGTGTGTTTGTGCGATAGACGGCGCCTATTGCGCCTCACGCATGCTCAGTCGCGACGAAAGGTGGCGAAAGCTTCGACGATACGCGGAATGTCCGCCGATTTCACGTCGAGATGAGTCACCAGGCGCAAGCGCGCGGCCGGGCTGACATGGATGCCGCGCCCGGCGAGATGGGCTGCCAGCGCACCAGCCTGCTCGCCGATACCGACGTAGACCATGTTGGTCTGCACCGGCTCGATGGCATAACCCAGTTCGGCGAGGCCCCGGCCCAGTGTTTCGGCGTTGGCGTGGTCCTCGGCCAGACGCTCGATCTGGTGATCCAGCGCATACAACCCCGCCGCCGCCAGGCCGCCTGCCTGACGCATGCCGCCGCCGACCATCTTGCGCAGACGGCGCGCACGCCCGATCAGTTCGGCGTCGCCGCAAAGCACCGAGCCCACTGGCGCACCGAGTCCCTTGGAGAGGCACACCGAGACGGAATCGAAGTGGCGGGTGATCTCACGGGCGTCAACGCCCAGCTTGACCGCCGCGTTGTAAAGGCGCGCTCCGTCCAGGTGCAGGGCCAGGCCACGGCGGCGAGTCATTTCCCGTGCAGCCGCGAGATAGGCCTGCGGCAGGACCTTGCCCTGCATGGTGTTTTCCAGCGCCAGCAGACGGGTGCGGGCGAAGTGGAAGTCGTCCTGCTTGATCGCCGCCTCGACCTTGGCCAGGTCCAGCGAACCGTCGGCCTCGCCGTCGATGGGCTGCGGCTGGATGGAGCCGAGGACGGCGGCGCCACCACCTTCATATTTATAGGTGTGCGCCTGCTGGCCGACGATGTACTCGTCGCCCCGGCCGCAATGGGCCATCAGTCCGAGCAGGTTGCTCATGGTGCCAGTAGGCACGAACAGGGCGGCGGCGAAGCCCAGGCGCTCGGCCAGGGTGGCTTCCAGGCGGTTCACCGTAGGGTCTTCGCCGTAGACGTCATCGCCCAGCTCGGCACGCGCCATGGCCTCGCGCATCCCGGCGGTGGGCAGGGTCACGGTATCGCTGCGAAGGTCGATGATGGACATGGCGGGCTCCTCGGGTATCAGGCGGAAAAGCCCGATGCTAAGCGCTCGCCAGAGACGGGACAAGGTCCCGATTCACCGCTTTCGTAGGGCGTACAACCGTTCGCGGTTGTACGCCCTACGTTGCCGTCAGAGTTCGGTGGGGACGACCAGGATGCCGGCGCGCAGTCCGTTCTTCACCCGAGGATTGGGGAAGATTATCCGTGCGCCCTGCTCTTCCACGATCCAGCGGGTACCGCCGATGTCCTCTGCGAGCAGGTAGCCCTGGTCCAGCTCGGTGAAGTTATCCACAGCGTCGTCCAGGTGCAGGCGAAAATGCTCGCTGTGCTTGATCACTTCGCGGGATACGGCGAACAGTTTTAGGCCGTCGAGTTGCGCAGCATCGGCCGCCGGCGCATCGCCACGGATCAGGCCCTGCAGCATGGCCTCCAGGCGCTCGAGGTTGACCGCCTGGTTCTGCCCGAACGGCCGCGCCTTGCCCAGTTCCAGGGTGAAAGCCTCGGCGCCCAGGTGGCTGTAGGTGTAGGCGCTGAAGGTGATGCCCGGTTTGCTCTGCAGCAGCACCGCGTCGATGCCGGCGCTGCGCAGGCGCGCCAGTTCGTCGCGGGAGTGCTGGCGCCCCTCGCTCCAGGGATAGAGGGCGAACTGCTCGATCTTCGACCCACGGATGGCGGTGTGCAGGTCGTAGTGCAGACGGGAGCGTCCTTCGCGGACGAAGAACGCAGCAGCCAGGCGCTCCAGCTCGGAGGCGCGCAGGGCTTCGTTGCCGCTACCCTCCTCGTGGCGACCGCAGAACAGGCGGTTGATGTCCTGCTCCAGGTAGCGCTCGCCACGGCGCATGGCCTCCGGGTTGCCCAGCAGGATCAGGATGCGCGCCGCCGGCTTGAGTTCGCCACGGGCGATGCGCTGCACCAGGCGGTCAAGCAGCTCGATGGGCGCGGTTTCATTGCCGTGGATACCGGCCGAGAGCAGCAGGTCGCGGCCCTGGTCGCGGGTGGTGGACGGGGTGATTTCCAAGGCGCCTTCGGCCAGCCAGTGCAGACGGGTTCCGTCGGCGGTGAGCTGGATCTTTTCCGTCGGCTCACGGCCGGCGAGGGTCAATTCGAGCAGTTTGCCCAGAGCTAGCATGCGGACGCCTCCATCAGTCCCACGGCCGGATCGGGCCGTGGACTCCGCGATCAGTGGTGATGGTCACATCCACAGTCTGGACCATGTTCGTGGACTTCGGCGGCTTCCAGCTCCAAAGTCAGGCCCAACTGGTTCACCGCCTGCGGACGCACCACCAGCAGCGGGATCTCGGCGTCGTCCTCATGGGAGTCGGCGTAGATCGTAAGACCGCCCTTGCCGTCGGCCTCCAGCCACAGCTCGCGCCCTTCCAGGCGGATGGCCAGGCGCGCGGTGTGGGTCTCGCGGCGCTCGCCCTTGTTGTCTTCGAGAATCAGCGGGAGGCTTTCGGTCATGTCGTTCACTCAGTTCAGCTGGAAGGGATAAACCGAGCCCAGTTTAAGGATCTGGGTCAATTCATCCAACGCCGTCCGGCATTCGGTCAGCAATTGCGGGTCGGCCAGGTTGGACTCGGCCAGACGATCGCGGTAATGCTTGTCGACCCAGGTGACCAGGGTGTCGTGCAGGGTCGGGGTCATGATCACGCCCGGGTTGACCGCCGCCAGCTCGCTGTCGGTCAGCGCCACGCGCAGGCGCAGGCAAGCCGGGCCACCGCCGTTCTGCATGCTCTGCTTGAGGTCGAACACTTTCACCTCGCGGATCGGGCCGTCATCGCTGGTCAGGCGCGACAGGTAGTTCCAAACGCGCTCGTTCTTGCGGCACTCCTCCGGGACGATCAGCAGCATGTTGCCGTCCGCGCGAGTCAGTAGCTGGCTGTTGAACAGGTAGGACTTCACCGCGTCCTCGACCGTGACCTGATCGCGCGGTACGCACACGGCCTGGAAGCGGCCGCCACGGCGACCCAGCTTGTCGTGCAGCTCGGCCAGCACGCGCTCGGTGTCGAGGAAGGCGTCTTCGTGGTGGAACAGCACTTCGCCGTTGCCGACCGCGATCACGTCGTTGTGGAACACGCCCTGGTCGATCACCGCCGGGTTCTGCTGGGCGTAGACCACACCGTCGTCGCTCAGGCCGTGCAGGCGGGCCACCGCTTGGCAGGCTTCCAGGGTCTGCCGCGCCGGATAGCGCTGCGGCGCCGGGAAGCGGCTGTCGAAGGCGCTGCGACCGAACACGAAGAACTCGACGCCGGCCTCCCCGTAGGACTTGCAGAAGCGCGTGTGGTTGGCCGCGCCCTCGTCACCGAACTGGGCGACTGCCGGCAGCGCGGGGTGGTGGGCGAAGTGCTTCTCGTCGTTAAACATCGCCGCGAGGATACGACTGGTCTGCGGATGTTCGATGGAGCGGTGGAACTTGCAGTTCAGGTTGGCCGCGGTGAAGTGCACGCGGCCATCGGCGGTGTCGGCGCCGGGGCTGACGGTGGCCGCGTTGGCGGTCCACATGCAGGACGCCGAACTGGTAGCGGCCAGCAGCGGCATGGCCTCCTTGGCAGCCTTGGCGATGACTTCGGCGTCAGTGCCGGAGAAGCCCAGGGCACGCAGCGAGGCGACGGCCGGGCGCTCCTGCGGGGCGAACACGCCCTGCTTGAAGCCCATTTCCATCAGCGCCTTCATCTTCGACAGGCCCTGCTTGGCGGCTTCACGCGGGTTGGATGCCGCCTGGCTGTTGCTCTGCGAGGCGACGTTGCCGTAGGACAGGCCGCCGTAGTTGTGGGTCGGTCCGACCAGACCATCGAAGTTCATTTCATAGGCGGTCATCACAGGCTCACTCCCGGGGTCAGGGTTGCAGGCAGGCTCAGGCTCTCGCTTTCCAGCGAGGCGACCGGATAGGCGCAGTAGTCGGCCGCGTAGTAGGCACTCGGACGGTGGTTGCCCGAGGCGCCGATGCCGCCGAAGGGTGCGCTGCTGGCGGCGCCGGTCAGTTGTTTGTTCCAGTTGACGATGCCGGCGCGGCTCTCGATGAGGAAGTCCTCATAACGCTCGCGGGAGTCCGACAGCAGGCCGGCGGCCAGGCCGTACTGGGTGGCATTGGCTTCACGCACGGCGGCGTCGAAGTCGGCGTAGCGGATCACCTGCAGCAGCGGGCCGAAGAACTCTTCGTCCGGGCGCTCGGCCACGGCGGTTACGTCGAGAATGCCCGGGGTGAGCAGCGCGGCGCCGGCCAGCGGCTGGGTCATCGCCAGCAGCGGCTTGGCGCCCTTGGCCAGCAGTTGCTCCTGGGCCTTGATCAGGTGTTCGGCAGCGGCAAGCGAGATCACCGACCCCATGAAAGGTGCCGGTTGTTCGTCGAAGCGGCCGACCTTGATGGTCGAGGCCACGGCCACCAGGCGCTCGATCAGCGCGTCGCCCCAGGCGCCCTGCGGCACCAGCAGGCGGCGGGCGCAGGTGCAGCGCTGGCCGGCGGAAATGAAGGCGGACTGGATGATGGTGTAGACGGCGGCGTCGACGTCTTTCACTTCATCGACCACCAGCGGGTTGTTGCCGCCCATCTCCAGCGCCAGGATCTTCTGCGGACGGCCGCCGAACTGGCTGTGCAGCAGGTTGCCGGTGCGGCTGGAGCCGGTGAAGAACAGGCCGTCGATGTCGTCGTTGCTGGCCAGCGCTACGCCCGTATCACGAGCGCCCTGCACCAGGTTGATCACGCCGGCGGGAATGCCTGCCTCGATCCAGGCCTGCAGGGTCAGCTCGGCGACCTTCGGGGTCAGCTCGCTGGGCTTGAACACCACGGTATTCCCTGCCAGCAGCGCCGGCACGATATGGCCGTTGGGCAGGTGGCCCGGGAAGTTGTAGGGGCCGAACACGGCGACCACGCCGTGGGGCTTGTGGCGCAGCACGGCGGTGGCGTCGGCCAGCGGGCCGCTCTTCTCGCCGGTACGTTCGCGGAAGGCCTGGACCGAGATGGCGACCTTGTTGACCATGCTGGTCACTTCGGTGGCGGCTTCCCACAGCGGCTTGCCGGTTTCTTCGCCAATGGCGCGGGCCAGCTCCTCGGCACGGCCCTTGAGGGCGGCTGCGAAGCGCTCCAGCACGGCGATGCGCTCTTCCACCGGGCGACGGGCCCAGGCCGGGAAGGCGGCGCGTGCTGCGGCAACGGCGGCGCCGACCTGCGCGGCCGAGGCGGCGCGGCCGCTCCAGACCACGGCCTGGCTGACCGGGCAGAGGGACTCCAGCGGCTCGCCTTCGCCCGCCAGCCACTGGCCGGCAATGTAGTGGGTATTCATCATCAGGCTCCCCTGACGCCTCACGGCGTCAGTTGCGTTTTCCGGAGAGAGGCACCGCGCGGACTGAAGCCCCGGCGGACAGGCGCAGGCGCTTGGCGGTCAACGCGTCGACCACCAGCGAGCCGGCGGCCACGCGCGCCGGCGCCGCGGTGATGCGGCATTCCTCGCGCTTGCGGTTGTGGATCAGGAAGGGTTCGGCGTCGTCGCCCGGCGTGCCGATGGCGAGCACCAGAGTCTGGCTGTCGGCGATCGGGCGGATCTTGTCGGTCGGCGCCTCGATGGCGGGGCCGGCGTCGAAAATGTCGACGTAGCCCTGGTAGCTGAAGCCCTCGGCTTTGAGCATGGCCAGCGCCGGCTCGGTGTCCGGATGCACGCGGCCGATCACCGCGCGCGCCTCTTCCGAGAGGAAGCAGGTGTAGAGCGGGAACTTGGGCATCAGCTCGGCGATGAAGGACTTGTTGCCCACGCCAGTCAGGTAGTCGGCCTGGCTGAATTCCATCTTGAAGAAGTGCCGGCCGAGGCTCTCCCAGAACGGCGAACGGCCATCGCCATCGGACATGCCGCGCATCTCGGCGATCACCTTGTCACCGAACAGTTCGCGGAACTCGGCGATGAACAGGAAGCGCGCCTTGGACAGCAGGCGGCCGTTGAGGCCGGTGCGATGGTCGGCATGCAGGAACAGCGAGCACAGCTCGGACTGCCCGGTGAGGTCGTTGGCCAGGAACAGCGTGGGGATCTCGCGGTGGATGCCCAGTTCCTGGGAGGCGCTGACGGTCAGACCAACGCGGTAGTTGTACCAGGGCTCGCGCAGGCCAACGGCGCCGGCCACGGCGGAAATCCCCACCACCTTGCCGTCGTCGCTCTCGAGGACGAACAGGTAGTCGGCATCGGCACGCTCTGCCTCGCCACGGAAGGCCTTCTCGGCCCAGTTGACGCGATGCTGCAGGCGCTGCTCGTTGGCCGGCAGCGTGGTCAGACCGGTGCCGGTGCTGCGCGCCAGGTCGAACAGGGCCGGAAGGTCGGCGCTGGTTACGGGACGGACGATCATGTTCTCTCCCCTCAGATCGCGACCAGGCGCACGCTGGCGCCTTCGCCGACGCCCAGAGCGTCGGCGGCTTCCTGGTTCAGGGTCACCGGCTTGCCGGGTGCCCAGTCGAGTTCGGCGACGATGGCGCGGAAGTCCTGCAGCTGGCCGTTGGTGACCAGGTAGCCGCGGTTACCCTTGCCGCCCTCGCCGATGCGCACCGGCACCTGCCGGCTCTGGGCGATGGAGCGGATGCTGGAGATGGGCGCGTGCAGGGTCGGGCCGCCGTCGAAGATGTCGATGTAGTTGTCGGACTCGAAGCCGTCGCGCATCAGGATGTCGAAGGTGATCTGCGCACGCGGGTGCACCTGGCCCATGGACTCCTGCGCCTCGTCCGGCAGCAGCGGCACGTAGATCGGGTAGTGCGGCATCAGCTCGGCGAGGAAGGTACGGCTCTTCAGGCCCGAGAGCTTCTCCGCCGCGGAGTAGTCGAGGTCGAAGAAGTTGCGTCCGATGGCGTTCCAGAACGGCGATTGGCCCTGGTCGTCGCTGTAGCCGACGATCTCCACCACCACCGCCTCGGCGAAGCGCTCCGGATGGCTGGCCATGAACAGCAGGCGGCCACGGGAGTTGAGCTCGGCGATCGGCGTATTCACCAGGTCGCGCTCGACGTAGAAGCTGGTCAGCAGGCTGTTGCCGGTCAGGTCATGGCACAGCGAGAGGACATGAATCTTGTTATGGATCTTCAGCTCGCGGGAAGCGTGCACGAAGGTTTCGTTGCGGAAGCTGTAGAAGGGCTCGGAAAAGCCCGCCGACGCGACGATCGCCGAGCAGCCGACCAGGCGGCCGCTGACGCTGTCTTCCAGCACGAAGAAATAGCTTTCCTCACCGTTGAAGCTCACTTCGGCGGCGAACGAGGCCTCCGAGGCAAGGATTTTTTCCCGCAGGCGTTCCGCGTCGTCCGGCAGCGACGTGACGCCGACCGGGCTGTCCGCGGCGAGACGCTGCACCTGCTGCAGGTCGGCCACTTGGGCGGGGCGCATCACCAGCATGGCGTCACTCCTCTAACCAGACAAAAGTTTCATGATTCGTGGGCGCGACACGACCTGTGCCGCACTCACCAGGGCATTCGGAAACCGGCCGGAGCATCCCGGCCGGTGAAGCGGCGAAATCGCTCCGCCGCAGATTCAGCTTAGTCGCCGGCGTCAGCCGCGGGTCAGCTTGGCGATGGCGCGCTCGAGGCGATCCAGACCTTCGTCGATGTCGGCGTCCGGGATCACCAGGCTGGGCGCGAAGCGCACCACGTCCGGGCCGGCCTGCAGGATCATCACGGCCTCTTTCTCGGCGGCGTTCAGCACGTCCTTGGCCTTGCCCTTCCAGGCGTCGGCCAGTACGGCGCCGATCAGCATGCCCATGCCGCGCACCTGGGTGAAGATGCCGTACTCGGCGGCCATCTTCTCCAGGCGGACCTTGAAGCGCTCGTGCTTGGCTTTTACGCCTTCGAGCACTTCCGGGGTGTTGATCACGTCGAAGGCTGCACCGGCAACGGCGCACGCCAGCGGGTTGCCGCCGTAGGTAGTGCCGTGGGTGCCGACCACCAGATGCTCGGCGATCTTCGCGGTGGTGAGCATGGCACCGATCGGGAAGCCGCCGCCCAGGCCCTTGGCGCTGGACAGGATGTCCGGGTTCACGCCGTAGTACTGGTGGGCGTAGAGGTAGCCGATACGGCCGAAACCACTCTGCACTTCGTCGAAGATCAGCAGTGCGTTGTTCTCGTCGCACAGCTTGCGCACGCCTTCCAGGTACGCCTTGTCGGCCGGCAGCACGCCGCTCTCGCCCTGCACCGGCTCGATGATCACGGCGCAGGTCTTGTCGGAGATGGCGGCCTTCAGCGCGTCCAGGTCATTGAACGGAATGTGGGTGATGCCCTGCACCTTCGGGCCGAAGCCGTCGGAGTACTTGGCCTGGCCACCGACGTTGACGGTGAACAGGGTACGGCCGTGGAAGCTGTTGACCATCGAGATGATCTCGTACTTCTCGGGGCCGTAGACGTCGTGGGCATAACGACGGGCCAGCTTCAGCGCGGCCTCGTTGGCCTCGGCGCCGGAGTTGGCGAAGAACACGCGCTCGGCGAAGGTCGAGTCGATCAGCTTCTTGGCCAGGCGCAGGGCCGGCTCGTTGGTGAACACGTTGGAGACGTGCCAGATCTTGCCGGCCTGCTCGGTCAGCGCCTTCATCAGGGCCGGGTGGGCGTGGCCCAGGGAGTTCACTGCGATGCCGCCGGCAAAGTCGATCAGCTCTCGGCCGCTCTGATCCCAGACTCGGGAACCCTCACCACGCACCGGAATGAAGGCAGCCGGCGAATAGTTGGGAACCATGACCTGGTCGAAATCGGAACGTTGGACCTGAGCTTGCGGAGCGGACATCGGTGTTCTCCTGCCTGGTTGAGGCGGCTATCGATGGAAGGATTGTAGGGACGATTGTCAGGTCGGCATTGCCGCCATGCGACAACTTGTTATAGCGCCAACCCACGGATTGCCGAGCTTTACGGAAATGCGACAGAAAGCGTCGGGAAGGCGCAGTGTAAGGCTTGCGGACTGCTGCGGGTACAAGGGGGCGTGGAATTTGTTCGCACGGCGAACGAACGGTCAGGAATAAGGCGAAGAGGGAAGATTCTGTAGGAGCGAGCTTGCTCGCGAACCGTATGACGCCGACGTATCTGGCGAGAGATTCGTAGGGCGCATAACGCGCCAGCGTTATCCGCCGTGCCCGGAACGGTGGATAACCTGTTCCAGGTTATTCGCCCTACGGTGCCAGCAGAGCCCCCTCACCCTAACCCTCTCCCAGAGGGAGAGGGGACAGTTCGGCGCAGGTGAAAGCCATGGAGTCAGCCGGCAAGAACGCCCCGAAAAATGATCGGACCGCGAAATCAGCCGCGCTCGGCGACCACCGGAGCGGCTTCCGCAGCCCCCTGCCCGCGACGCTGGTTGCGGTCTTCGCGCGGGGTCACGCCGAAGAAGTTGCGATAGGCGCTGGAGAAGTGCGGACCGCTGGAGAAGCCGCAGGACAGGCCGATCTGGATGATCGATTTGCTGGTCTGCATGAGCATCTGCCGCGCGCGGTTCAGGCGCAGTTCCAGGTAGTACTGGCTGGGCACGCGGGTCAGGTATTGCTTGAAGATGCGCTCCAGCTGACGACGCGAGACGCACACATGCTGGGCGATCTCGTCGGTGGTCAGCGGCTCTTCGATATTCGCTTCCATCAGCAGCACCGCCTGGGTCAGCTTCGGGTGGCTGGAGCCGAGGCGGTTCTTCAGCGGGATACGCTGGCGTTCGGAGCCTTCGCGGATGCGCTCCACCACCAGTTCTTCGGAGACCGCACCGGCCAGTTCCGCACCATGGTCGCGGGAGAGCACGGCCAGCAACAGGTCGAGCACGGCCATGCCGCCGCAGGCGCTGAGGCGGTCGCGGTCCCACTCGAACAGGTGGTTGGTGGCGATGACCTTGGGGTAACGCTCGGTGAAGTCGTCGTGCCAGCGCCAGTGCACGGCGGCGCGGTAGCCGTCGAGCAGACCGAGCTGCGCCAGCGGGTAGATGCCGGCGGAGAGCGCGCCGATGCTCACGCCGCCTCGCGACAGCTGCTTGAGCGCCGCGGCCAGGGGCGCGGAAACCTGCTGCGGAACCTCATCGGCGACCAGGAAGATGCGCTGGCACTGCTCCAGCACACCATTCCAGGGCTGCCCCGGCAGACGCCAGCCATCGGCTTCGGCGACCGTTTCGGCGCTCATGAACACCGGATCGTAGAGCGCCTCCGGATGCAGCCGGCGGGCGACCCGCAGGGCCTCCTCGGCCAGCGCCAGGGTCAGCGCACGGGTGTGCGGCCAGAGGAGGAATCCGATGCGTTGTGCGGTCATGCGACGAGGTCACCAGGCGACACGGGATGACAGACAGCTTACTTCAAGCTGCCGGAAAGGAACTGCTTCAGGCGCTCCGATTGCGGATTGGCCAGGACTTCCTTCGGGCAGCCTGCCTCTTCCACCAGACCTTTGTGGAGGAACACCAGCTGGTTGGAGACTTCACGGGCAAAGCCCATCTCGTGGGTCACCACCACCATGGTGCGGCCTTCCTGGGCGAGGTCCTGCATCACGCGCAGGACTTCGCCGACCAGCTCGGGGTCGAGCGCCGAGGTCGGTTCGTCGAACAGCATGACTTCCGGCTCGACCGCCAGCGCGCGGGCGATGGCCACACGCTGCTGCTCGCCGCCGGACATATGCGCCGGGTAGGCATCCTTGCGGTGCGCCACGCCGACTTTCGCCAGGTAGTGCTCGGCCTTTTCCAGCGCCTCTTTCTTCGACACGCCCAGCACGTGGACCGGCGCTTCGATGACGTTTTCCAGGGCGCTCATGTGCGACCACAGGTTGAAGTGCTGGAACACCATGGACAGACGCGAGCGCATGCGCTGCAGCTGCTTGGCATCGGCGGCCTTGAGCGCGCCGTCCTTGTTCGGCACGAGCTTGAGCTCTTCGCCGTTGAGCAGGATCTTGCCGGCGTGGGGCTGTTCCAGCAGGTTGATGCAGCGCAGGAAGGTACTTTTGCCCGAGCCGGAGGAGCCGATGATGCTGATCACGTCGCCCGCCTTCGCCGCCAGGGAGACGCCCTTGAGCACCTCGTGGTTGCCGTAGCGCTTGTGCAGGTCCTGGATTTCCAGTTTGTACATGGTGTCGGTTCTCGAATTCAGTCGTTGATCAGCCGGCCCTTGCGGAACGGCTCACGCCCGGCCACCTTGGCCAGCCAAAGCCCTGGCTGGGCATAGCGCCCACGCTCGATGGCGAACAGCACGCCGGAAGTCCCGGCGCAAACGGTGCTGACCTTGTCGTTCAGCGGGTCGACCACCTCGAACAGCGCGTCGCCCTTCTCCACCCACTCCCCCGCCTTGCGCAGGAAGCTCACGACACCGGCGTGGGGTGCGTAGAGGTATTCGGTGCCTTCGAAAGGCATGCCTTCGCAACATTCAGCCGGCGCCGCCGGCCAGTCGCCGTCGATCAATCCCTGCTCGGCGAGGAAGCCGAGGATGGCTTCGGCATTGGCTCGAGCCTGGTCGACACGGGTATCAGCCACGCCGCCCAGCTCGACGGTGGTCGCCAGGCACGCCAGCGGAATCGCCGCCTGCGGGAAGGCCTGGGACAGGCGCAGCCAGGGTAGCGAGCAGGACTCGTCGAAGGAGCTGCCGCCGGAATCTTCGGCGAGCAGCGCGACACCAGCCTTCAGGCGCGCGGCGAGGGACTTCCAGCGCGGCCAGTGCTGCGGGATCGCGTAGACATGGATGGCGGCGTCGAAGTCGCAGTGCAGGTCAAGCACCACCTCGGCGTCGCAGGCGTGGCGCAGCAGGATGCGCTGCATGCCCTGCAGCTCGGACGAGGCCGGCGGCAGCGCATCGAGGCTATCGCGCATGGCCTGGCGGATCAGCTCGACATTGGCACGTTCATCAGCGCCCAGCTGGCTGCCGACGCGCTCGGCGACCAGCGCACTCAGCTCGACGAAATCGCGGTTGAAGTTCTTCCCGCTGCCGAATTCGAAACGCCCCAGGTGGCTGGCCTGCAGGGTCTGCCCCAGGCCGATGGGGTTGGCCACCGGCACCAGCTCGATGACGCACTTGAGCTGCCCGCGCGACTCGAGCTCCGCCAGGCGCTGCTTGAGCTCCCAGGCGGTGCGCATGCCCGGCAGCTCGTCGGCATGCAGGCTGGACTGGATGTAGACCTTGCGCGGGCCCTTGCCGTAGCGGAACACGCTCAGGCGGCGCTCGCTGCCCAGGCTGCTCCACGGCAACAGATGATCGATACGTTCCACAGTCGACTCCTCAGTGCTTGCGCGGCGCGAGATAGGCCAGCCAGCGGCGCTCGGCCAGCTTGAACAGGCGCACCAGGGTGAAGGTCATGATCAGGTAGAAGATGCCGGCGGTGATGAACGCCTCGAACGGCAGGTAGTACTGCGAGTACACGGTGCGCGCGGCGCCAGTGATGTCCACCAGGGTCACGATGGACGCAAGGCTGGTGGTCTGCAGCATCATGATCACTTCGTTGCTGTACTGCGGCAGCGCGCGGCGCAGGGCCGAGGGCAGCAGGATGCGGCGATACATCTTGATCCGCGACATGCCCATGGCCTTGGCGGCTTCGATCTCGCCGTGCGGGGTGGCGCGGATGCTGCCGGCGAGGATCTCGGCGGTGTAGGCGCTGGTGTTGATGGCGAACGCGGCGCAGGCGCAGAAGGTCGCATTGGACAGCAGCGGCCACATCGCGCTTTCACGCACAAACTCGAACTGCGCCAGGCCGTAGTAGATGAGGAACAGTTGCACCAGCATCGGGGTGCCGCGGATCACATAGGTGTAGAGCCAGGCCGGCAGGTTCACCGCTGGATTCTTCGAGCAGCGCATCAGCGCCAGCGGCACCGCCGCCACGAGGCCGAAGAACAGCGAGATCGCCAGCAGCTTGAGGGTCACCAGCAGGCCGCTGAAGTAGAGCGGCAGGCTGTCCCAGATGACGGAGAAGTCGAAGATCATGATCAGGCTCCCGGTCTCAAAGCTCGGCGACTTTCACGCCGACCGAATAGCGGCGTTCAAGCATGCGCAGCAGTACCAGGGAGACGGTGGTGACCACCAGGTACAGCGCCGCCACGGCGAGGAAATAGGTGAAGGGTTCGCGGGTGGCGTCCGAGGCCTGCTTGGCCTTGAACATCATGTCCTGCAGGCCGACCACGGAGATCAGCGCGGTGGCCTTGACCAGCACCAGCCAGTTGTTGGTGAAGCCGGGGATGGCCAGGCGGATCATCTGCGGCACCTGAATGCGGAAGAACACCTGAAGCCCGCTCATGCCGTAGGCGAAACCAGCCTCGCCCTGCCCTTTCGGGATGGCCATGAAGGCGCCACGGAAGGTCTCGGACAGGTAGGCGCCGAAGATGAAGCCCAGGGTGCCGACGCCGGAGGCGAACGGGTTGAGGTCGATGTAGTCCTCGTAGCCAACCATTGGCGCGACCCAGTTCACCGCAGCCTGGCCGCCGTAGAAGATCAGCAGGATCAGCACCAGGTCCGGCACGCCGCGGATCACGGTGGCATAGAGGTCGCCGCACCAGGCCAGCCACTTCACCGGCGACAGGCGGATGGCCGCACCGAGCAGGCCCAGGGCGATCGCCAGGGCCATCGACAGCAACGACAGCTGAAGCGTCAGCCAGGCACCATCGACGATGGTGGCTCCGTAGCCATTGAACATAGTTTCGCACCTCTAGACCGGACGCCGTCCGCAACCGCACGGACGCTGCAGGGCGATCACCCGACGCGGGATCGCCCCCAATAAAAAAGTGGCACAAACTTCAGGAAAGGACCCGGGTTTGCGCCACTTTCGTGGACGTTGATCAGTTCCCGCCGTAGACGTCGAACTTGAAGTACTTGTCCTGTACTTGCTTGTACTTGCCGTTGGCACGGATGCCGGCGATGGCCGCGTTGAATTTCTCGACCAGGGCGGTATCGCCCTTGCGCACGGCGATGCCGGCGCCACCACCGAAGTACTTCGGATCGTTGTATTCCGGACCTACGAAAGCGTAGCCCTTGCCAGCGTCGGTTTTCAGGAAGCCGTCGTCGAGGTTGACGGAGTCGGCCATGGTCGCGTCGATGCGGCCGGACACCAGGTCCATGTTGGCTTCCTGCTGCGAGCCGTAGCGCACCACTTCGATACCGGCCGGAGCCAGCACGTCGGTGGCGTAGCGGTCATGCACGCTGGCGCGCAGTACGCCGACCTTCTTGCCCTTCAGGTCCACCAGCGGGTCGGCCAGGGTGGCGCCTTGCTTCATCACGAAGCGCGCGGGGGTGTGGTAGTACTTGTTGGTGAAGTCGACGGACTTCTTGCGCTCGTCGGTGATGGTCATGGACGAGAGGATGGCGTCGATCTTGCGAACCTTCAGTGCCGGGATCAGGCCGTCGAATTCCTGCTCGACCCAGGTGCACTTGACCTTCATCTCTTCGCACAGGGCGTTGCCGATATCCACGTCGAAACCGGCGAGCTTGCCATCGGGCGTCTTGAAGGAGAACGGCGGGTAACCGGCTTCGATACCGATGCGGACAGGCTTGTCGTCAGCGTGGGCAACCAGGGAAAGCGCGGACAGGGCCAGCGCACCGAGAAGTGCAAACTTCTTCATCAGTAACTCCTTCGAGGGTAAGACTTCGATTGGCAGGAGGAAGGGGTTGGCCCAGGCTGCCCGGCAGAAGTGAAGGTTATTGTTTCTCTGCGCATTGCCGGCGTGTTCCTCGTGGAAAAGCACGCCTACCGGGGTGATCGGCATTCTAGCGACAGCCCCTGAGCGGTTATTTCTTCAATGCGACAAGTAATTATAGAAGCGCTAGGGACAGAGCCCCTGCGGCTTGACGGCGCGGATATTAAGTGATCCGGAAGCGAGTAGTAAAACCAATTTTACCTGCAGTTATCAGGCCAACAATTTATCCACCCGCTATTCATGCGGGTTGCGGAATATTGGCTCACTCGAAGTCGACAGAAAATGCGTACCAAGGCTGTGCGAATTGTTTCCTGACGCCTCAATTTGTCACGCTGAAATGTTACCGGGGAGAACGACGCACACTGTAGGAGCGAGCTTGTTCGATTCAACGAGGCCTCCTGAAAGGGGCAGTCCTGAGTGCACTGAAATTTCTCTGGAAGTCGTCAAGAACATAGAGCTGCGCATGCCGCGGCCGCTTTGCTCCCGTAGGAGAGACGGGGGCGCCTAGCCCTTGTCCGCGATCCGGCGGAAGGACCGGTGTTAGTCGAGTTCGCGAGCAAGCTCGCTCCTACGAAAAGCCATAGCCTCAAAAAGAAAAACGCCCCGGCAAGCGGGGCGTTTTTCATCGTGCTGCGGATCAGGCCGCGCGCATGGACTGGTGCGTCTCGACCAGATGCTGGACCACGCCCGGATCGGCCAGGGTGGAGATGTCACCCAACGCGTCGTACTCGGCCGTGGCGATCTTGCGCAGGATGCGGCGCATGATCTTGCCCGAGCGGGTTTTCGGCAGGCCGGGCGCCCACTGGATCACGTCCGGGGTGGCGATCGGGCCGATCTCCTTGCGCACCCAGGCACGCAGCTCCTGGCGCAGCTGCTCGCTGGATTCCTCGCCGGCATTCAGGGTGACGTAGACATAGATGCCCTGCCCCTTGATGTCGTGCGGCACGCCGACCACCGCGGCCTCGGCCACTTTCGGGTGGGCGACCAGGGCGCTCTCGATCTCGGCGGTGCCCATGCGGTGGCCGGAGACGTTCAGCACGTCATCCACGCGGCCGGTGATCCAGTAGTAGCCGTCCTCGTCGCGACGGGCGCCGTCGCCGGTGAAGTACATGCCCTTGAAGGTCTTGAAGTAGGTGTCCACGTAGCGGTCGTGGTCGCCGTACAGGGTGCGCGCCTGGCCCGGCCAGGAGTCGAGGATCACCAGGTTGCCCTCGGTGGCCCCTTCCAGGATGTTGCCCAGGTTATCCACCAGCGCCGGCACCACGCCGAAGAACGGCTTGGCGGCGGAGCCCGGCTTCAGGCCATGGGCGCCCGGCAGCGGGGTCATCAGGCAGGCGCCGGTTTCGGTCTGCCACCAGGTGTCGACGATCGGGCAGCGCGACTGGCCGACGGTCTCGTAGTACCACTGCCAGGCTTCTGGGTTGATCGGCTCGCCCACCGAACCCAGCAGGCGCAGGCTGGAACCGTCAGCGCCTTCTACTGCGGCCTTGCCCTCGGCCATCATGGCGCGGATGGCGGTGGGTGCGGTGTAGAGGATGTTGACCTTGTGCTTGTCGACGATCTTGGCGACGCGGGAGATGTCCGGGTAGTTCGGCACGCCCTCGAACAGCACGGTGGTCGCGCCGTTGGCCAGCGGGCCGTAGACGACGTAGGTGTGGCCGGTGACCCAGCCGATGTCGGCGGTGCACCAGAAGACTTCGCCCGGACGGTAGTCGAACACGCGCTCGTGGGTCAGCGAGGCGTAGACCAGATAGCCGCCGGTGGTGTGCAGCACACCCTTGGGTTTGCCGGTGGAGCCGGAGGTGTAGAGGATGAACAGCGGGTCCTCGGCGCCCATTTCCTTCGGTGCGCAGGTGGAGCCCGCGACCTTCATCAGGTCCTCGAACCACACGTCGCGGTGCTGGTTCCACTTGATGTCCGCGCCGGTGCGCTTGCAGACGATGATCTTCTGCACGCTGCTGGTTTCGGGATTGGTCAGCGCGTCGTCGACGTTGGCCTTTAGCGGGGTCTTCTTGCCGCCGCGCACGCCTTCATCGGCGGTGATCACCACCTTGGAGCGGCAGTCGATGATGCGGCCGGCCAGCGCCTCGGGGGAGAAGCCGCCGAACACCACGGAGTGGATCGCGCCGATGCGGGCGCAGGCCAGCATGGCCACCACGGCTTCCGGGATCATCGGCATGTAGATGGTCACCACGTCGCCACGGTGCACGTCCTGGCCACGCAAGGCGTTGGCGAACTTGCAGACCTGCTCGTGCAGCTCGCGGTAGGTGATTTCCCTGTGATCCGCCGGGTCGTCGCCTTCCCAGATAATGGCGACCTGGTCGCCGCGCTCGGCGAGGTGGCGATCAAGGCAGTTGTAGGAGAGGTTCAGGGTGCCGTCGGCGAACCACTTGATGTCGACGTGGTGATCGTCGAAGGAGGTTTGCTTGACCTTGGTGAACGGCTTGATCCAGTCGATGCGCTGGGCCTGTTCGCGCCAGAAACCGTCGGGGTTGACCACCGACTGCTGGTACAGCTTCTTGTAGGTGGCCTCGTCGGTCAGAGTGGTCGCGGCCACTTCGGGACGCACGGGGTACACGGATGCCGCAGTCATGGCGTTCTACCTCGGTGAAGAGTGTTGTTTTTGTTGCCGTCAGTTGTAACGGCGACACCCTCTTCCGAGCCATTCGACCATGGTCTTACCACTCGGGGCCCCGTACTGATGGGCCCCATAAGTGCGACTTCTGGCGGTCGTACGCGGCTATCAGACCAAAGCAGCACGCCCGTGCTGAGCCATCATCCTTTCGTGCTCCTCGAGCATGCCGGGCACGCAATCACGCAGGAACTCCACCCAGGTGCGGATCTTCGCGTCGAGGTACTGGCGCGACGGATACAGCGCATAGACGTTGAGGTGGAACAGGCTGTAGTCCGGCAGCACGCGCACCAGGCTGCCATCCTTGAGACCCTGCACGGCGGAATACACCGGCAGCGCGCCGATGCCCATGCCGGCGCGCACCGCCTCGGTCATGGCGTCGGCGGTGTTGACCTGGAAATGGCTGTGGTTGATGCCCACCAGTTCCTGGCCGTCCGGGCCGTCGAACAGCCACTTGTCCAGGGACATCACCGAGTTCACCAGGCGCAGGCAGCGGTGCTCGGTGAGCTCAGCAAGTTTCTGTGGCATGCCATGACGCGCCACGTACTCGGGAGATGCGCAGAGCACGCTGTAGGTCTTGCCGATGCGCTTGGAGACGAAGCCCGAGTCCGGCAGCTCCTGGGCGATGACCACGGAAATGTCGTAGCCCTCGTCGAGGATGTCGGTAATGCGGTTGGCCAGGGTCAGGTCGAAACTGACCTCCGGGTAGATCTCGCAATACTGCGAGATCGCGCGGATCAGGTAATGCTGGCCGATGCCGGTCATGGCATGGACTTTCACCTTGCCGTGGGGCCGGGCATGGGCGTCCCCCGCTTCGGCTTCCGCCTCCTCGATGTAGCCGAGGATCTGCTGGCAGCGCTGCAGGTAGCGCTGGCCGGCTTCGGTAAGGGCGATGCGGCGGGTGGTGCGGTGCAGCAGGCGGGTGCGCAGGTGCGCTTCGAGTTTGGCCACCGTCCGCGAGACGTACGCGGTGGTGAGGTCCATGCGCTGGGCGGCGGCGGTGAAGCTGCCGGTTTCGGCGACACAGACGAAAGCACGCATGTTGTGCAGCAGGTCCATCATTTCTCCTGAAGAGCCTGTCCAGGCGCCACGGCGGGCGGCCTCTGCAACGGCGCTCGACCGAGCAACGCCTTGTTACAGACTCATGACAGGCGGCGAATTGTCGCACAGGTGCCGCGCGGGGATTATTGTACTTTCAGGTAACAATAATTCGCCCATCCGTCAGCTTATCCTGCCCCCGACGCACTTCTAGAATCGCCGTCCCCAACGCGGTCTCCCGCAACGCCCCAGGACAAGCAGCCGTGCTCCGCCTTTCGTGCAACGTGCTCCCCCCCCTTTGCTCCGCCTTCCAACTACAGGGTCCTGAAGGCCCGATTCCCGCCCCAAGCCAGACGAGATAAGACCGATGAGCAGTCTCTCCGTGCGCCTGCCCAAGGCTGCCGCGCTGCGCTTCGCCCTGTCCGACTGGGCGCACACCGACGGCGTCACCTGGATGTTCATCCTCAAGACGCTGATCACCGCCTTCACCGCGCTGTGGCTGGCCTACCGACTTGAACTGCCGCAGCCCAATACCGTGCTGGTGAGCGCCTTCATCGTGCTGCAGCCGCAGAGTGGCCAGGTGCTGGCGAAGAGTTTCTACCGCATCCTCGGCACCCTGGCCGGGCTCACGGTGATGGTCACCTTCATCGCCCTGTTCGCCCAGGAGCGCGTGCTGTTCCTGCTCTGCGTGGCGATTTGGGTCGGCCTGTGCACGGCGGGCGCTGCGCGTTACCGGGACTTCCGCGCCTATGCCTGCCTGCTCGCCGGCTACACCGCGGTGATGATCGGTATCCCCGCCACCCTGCACCCCGAAGGCGCCTTCATGCAGGCGCTGTGGCGGGTGATCGAGATCACCCTGGGGATTCTCTGCACCGGCGTGGTCAGTGCCGTGGTCCTGCCGCAGACCAGCACCGCCGCCCTGCGCAACGCGCTGAACACCCGCTTCGGCGACTTCGCCGGACTCGCCAGCGCCGGCCTCAACGGCACGCTGGACCGCGAGCGCTTCGAGCAGGCCAGCGCGCGCATCGCCGCCGAAGTGGTCGGCCTGGAAAGCCTGCGCAACGTCACCGCCTTCGAAGACCCGCACATGCGCCTGCGCAGCGGTCGCCTGGCGCGCCTGAACAGCGAGTTCATGCAACTGACCACGCGCTTCCACGCCCTGCAGCGGCTGCTCGACCGCCTGCGCGAACGCCAGGCCAGCAACGTGCTGGAGGTGCTGATGCCGTGCCTGATCGACGTCAGCGAACTGCTCGCCAGCTGGCACGGCCGGCCGCTCACGGAAAGCGACGCCGAGCGCCTGAGCGTGCAGCTGGAACTGTGCAAGCACTATCTGATGCCGCGCATCCGCGAGGCCCGCGCCACCCTCGGCCACACCTGCCCGCGGGAAGCCGACCAGCTGGATTTCGAGACCGCCGCCGAACTGCTCTACCGCTTCGCCGACGACCTGCACAACTACGCCCAGACCCACGCCTCCCTGGCCGCGCACAAGCACGCGCGCGAACAGTGGAAGGAGCGCTTCACGCCCAAGGCCAACGCCCTGGCCGCCGCCGTAGCCGGCTTCCGTTGCGCGCTGCTGGTGATAGTCGGTGGCGTGTTCTGGATCGAGACCTCCTGGCTCAGCGGCGCCACCTTCGCGCTGACCTCGGTGCTGATCGCCGCCCTCTCCTCCGCATCGCCCAATCCCAAGCGCCTGTCGCTGCAACTGACCTGCGGCACCCTGCTCGGCGCCACGCTCGGCTTCATCCTCACCTTCCGTGTGCTGCCGCACATCGATGGCTTCCCGCTGCTGTGCTTCGTGCTCGCCCCGGTGTTCGCCCTCGGCGCCTTCCTGATCACCCGGCCGAAATGGAGCGGCTATGGCGTCGGCCTGCTGGTGTGGTTCTGCATCGCCTCGCTGCCGGCGAACCTGGCGCGCTACGACGCCTACACGTTCATCAACGAATACCTGGCGATGCTGCTGTCGATGGGCATGGCGGTGGTCGCGGCGATCGTCATCCTGCCACCGAACCGGCCGTGGCTCTGGGAGCGCCTGGAAGCCGAGCTGCGCCTGCGCGTGGTGCGGGTCATCAGTGATCCGCTAAAGGGCCTGTCGTCGGGCTTCGAGAGCGGCACCCGCGACCTGCTGAACCAGGCCTACGGGTTATCCACAGGACGCCCGGACGTGCAGCGCCGACTGCTGCGCTGGACCTTCCAGGTGCAGGAGATCGGCCTGTCGATCATCGAGCTGCGCCGCGAGCAGGAGGCCCTGCCGAAGGAGCCCTGGTACGCCGAGCGCATGCCCTGGCGCCGGGCGATCCGGGCCCTCGGGCGGGCGCTGATCCGGCTGTTCATCCAGCCCAGCGAGAGCAACCGCCAGCGCGCCCTGGCGGCGGTGGAACACGCCATCCACGCGACCCGCTCCACCGACGACCGCCGGCCACCGCACTTCGATTCCTCGCCCCTACGCCGGGTGTGCAGCTACCTGCACTTCATCCGCACCTCGCTGCTCGATCCACAGTCGCCGCTGCGTGATTGAGTGCAGGCGGGTTCGCTCTCCTGGAAGATCAAAAGCCCCTCACCCTGACCCTGGCTGCGCGCCCCGCTCCTCAAGCGGGAGAGGGAACCGTTCGGCACAGGATGAGAACGCAGCGTCAGCCGGCACAGACTGCCCCCTCTCCCTCCGGGAGAGGGCTGGGGTGAGGGAAAACCCAGCGCAGATATTCCGAACGGAACCAACTCCTGAAAAAGTCGCAAACCTGCGACCACCCACCGCAGAACCGCCCCTGAAACCCGCGTCATTCCTGGATTATTGCCTCTGAGTACGAAGTCTTGTTGGCACCTGGATATATGACTCGGATCAGGCAAATCCTATTATTTCCGTGCTGTTACAGCGCGCGCCGCAACACCACCCAAGACCCGTAATCATCCCCAACGCTTCCCGACGCAGCCATCGGCTGAACGTCACGGACGAGTCATGTCCGGGCATCGGGAACAAGGCAGGTAAATTCATGAAAGCTGTAGTCATCCTGGCCCTGGCCGGCTTCTCGACGCTCGCCCTGGCCGAGCAGGCGAATGCCGGCGACCAGGCGCAGAGCGCGGCCGTGGAGCAGTACACCTACGACATGAAACTGGACGTCGCCAACGTGATTTCCACCACCGACGTGTCCAACCAGTGCGGCATCGTGCCGGCGCGCATGACCTACGAAGACTCCCAGGGTCAGCGTCACACCGTCGAATACCAGGTGTGGGGCAACGGCTGCTCCGGCGGCTAAGCGACTTGCGCATTGCCGCCTCGGCCCACGCAGCCCCGGCGGCAATGCCAGCCCTCTTTACGGCTGCAGGGCCGCCTTCGCGATGTTGCGACTGTGCGCGCCGAAATGCCGGATCAACTGCAGAATCTGCTCATCCAACTGTTCATCGTGACGGAACGGTTCCGGTGAGTTCCCCGCGCTGAAATCCCCCGCCGGCGTCTTCTCGTTTTCCAGCCAATGACCGATGGCCGCATCGAACGCCGCCGCATGGGCATGGGATTCGCTTGCCACCACCTCACGCAGATAGTCCGTCGAATACGGCGGATAACTTCCGTCGGCACTGACATCCGCATAGGCCGCCACCAGCGGCGACTGCCCGCCCAGGCGCAGCGTCTCGCGCAGCCACTCCACCTGATAACGCTCCACGCCCGTGTGCCGGTCCGCCACGCGCTGGATCGCCGCCTGCTTGTCGGCATCGAAACCGGCCATCGACTTGCCCGCCGTCCACAGCATGCTGGTGGTGGTTTCCCCCGGCAGCGGCGTCGAGTGGTAGGGCTGGGTCATGTCCTGGATGTAGTGCATCGCCCAGCCGAGGAAGCGGTAGCCCCAGTACGGATGGCCCTTGTCGAAGGCGAAGCGCGCCAGGCCATAGAACTGATACGCGCGCCACTCCGGCCAGTTGCGCTCAAGGTAGGGCGCGCCGGTGAAGATGATCGCATCCTCGTGGTAGAAGCCCATGTGGAATGGCGCCTGGGAGCTGAACTCGTAGCGCGGGTCGCCGAACGGCTGGGGGCCGAAGCCGTAGCGCTGGCCGACCTCGCCGGGGTTGTCACTGAACAGGTTGATGTCGTGGCCGAAGTCCGGCTCGTCGGCGGCGCTGGCCAGCACGTCCAGCGCCGGGATCTTCTCCCCCGCCTGCAACTGCACGAAGCGCCACTGGCCCCAACCGGACAGATTGTGGAACACCAGCACATCGGCCGGCTTGAGCGCCACATGGCCCGGCAACTCGCTGCCCGGCGGCGGCTGCACGGCGGTGGCCAGCTTGATCTCCGGGTTCAGGCGCAACGCCATGAGGAAGGCCTTGCCCAGATCGTCGCGACCGTCCTCGGTCAGACGCAGATCATCCGGGCGTGGCTGGTACTGGCGGAAGTGTTCACGGGCATAGGTTTCCTGCTCGTCCAGCAGCTTCACAAGGCCCGCGCGCTGCTGGCTGATGAAGCTCTCCAGCGGCTCCACCTCGACCTCTGGCGCCTGGGTGAGAGCCGGCAATTGCTGCAGGGCGATGTAGCTGCCCAGGGTGTGATTGGACCAGGCCCAGAGGCTTTGCGGCAGCGCCAGCAGGCCGGCCAGCAGGCAGGTGGAAAGTCGCTTCATCGGCTTTTCGCTCTTATTGGGTCATGCGGGAGAAAACTCGGACGCAGCCTAACAACCCGGAGCCACCCCGGCACTGTCGAAGTTGGCCAGTGCGAGTCACCGATAACGCCATCGACGGCTGACCATCATCAATGGCGCGAACCGCCCCAGCCACTACACTTGCCCGGCATGGAAAGTCGCCGGCGCGGTTCCGCCGCCGGCCCATCGGTATAAGGGCGTTCCCATGCTGCAGTCCGTTTCACCCAAGCACGATCTCCCCCTCAAACCCGATCCAGCCGAACCTCGCAGTGGCGTCCTCGCGCCCTTCAGCATCGCCGCGTTCCGCATCATCTGGATCTGCAACCTGTTCGCCAACCTGGGCACCTGGGCGCAATCAGTGGCCGCCGCCTGGGTAGTCACCGAAGCCCACGCCAGCCCCCTGATGGTGGCAATGATCCAGGTCGCCTCTGCGCTGCCGCTGGTGCTGCTGTCGATCATGTCCGGCGTGCTGGCCGACAACCACGACCGCCGCAAGATCATGCTGGTGGGCCTGACCGTCGAACTCTCCGGCGCCGCGCTGGTGACGGTGCTGGCGTTCCTGGGCTACCTCGACCCGCTGATGCTGATCGTGTCGATCCTCTGGCTGTCGCTGGGTAGCTCGATCACCATCCCCGCCTGGCAGGCCGCGGTGAACGAGCAGGTGCCGCCGCGCATGCTGGGCGATGCGGTGCTGCTCAACAGCGTCAACTACAACGTCGCCCGCGCCGTCGGCCCGGCCATTGGCGGCCTGCTGTTGTCGGCCACTGGGGCGTCCTGGGTATTCCTGTTCAACTGCATCTGCTACGCCGCGCTGATCTGGGCAATCTGGCAATGGCGCCGCGATGTGCCCAAGCGCACCCTGCCGCCGGAGCACATCTTCGAAGGCGTGATCGCCGCGCTGCGCTTCACCCAGTACTCCAGCGTCACCCGCCTGGTGATGCTGCGCTCGGCGGTGTTCGGCCTGTCGGCCAGCGCCATCTGGGCCCTGCTGCCGCTGCTGGCGCACCGCAACCCGGACGGTAGCGCCTCGGTGTACGGCTACATGCTCGGCGCCCTGGGCCTCGGCGCCATCGTCGCCAGCACGGTGGTGAGC
This sequence comes from Pseudomonas sp. NY15181, assembly GCF_048068055.1. NCBI lineage: Bacteria > Pseudomonadati > Pseudomonadota > Gammaproteobacteria > Pseudomonadales > Pseudomonadaceae > Pseudomonas > Pseudomonas sp. NY15181. Next base: position 449,681 of record NZ_JBLUPT010000003.1, on the reverse strand, counting down.
AAGGCCCGCCAGTGGCTGGGCAGCAGCCGGCTGATCAGCTTCGCCGCCGCCACACTCGCGCTGGTCATGCTGATCCTGGGTTGGGTCGACAATCTCTGGGTGATCTTCCCCGCGCTGGTGCTGGGCGGCGCTTGCTGGATCGCGGCAGTAGCTACCTACAACTCGGCGGTGCAGATCCTGGTGCCGGACTGGGTGAAGGCGCGGGCGCTGGCGCTCTACCAGACAGCGATCTACGGCGGTCTGGCGGCGGGTTCCTTCCTTTGGGGCCATTTCGCCGAAACCCTGGGCGTGCAGGGCGCGCTGGTGGCCGCCGGCTGCCTGCTGCTGGTATCGGTGGCACTGCTCTACAACTCGCGCCTGCCGGAACTGGACGCCAGCAACATCGCCCGCGCGCCGGGCGGAGTGCCGGGCCAGCCGACCTTCGTGTTCAACCCCGAGCGGGGCTCGGTGCTGGTCTCCATCGAGTACCGCATCCCGGCCGAACGCACCCGCGACTTCGTCCGCGCCGCCAAGCCGCTGCGCCGCCTGCGCCTGCGCAACGGCGCGGAGCGCTGGGCGCTGTATCGCGACGTGAGCAACCAGGAAATCTGGCAGGAGCTGTTCCTGGTGGACAACTGGATCGGCCACCTGCGGATGCTCGACCGCCTCACCCTTGAGGACAAGACCATCATCGACAACGTCACCAGCCTGCACGCGGGCGATACGCCGCCGGTGATACGCCACGGGGTGAGCTACGAGTCGGGAAGCTACGAGGCACCGCCGGAGACGCTGGGCTAGCGGCGCACAAACAAAAACGCCTCCCGGTCAGGGGAGGCGTTTCAGGTGACACGAAAGACTTATTCCGCCGCCGGCTTCTTGCGCTTGAGCGGCGCCAGACCGTCCTGGCTCACGACTTTGGACGGGCCGGCCTTGGGCTTGGCGGCGGGCTTCTTCTTCGCCGGTGCCTTGCTGCCGGTCTTCTTCGCATCGTCCTTTTTCTTCTTGCTGCCGGCAGCCTTGCCGGACGCCTTGACCTTCTTCGGCCCCTTGTAGGTGCCCTTCAGTTCCTTGATGGTCCGGAGCTCGAAGCGCAGCTTGAGGTAGCGCTCGATGCTCGACATCAGGTTCCAGTCGCCATGGCCGACCAGCGAGATCGCGGTGCCCGAGGCGCCAGCGCGGCCGGTGCGGCCAATGCGGTGCACGTACTCGTCACCACGACGCGGGATGTCGAAGTTGATCACCAGGTCCAGGCCGTCGACGTCCAGGCCACGGGCGGCCACGTCGGTGGCGACGAGGATCTTCACCGCACCCTGCTTCAGGCGCTCGATGGCCAGCTTGCGGTCCTTCTGGTCCTTCTCGCCGTGCAACACGAAAACCTTGTGCCCGGCGGCGATCAGGCGGCCGGTGAGACGGTCGGCGGTCACGCGGGTGTTGGTGAAGATGATCGCCTTGTCGTAGGTCTCGTTGCCGATCAGCCAATGCACCAGGGCTTCCTTGTGCGCGAGGTCGTCGGTCAGGATCACCTGCTGGCTGACGTCCTCGTTCAGCTCGCTGACGCGGTTGAGTTGCAGGTTTTCCGGCTCGCGCAGGACCTTCTCGACCATTTCGTGCAAACCGCTACCGCTGGTGGCGGAGAACAGCAGGGTCTGGCGCTGCGCCGGGCACTGTGCGGCGAGCTTGAGCACGTCCTCGGAGAAGCCCATGTCGAGCATGCGGTCGGCTTCGTCGAGCACCAGCATTTCCACGTCACCCAGCGGCAGGTTGCCGGCGTTGAACTGCTCGTTCAGGCGGCCGGGAGTGCCGATGATGATTTCCGGGTTCTTGCGCAGGCGCGCGCCCTGCACCTTGAAGTCTTCGCCACCGGTGATCAGGCAGGCCTTGATGAAGGTGAACTGGGCGAAGCGCTCCACTTCCTTGAGGGTCTGCTGGGCCAGTTCGCGGGTCGGCAGCAGGATCAGCGCGCGGGCGCCGCTCTTGGGCTTCTCCTCGGTCAGCAGGCGGTGCAGCAGCGGCAGCACGAAGGCGGCGGTCTTGCCGCTGCCGGTCTGCGCCGTCACCCGCAGGTCGCGTCCCTCCAGGGCCTTCGGGATGGCCGCGGCCTGGACCGGGGTCGGCTCGGAGAAGGACAACGAATCGAGCGCCTTGAGCAGGCGTTCGTGCAGGGCGAATTGGGAGAACAAGGCAGACCTCGATATCACGTAAAGACCAAATAGCTGCATAGCGTAACCGATGCGCAGGTTTTATTCGCCGGTCGCAATCGGCATGGCCCAGGTCGCGTGCGGGACAGACGCGCCAGGAAGGCACTCCCAGACTGGCCGCAACGCTCAAGAACGCCGCACAAGGAACGCCGCGATGACGCACCGCCCGACCGCCGCCGAACGCCTGGAGCGCCTGCCGCTGAGCCCGTACCACCGGTTGATCTTCGTGATCATCGCGCTGGCGTTCTTCTTCGACTCCATGGACCTGGCGATGATGACCTTCCTGCTCGGCTCGATCAAAGCCGAGTTCGGCCTCTCCAGCGCCCAGGCCGGCCTGCTGGCCAGTTCCAGTTTCGTCGGCATGGTGATCGGCGCGGCGCTGTCCGGGTTGCTCGCCGACCGCTTCGGGCGCAAGCCGGTGTTCCAGTGGAGTATCGTGCTCTGGGGCATTGCCAGCTACCTCTGCTCCACCGCCGGCGACCTGCAGCAACTGACCCTCTACCGCGTGCTGCTGGGAGTCGGCATGGGCATGGAGTTCCCCATCGCCCAGTCGCTGCTCTCGGAATTGATTCCGGCGCACAAGCGCGGCAAGTACATCGCGCTGATGGATGGTTTCTGGCCGCTGGGCTTCATCGCCGCCGGCTGCCTGTCCTACTTCATCCTGCCGGTGGCCGGCTGGCGCAGCCTGTTCCTGCTGCTGGCGTTCCCGGCGATCTTCGTGCTGGCGATCCGCTTCATGGTCCCCGAATCGCCGCGCTGGCTGGAACAGGCCGGATTGCTCGATCAGGCCGAGCGCTCCTTGCAGCGCATCGAAGCCCGGGTGATGGCCTCGCTCAAGCTGACCAACCTGCCACAACCGCGCCCGCTGGCGCGCCCGGAACTGAGCGCGCCGGGCTTCTTCCGCGCCTTCGCCGAACTCTGGTCGCCTGCCTACCGCAGCCGCACCCTGACGGTCTGGAGCCTGTGGTTTTTCGCCCTGCTCGGCTTCTACGGCCTCACCTCCTGGCTCAGCGCCCTGTTGCAGCAATCGGGCTTCGCCGCCACCCAGTCGGTCTACTACACGGTACTGATTTCCCTCGCCGGCATTCCCGGATTCCTCTGCGCGGCGTGGCTGGTCGAACGCTGGGGCCGCAAACCGAGCTGCGTGCTGATGCTCCTGGGCGGCGGCGCAATGGCCTATGCCTACGGGCAGACCGCAGTGTTCGGCGGCAGCCTGGGCCTGTTGATCGGCTTCGGCCTGGCCATGCAGTTCTTTCTGTTCGGCATGTGGGCGGTGCTCTACACCTACACCCCGGAGCTCTACCCGACCTCGGCGCGCGCCACCGGTTCGGGCTTCGCCTCGGCGGTCGGACGCATCGGCTCGCTGCTCGGCCCCACCCTCAGCGGCCTGATCCTACCGGTGGCCGGCCAAGGTGGCGTGTTCACCCTCGGCGCACTGTGCTTTCTGCTCGCCGCCGGGGTGGTCTGGGCCTTCGGCATCGAGACACGCGGCCGAACCCTGGAGGAGCTCGCCGGCTGACGCGCCGCCCAACGCCGGCAGGAATCGGATGAACGTCCCAGCACCCCGCAGCCACCGTGCCATGCTCTGATCGAGCTATCCGCAACGGAGAAGCAGGGTGCGATCGACTCTCATTTATTTCGTGGCTGCTAGCCTGGACGGGTACATCGCCCGCCCCGACGGCAGCGTGGACTGGCTGGAGGGCTACGACAGTGCCACCGACGACTACGGTTACGGCGCCTTCTACGCCAGCATCGACGGCCTGCTGATGGGGCGCGCCACCTACCTGCACTGTCTGGACCAGGGCGACTGGCCCTATCCGGACAAGCCGTCCCTCGTCCTGACCCGCGCCAACCACCTGCCCGTGGCAAGCCCCCGTGTCGAGCTCATGCACTGCCCACCGAGTGAAGCCCTGGAAGCCTTGCAGGCCAAGGGTTGCCAGCGCATCTGGCTGGTCGGCGGAGGGAGCCTGGCAGGAAACTTCCTCGCCGCAGGGTTGCTCGACGAGGTGATCGTCAGCATCATCCCGCACTTGCTCGGGGCCGGCATTCCACTGTTCAGCATCGGGCTCGAACAGCGTCTGCAACTGCTGGAACAGCGCAGCTTTCCCAGCGGCATCGTGCAACTGCGTTACCAGGTTCTCAAGGAAAGCCCCTCGCCATGACCCGCACCACCCTCAGCATCGCCGCCGCCTGCCTGCTCGACGACTCCGGACGCCTGCTGCTGGTGCGCAAGCGCGGCACCCACGCCTTCATGCTGCCCGGCGGCAAGCACGAGCCCGGTGAAACCTCGTTACAGGCCCTGCTGCGCGAACTGGACGAAGAGCTCAACCTGCGCCTGACGGAAAACGCGCTGACGCCGCTGGGCCGCTTCCAGGCCGACGCGGCCAATGAACCCGATACCCGGGTCGACGCGCAGGTCTATGTGGCCGCCCTGCCCCACCCGGTAAGCCCGGCGGCGGAGCTGGAAGAGCTGGCCTGGCTGTCTCCCGCCGACAACGCCCCGCACAACCTCGCGCCGCTCTTGCGCGAACAGGTCCTGCCTGCCCTTCTCCAGCACCTGGGCTGATCCCGGGTCAGCGCAAAAACCTGCATTTCGTCGGGTTTCTACCTGCGGCAGCGCGCCACCTCTGGCTTTACGCCATCAGAGGCCCGGCGCCCCTCCGTCATCGCCCAAACCCGCATGGTATAGGGCTTGAAGCTATAAGCCGCGACCGTGACCGAGCGGTCCGAGCACATGTCACGCAACTTCCGGCAAGTCACATGGCAACCGTCAGAATCGACAGGCGGTAAAAACTGTCATGAAAACTCGTTCAGAATGGCCCGAATTTTTGAACGGACAAAAAGGAAACCGCGCCGGAAGCAACGGCGATCCAGCGGAGTCTGGGTGACATCAACCAGCAAGAAGACATGCCGAATGCGACGTAACATTTTGACATGCCTTTCCATAGGCTTGGCGACCCTGTTGGCCGCCACCGAGGCTACCGCCTCCTCCAAGATCACGCGTTCCTACCACCCTGCGCCGATCGACCTGCGAGTCCCGGTCCAGGGCAGTGCTCTTCTGACCATGACGCCTCAGGCCGACAAGCCGGCCAAGAGCGAGGCGCACCAGGTCACCCAGCGCGCCTACAGCATGATCGGCACGCCCTACCGCTGGGGCGGCACTTCACCCAAGCGCGGCTTCGACTGCAGCGGTCTGGTCAACTACGTGTTCCAGAACGTCGATGAAGTCGACCTGCCGCGTACCGCGCGCGAGATCTTCAGCATGCGCGGCAACCCGAAGGTGGCGCGCGACGACCTGCAACCCGGCGATCTGGTGTTCTTCCGCATCCACAACCGCCGCAATGTCGACCACGTCGGCATCTACGTCGGCGACAACCAGTTCGTCCATGCGCCGCGTCGCGGCCAGAAGGTCCGCGTCTCCGACCTCAATGGCGACTACTGGAAGCGCCACTACACCGCCGCCCGCCGCATCCTGCCGGAAACCCTGGCCAAGGCCGACGTCGGCAACCGCCGCTTCGACTGACCGCCTGCGCTCTCCCCTCGCGGGAGAGCGCTTCCCCTTCCTAGCGTTTCACCTCGAAAGCCTCGCGACGCGCCTGTCGGCGCAGCATTCGCGCACTGTCCCATCCGGTCAGCAGCACGGCGATCCAGATCGGCCCGTAGGTCCAGATCTGCGCCGGGTTGAATGCCTCGCCCAGGAACAGCACGGCGATGGCGAACAGCAGTACCGGCTCGACATAGCTGAGAATCCCGAACAACCCCATCGGCAGCAGCCGGCTGGACGCCATCATGGCGCCGAAGGCCAGCGCACTGATCAGCCCCAGCATCGGCAGCAGCGCCCACAAGCGTGGCGCCTCCTCCAGCACCTGCCCGCTACCGGTCATCCACAGCGCCAGGAAGGCGAATGGCAGCAGCACGACCATCTCGAAGACGAAGCCGGACAACGCATCCACGCCCATCCTGCGGCGCAGCATGAAATACGGCGGATACCCCAGCGCGGTAATCATGCTGAACCAGGAAAACGCCCGGGTCAGCCACAGCTCATGCAGCACACCCGCAGCCGCGAAGGTTACGGCGATGGCCTGCAGCGGCGTCAGGCGCTCGCCATAGAACACCCGGCCGCAGAGCACCATGGTCAGCGGCAGCAGGAAATACCCCAGCGACAGCTCCAGGGTGCGCCCGACCATGGGCGCCCAGATGAACACGCCCCATTGCACCAGCATCATCGCCGCCGTCAGCGGGAAACACGCCAGCAGCCAAGGCTCGCGCAGCAGGCGCCGGGCCGCGTCGCGCAGCACCCCGCCCTGGCGGGTGAACCACACCAGCAGCAACACCATGGGAATCGACCAGACCACTCGGTGAGCGATCACCTGGATACTGGTCAGCGGCTCCAACGCATGGATATAGCCCGGCAAGGTCACGAACAGCACGGACGACGCCAGGGACAGCGCCACGCCACGTCCGGAGATATTCATGCGTAGCGCTCCTTGTGACGACGCAAGCCGAAGCGATTGACGCCCAGGGACGCGACGATCACCGCCCCCCCCAGCGCCAGGCGCGGCAGATCGGCCTGTTTACCCCAGATCAGCAGATTGATCAGCAGCCCCACCGGCACGTGCAGGTTATTCATCACCGCCAGGGTGCCGGCATCCACCAGGGTGCCGCCCTTGTTCCACCAGAACTGCCCCAGAGCAGTGGCCAGCAGGCCCATCCACACCAGCACGCCCCATTGCACCTCGGTGCTCGGCAGCTTCTGCGGATTGCCGAACAGCAGCCAACCCGGCAGCGCGATCAACAGCGCACCGACGAAGAAGTAGCCGAAGCGGCGGAATTGCGGGATGTCCGAGGGATAACGCTGCACCAGATGCTTGTAGAGCACCTGGCCGGCAGCGAAGGTGGCATTGGCCAGCTGCAGCAGCAGGAAGCCTTCGATGTAGTCGCCGCTCACACCGTCGTAACGAATGATCCCCGCGCCCAGCACCGCCACTGCGGCCGCCAGCAGCGCCCAGGCGTTGAAGCGGCGATTCAGCGCATCATCGATCAGCGCCACGTGCAGCGGCGTCAGCACGGTGAACAGCAGCACCTCGGGCACCGTGAGCACCCGGAAGCTCTGATACAGGCAGACATAGGTAATGCCGAACTGCAGCGCCCCCACCAGCATCACTCCGGCAATGAAGCGCGGATGCACGCCACGCCAGCGGGTCAGCGGCAGGAACACCAGACCGGCCAGCACCACGCGGGTCAGCACCGCGAAATAGCTGTCGACCTGCCCGGCGAGGTACTCACCGATCAGGCTGAAGGAAAACGCCCAGAGGACGGTAACGAAAAGCAGGTATGGCATGAACAGAGCGACCGGAACGGGGCAAGCACCATAGCGCCCGTCTCACTTCGGAGAAAAGCCCTGCGCGCCCGCCGCCAGCGAAAGACAGAAACGAAAAAGGGCGACCGAAGTCGCCCTTTTCCTTGGATGAGGAAGCAGGGATTAGCCCTGGTTCTCCATCTGAGCACGGATCAGGTCACCGATGGTGGTCGGACCAGTGCTTTCTGCGTCTTGCTTGTGACGCAGTTCTTTCATCGCATCTTTCTCGTCATCAACGTCCTTGGACTTGATGGAGAGGGAGATGACGCGGCTCTTGCGGTCGATGCTGATGATCTTGGCTTCGACTTCTTCGCCTTCTTTCAGGACGTTGCGAGCGTCTTCAACGCGGTCACGGCTGATTTCGGAGGCTTTCAGGATGCCTTCGATTTCGCCGCCCAGGCTGATGACAGCGCCTTTGGCGTCAACTTCCTTCACGGTACCGCGAACGATGGTGCCCTTCTCGTTGAGCGAGGCGTAGTTGGAGAACGGATCGTCTTCCAGCTGCTTGATGCCCAGGGAGATGCGCTCACGCTCCGGATCAACGGAGAGGATGACGGTTTCAAGCTCGTCACCCTTCTTGAAGCGGCGAACGGCTTCTTCGCCAACTTCGTTCCAGGAGATGTCGGACAGGTGAACCAGACCGTCGATGCCGCCTTCCAGGCCGATGAAGATACCGAAATCGGTGATCGACTTGATGGTGCCGGAGATCTTGTCGCCCTTGTTGAAGCGGCCGGAGAAGTCTTCCCACGGGTTGGACTTGCACTGCTTGATGCCCAGGGAGATACGACGACGCTCTTCGTCGATGTCCAGAACCTGAACTTCCACTTCGTCGCCAACCTGAACGACTTTCGACGGGTGGATGTTCTTGTTGGTCCAGTCCATTTCGGAAACGTGTACCAGGCCTTCCACGCCCTCTTCCAGCTCGGCGAAGCAGCCGTAGTCGGTGAGGTTGGTGACGCGCGCGGTAACGCGGGTGCCTTCCGGGTAACGAGCCTTGATAGCAACCCATGGGTCTTCGCCCAGTTGCTTCAGACCCAGGGATACGCGGTTGCGCTCGCGGTCGAACTTCAGAACCTTGACATCGATCTCGTCGCCAACGTTGACGATTTCCGACGGATGCTTGATACGCTTCCAGGCCATGTCGGTGATGTGCAGCAGACCATCGACGCCGCCCAGGTCAACGAACGCACCGTAGTCGGTGAGGTTCTTGACGATACCTTTGACCTGCTGGCCTTCCTGCAGGGATTCCAGCAGAGCTTCGCGCTCGGCGCTGTTCTCGGCTTCCAGCACGCTGCGGCGGGAAACGACAACGTTGTTGCGCTTCTGGTCCAGCTTGATGACCTTGAACTCGAGCTCTTTGCCTTCCAGGTGAGTGGTGTCACGCACCGGACGCACGTCGACCAGCGAACCCGGCAGGAACGCGCGGATGCCGTTGACGTCAACGGTGAAGCCACCCTTGACCTTGCCGTTGATGACGCCCTTGACCACTTCGTCGGCAGAGAAAGCAGCTTCCAGAACAATCCAGCTCTCGGCACGCTTGGCTTTCTCGCGGGACAGCTTGGTTTCACCGAAGCCGTCTTCTACCGCGTCCAGCGCAACGTGGACTTCGTCACCCACATTGATGGTCAGCTCGCCCTGTTCGTTGTAGAACTGCTCGACCGGGATGACGCCCTCGGACTTGAGGCCAGCATGGACGGTGACCCAGTCACCATCGATGTCGACCACGATGCCGGTGATGATTGCACCCGGCTGCATGTCGAGGGATTTCAGACTTTCTTCAAAGAGTTCTGCGAAGCTTTCGCTCATGTCTATACCTGTAGTCAAAGGCTTGTAAGCCCGATTCCGCGTCACCAGCAAACACGGTCAAGTGATGAAAAAGAAGCCAGCAGGATCAAGACTGGTATCCCGCCGGCCCCCTGTTGCACCCGCCGAAACGGGCACTCCACATTCAGATTTTAAGGGAACGCTTCGCTCAATATGGGCGAAACCCTCCCGATACAAGGTCTGGAATGGTAGCAATGGATGCCACCTGCGTCAATGCGCAGACCTTGATGGCGAAGCACTGCGCGGTTCTGCGAAGTCCAGCCTGAAACTCTCATTTTCGCGCAGTACCGGGCATGCCGCCCCACCGCCCGTCAGTTGCACCCGAGGTGGCGATTACCCCTGAAAGGAAAATCCCCGGCGCTGCCGGGGATTTCCGTTGTAAAGCCCGGTCAGTCAGCCAATCCCAACCGTGAAACCTCGGCAAGGATACTGTCCACCACCTCATCGATGCCCATCGAGGTGGAGTCCACCAGGATCGCTCCCTTGGCCGGCTTCAGTGGCGCCACGGCGCGTTGGCTGTCGCGTTCGTCGCGGGCGCGAATCTCTTCCGCCAGCTGTGCCTGATCGCTTTCGATGCCCTTGCCCTTGAGCTGCAGGTAGCGGCGACGGGCGCGCTCTTCGGCGGAAGCGGTGAGGAATATCTTCAGCTGAGCGCTGGGGAAGACCACGGTGCCCATGTCGCGGCCGTCGGCCACCAGGCCAGGCGCTTCGAGGAAAGCCTGCTGGCGTTGCAGCAGCGCATCACGCACCGCCGGCAGCGCGGCGACTTGCGAGGCGCCGGCGCCGACCTGTTCGGTACGGATGGTGTCGGTGACGTCTTCGCCTTCGAGGATGATGTGCTGGCCCTGCCCGCCCTTGGCGTGGGTGAACTGGACGTCCAGGTGCGCGGCCAGGACCTTGAGGGCTTCCTCGTTGGTCAGGTCGATACCGTGGTTACCGGCGGCGAACGCCAGCAGGCGGTACAGCGCGCCGGAGTCCAGCAGGTTCCAGCCCAGGCGCTTGGCCAGCAGGCCGGCGACGGTGCCCTTGCCGGAGCCGCTGGGGCCGTCGATGGCGACGACCGGCCATTCGGCATTCATCAGTTCTTCTCCTCGGCGACGCGGATGCCCGCGCCGGAAGCCAGCCCGAGGAAGTTCGGGAAGGAGGTAGCGACGTTGGCGCAGTCGTGGATGCGGATCAGCGCGCCGGCACGCAGGGAGGCGACACTGAAGGACATGGCGATGCGGTGGTCGCCGTGGCTCCAGACTTCGCCGCCACCGTAGGCACCGCCTTCGATGATGATGCCGTCCGGGGTCGGTTCGGCTTTCACGCCCAGGGCGATCAGGCCGTCGGCCATGACCTGGATGCGGTCGGATTCCTTCACCCGCAGCTCTTCCGCGCCGCGCAGTACGGTGCGGCCTTCGGCATTGGCAGCGGCGACGAAGAGCACCGGGAACTCGTCGATGGCCAGCGGCACCAGGTCTTCGGGGATGTCGATGCCCTTGAGCTTGGCCGAACGCACGCGAATGTCGGCGACCGGCTCGCCACCCACTTCACGCTGGTTTTCCAGGGTGATGTCGGCGCCCATCAGCTTGAGGATGTCGATGACGCCAGTACGGGTCGGGTTGATGCCGACGTGCTCAAGGGTCAGGTCGGAACCCTCGGCGATGCTCGCGGCCACCAGGAAGAAGGCGGCGGACGAGATGTCAGCCGGGACTTCGATCTGGGTAGCGGTCAGCTTGTGGCCGGACTCGACCTTGGCGGTGGCGCCTTCCACGTCGACCGGATAGCCGAAGCCGCGCAGCATGCGCTCGGTGTGGTCGCGGGTCGGGGCGGGCTCAGTGGTGGAGGTGCTACCGGCGGCATAGAGGCCGGCGAGCAGCAGGCAGGATTTGACCTGGGCGCTGGCCATCGGCATTTCGTAGTGCATGCCGGTCAGCTTGTTGCTGCCACGAATGGTCAGCGGCGGACGGCCTTCCGGACCGGTCTCGATCACCGCGCCCATCTCGCGCAGCGGCTTGGCCACGCGGTTCATCGGGCGCTTGGACAGCGACGGGTCGCCCGTCAGGGTCGAGTCGAACGGCTGGGCGGCCAGCAGGCCGCTGAGCAGGCGCATGGAGGTGCCGGAGTTGCCCAGGTAGATCGGGCCGGGTGGCGGCTTCAGGCCATGCAGGCCGACGCCATGAACGGTGACGCGACCGTGGTGCGGGCCTTCGATGACCACGCCCATGTCGCGAAACGCCTGGATGGTGGCCAGGGCGTCTTCGCCCTCGAGGAAGCCTTGCACCTCGGTCGTGCCTTCGGCCAGGGAGCCGAGCATGATCGAGCGGTGCGAAATGGACTTGTCGCCCGGTACGCGAACACGTCCGGACAGGCGGCCACCCGGCTGGGCCAGGTAAATCAGGTCATTGTTGTGCATGGCGTCCACATAGGCCCGTTGGGCCAGGATTTTGCTGAAATGCTCGCGGGCAACCCGGGCGCGGGTGAAGACGCCCATCAATTGCTGCCCGTCCCCCTTGTCGACGGCCTCGCGCAGGGCATCGAGGTCGTCACGGAATACGTCGAGGATGCGCAGCACCGCCCCGCGATTAGCGAGGAAGATGTCGTGCCACATCACCGGATCGCTGCCGGCGATCCGCGTGAAGTCGCGGAAGCCGCCAGCGGCATAGCGGAAGATTTCCAGATTCTCGCTGCGTTTGGCCAGCGAGTCGACCAGCGTGAAGGCCAGCAAGTGCGGCAGGTGGCTGGTCGCCGCCAGGACTTCGTCGTGGTGCTCGACGTCCATCTGCTCGACATCCGCGCCCAGCTCACGCCAGAGCGCTTCGACACAGCGGACCGCATCCGCGTCGGCATTATCCAGCGGCGTGAGGATGACTTTATGACGGCGGAACAGTTTCGCGTTGGCCGCTTCCACCCCGCTCTGCTCGGAGCCGGCGATGGGATGGCCAGGGATGAAGCGCGCCGGCATGCCGCCGAACACGGCCTTCGCCGCCCGCACCACATTGCCCTTGGCGCTGCCGACGTCGGTGAGGATGGCGTTGCCCAGGTCGAAGGCGGCGAGCTCGCCGAGGACCTTTTCCATGGCCAGGATCGGCACGGCGAGCTGGATCACGTCGGCCCCGCGGCAGCCGACGGCAAGGCTTTCCTCGCAGCGGTCGACCACGCCCAGCTCCACCGCGAGGCGGCGGGTTTCCGGGTCACGGTCGACGCCGACCACTTCTTCGAACAGGCCCTTCTGGCGGATGCCCTTGGCGAAGGAGCCGCCGATCAGGCCGAGCCCCACCACAACGAGGCGGCGGAGCTTGTGCGGCTGGACATCAGGCACGGGCGAGCACCTTGGCCAGCGCTTCGAGGAAGCGGGCGTTCTCGGATGGCAGGCCGATGGAGATGCGCAGGTGCTGCGGCATGCCGTAGCCACCCACCGGGCGGACGATCACGCCTTCGGCGAGCAGGGCCTGGTAGACCGGGCCGGCGTCGCGCTTGAGGTCCACGGCAATGAAGTTGCCCTTGGAGGGAATCCACTGCAGGTCCAGAGCACGCAGGCCGTTTTCCAGCTGCACCATGCCCTCGTCGTTGAGGCGCTTGCCTTCGGCCAGGTACTCGGCGTCGTCCAGCGCGGCGCAGGCGGCGGCCAGGGCCAGGCTATTGACGTTGAACGGCTGGCGCACGCGGTTGAGCACGTCGGCGACCTGCGCCGAGGAGATCGCGTAACCAACGCGCAGCGATGCCAGGCCATAGGCCTTGGAGAAGGTGCGTGAGACCAGCAGGTTCGGGTAGCGGGCCAGGTACTTCAGGCCGTCCGGCAGCTCTTCGCCTTCGGCGTATTCGATGTAGGCCTCGTCGAGTACCACCAGGACGTTTTCCGGAACCTGGGACAGGAAGCGCTCCAGCGCGTCCGGGCCAAACCAGGTGCCGGTGGGGTTGTTCGGGTTGGCAATGAAGACCACGCGAGTGTTGGCGTCGATGGCTGCCAGCATGGCTTCCAGATCATGGCCCCAGTCCTTCGCCGGCACGACCTTGCCCTGGGCGCCGACTGCCTGGGTGGAGATCGGGTAGACGGCGAAGGCGTACTGGCTGAACACGGCGTTCAGGCCGGGCGCGAGGTAGGCGCGAGCGACCAGGTCGAGGATGTCGTTGGAACCGTTGCCCAGGGTCACCTGCGCGGTGCCGACGCCGCAGCGGGCGGCCAGGCGGCTCTTCAGCTCGAAGCCGTTTCCATCGGGATAGCGGGTCAGTTCGGCCAGTTCGGCACGAATCGCTTCGAGCGCCTTCGGGCTCGGGCCCAGCGGGTTCTCGTTGCTGGCCAGCTTGATGATGCCGGCGGGGTCAAGCTTCAGCTCACGGGCCAGTTCATCGACCGGCTTGCCGGGCACGTAGGGGGAAAGCTTCTGTACGCCCGGCTGGGCCAGGGCAAGGAAATCACAGCTCATGGACTTCTCTCTTGGGTGTGGCCGCTCAAAATGACTCGCTATAACCGGCAGCCACCAGGTAGTCGCAGATGCGGTCGACGGCTTTGTCGACCGCCAGCAGGGAGGTATCGATGGTCAGCTCGGCCGCCAGCGGCACCTCGAATGGCGAATCGATGCCGGTGAACTCCTTAAGCTCGCCAGCACGCGCCTTCCGGTACAAACCCTTGGGGTCACGCTCTTCACACACATTCAGCGGCGTCGAGACATGCACCTCGATGAAGCGCTCGGGTAACAGGTCGCGCACCCTATCCCGGTCCTGCCGGAACGGGGAAATGAACGCGGCGATCGCAATCAGCCCGGCATCCACCATGAGTGCGCCGACTTCACCGACCCGGCGGATGTTCTCACTGCGATCTTCGGCACTGAAGCCGAGATCGCGGTTCAGCCCGTGGCGCAGATTGTCGCCATCGAGCAGATAGGTATGCCGCCCTGACTCGTGCAAGCGATGCTCCAGGGCATCGGCCAGCGTCGACTTGCCGGAGCCGCTCAAACCGGTCAGCCAGATCAGGCAAGGGCGCTGGCCCTTGGTCCGGCCGCGCGCCTCACGATCGATTGCCAGCGTCTGCCAACGCACGTCGCGAGCCGTTGGCATCAGAGCACGGCCTTCGGGTAGGAGCCCAGCACCTTCAGGGCAACGGCTTCGCTGCTGATCTTCTCCAGCACGTCCTTGATCAGCGGGTCCTTGTGGTGGCCGACGAAGTCGATGAAGAACACGTAGGTCCACTTGCCGCTGCGCGACGGGCGGGTCTCGATGCGGGTCAGGTCGATGCCGTTGGTGTGGAACGGCACCAGCAGCTCGTGCAGCGCGCCCGGCTTGTTGCGCATGGAGACGATGATGGAAGTCTTGTCATCGCCGGTGGGCGGCACTTCCTGGTTACCGATCATGAGGAAGCGCGTGGAGTTGTCCGGGCGGTCCTCGATCTTCTCGTGCAGCTTGTCCAGACCGTACAGGCTGGCTGCCATGTCGCCGGCAATCGCCGCGCTGTTCCACTCGCTCTTCACCCGCTTGGCGGCATCGGCGTTGCTGGAAACCGCCACGCGCTCGACGTTCGGGTAGTGCGCGTCCAGCCACTTGCGGCACTGGGCCAGGGACTGGGCGTGGGAGTAGATGCGGGTGATGTTGTTGGTCTTGGTGTTCTCGCCCACCAGCAGATGGTGGTGGATGCGCAGTTCCACCTCGCCGCAGATCACCAGGTCGTGCTCGAGGAAGCTGTCGAGGGTGTGGTTGACCGCGCCCTCGGTGGAGTTTTCCACAGGCACCACGCCGAAGTTCACCGCACCGGCGGCGACTTCGCGGAACACTTCGTCGATGGCGGCCATCGGCGTGCTGATCACCGCATGACCGAAGTGCTTGAGCGCCGCGGCCTGGGTGAAGGTGCCTTCCGGGCCGAGGTAGGCGACCTTGAGCGGCTGCTCAAGGGCCAGGCAGGAGGACATGATCTCGCGGAACAGACGAGCGACTTCCTCGTTATCCAGCGGGCCCTTGTTCAACTCCATGATGTGCTTGAGCACCCAGGCCTCGCGCTCGGGCCGGTAGAACACCGGCTTCTCGCCTTCGGCCAGGGATGCCATCTTCACGCGTGCCACATCGGTGGCGCAGCGGGCGCGTTCGCTGATCAGCTCGAGGATCTTCTCGTCGAGGCTGTCGATGCGTACGCGCAAAGCCTTGAGCTGGTCAGCGTCGCTCATCAGGCGTGCTCCTTCTCGAACTCGGCCATGTAGCCGACCAGGGCTTCGATGGCATCCAGGCCCAGGGCGTTATAGATGGAGGCACGCATGCCGCCCACCGAACGGTGACCCTTGAGGTTGAGCAGGCCGCGCGCATCGGCGCCTTCGAGGAAGGCCTTGTCGAGCTTCTCGTCGGCCAGGCGGAACGGCACGTTCATCCAGGAGCGGGCGCTGGGCTGGATCGGGTTGGTGTAGAAGTCGCTGCTGTCGATGAAGCCGTACAGCATGTCCTTCTTCGCGCGGTTGCGCTTCTCCATGGCATCGACGCCGCCCTGTTCCTTCAGCCACTGGAAGACCAGGCCGGAGAGGTACCAGGAGTAGGTAGCCGGGGTGTTGTACATGGAGCCGTTATCGGCGGCGACCTTGTAGTTGAGCATGGTCGGGCAGATGCTGCGGGCGCGGCCCAGCAGGTCTTCGCGAACGATCACGACCACCAGGCCGCTCGGGCCGATGTTCTTCTGCGCGCCAGCGTAGATCAGGCCGAACTTCGACACGTCGATCGGGCGGGAGAGGATGTCCGAGGACATGTCCACCACCAGCGGGACGTCACCGACTTCCGGAATCCAGTCGAATTCCAGGCCGCCGATGGTCTCGTTGGACGCGTAGTGCAGATACGCGGCGTCCTTGGACAGGTTCCACTCGTTCTGCCCGGGGATGGCGAAGTAGTCGTACTTGGACGCGCTGGCGACCACGTTGACGTTGCCGAATCGGCGAGCCTCTTCGATGGCCTTCTTCGACCAGATGCCGGTTTCCACGTAGTCCGCCACGCCGTCTTCGGGCAGCAGGTTCAGCGGGATCTCGGCGAACTGCTGGCTGGCGCCGCCCTGCAGGAACAGCACCTTGTAGTTCGACGGTACGCCCATCAGGTCGCGCAGATCCTGCTCGGCCTTCTCGGCGATGGCCACGTAGTCGTCGCTACGATGGCTCATCTCCATGACCGACAGGCCCTTGCCCTGCCAATCCAGCAGTTCGGCGCGGGCGCGCTCCAGCACCTCGGTGGGAAGCGCCGCGGGACCGGCGCAGAAGTTAAAGGCTCGCTTGCTCACATCCACTCTCGCTATCAGTCTTCGCTGGCCTGCGGGGCTTCTTCAGCCGCAGCTTCGCCTGCTTCTTGGTTCTCGTCCGACACGTCGCCTTCGACGATCTCGCCGTCAATGACGTCGTCTTCCACGACGGTAGGCTCCTGCACCCGCTCCAGGCCCACGACGGTCTCGTCGGCAGCCAGCTTGATGAGGATCACGCCCTGGGTATTACGGCCCGCGCCACGGACTTCATCGACGCGGGTACGGACCAGGGTGCCCTGGTCAGAAATCAGCATGATCTCCTCGCCGTCCAGCACCTGCACGGCGCCCACCAGGTTGCCGTTACGCTCGTTGATCACCATGGCGATCACGCCCTGGCCACCACGACCGCGACGCGGGTAGTCGGCCAGCGGGGTGCGCTTGCCGTAACCGCGCTCGGAGGCGCTGAGGATCTGCGCTTCGCGGCATTCCGGGATGAGCATGGAGATGATGCGCTGGCCTTCGCCCAGGCGCATGCCGCGCACGCCACGGGCGTTACGGCCCATGATGCGCACCTTGCTTTCCTTGAAGCGGATCACCTTGCCGGCGTTGGAGAACATCATCACGTCCTTCGAACCGTCGGTGATGGCGGCGGCGATCAGCGAGTCGCCCTCTTCCAGCTTCAGGGCGATCAGGCCATTGGAGCGCGGCTTGGTGAACTGGATCAGCGGGGTCTTCTTCACGGTGCCTTTCATGGTGGCCATGAAGATGTACGCGCCGGTCGGCTCGTCCTGGCTGAAGTCGGCGTCGTCGCCCTCTTCGGCCTCTTCGGCTTCCACCACTTCGGCGACCTGCTCGGCGACCACGTCGTCATCATCGCCTTCGTCACCGGCGAACTGGGCGCGCACGGCTTCCAGGTCGATCTGCAGCATCGCGGTGATGCGCTCGCCTTCGTCCAGCGGCAGCAGGTTCACCAGCGGACGGCCACGGGCGGTACGCGAGGCTTCCGGGATCTCGAAGGTGCGCAGCCAGTAGACCTTGCCCTTGCTGGAGAACAGCAGCAGGGTGGCGTGGCTGTTGGCGACCAGCAGGTGTTCGATGTAGTCCTCGTCCTTCACGCCGCTGGCGGACTTGCCCTTGCCGCCGCGACGCTGGGCCTCGTAAGCAGCCAGCGGCTGGGACTTGGCGTAGCCGCCGTGGGAGATGGTCACCACGCGCTCTTCTTCGGTGATCAGGTCGGCGATGGTCAGGTCCATCTGCGACGCGACGATCTCGGTGCGGCGGGCGTCGCCGAACTCGGCCTTGACCTTCTCCAGTTCCTCGCGGATGACTTCCATCAGACGCTCGGGGCTGGTCAGGATGCGGATCAGCTCGCCGATCAGGGTGAGGATTTCCTGGTACTCGGACAGGAGCTTCTCGTGCTCCAGGCCGGTCAGGCGGTGCAGGCGCAGTTCCAGGATGGCCTGGGCCTGTTCCGGGGACAGGTAGTACTTGCCGTCGCGCAGGCCGTACTGCTCGTCCAGGTCTTCCGGACGGCAGGCGTCGGCGCCAGCGCGCTCGACCATGGCTTCCACGGCGCTGGACTCCCAGGCGGTGGCGATCAGGCGTTCCTTGGCCTCGGCCGGGGTCGGCGAGTTCTTGATCAGCTCGATCACCGGATCGATGTTCGACAGGGCAACGGCCTGGCCTTCGAGGATGTGGCCGCGCTCGCGAGCCTTGCGCAGCTCGTAGACGGTCCGGCGGGTCACCACTTCACGGCGGTGACGGATGAAGACCTCGAGCATTTCCTTGAGGTTCATCGTGCGCGGCTGGCCGTCGACCAGGGCCACCACGTTGATGCCGAAGACGCTCTGCAGCTGGGTCTGGGCGTAGAGGTTGTTCAGCACGACCTCGCCCACTTCGCCGCGGCGCAGCTCGATGACCACGCGCATGCCGTCCTTGTCGGACTCGTCGCGCAGCTCGGTGATGCCTTCGATCTTCTTCTCTTTCACCAGCTCGGCGATCTTCTCGATCAGGCGGGCCTTGTTCAGCTGGTAGGGCAGCTCGGTGATGATGATCTGCTGGCGGTTGCCGCCCTTCTCCATGTCCTCGATGGTGGCGCGGGCACGGATATAGATGCGGCCACGACCAGTGCGATAGGCCTCGATGATGCCCGCACGGCCGTTGATGATGCCCGCGGTCGGGAAGTCCGGGCCGGGGATGTAGTTCATCAGGTCATCGATCGACAGCTCGGGGTTGTCCATCAGCGCCAGGCAGCCGTCAATCACCTCGGTGAGGTTGTGCGGCGGGATGTTGGTCGCCATGCCCACGGCGATACCGCTGGAACCGTTGACCAGCAGGTTCGGGATCTTGGTCGGCATGACCGCCGGAATCTGCTCGGTGCCGTCGTAGTTGGGCACCCAGTCGACGGTTTCCTTGTCCAGGTCCGCCAGCAGCTCATGGGCGAGCTTGGCCATGCGCACTTCGGTGTATCGCATGGCCGCGGCGTTGTCGCCGTCCACCGAACCGAAGTTGCCCTGGCCGTCCACCAGCATGTAGCGCAGCGAGAAGGGCTGGGCCATGCGGACGATGGTGTCGTACACCGCGGTATCGCCGTGCGGGTGGTACTTACCGATCACGTCACCGACCACACGGGCGGATTTCTTGTAGGGCTTGTTCCAGTCGTTGCCCAGTTCGCTCATGGCGTACAGGACGCGGCGGTGCACGGGCTTCAAGCCGTCGCGTGCATCGGGCAGGGCACGACCGACAATCACGCTCATGGCGTAATCGAGGTAGGACTGTCGGAGTTCGTCTTCGATGTTGACCGGGAGGATTTCTTTGGCCAGTTCGCCCATGAGAAGCCTGGTTCCTTTTTCAAATGGGACTCCGCCACGCCCGTCCTGAGCCCGGCGGAGCGCGGTGCGCCATCAAAGCGCCACCGACTCTCTACAAATCAACGACTTATTGCGCTGATCCGCGATGCTGAAGGGGGTGCGAAAACGCCCCCCGAAGAACCGTCGGAGCTTACCACAAGCCAGGGTGAAGACCTACCCTCGCCCAGCCCCCACGATGAATTGCCGCAGGCCCGTCAGTGCAGGCGCTTGCGGCTCATCAGCTGGGCCATGCGCTCGGCGTCCGGGCGCTCGACCACGCCGCGCTCGGTCACGATGGCGTCGATCAGGTCCGCCGGAGTCACATCGAACACCGGATTGAAGGCTTCCACCTCGGCGGCGACGCGTTTGCCGCCGATCTCCAGGAGTTCGCGACCGTCACGCTCCTCGATCGGGATGTCCTCGCCGCTTTCCAGGCTCATGTCGATGGTCGAACTGGGCGCCACCACCATGAAGCGCACGCCGTGGTGCATGGCGTTGACTGCCAACTGGTAGGTACCGATCTTGTTGGCCACGTCGCCGTTGGCGGTAATGCGGTCGGCCCCGACTATGACCCAGGTAATACTTTCGGTCTTCATCAGGTGCGCGGCGGCGGCATCCGCATTCAAGGTGACCGGCACGCCTTCGTTGGCCAGTTCCCAGGCGGTCAGGCGCGCGCCCTGCAGCCAGGGGCGGGTTTCGTCGGCGTAGACGCGCTCGATCAAGCCTTCCAGGTGCGCGGCGCGGATCACCCCCAGGGCGGTGCCGAAGCCCCCGGTGGCCAGGGCGCCGGTATTGCAGTGGGTGAGGATCTTCTGCGGGCCGCTGTGCTGTTTGCGGATCAGCTCCACGCCCAACTGGGCCATGGTCAGGTTGGCCTCGCGGTCGCTTTCATGGATGGCGATGGCCTCCGCCTCCAGCACCGGCATCGGGTCTTCACCTGGCTTCAGGCGCTCCAGGCGGTCACGCATGCGGTTCAGCGCCCAGAACAGGTTGACCGCGGTCGGCCGCGACTCGGCCAGCACGCTGAAGTCCTCTTCCAGCGCCGCGCGCCAGTCGCCACCGGCAGCCAGGCGGGCGCGCAGGCCCAGGACCACGCCGTAGGCGGCGGCAATGCCGATGGCCGGTGCGCCACGCACCACCATCTGGCGAATGGCGTCGGCCACGCCTTCGGCGCTTTCATAGGTCAGCCAGGTTTCTTCCAGCGGCAGCAGGCGCTGGTCCAGCAGGCGGAGGGTCCCCTTGCGCCAATCAATGGCCGTAACCCGTTCGGCCGCCAACAGTCGCTCACGCATGGAACACCTCGTCATTCGAATGGAATCGCGGGCCAATCCCGGCCCCCAGGAATCTTCCCGCACAAGCGGGTAAAAGCGCCGAGTATACCGAGCCTGCGGCAGCGGTGCTCGGCTATACTCGGGCCCTCTCTCCGTCGCGCCCAGGATGCGCTTCATGCCCACCGCCAAAGCCCCGCTCGACCTGCTTCTGCTCCCCACCTGGATCGTCCCCGTGGAACCTGCCGGCATCGTCCTGCAGGGTCATGGCCTTGGCATCCGCGACGGCCGCATCGCCCTGCTCGCCCCGCGCGCCGAAGCCCTGCGCCATCCGGCCACGGAAACTCGCGAGCTGCCGGGCATGCTGCTCGCCCCCGGCCTGATCAACGCCCACGGCCACGCGGCGATGAGCCTGTTCCGCGGCCTGGCCGACGACCTGGCGCTGATGACCTGGCTGCAGGAGCACATCTGGCCGGCCGAGGCCAAGTGGGTGGGCGAGGAGTTCGTCCGCGACGGCACCGAACTGGCCATCGCCGAACAGCTCAAGGGTGGTATCACCTGCTTCTCCGACATGTACTTCCACCCGCAGGTGGCCTGCGAGGCGGTGCACAAGGCGGGCATGCGCGCGCAGATCAGCGTGCCGGTACTGGACTTCCCGGTCCCCGGCGCCCGCGACGCCGACGAGGCGATCCGCCAGGGCCTGGCGCTGCGCGACGACCTCAAGCACCACCCGCGCATCAAGGTGGCCTTCGGCCCGCACGCACCCTACACCGTCAGCGACGACAAGCTGGAAAACATCCTGATGCTCGCCGAAGAGCTGGATGCGGGCATCCACATGCACGTCCACGAGACCGCCTTCGAAGTCCAGCAGGCGCTGGAGAAGCACGGCGAGCGCCCGCTGGCCCGCCTGCACCGCCTGGGCCTGCTGGGCCCGCGTTTCCAGGCCGTGCACATGACCCAGGTGAACGACGAGGACCTGGCCATGCTGGTGGAAACCAACAGCTCGGTGGTGCACTGCCCAGAATCCAACCTCAAGCTGGCCAGCGGCTTCTGCCCGGTGGAGCGCCTGTGGCAGGCCGGCGTCAACGTCGCCATCGGCACCGACGGCGCGGCCAGCAACAATGACCTGGACCTGCTCGGCGAAACCCGCACCGCCGCTCTCCTGGCCAAGGCCGTGGCCGGCCAGGCCACCGCGCTGGACGCCCACCGCGCCCTGCGCATGGCCACCCTGAATGGCGCCCGCGCCCTGGGCATGGAACAGGAAACCGGCAGCCTGGAGCTGGGCAAATCCGCCGACCTGACCGCCTTCGACCTCTCGCGCCTGGCCCAGCAGCCGGTCTACGAGCCGGTTTCCCAGCTGATCTACGCCAGCGGCCGCGACTGCGTGCGCCACGTCTGGGTCGGCGGCAAGCAACTGCTGGACGACGGCAAGCTCACCCGCATGGACGAAGAACGCCTGATCGCCGTCGCCGGCGAATGGGGTCGCAAGATCGCCGGTGCCTGAGCCCTCTCAAGATCGGCCATCCTCGCGCAGCACGGCCCCGACACGGGCCGCCGCTGCGACAATCTGACATGCCGCGCCCCATCTGCCGCACGAAGCTGGCATCATAGGCGGCATTCGTTTTCAGCTTTTAGAACCATAGGGACACCATGAGCAACGTCGACCACGCCGAGATCGCCAAATTCGAGGCCCTCGCCCACCGCTGGTGGGACCGCGAAAGCGAGTTCAAGCCCCTGCACGACATCAACCCGCTGCGGGTCAACTGGATCGACGAGCGCGTCAGCCTCGCCGGCAAGAAGGTGCTCGACGTCGGTTGCGGCGGCGGCATCCTCAGCGAAGCCATGGCCCAGCGCGGCGCCACCGTCACCGGCATCGACATGGGCGAAGCGCCCCTGGCGGTCGCCCAGCTGCACCAGCTGGAATCCGGCGTGCCGGTGGAATACCGCCGCATCACCGCCGAAGAGCTGGCCGAGGAAATGCCCGAGCAGTTCGATGTGGTGACCTGCCTCGAGATGCTCGAACACGTGCCGGACCCGGCCTCGGTGATCCGCGCCTGCCACAAGATGGTCAAGCCCGGCGGCCAGGTGTTCTTCTCCACCATCAACCGCAACCCGAAGGCCTACCTATTCGCCATCGTCGGTGCGGAATACGTGATGCGCCTGCTGCCGCGCGGCACCCACGACTTCAAGAAGTTCATCCGCCCCTCCGAGCTGGGCGCCTGGTCGCGTGACGCGGGCCTGGCGGTCAAGGACATCATCGGCCTGACCTACAACCCGCTGACCAAGCACTACAAGCTGGCCAACGATGTCGACGTCAACTACATGATCCAGACCCTGCGGGAGGAGTGAATCGCATGCTCAAAGCGGTTCTCTTCGACATGGACGGCACGCTGCTGGACACCGCGCCGGACTTCATCGCCGTGTGCCAGGCGATGCTCAAAGCCCACGGGCGCGCGCCGATCGACGACCAGCGCATCCAGGACGTGGTCTCCGGTGGCGCCCGCGCCATGGTCGCCGCGACCTTCGACATGGACCCGGAAGCCCCCGGCTTCGAGCCCCTGCGCCAGGAGTTCCTTGATCGCTACCAGGAGCATTGCGCCGTCTTCACCCGCCCGTACGACGGCATGCCCGAGCTGCTGGAGAGCATCGAGCAGTCGCGCCTGATCTGGGGTGTTGTGACCAACAAGCCGGTGCGTTTCGCCGCGCCGATCATGGAGCAGCTGGGCCTGGCCGAGCGCTCCGCGGTGCTGGTCTGCCCGGACCACGTGAAGAACAGCAAGCCGGACCCGGAAATGCTCCTGCTGGCCTGCAGCCAGCTGAAGGTCGATCCGTCGGAAGTGCTGTTCATCGGCGACGACCTGCGCGACATCGAGTCGGGCCGCGCCGCCGGGACCAAGACCGCAGCCGTGCGCTACGGCTACATCCACCCGGACGACAACCCCGCGCACTGGGGCGCCGACGTCATCGTCGATACGCCTCGCGACCTGCTTGCCGTCCTCGACCGCGCCCTCTGCAGCTGCTGAAGCAGCTGCCACAAGCCATAAGCTGCAAGCCTCAAGCCCAAAGCCGCCCTTTGCCGCTTGAGGCTTGGAGCTTGCCGCTCTCCGAAGGAGCCAACATGTTCGACTATTCCGCCCGCCCCGACCTGCTCAAGGGCCGCGTGATCCTGGTGACCGGCGCTGGCCGCGGCATCGGCCGGGCCGCCGCGCTCACCTTCGCCGCCCATGGCGCCACCGTACTGCTGCTGGGCAAGACCGAGGACTACCTCAACGAGGTCTACGATCAGATCGTCGCCGCAGGCCATCCGGAACCGGTGGTGATTCCGCTGAACCTGGAAACCACCCTGCCGCACCAGTACGACGAGCTGGCGGCTACCATCGAGCAGGAATTCGGCAAGCTCGACGGCCTGCTGCACAACGCCTCGATCCTCGGCCTGCGCTCGCCCATCGAACAGATTTCCACCGACAACTTCACCCGCGTCATGCAGGTGAACGTCAACGCCATGTTCAGCCTGACCCACACCCTGCTGCCGCTGCTCAAGCTCTCCGAGGACGCCTCGGTGATCTTCACCTCCAGCAGCGTCGGCCGTAAGGGTCGCGCCTACTGGGGCGCCTACGCGGTGTCGAAGTTCGCCACCGAAGGCCTGATGCAGGTACTGGCCGACGAGTGCGAGGACATCTCCTGCGTGCGCGCCAACAGCGTCAACCCCGGCGCCACCCGTACCGCCATGCGCGCCCACGCCTACCCGGGCGAGAATGCCTTCAACAACCCGCCGCCCGAAGACATCATGCCGGTCTACCTGTACCTCATGGGCCCGGACAGCAAAGGCGTCAACGGCCAGGCCTTCAACGCCCAGGACTGAGGTCCCGCCACCCGGCGTTCTCGCCCCGCATCGAGGGCGCCGGTTTTCTGGCTACTGCGCCACCTCTCCCCCAGCAAAGTGCCATCACTTCGCCATTCTTCTGACGAAACCACCTTCCCTTCGGAACCCAAACCATCTTCTGTCGGTCCATAAGCCCTCTTTTCGAGACTTTTCGAGGGCTGGCACGGAAATCGCTCTGTCCCTCCTGTCGCCGTATGAAACGCGTCAGAGGTTGCCTCGCGCCATGGTTCCCCCCAAGCAGTCCAACACCATTGATTTTGATGCCGCCAAGCTCCAGCGCCTGGCCGCCCAGGAGCCTCGCAAGCGCTCCGGGCGCCCGCTCGACCTGCTGGAGTTGCGCCAGCAACTGAACCTGCAATTGCAGGCGAGCCTGGAAGCCGACCGCATCCTGGCGGTGTTCTTCAGCGAGATTCAGCGCCTGCTGCCGGTGGACTACCTGGCTTACCAGCACACCGGGGCCGACCTGCGGCTGGAGTTCGGCGACGCGGCGCAGCACAGCGCCGACTACCGCCTCATTCATGACGGCGAGCACCTGGGCGAGCTCTGCTTCCGCCGCCGCCAGCGCTTCTCCGAGGCCGAGCTGAGCCAGCTGGAATCGCTGATGGCCTGCCTGCTCTACCCGCTGCGCAACGCCCTGCTCTACCGCGCCGCGGTACAGTCGGCCCTGCGCGACGCGCTCACCGGCACCGGCAACCGCATCGCCATGGACCAGGCCCTGACCCGCGAGATCGAAGTCGCCCGGCGCCACCTGCAGCCGCTGTCGGTGCTGATGCTCGACCTGGACCACTTCAAGCAGATCAACGACATGCACGGCCACAGCATCGGCGACGACGCCCTGCGCGCGGTGGCGGCGTCGATCAAGGCCAGCCTGCGCAACGTCGACATGGTGTTCCGCTTTGGCGGCGAGGAGTTCCTCGTACTGCTCTCCAACACCTCCGGCGGCAGCGCCGCCCAGGTAGGCGAGCGGCTGCGACGTGCCGTGGAGGAGCTGAACCTGGCCATCGACGGCAAGCGTTTGCCGCTCTCCATCAGCCTGGGCTGCGCCTCGCTCAATGCGGGCGAGTCGGTGGACGATCTGCTGCGCCGCGCCGACAACGCCTTGTACGAAGCCAAGCGCGACGGGCGCAATCGGCTGGCCTGCGCCAGCTGATTCGGCGGATACCGTCCCCTGTAGGAGCGAGCACCGCCCCAGCAAAACTCAGGCAATAAAAAAGGGCTCCGAGGAGCCCTTTTTTATTTGTCGCTAACGCTTAACGCTTGAAGCCCGGACGCATGCCGTCGCCGGCTGCTTGCGGACGGCGCTTGGCAATCGGCTTGCGTGCCGGCTTGCCCGGGCGCTCGGCCAGCGGGGCGCCCTTGTCGCGCTCGGGGGCGCGAGCCGGACGATCGCTCGGTGCCTTGCGCGGAGCACGGCCTTCACCTGCGTCGCTACGCGGACCACGGGCCGGACGATCAGCGCCATCGCGCGGAGCGCGAGCAGGACGATCACCACCGGCGTCACGCGGCTTGCGCGGGGCGCGGCTGTCGGCGGAATCGCTGCGCGGGCCACGGGCCGGACGGTCGCCGGTATCACGCGGAGCGCGAGCGGGGCGATCACCACCGGCGTCTCGCGGCTTGCGCGGGACACGGCTGTCAGCGGAATCACCACGCGGAGCGCGAGCAGGACGGTCACCGGTATCACGCGGTGCGCGAGCCGGGCGCTCGTCGCCATCACGCGAACCACGAACCGGACGCTCGCCAGCCGCCGGACGCGGTGCACGTTGCGGACGCTCGCCCTCAGCGTGCTCCTTGCGCGAACGCGAGCCACGGCCCGGACGCTCGCTGGGCGCCAGCTTCTTGCCGAGCTTGCGCTCCTGGCGCTCGACCTTTTCCTTGGTCTTGGTGGAAACCGCGGGAAGCGCGACCGGCTTAAGGCCGACTTCCTCGCTGAGGATGTCCAGCTCGCGCTGGCCCATTTCGCGGTAGCGGCCCATGGTCAGCTCGGAGGTCAGGAACACCGGCCCGAAGCGCACGCGCTTCAGGCGGCTGACCACCACGCCCTGGGATTCCCACAGGCGGCGAACCTCGCGGTTCCGACCTTCCATCACCACCACGTGGTACCAGTGGTTGAAGCCTTCTCCACCTGGGGCTTCCTGGATGTCGCTGAACTTGGCCGGGCCGTCTTCGAGCATCACGCCGGCTTTCAGGCGTTCGATCATCTCTTCGTCGACTTCACCACGCACGCGCACGGCGTATTCGCGGTCCATCTCGTAGGACGGGTGCATCAGACGGTTGGCCAGCTCACCATCGGTGGTGAACATCAGCAGGCCGGTGGTGTTGATGTCCAGGCGGCCGACGTTGATCCAGCGGCCACTGCGCAGGCGCGGCAGGCGGTCGAACACGGTCGGACGGCCTTCCGGATCGTCGCGGGTGCAGACTTCACCTTCGGGCTTGTTGTAGATCAGGACGCGGCGGACGTGTTCTTCGATCTTCTCGCGCTTGAGCAGGCGGTCATCGACGGCGATGGCATCGCGGTCGCCCACGCGCTGGCCGAGAGTGGCCACGGCGCCGTTGACCTTGACGCGGCCTTCTTCGATCCAGGCCTCGACGTCACGGCGCGAGCCAACGCCCATGCGCGCGAGGACTTTCTGCAGTTTCTCGCCGGCCGGGGCTGGGGTAAGTTCATCAAGGTTTTCGTGCGTGTCGGTCATCTGGGCACCTCCCGGTGTGGCATGCAACGAATAAAAAGGTCGCGCATCATACGCGCTTGCGGGCGGCAAAGCACCGCCCGCGATCGGGAAAGACTAGTCGAGTTACGGGGGAACGCGTCCATGCATCGCGAAGACGACTTCACCGGCGCCAAGCTTGCGCTGTTCCATGCCGGCCAACTGGTGGTCTACAAGCGCGACGAGAAACCCGGTATCCCCTACCCCGGCTGCTGGGATTTTCCCGGCGGCGGCCGCGAGGGTAACGAAACGCCGGCGCAGTGCGCGCTGCGCGAGCTGGAAGAAGAGTTCTCCCTGCGTCTGGACGAACAGCGCATCGAATGGCAGCGCCGCTACCGCGCCACCCACGGCCCCGCCCCCTGGGCCTGGTTCCTGGTGGCGCGGCTGCAACAGGCCGAGTTCGAGGCCATCCGCTTTGGCGACGAAGGCCAGTACTGGCGCCTGATGCACGTCAGCGAATACCTCGCCCACGAACAGGCGGTGGATTACCTGCAGGAACGCCTGCGGCATTTCCTCGCAGGGCGGCCGGATATCGCCTGATTCCGCACCGCCAGCCGCTGATCCGTATTTGCGCGGCCTATCTGAATCTGTTTCCTCTTCCGCCGTTTACCTAGATTGCCCGCTCACCGGAGCGCGCCGGATTTGCAGTCCATCGCGCGCCCGGACGTTCTGACACAAGCGGGAATCCAGCATGAACACGATAAGCACGGAGCAGGCGTACAACTACAAGGTGGTCCGCCAGTTCGCCATCATGACGGTGGTCTGGGGCGTGGTCGGCATGGCCATGGGGGTACTGATCGCCTCCCAACTGGTCTGGCCACAACTGAACCTGGATCTGCCATGGACCAGTTTCGGGCGCCTGCGCCCGCTGCACACCAGCCTGGTGATCTTCGCCTTCGGCGGTTGCGCGCTGTTCGCCACCAGTTACTACACGGTGCAGCGCACCTGCCAGACGCGGCTCTTTTCCGACAGCCTCGCGGCGTTCACCTTCTGGGGTTGGCAGGCGCTGATCGTGACCATGATGGTCACCCTGCCGCTGGGGTACACCACCACCAAGGAATACGCCGAGATCGAGTTCACCGGCGCGGTATGGATGGCCATCGTCTGGGTCGCCTACGCGGTGGTGTTCTTCGGCACCCTGATGAAGCGCAAGACCCAGCACATCTACGTGGGCAACTGGTTCTTCGCCGCCTTCATCGTGGTCACCGCGATGCTGCACATCGTCAATCACCTGTCGATTCCGGTGAGCTGGTTCAAGTCCTATCCGGTGTATTCCGGCGCCACCGACGCCATGGTGCAGTGGTGGTACGGGCACAACGCGGTGGGCTTCTTCCTGACCACCGGCTTCCTCGGGATGATGTACTACTTCGTGCCCAAGCAGGCCGGGCGCCCGGTGTACTCCTACCGGCTGTCCATCGTCCACTTCTGGGCGCTGATCACCCTGTACATCTGGGCCGGCCCGCACCACCTGCACTACACCGCGCTGCCGGACTGGGCGCAGAGCCTGGGCATGGTGATGTCGCTGATCCTGCTGGCGCCCAGCTGGGGCGGGATGATCAACGGCATGATGACGCTCTCCGGCGCCTGGCATAAGTTGCGCACTGACCCGATCCTGCGCTTCCTCGTCGTCTCCCTGGCGTTCTACGGCATGTCCACCTTCGAAGGCCCGATGATGGCGATCAAGACCGTCAACGCCCTCTCCCACTACACCGACTGGACCATCGGCCACGTGCATGCCGGCGCCCTGGGCTGGGTGGCGATGATCTCCATCGGCTCGCTCTACCACCTGATTCCCAAGGTCTTCGGTCGTCAGCAGATGCACAGCATCGGGCTGATCAACGCGCACTTCTGGCTGGCCACCATCGGCACGGTTCTGTACATCGCCTCGATGTGGGTCAACGGTATCACCCAGGGCCTGATGTGGCGGGCGGTCAACGCCGACGGCACCCTCACCTACTCCTTCGTCGAGGCGCTGCAGGCCAGCCACCCGGGCTTCGTGGTGCGCATGAGCGGTGGGATGATGTTCCTCGGCGGCATGCTGCTGATGGCCTGGAACACCTGGATGACCGTGCGCCAGGCGCGCCCTGAGGCGATGCGCGTCGCCGAGCGGATGGCCTGAGATGACACTGTGGCTGGGGCTGGCCGGCCTGCTGGCGCTGTACTTCGGCGTCGGCTGGACCCTGCGGGCGCACCGCGAACGTGGCATCGAGGAGGCCAGCATGCTGCCCTTCGCCGATGACGACGAGGTGGCCCGGCGCATGGAAAAAGCCACCGGGCGCAGCCGCACCGGTTGCGCCTGCCCCGGCCCGTGCCGCGGCGACTGCGAACACTGGCGCGACTGGACGCCCTAGCTCTTCAGCCCAGGAGCGCGGCTGCGACAGGGCGTCGCATCACCTGCATCAATCTTCATTAGCAAGCACATCAATTTCCCGGCGGCGGGCAAGGATGGAAGTATCACTCCCGTGCCCCGCCACCGATGGACGCCTGAAGCATCGTCCACTGCCCTGTCTGGACCCCAGGGTAGACATCAGATGCCAGCGCTCCCCGGTGGGGCTTCAACCCCATTCACGGGCCCCTGAGCGGACCCTGCACCGAGGAAATAAAGAATGAAGCTTGCCTCTGTCGTGTCGGCTGTCATCTCCAGCCTCGCCCCGATGGCTTTTGCCCAGGACGCAATCAAGAACCCCGGCGCCGACCTGCCGACCACCGAATACCACTACGGCATGTCCCTGGACGTGGACAAGGTGCTGCACCGCACCGACAACTCCAGCAAGGTCGGCATCGTTCCGGCGTACATGGTCTACCAGGACCATCAGGGCGAAACCCACAAGGTTCGTTTCCTCGAATGGGGCGGCCGCACCAGCCAGAGCTGAGCCTCACCGAACATCGCCCTCCGGCCGTCTTGGCCAAACCCCGCGAGCCTGTGGTGGCGGTCGGGGGGCGATCCTGATGACAGCGGCGCCGCAATCTCGTAGGAGCGGACCTTGTCCGCGAAATCCAGAGCGGAGGAATCCGGTCCTACAGGAGAACCTCCGAGCACGGCGCCACCTGTAGGAGCGAGCTTGCTCGCGAACGGTGTACCAGGTTGTCTTCGGCGCCAAGCGTCCCCTCGGCCCTACGAAGAGCCATCCTGCCGATACGGCAACGCCCCCCGTGCTTCCTCGGCGTACGCCAGAATCCCCACCCGCTCCTGCTCCAGAAACTCCGCCACCGCCTCCCGCAGGCCGGGATGGCCGAGGCGATGCCAGGAACGCGTGATCACCGGTTCGAAACCGCGAATCAGCTTGTGCTCGCCCTGCGCCCCGGCGTCGAAGCGTTGCAGGCCGTGGTCAATGGCGAAATCGATGCCCTGGTAGAAGCAGGTCTCGAAATGCAGGCGGTCGAACTCCGCCAGGCAGCCCCAGTAGCGACCGTACAGGGTGTCGCCGCCGACCAGGCTGAAGGCCATGGCCACCGGGCGTCCGCTGCGATGGGCGAAGACCACGCGAATGGACTGCGGCATACGCTCGCCGAGCAGGCTGAAGAAGGCCCGCGTCAGGTAAGGCGCCTGCCCGCGAACCTCGTAGGTGCTGCTGTAGCAGGCATAGACGAAGTCCCAGTGCGCTTCGGAAAGTTCATGGCCCGCCATCCAGACGAAATCGATGCCCACCCCCGCGACCTGCTCGCGCTCCTTGCGCAGTTGCTTGCGCTTGCGTGAACTGAGCGCGTCGAGGAAATCCTGGAAATCACGGTAGCCACGGTTGCTCCAGTGGTATTGGCAGCCCAGGCGCTCCAGCCAGCCGTCCGCGCCACCGAGCAGCGCATCGGCGGCAACATCGGTGAAGTTCACGTGCACCCCGGAACAGCGCGCCTCGTCCACCTCCCCCGCCAGCGCGCCGACCAGGCTCAGCGCCGCCTCGGGTGCGCCCAGCAGGCGCGCGCCCCCCACCGGGGTGAAGGGAACGCCCACCAGCAGCTTGGGGTAATAACGGATGCCGGCGCGCTGGCAGGCATCGGCCCAGCCCCAGTCGAACACGTACTCGCCGTAGGAATGGCTCTTCAGGTAGGCCGGCGCGGCGGCGAGCAGGCGGCCATCGTCGCCGGTCAGGACTCGATGCACGGGCGTCCAGCCGGTACGGCCGCCGACACTGCCGCTTTCCTCCAGGGCGCTGAGAAAGGCGTGACGCAGGAACGGCTGGTCGTCCGGCAGCAGCGCATCCCACTGACGGGCATCCACATCGGCGAGGCGGGCAAGGGTCTGGATTGGCATGGGCGACAGTCTGGCGCGCAGCGCCCGGGAAGGGAAGATTTGCAGGGGAAAAGCCGGCGGCGATGACATTCGCGTTCGTCGGTATCCGCCAGACCGGCACTACGGCTGGTCTATGGTGGGGACTAGCAAGGCTTGCCGGCACCCCCGCCGGCTCGTTCCGCCCCGCCACGCGCCCGGCCCGGGCCGCTGGCGACTCGCCCGGAGGACGCCCCATGAGCCTGATGCAATGCGAGTACCGCAAGTACACCATCACCGCCGATGTCGTCGAACACCCCGGCATGCCCACGCCCTGGGCTGGCGGCTGCCACATCACCGCCCCCGACGGTCAGTCCACCAAGCGCAAGACACTGCCGCTGGAATACGCCTACATGGCGGACCTGGAAAAAGCCCAGCACGCGTCCATCGCTCACGGTAAATGGCTGGTGGACCAGAGCCTGGACCACGACCGTCCGCTGTTCTGATCAGCAGGCCGGTGCTTCGCTGACCGGCAATTCCGTCAGGCGAACCTGCAGGGAAAGGAATTCCTGCGCCGACAGCCGCCAGGATTGGCCCCGCGCCCAACGCGCGCAGGCCTGGCGGTCCAGCTCCAGCGCTCGCAGGCAGGCGCTGCGCAGGTCGTCGTCCATCGCACCAGTCACGCCCTCCTCCAGCACATCCAGCGGCCCCGCCACCGGGAAGGCCGCGACCGGCGTGCCGCAGGCCAGCGCCTCGTACATCACCAGCCCCAGGGTATCGGTCCGCGAGGGAAACACCAGCACACTGGCACTGCGATAAGCCATTGCCAGCTCGTCGCCGTGGCGAAAGCCGAGGAACTCCACCTGTGGATAACGCGCCTGCAGCTCCGCCCGCTGCGGGCCGTCACCCACCACACACCTGAGGCCGGGCAGGTCGAGATCCAGGAAGGCCTCGAGATTCTTCTCCCGCGCCAGGCGCCCCACGTACAGGAACACCGGCGCGGTCGCCGGCGCTCCCTCGCCCATCTGGAAACGGGACAGATCGACACCCTTGCGCCACAGCGCCAGACGCTTGAGTCCCTGCCCGGCAAAGGCCTCGCGCATCCGCTCGCTGCTCACCAGAACGGCCTGGCTGGGCGCGTGGAAGCAACGCAGGAAGGCATAGCCCCAGGACAGCGGCAGCCAGGGCCAGCGGATGTTCACGTATTCGGGAAAGCGCGTATGAATGGCGCTGCTGAATTTCAGGCCCCGGCGCACCAGCCAGCGCCGGGCGGCCCAGCCCAGCGGCCCTTCGGTGGCGAGGTGGACGGAGTCCGGGGCGAATTCGGCGATTTTCTCGCCGACCTTCCACAGGTCCCAGGCCAGCGGAATTTCCGGGTAGCTCGGGCAGGGGCGGTGCCGAAAATCCAGCGGGGTGATCAGGCCGACCGTATGGCCCAAGCCTTCCAACTCCGCCGCCAGCGCCTTGAGGCTGGTGACCACGCCGTTGACCTGCGGCAGCCAGGCATCGGTGACGATCAGCAGCCTCATGCCGCCGTCTCGAACGCCGCCAGCTCGGTGACCTGCGCCTGCTCCTCGGCCAGCCGGTAGAGCTGGATGCTGCCATCCCAGTGTTCGATCAGCGCCGAGCAGGACTCCACCCAGTCGCCGCAGTTGAGGTATTCCACCTCGCCGATCTGGCGGATCTCCGCGTGGTGGATGTGCCCGCAAACCACGCCGTTGAGGCCGCGCTTGTGCACTTCGTGGGCGATGGCTTCCTCGAAGTCGCTGATGAAGTTCACCGCCGTCTTCACCTTGTGCTTGAGGTACGCCGACAGCGACCAGTAGCCGTAGCCATAGCGGCTGCGCCAGTGGTTCAGCCAGCGGTTGAGGGTGAGGGTGAACTCGTAGGCGGAGTCGCCGAGGAAGGCCAGCCACTTGTGGTAGCGGGTGATCACGTCGAACTGGTCGCCGTGGATCACCAGCAGTTGGCGGCCGTCGGCGGTGCTGTGGACGATCTCGTCCACCAGGCGGATGTTGCCCAGCAGCAGCGAGGAATAGCGACGCAGGAACTCGTCGTGGTTGCCGGTGACGTAGATCACCTCGGTGCCGCGCTTGCTCATGGTCAGCAGGCGGCGGATCACGTTGGTGTGGGTCTGCGGCCAGTACATGCCGCCACGCAGTTTCCAGCCATCGATGATATCGCCGACCAGGTAGATGCGGTCGGCGTGGTAGCGCTTGAGGAAGCCGGCCAGATGCTCGGCCTGGCAATCGCGGGTGCCGAGGTGGACATCGGATATCCACAGGGTCCGTACCCGTTGTTTCTTCGTCGGCGTCATGCGTTGCGCGCTGCTCATCGTCGGCGACCTCCAGTGGGGTTTGTCCAATTTTCGGCGCCGGCGGTGAAGTGCACGTGACCGACTGGCGACAGTCCCGTTACAGCCCACGCCGCGCTAGACTGACGGCCTGCCCGACAGCGTCCCGGATGAGCAGCCCCGATGAGCCAGATCCTCTCCCTGCGCAACTACAGCCACGACCACCTCGCCCACAGCCACAGCCATGCGCAACTGGTGCTGGGCCTCTCCGGCAGCCTGGACTTCGAGGTCGGCGGGCGTGGCAGCCTGGTGACCCGGCAGTGTTTCGCGGTGGTCCCGCGCGAAACCCACCACGCCTGCGCCAGCCCTGACGGCAGCCGCTGCCTGGTGGTCGACCTGGATGACGAGGACGACCTGCTCGCGGGCCTGGGCCAACACGCCGACGCCGGCCGCCGCCTGCTGGAAACCCCCGGCCAGCGCCTGCTCAACAACGACCAGGCGCAGCTGGTGCACTGGCTGGCCAGCAGCTCGCTGCACGATCCGGTACTCGCGCGCCAGGGCGCGATCCTGCTGCTCGCCAGCCTCGCCGCCGGCCAGCAGCGCGTCGAAGACCCCGCGCAACTGCCGCTCGCGAGCCTGGACAGCTACATCGACCGCCACGCCGCGCACCCGCTGCAGGTGGCTGATCTCGCACGCCTCGCCGGCCTTTCCGCCGCGCGCTTCCACGCCCGCTTCCTCGCCGAAACCGGACTGACGCCCATGGACTACGTGCGCCAGCGCCGCCTGCAACAGGCCCGCGACCTGCTGCGCAGCACCCATCTGCCGGTGGGCGAGATCGCCGCGCAAGTCGGCTATGCCTCGCAGAGCGCCTTCACCGCCGCGCTGGTGCGCCAGTTCGGCACCACGGCCCGGCAACTGCGCCAGGAGGCGCGCGACAATTCCCGCTAGCCGCGCGACAGACAGGCGCACACCCAGGCCCTAGACTGCCGGCCTTCGAACAGGCAATTGCACAAGGAAACCGCGATGTCGGCAGACACCATCGAGTGGCAGGACTTCGAACGCGTCGAACTGCGCGTGGGCACCATCGTCCAGGCCGAACCCAACGTGAAGGCACGCAAGCCCGCCTATATCCTCCAGGTGGACCTTGGCCCGCTGGGGCTCAGGACCTCCAGCGCGCAGATCACAGCGCACTACGCTATCGAAGACCTCATCGGCCGCCAGGTGCTCTGCGTGTGCAACTTCGCGCCCAAGTCCATCGCCGGGGTGCGTTCGGAAGTGCTGGTCACCGGCGTCTACGACAGCGACGACAAGGTGGTGCTGGCCGGTTTCGACAAGCCGCTGCCCAATGGCGCACGGCTCGCCTGACTTGAGTTTCACCGCAAGCCGGCGGGTCCGGCGCGCATCCCCTTTCCCCATCAAGGTCCCGCCACGGCAGTCGGCGGGTTCGCAGGCATGATTTCCGTTTCCCGACTCACTCCCCGCGGCGCCCTGCTCGGCCTGCACATCGGCGCCCTGATGTTCGGGCTGTCCGGCATCTTCGGCAAACTCATCCTCGCCGGCCCCCTGGTCATCGTCTTCGGTCGGGCGCTGTTCGGCTCGCTGTCGCTGGCGGCGGTGTTCGCCGGGCACCTGCGCGAGCAGAAGCGCCCCTCACTGAAACAGGCGGCCATGCTGGTGGGCGGCGGCGTGTTGCTGTGCACCCACTGGCTGACCTTCTTCCTCGCGGTGAAGGTCGGCAACGTCGCCGTCGCCACCCTGGGCTTCGCCAGCTTCCCCGCCTTCACCGTGCTGCTGGAGGGCCTGCTGTTCCGCGAGCGCATCCGCAAGGGCGAGTACGGGGTGGTGGCGCTGGTGTGCATCGGCCTGGTGATGGTCACCCCGACCCTGGACCTGCGTGACGGCGCCACCGCCGGCCTGCTCTGGGGCACGCTCTCCGGCCTGCTGTTCGCCCTGCTGTCACTGGCCAACCGGGTGAGCGTTCGCGGCATCGACCCGATCCAGGCGGCGCTGTGCCAGAACCTGACCATCATCGCCTGCCTGCTGCCGCTGGTGCTGTTCGACCTGCCTTCGGTGCGCGGCATGGACTGGCTGTGGCTGGTGGCGCTGGGCGTGCTGTGCACCGGCGTGGCCCACAGCCTGTTCGTCGCCAGCCTGCGGCTGATCAAGGCGCGCACGGCGGCGGTGATCTTCGCCCTGGAGCCGGTCTACGGCATCGCCTTCGCCACCGTGCTGTTCGGCGAGGCGCCGAGCCTGCGCATGCTGGCGGGCGGCGCGCTGATCATCTTCGCCACCTTCCTGAGCGCCCGAGGGTCGCACTAGCCGTCACCTGTAGGAGCGAGCTTGCTCGCGAACATGCTCCACGTGGCATGGTGTTGACTGGCTCCCCGCGTTCGCGGGGATGACGCTCGGTGAATTCCCGTCATTCCCGCGGACGCGGGAACCAATAAAAAAGGCCGCTTCGCAGCATGCGGAT
Source organism: Pseudomonas sp. NY15181 (assembly GCF_048068055.1). NCBI lineage: Bacteria > Pseudomonadati > Pseudomonadota > Gammaproteobacteria > Pseudomonadales > Pseudomonadaceae > Pseudomonas > Pseudomonas sp. NY15181. Next base: position 413,466 of record NZ_JBLUPT010000003.1, on the reverse strand, counting down.
TGCGAACCCTTGCCCCGGGGAGGGATTGCCAAGGATTCCTCGCATGACAGCCTGCGAAGCGGCCTGTCCGGTATCGGCCCCTATGTTCCAGAAGCCTCGGTTGACGCGGTATCGGGCGGACCGATGTCCGCCGCTCTTGATGCAATGATTGCGTGTTCCCCTGTCGCTGAGTGTCAGCACAGGGTAAAGACTGGGTAAAACCGGCAATACACGTCGCCTCAGACTTGCTCCAACAACCAGCGGCAATAGCGTTCCACGCCCTCCTCCACGCCCAGCATCGGCTCGCGATAACCCGCCTCGCGGAGGAAGGCGATATCGGCGCAGGTGTAGCACTGGTATTTGCCGCGCAGTTCGTCCGGGAACGCGCTGTACTCCAGCAGCCCGGCGCGGATCGCCGCATCCAGGGTCAGCGGCTGCAGGTCCTGTTGCGCGCGCAGGGTGTTGATCACTGCCAACGCCACGTCGTTGAACGGCTGCGCACGGCCGCTGCCAAGGTTGAAGATGCCGCTGCGCTCGGGGTGGTCGAGGAAGTACAGGTTGACCCTGGCCACGTCCTCCACCGAGACGAAATCGCGCAGGTGACCGCCCGCCGGATACTCGCCGTACTCGCCGAACAGCGCCACCTTGCCCGTCTCGCGGAACTGGTTGAAGCAGTGGAAGGCCACCGAGGCCATGCGCCCCTTGTGCTGCTCGCGCGGGCCATAGACGTTGAAATAGCGGAACCCGGCAATCTGGCTGCGCGCGGTGGTCAGCACCTTGCGCACGCGCTGGTCGAAGAGAAACTTTGAATAGCCGTAGACGTTCAGCGGCCGCTCGCAGGAGCGCATCTCGCGGAACTCATGGCCGCCGCCGTACACCGCCGCCGACGACGCGTAGAGGAACGGCACGCCCAGCGACAGGCTGGCGTCCAGCAGCTCGCAGCTGTAGCGGTAGTTGTTGTCCATCATGTAGCGCCCGTCGCGCTCCATGGTGCTGGAGCAGGCACCCTGGTGCAGCACCGCGCGCACCACGCCGAAGTCGCCCCGGGCGTAGCGTTCGATGAAATCGCGCTTGTCCAGGTAATCGCTGATGTCGCAGTCGGCGAGGTTGGCGAACTTGTCGCCATCGGTCAGATCGTCGACCGCAATGATGTCGGTCTCGCCGCGCGCATTCAGCGCCTTGACGAGATTGCTGCCGATGAAGCCGGCGGCGCCCGTGACGATAATGCTCATGTCAGGCATCCCCTGCGGAGAATGGATGCCCCAGACTACGAGCGGTGCGGGCATACCCCGTTGACATGAAGCAAGGAAGTTAGCCAGCTATCGAAATGACTTTTCGGCGACTCAGGAGCGGTCGTTGTGGCCGAGGTCGCGCTGCGGATCGATACGGTCACGCACCCGCTGCTTGAGCACCTTGGCCTCGGGGAAACCGCCGTCGGTCTTGCGCTCCCAGATCTGCTCGCCGTCGCAGCTGATGTGGAAAACCCCACCCGTGCCGGGCACCAGGCTGACCTTGCCCAGGTCGTCACCAAAGGTGCTCAACAGTTCCTGCGCGAGCCAGGCGGCGCGCAGCAGCCACTGGCACTGGGTGCAATAAGTGATGACGATTTCGGCTTTGGCTTCGGACATGAGTCAGACTCTGCTGTAGGACGCGCACCTATAATACCGGCCCACACGCCTACCCGGATGCTTCTGTCATGCGCCGCCTGCTGTTCGCCCTGCTCCTGCTCCTGCCGCTCGGCGCCCTGGCGGCCAACCCGCCGCAGAAGATCGGGCTGGTGCTCTCCGGCGGCGCGGCCCGGGGCCTGGCGCACATCGGCGTGCTCAAGGCGCTGGACGAACAGGGCATCCACGTCGACGCCATCGCCGGCACCAGCATGGGCGCGGTGATCGGCGGCCTCTACGCGGCGGGCTACACGCCCAAGGAGCTGGAAAAGCTGGCCCTGAGCCTGGACTGGCAACAGGCCCTGTCCGACTCCCCGCCACGGGTCGACATGCCCTTTCGGCGCAAGCAGGACGACCGCGACTTCCTGGTGAAGCAGAAGCTCAGCTTCCGCGACGACGGCACCCTCGGCCTGCCGCTGGGCGCGATCCAGGGCCAGAACCTGTCGATGCTGCTGGAAAGCCTGCTGGTGCACACCAGCGACACCCGCGACTTCGACAAGCTGGCCATCCCCTTCCGCGCGGTGGCCACCGACATCTCCACCGGCGAGAAGGTCGTGTTCGACAAGGGCCACCTGCCCCAGGCGATCCGCGCCAGCATGTCGATCCCGGCGGTGTTCGCCCCGGTGGACGTGAACGGCAAGCTGCTGGTGGACGGCGGCATGGTCGACAACATCCCGGTGGATGTGGCGCGGCAGATGGGCGTCGACGTGGTCATCGTGGTCGACATCGGCAACCCGCTGCTGGACCGCAAGCAACTGACCACGGTGGTGGACATGCTCAACCAGTCCGTCACCCTGATGACCCGCAAGAACTCCGAGGCGCAACTGGCCACCCTGACCGCCAGCGACGTGCTGATCCAGCCGCCGCTCAGCGGCTACAGCTCAGCCGACTTCGGCAAGGTGCCGCAACTGATCGACGCCGGCTACCGCGCCACCAGCATCCTCGCGCCGCGCCTGGCCGGCCTGCGCCAGAGCGAGGACGAACACGCCCTGGCGCTGAACCAGGCGCGCACGCCCGGCGAGCGCCAGCCGGTGATCGACCGCATCGAGGTGGAGAACAATTCCAAGGTCAGCGACGACGTCATCCTCCACTACATCCGCCAGCCGCTGGGCGAACACCTGGACCTCGAACGCCTGCAGCGCGACATGAGCACCCTCTACGGCCTGGACTACTTCGACCAGGTGCAATACCGCGTGGTGCACCGTAAGGATGGCAACGCCCTGGTGATCCACGCCTACGGCAAGCGCGGCGGCACCGACTACCTGCGCCTGGGCCTGAACCTCTCCGACGACCTGCGCGGCGACAGCACCTTCAACGTCGGCGCCAGCTACCGCATGAACGGCATCAACCGCCTCGGCGCGGAATGGCTGACGCGCCTGCAGATCGGCGACCACCAGGAGCTCTACAGCGAGTTCTACCAGCCGCTGGACGTGGGCTCGCGCTACTTCGTCGCGCCCTTCCTGTTCAACGAGGCACAGAACGTCGAGGCGACCGATAACAACGACCCCATCGCCGAGTACCGACTGGAGCGCTACGGCTACGGGCTCAACCTCGGCCGGCAGATCGCCAACAACGGCGAAATCCGCTTCGGCGTGGCCCAGGCCTACGGCAAGGCCGACGTCCGCGTGGGCGAGCAGGACCTGCCCAACTACCACTTCAACGAAGGCTACGCCGAGCTCAAGTACTCCTTCGACACCATGGACAACGTCGACTTCCCCCGCGAAGGCGAGAACATCCAGACCGCCTTCCGCGAGCACACCCCCTCGCTGGGCGACGACGACCGCTACCGGCAGTGGGACATCCGCCTGGACAAGGCCTTGAGCAGCGGACCGGACACCTTCGTACTGGGCGGCGGCTACGGCCGCACCATCGACGAGGCCAACGTGGTGGTGTCGAGCTTCCTCCTCGGTGGCGCGCGCCAGCTCTCCGGCTACCGCCAGGACGCCCTGGCCGGGCAGAACTACAGCCTGGGCCGGGTCATCTACTACCGGCGCATGACCGAGCGTTCCTTCCTGCCGCTGGACTTCCCCTTCTACCTCGGCGGCAGCCTGGAGCGCGGCCGGGTGTGGAACAACGACAACAGCTACGACACCGGCTACATCAACGCCGGCAGCGTCCTGATGGGCTTCGAGACGCCGCTGGGGCCGCTGTCCTTCAGCTACGGCCTGAACAGCGCCAGCGAGCACGCGGTGTACGTCAACCTGGGGCGGAATTTCTAAGCGGTGTGGGACACTCGCCCCCAACGTAGGGCGTACAACCGTTCGCGGTTGTACGCCGTTACACCCAGGCTCATGCTTGGCACCAGTACTGCTCTCGTAGCAGCGGAGCTTCTCCGCGATGCTCTTCTGCGAAGCTGACCATTTGCGGACAAGCTCCGCTACTACGAGATCAAGAGCCCCTCACCCTAACCCTCTCCCGCAAGCGGGAGAGGGGACCGTTCGGTGCAGGATGAAACATTCGCGTCAGCCGGCACGATCTGCCCCCTCTCCCTGAGGGAGAGGGCTGGGGTGAGGGGAAGTACCGGCACCGATTTTCCCGCAGAAAACAGTTGCTCCTACGAAAGCCGGTCAACGCCCATGAAAAAGCCCGGCACAAGGCCGGGCTTTTTCATTTACCGCGTGGATCAGGCAATCAGCGCCAGCAGTTCGCGAGCCTCGGCCTTGGCCTTGGAGTCGCCGTTCTCGATCACCTGCTTGAGGATGCGGTAGGCCTCGTCCAGGTTGCCCCGGTCGATGCAGGCGCGGGCTTCGTCGAGGCTGGCCAGCAGCTCGTCATGCTCGTGCACCTCGGTCTCCGGCAGTTCGAACACCAGCTCGGTCTCAGTGACCTGACCGAACATGCTGGCGTGCTCACCATCGAGGTCCAGCTCGGTGATTTCCGGCAGCTCGCGCAGGTTGCTGAGGAAATTGGCGGGAGCAGGCTGTTCGGCCGCCAGCGCGCTCTTGCCGCGCTGCGGCTTCTCGAAGGGGTCGAGGGAGTCCCAGTCCAGGTCCAGCGACATGTCACTGAGATTCAGCGCGAAGTCCGGGTCCGTCTCGTCTGCGGTGGCATGTGCGGTGGATGCGAGTGTCTCGTCCAGCGACAGGTCATCCCAGTCGGTCAGGGTTTCGCCCGTCGGAGCGGCAGGGACTTCTTCCGCACGCTCGAGCATCACCGGGTAGCGCGACTTGATCTGGTCGATCTGCTTCTGGTCCTCGCCCCGCGCCACCAGCTCGCGCTCCTGCTCATGGAAGCCAGCCACATCGCCCAGCTCGGCGAATACCAGCAGCAGCTTCATGCGCAGTTCGCGGCGCTCGGGCTCCTGGGTCACGGCCTTGCGCAGCATGTCGCGCGCCTGGCTGAAACGACCGTAGGCAATGTAGATGTCCGCCCCCTCCAGGCTATCCGCGCTGGCGGCCGGAAGGCGCGCCACACCGGCGTCAGGCGTGATCACCGGCTGCGGACGCTGGGCCGGCGCGGGGGCCGACGCACGCGGCACGACCGCGGCGGGCTGGGGCTTGGCCGGCGGGATGGGCTTGGGTTGCACCGATTGGACGCGAGTGTCCTTGACCGGCTGTTCCTCGCGCTTGCGACGCATCAGCAGCAACCCAGCCAGCAACGCACCGAGCGCGCCCACGCCCAGCCACGGCCAGAGGTTGAACGAGATGCCCAGGGCATCGCCGGCAGGCGTCGCCGGAGTTGCAACGACCGGCGCAACGACCGGTGCCGACTGCTCGGCCTTGGGTGCTGCCGGAGCGGCCTGGGTGCCAGGCGCATCGCGGCGAGCCAGTTCGGCCTGCAGGCTCTGCACTTGCTGGTCACGGCTTTCCAGTGCCTTCTGCAGCGCCTCGAGCTGCTTCTGCATGGCGTCCATACGCTGGTTCAACTGGTCTCGCTGGGCGTTGCTCAGGGCGAGGGCAGCTTCCACCTTGGCCAGATTGCCTTCCACCGTCTGTGGGGCGGGCGCAGCGGAAGCTGCCGAATCAGCGGCCGGTGCCACGGCAGCCGCGGTGGCGGCCGGTGCGGTCTGCACGGACTGCGTGGTTTGTGCGGCGGTATTGGCCACAGGCGCCGCGGCGACGGGCTGCGGTGCGGGAGCGTTATTGTGTCCGGCGTACTGCTGGCCCTGCGGCAGGATCAGCGTCTGTCCGACCTTCAGGCGATGCGGATCGCCATTGACGAAAGCCTGGGGATTGAGCGCCAACAGGCTGTCCATCAGTTGGCTGTGCGAGGCACCGGTGCCGCTCAGGCGCGAGGCGATCCTCCACAGCGTGTCGTTGCGCACGGTGGTGTAACGCCCTTCACCCGCCGGAATGGGCGGCGCCGCAGGGGCGCTGCGAACCGGTTCGGCACGCTGGCTGTAGGGTTCCGGGACGCTGCGCGTGGGCAGCGGGATACTCGCGGCGACGGACGTGCGCGCGCTGTTGTAGCTCGGCGGATCGAGCAGCACGGTGTACTCGCGCAGCATGCGCCCATTGGGCCGCTCCACTTCCACCAGGAAGTTGAGGTACGGCTCGTGCACCGGCTGGGTGGACACCACCTTGATGTAACTGCGCCCACCGCGGATCACCGGAGTGAAGCGCAGGTTCTGCAGGAACATGAAGCGATCGACGCCGGCCTGCTCGAAGGCAGCCGGGCTCGCCAGGCGGGCGATCAGTTCATCGGAGGTCATATCGCCCGTCTGCAGCAGGGCGATTTCCGCATCCAGCGGCTGGTTCAGCGACGAGTGGAGGGTGATCTCTCCCAGGCCGAGGGCATTCGCGTGAGCGGAAACAAACACCGAAAGCGCAGCGAGCGTCAGCGGAATTCTATTTGTTATACGAGCCATAACCCCATCCCATTGTTCGGGTCTGCTAGCCGTTCCCTGACCACCCGAAAGCGGCAGGCTTTACCTGTCCACACACTCGAACCGCCATGCCGGACAACAGACCGCACGCGCCCAACCACTGCACCTGAAAGGTACAGGCCGATTGATATCAGGGATTAGGTGGTACAACGGGTTTGGTCAAGACAAATCGTCGAAAAACCGGCGAATGGTCTAGGCAATCGAGTGAGGGACTGGCGGCCTCGCGAGAAACCGCCAGAAAAATGGCTATCTTACCGAAATTACTGTGATGAGTTGCTCAATTCTTCTCCAGGTTGCCAAGAATCCGGCTGAGGACCCGTTGGCAGAGGGCGATCTCGTCCTCGGTGATGCCGTTGAGCACCTCATTGCGCACCGAAGCGGCAATGCTCTCGATATCGGCGATCAGGACGTCAGCCTTGGGCGTCAGGGCGATGCGCTTGGCGCGGCGGTCCTCGGCCACGGCCTGGCGACGAACCAGCCCCTGGGCCTCCAGGCCGTCGAGCAGGCGGGCCAGGGTCGGGCCTTCGACGCCGACCGATTGCGCGAGCTCGCGCTGGGTGGGCGCGGCGGAGTGGCGTGCCAGGTGCAGCAGCACCAGCCAGCGTGCCTGGGACAGCCCCAGGTGGCTGAGGCGGCGGTCGAGTTCAGCCCGCCATGCACGCGAGGCCTGGGCCAGTTGGGTACCGAAGTAGTGCTTATCGTTGTCTGCCATTGTGTCGCGGCTTTTTTCTGAAAGAAGTCGGGGATGATGCGGCTAATTGATTTGACTAATTATTAGCCAGCTAATCAAGCTCGTACAATGACAGATTGTCGCAGGGCGTGACGAAACGCCTCACCACTTGGCGTACTGGTCCTCGACGAAGCCCCACAGGTTGTCGATGCGCACCTCGGCCTGCCCCGCCGGCCGCAGCACGCCGCTGAAGCGGCCGAAGATCTGCTTGAAGTTGCTGGCCAGCACGCCGAGGTTGAGGCGCTCCTGGTGCAGGCCGTGGGCCTCGAAGCGCAGCTCGACCTGGCCGTCGTAGGAACGGATGGTCCAGGGTTGCAGCGGATGGTCGCGGTCGAATTCGAAACGCACGGTATCCACCTTCACCAGCCTGCCATCCAGCCAGTAGCAGTTCTCGGTGAAGCTGGTCTCGTTGACCCCGCACGACAGGTTGAGTCCGACCCGCAGCCCCTGCGCCTCGCCGGACAGGCAGGCCCAGTTCCAGAAGGTCTCGCGGCGCATGTAGCCAGCGGACCAGTCGTGATGCGCGTAGGCATCCAGCGTGCGCAGGTCGTAGTTGCCCAGGGCGCTGCGCACCTCGCCGTGGCAGTGCACGCCGGCCACCTTGCGGGCGTAGACCCAGCCGTTCACCGCCGTCGGCGTGCACAGGCTCATGGGCTCGAAGGCCGGCTGCTCCTCACTGAAGCGCGCATCGATGCGGGTGCCGTCGTCCAGTTCCACCAGAAGTCGCTTCTCCAAGGGCGACGTACCGTTCTCCAGGCGCAGCAGGTTGCGGCCCTGGCGCAGTTCGCAGACGCCGTCGTTGGGGGTCTGCGAGAAGCTCGATCCCATGCCCAGCGGGCACTTGAACTGGCGCTCGATCATCCGCCCGCTTTCCGGGTGGTAGAGGTAGACAAAGCCTATGGTGAGCAGGCTGACGTCGGCCAGCGCACAGCCGCCGATCAGGGTCGGGCTGATCAGGCCGAAGTACTGGAACTGGTGGAAGCTGCGCCACTTGCTCAGCGCGCCGAGACGACGGCCCATGGGTGAGCGGAAGTCGAAATCGCGGTGGTTGATCGTCGCCGGGGTGGTGGGAAAGATGCCGTAGTGCGGTTGGCCGTTGGGCTGGATCAGCTGCTGCATGGGCGCGGGCTCGGTGGCAGGGTCCGGCGCATCCTAGCACCGGCCCTGCGGACGCCGCAGTCACGCACGGCGCCAGTGCGGGGGACGGAATGGGCCACTTCGGCGCGACAAGCCCCCCTCACCCTAACCCTCTCCCGGAGGGAGAGGGGACCGTTCGGAGCAGGAGGAAGCGACTGTGTCAGCCGGCACAACTTGCTCCCTCTCCCCTTGGGAGAGGGCTGGGGTGTGGGAGAGGCATTGGCACTCACTGCCAGGAAACAGTTTGCCTTTCTTATCGCTCCATCCGATCAAGCGACGACCTGGTTACGCCCGAACGCCTTCGCCTCGTACAAGGCCCGGTCGGCATGTTCGTAGATGCTGCGCAGCGGATGCCCGGTCTCCGGCCACAGGCAGGAGACACCGATGGACAGCGTCACCTCCTCCGCCGTCAGCGAGCCCTCATGGGCGATGCCCAGCCCCTGCACCGCCTCGCGCAGCACCTCGGCGCGCTCCCTGGCCTCGCGCTCGCTGGCACCGTAGAGCAGCACGGCGAACTCCTCGCCGCCCAGGCGCACCGCCATGTCCAGCGGGCGCCGGGCGCAGGCCGCGAGCACCTCGCCGATGCGCTGCAGCACGGTATCGCCGGCCTGGTGGCCATAGCGGTCGTTGTAGGCCTTGAAGTGGTCGACGTCGCAAAGCAGCAGCGCCAGCCCCACGCTCTCGCGCTGCGCCTGGCGCCACAGGCGCTCCAGCTGGCGATTGAAGCTACGCCGGTTGTGCAGCCCGGTGAGACTGTCGTGTTCGGCCATCACCCGCAGCAGGCGGCTGATCAGGAAATGCTGGCGGGACTTGTACTCCAGCAGGTAGCAGCCCACGGCGCCGACCAGGTTGCCGAACAGCAGGAACACCACGTTGCTGATCAGCTTGGGCAATGGCAACCCGACGTACAGCTCGCCCCCCACGTATGCCAGCAGGATGACCAAGGCGCAGGCCACCGCCTCGGAAAAGCGCAGGCCGATCAGGAAGTAGGCGGCCATGCTGACCAACAACAGTCCCTCGTAGGGATAGCCCTGGTCGACCGAGTGGGCGATGCCCACCACCGCGGCGGCGCCGACGCCGATGCAGAGGATGCAGGCCAGGCTCAGCGGCACCAGCAGTTGGGTATGGCGACGCTGCAGGATCAGGCCGCCGCAGGCCACCAGCAGCACCAGCACGCCGATGCGCACGGCGAGCATCTGCCAGTGCACCGGGTCGCGGATAAGGAGAAAGTCGATGACCGCCAGCGCCAGCCAGATCAGCACGCCGATGGTCAGCGCGGTGCGCTTGAGATCGAAGCTGTCTTCCAGCAGGTAGTGGCGGTATTGGGTTTCCAGGTCGGGCTTGAAACGCAGGCGGCGAAAGCCCTGGGAGAGCTGTTCCGCGTAAGCGTTAGCATGGACGTCGTCCAGCCAGCTTTGTTGTGGCACGTTCACCTCTTCTCGTGGAGGTCTAAGTGCCACCATAGCCGTTCGGGATGCGCGTCACAAGTTTGTCGTTCCGCCCCGTCACGAATCTGACGTACGCCCACCACTGCGCCAGGGCCATCGCCCATCAAGGGCAGTAATCGGCGGACCGCCGATCATAGCCACGGCTGTCACGTCCATGGCGATAATCCCCGTAATCCCGGTAGTCGCGGCGGTAGCCGTCGCGATAATCGTCATCGTCGTCACGGTCTTTCGAAAGCAGGACCATGCCGGCCAATGCGGCCACCGCCGCCACACCGATGAGAGCACTCTTGCCGTTCTCGGAAAGACCGCCTCCACTGGCGCATCCGCTGAGTTGCCCTACGACCAGCAGCCCCGCCACTACCCGCATCCAACTCGCCATCTCGCACTCCGCAAGTGATCCGTACTGCCGGATATGACTGGCGGAACTAGACGCCGTTGCTGGCATATTGATATTTCATCTGTAACGCCGTATTTCGGCGCGATCAGACTTCCAGCTCGGCCTGCAGGGCGGCGCGCACGCAGTGCAGAACGCCCAACGGCACGCGGCCTTCGAACAGCTCCGCGATGGCACTCACCGGCGGCAGTTCACCGTCTTCGTCGAGGAAGGCGTCCTGCACCTCGCCCAGCAGGTCCTCGGGCAGATCCAGGGCCTGCTCCAGGGTCAGCTGCTGGTGGCCAATGGCTTCGGCCAGCAGGCTGTAGACGTTCTTCTCGCTGCAATCGAGCTGGCGGGCAATCTGCACCGGGGTCATGCCGGCGCGGGCCAGGGTCACCAACTCGTGGCGCAGGTCGGTGACCGGCGCCGGGGTGTCCGGTGCCTTGTCCGACTCGGTGAGCACATCGAGGAACGCCTGGCCGTAGCGCTCCAGCTTGCGCGCTCCGACGCCGCTGACCTGGGCCATCGCGGTGAGCGTGGTGGGCTGGCTGCGCAGCATTTCCAGCAGGGTCGCGTCGGGGAAGATGACGTAGGGCGGCACCGAGTGCTCTTCCGCCAGCTTGCGCCGCAGGGTGCGCAGGGCTTCCCACATCTCGCGTTCTTCCTGGCGCACCAGCTGGCTGGCCGGGCTGGCGCCACCGGAGGAAGACGACTTGCTGCGCTGCGGCTTGGGATCGCGGCGCAGGGCCAGCGTCTCTTCGCCGCGCAGCAGCGGGCGGCACGCCTCGGTCAGACGCAGTCCGTTGAAACCGTCGACGTCCACATCAGCGAAGCCACGGGCGACCAGTTGGCGGAACAGCGTGCGCCACTCGTCCTCGCCACGGGACTTGCCGATGCCGAACACCGCCAGGTGCTGATGACCGACGCTGCGCACCTTCTCGGTGTCCTTGCCCATCAGCACGTCCACCAGGTGGCCGACGCCATAGCGCTGGCCGCTGCGGTAGATGGCCGACAGCGCCTGGCGCGCGGGCTCGGTGGCGTCCCAGGTTTCCACGCCGTCGACGCAGATGTCGCAGTGGCCGCAAGGGTTGGGCATCACCTCGTCGAAGTAGGCCAGCAACGCCTGGCGGCGGCAGCGGGTCTCCTCGCACAGCGCCAGCATGGCCTCGAGCTTGTGGCGCTCGACGCGCTTGTGGCGTTCGTCGCCCTCGGAGTTCTGCATCATCTGCCGCAGCAGCAACACATCCTGCAGGCCGTAGGCCATCCAGGCGTCGGCGGGGAGGCCGTCACGGCCGGCGCGACCGGTTTCCTGGTAGTAGGCTTCAAGGCTTTTCGGCAGGTCCAGGTGCGCGACGAAGCGCACGTTGGGTTTGTCGATGCCCATGCCGAAGGCGATGGTGGCGACCATGATCAGCCCTTCCTCGTTGAGGAAGCGCTTCTGGTGATAGGCGCGCAGGTCGTTGGACAGCCCGGCGTGGTACGGCAGCGCCGGGAAGCCCTGGGCGGAGAGGAACTCGGCGACCTCCTCGACCTTCTTGCGCGACATGCAGTAGACGATGCCGGCATCGCCGCGCCGTTCGGCGAGGAAGCCCAGCAGCTGCTTGCGCGGCTGCTCTTTGGGCACGATGCGGTAGAAGATGTTCGGCCGGTCGAAGCTGGAGAGGAACTGCTCGGCGTTCTGCAGGTGCAGGCGCTGGATCATTTCCTCGCGGGTACGCATGTCCGCCGTGGCAGTCAGGGCGATGCGCGGCACCTCCGGGAACAACTCGGCGAGCTGGCCCAGCTGCAGGTATTCGGGACGGAAGTCGTGGCCCCATTGCGACACGCAGTGCGCCTCGTCGATGGCGAACAGGCCGATCCGCAGGCGCTGCAGGAAGGCCAGCATGCGCGGCTGCACCAGGCGTTCCGGGGCAAGGTAGAGCAGCTTGATCTCGCCGCGCTGCAGGCGGTCGGCGATCTCGCGCTGCGCCTCGGGGCTCAGCGAGGAGTTCAGCGCCGCCACCGGCACGCCAAGCTCGTCCAGCGTGGCGACCTGGTCCTCCATCAGCGCGATCAGCGGCGAGACCACCACCGTCAGGCCGTCGCGCAGCAGCGCCGGGACCTGGAAGCACAGCGACTTGCCGCCGCCGGTGGGCATCAGCACCAGGGCATCGCCGCCGCTGGCCACGCGCTCGATGATCCGCGCCTGATTGCCACGGAAGGCGTCGTAACCGAAAACGTCTTTGAGGATGCGCAGGGCCTGGTCGAGCATGGGGGACTCCGAATGAAGCCGGGCATTATACGCAAGCGATCCGCCCACAACCGGCACCTTGTCCGGGAAACTGCGGAAAAATCCGTCACATGCGTCCGAAGCCCGCGTCAGCGCGGGCCGCGCGGGTATTTCGCTTTTGCCGCGAGGCCCCGGAACGACTACAATCTGGGGCCGATCACCTCCGAGGTAGTACCCGATGTCCTTCGCCGACCAATTGTCCCGCCTGCAAGCCTTTCTCGATGCCGATGACCTGCACGAGGAAGCCTTGGACTACGTGGCGGCACACGGCTACCTGACCGCTCTGGCGATCTGCCCGGAGGAAGTGCCGGACCGCGAGTGGATCGACGCGCTGTTCGCCGAGCCGCCGCACTACCGCAGCGACGAGGAACGCTCCGAAATCGAGGGCACTCTGGTCCAGCTCAAGGCGCACATCACCCGCCAGATGGCCGGCGACGAGGAACTGGAACTGCCGTGCGAGCCCTACCTGGGCGACGAGCCGGACGACTCCGACATTCGCGGCTGGTGCATCGGCTTCATGGAAGGCGTGTTCCTGCGCGAAGCGGTGTGGTTCGAGCAGGCCGAGGAAGAAGTCAGCGAACTGCTGCTGCCGATCATGGTTGGTTCCGGCCTGTTCGACGAACAGCCCGAGTTCGACGAGATCGCCCGCGACCGCCAACTGGTCGACGATATGGTCGCGCAAATCCCGGAACTGCTGACCAACCTGTTCCTGCTGTGCCAGGCCCCGGAAGAGAAACCGGCCCTGCTGAAGCCGCGCACCCACTGATAGCTCGATGTCCTCGCGGGAAATCCGCCAGAGCCGCCACGCCTGGGTCCGCTACTGCCTCCTCGGCGTGGGCTGGCTCAGCGTGGCACTGGGCGTGATCGGCATCTTCCTGCCGGTGCTGCCCACCACGCCCTTCCTCCTGCTCGCCGCCGCCTGCTTCATGCGCAGCTCCCAGCGCTTCTACGACTGGCTGGTGAACCACCCGAAACTCGGCCCCTGGATTCGCGATTACCTGGACGGCGAAGGCATTCCGCTCAAGGGCAAGGTCTACGCCATCGGCCTGATGTGGAGCAGCATCGCCCTCTCCTGCTATCTGGTGCAGCGCCCCTGGGCCTGGGGCTTCATGCTGACCAGCGCGACGCTGGTGACCCTCTACCTGCTCAGGGTCAAGACGCGACGCCTGGACTAGGTCGCCTCTCCAACCCCCGCCCCCTGCGCTCACTGGCCATACGCCAGCGCAACTTTCCGCGGACCGCCTAGACTCCATGCATCCCACATGGAGCGCTGGCGATGCAGCCGACCGGAGGAGCCCTTAGGCTGTTCGCCAGCCCGCTGCGTCTGCGGGCTGGCGGGCTGCTGCTCGCGCTCCTCGCCCTGACGGCCGGCGCCGCCTGGAATTTCGACACCATCCTGCAGAACGCCCAGCAGCGCTACGGCGACCTGGGCACCGCCAAGACGCGCATCCAGTCCTGGGGCCGACTGATCGATGACAGCCAGGGCCTCGACGAAGCCGCCAAGCTCAAGGCGGTGAACGCCTTCTTCAATGGCGCCCTGGTGTTCACCGACGATCGCACCGTCTGGCACCAGGAGGATTACTGGGCAACGCCCGTGGAAGCGCTCTACAAGGGCGCCGGCGACTGCGAGGACTACGCCATCGCCAAGTACGTCACCCTGCGCCGCCTCGGCGTCGACAGCGACAAACTGCGCATCACCTACGTCAAGGCACTGGTGCAGAACCAGGCGCACATGGTGCTCACCTACTACTCCACCCCCACCGCCGACCCGCTGGTGCTGGACAACCTGATCCCGCAGATCAGGCCCGCCTCCCAGCGCAAGGACCTCCTGCCCGTCTACGCCTTCAACGCCGAGGGGCTGTGGCTGCCCGGCCCCGGCGGAGGCAAGCGCACCGGCGACAGCAAGAAGCTGTCGCGCTGGCAGGACCTGTTGACCAAGATGCGCGCCGAGGGCCTGGACCTCGACGAAACGCGATAGGAGAACCCGGCATGTCATTGCTCAAGCAACTGTTCCTGGCGATCTGCCTGTTCCTCGTGGTGGCCTTCGCCGGCAGCTTCGTCACCAGCCTGGAAAGCTCCCGCGAGCAGATGATCAGCCAGTTGCGCTCCCACGCCCAGGATGCCGCCACCGCGCTGGGCCTGTCGCTGACGCCGCATGTGGACGACCCGGCGATGATCGAGCTGATGGTCAGTTCGATCTTCGACTCCGGCTACTTCGCCACCATCCGCGTAGTCAGCATCGCCGACGGCAAGGTCATCGTCGAACGCGACACCGACACCCAGTCCGAACAGGTGCCGCACTGGTTCGCCCGCCTGGTGAACCTCAAGGCCCAGGGTGGCGATGCGCTGATCATGCGCGGCTGGGAACAGGCCGCGCGGGTCGAAGTGGTCAGCCATCCGCAGTTCGCCCTGGCCAAGCTGTGGGACGGTGCGCTGGGCAGCCTGGCCTGGCTGCTGCTCTGCGGGCTGGTCAGTGCCATCCTCGGCGGCTGGCTGCTGCGCACCCAGTTGAAGCCCCTGGACCAGATGGTGCAGCAGGCCCAGGCCATCACCCGCCGCGAATTCCTCACCCTGCCCAAGGAGCCGCGCACCCCGGAACTCAAGCGCGTGGTGCAGGCGATGAACCAGATGGTCGACAAGCTCAAGGCGCTGTTCGCCGAGGAAGCCTCGCGCAGCGAGAAGCTGCGCGAAGAGGCCTACCAGGACAGCCTCTCGGGGCTGGCCAACCGCCGCCTGTTCGATGCGCGCCTGGATGCGCAGCTCTCGCCCAGCGAACAGAACGCCGCCGGCTACCTGCTGCTGCTGCGCCTGAACGACCTGGCCGGGCTCAACCATCGCCTGGGCGGGCAACGCACCGACGCGCTGATCCGCGACGTCGCCGAACTGCTGGAGCGCGTGCGCCAGCAATATGGCACCCCGGACTGGCTGGCTGCGCGCAGCCGTGGTGGTGAATTCACCCTGCTCGCTCCCGGCCTGGACAGTGCCAGCGCCGAGCAACTGGCGGACGAGCTCAGCGCCTCCCTGGAAAACCTGCGCGGCACCGGCGCCAGCGACTGCACGCCGGTGGCGCACCTGGGCCTGTCGGCCTTCCGCCCTGGCGAGTCCTCGGCCAGCGTCCTGTCCCGCGCCGACCAGGCGCTGGCCCAGTCGCAGTCCTCGCCGGACCGCCCCTGGCAGCGCCTGGACAGTTCCGGCAGCCAACCAGCGCAGGACTCCCACGCCTGGCGCGACTGGCTCGACGACGCCTTGCAGAAAGGCAAGCTGCAACTCTGGTTCCAGCCCGTGCGCGCCTGCGCCGAAGGCGGCGAACTGCTGCACCAGAAAGTCCTCGCCCGCCTGCTCGACCCGCAGGGCGAGGCCGTGGCCGCCGGCCAGTTCCTGCCCTGGATCGAACGCTTCGGCTGGTCCGCGCGCTTCGACCTGGCGATGCTCGAACACGCCCTCGCCCACCTCGCCCAGCAGCCGGCGCCACTGGCGCTGTCGCTCTCGGCGGAAACCGTGCGCGGCGCCGCGCCGCTGCGCCAGCTGTTCGACGTCCTGCGCGCCCACCCGCAGGAAGCCCGGCTGATGACCCTGGAAGTGGACGAACGCTACCTGCCGCCGCCGGCGGAGCTGGAAAAACTCAGCCAGGCGGTGCAGGAAGTCGGCTGCAAACTCGGCCTGCAGCACTTCGGCGGCCGCTTCAGCCTGATCGGCAACCTCACCCGCCTGGGCCTGGCCTACCTGAAGATCGACGGCAGCTACATCCGCGCCATCGACCAGGACAACGACAAGCGCCTGTTCATCGAAGCGGTGTTCCGTGCGGCCAACAGCATCGACCTGCCGCTGATCGCGGAGATGGTGGAGAGCGAGGGTGAATTGAAGGCGTTGCGGGATATGGGGATTGCCGGGGCGATGGGGCGGCTCGTCGGGGCGCCGAAGCCTTCGCAGAGGAACGGTGGGTAGAGCGCCGGCCCTACCGACGGATTGCGGGCATGGCCCGCTCCTACAAAAGCTGCTCGTGCTCTGGACTCTGAAGACTTCCAGTGAAACGACCGCGCGCTCCGAACGGCCCCGTTCAGGAGGCCTCGTTGAAGCGGAGTTTCAGGGGTTGAGCGACATGGATGTCGCGAGAGCGCTGTCGGGCCAGGGATGGCCCGTCAGCGCGTGCCCCTGAAACTTCGATTCAATGAGGGCATTTTTCGCCCCAAGCGAAAAACCGGATGTCCGGGGCAAGACCTTTGCCTACTTTGGGGCGTTTGACAAAGTAGGTCGCCCGAGGGGGCGAAACAACATCTCTCCGCACACGCCGAAGCGGCGCAGAAACACCCAGAACAAAGAGCATCGCGGACAAAGTCCGCTCCTACGGAAACGTGAGGCATTGGTAGGAACAGAGCTTCTCCGCGATCCGCCGGCAAGGTCGGCGTTAAGCGGGTTCGCGAGCAAGCTCGCTCCAACGAAGAGCCAATAGCCGCTCAGCCCTTCTTCTTCGAGTTCGCGTACGCCGCCTCCAGCGCATCGTTGATGGTCTTGAGCACCTTCACCCGGGCAAAACGCTTGTCATTGGCCTCCACCAGCGTCCAGGGCGCGATCTCGGTGCTGGTGCGGTCGACCATGTCGCCCACGGCGTCGGCGTAAGCGTCCCACTTGTCGCGGTTGCGCCAGTCTTCCTCGGTGATCTTGAAGCGCTTGAACGGAATCGACTCGCGTTCCTTGAAGCGCTCCAGCTGGGTGTCCTGGTCAATCGACAACCAGAATTTCACCACCACGATGCCGTAGTTGACCAACTGCTCCTCGAAGTCGTTGATCTCCGCATAGGCGCGCAGCCAGTCGGCGTCCGAGGCGAAGCCCTCCACCCTCTCCACCAGTACGCGGCCGTACCAGGAGCGGTCGAAGATGGTGAACTGCCGGCGCGCCGGCATGTGCCGCCAGAAGCGCCACAGGTAGGGCTGCGCGCGCTCCTCCTCGGTGGGCGCGGCGATGGGCACGATGTGATACTGCCGCGGGTCCAGCGCGTCGGTCACGCGGCGGATGGCGCCGCCCTTGCCGGCGGCGTCGTTGCCCTCGAACACGGCGACCAGCGAATGGCTGCGGAAGCGCTTGTCGCGCATCAGCGTGGCCAGGCGCGCCTGCTCCTTGGCCATCTGCTCCTTGTACTGATCCTTGTCCAGCGCCAGGGTCAGGTCGAGCGCACCGAGCAGGCCCTTGTTGTCCAGGCTGGAAACCAGGGGTGCGGCATGGGGCTGCGGGGTCGGGCGGCCCTGGAGCTTGAGCGCTGCCTGCAGGCCTTCGAGGATGGTGCGGCCCACCGTCAGACTGCGGTAGCGCTCATCGGCGCCCTCGACCACGTACCAGGGCGCATAGTCGCGGCTGGTGCGGCGCAGCACGCGCTCGCCGTAGCGCACGAACTTGTCGTAGACCTCGCTCTGCTTCCAGTCCAGGTCGCTGAGCTGCCAGCTGCGCTGCGGGTCGTTCTCCAGTGTCTTGAGACGCTCCTTGAGCTGCTTCTTGGACAGGTGGAACCAGAACTTGAAGATCAGCGCGCCTTCGTCGGAGTACATGCGCTCGAAGCGCTCGGCGTCGCCGATCAGTCCATCGAGCTGGCTGTCCTTGATCTCGCCGGTCACCCGCGCGTAGAGCATCTGGCTGTACCAGTTGCCGAAGAAGATGCCGATGCGCCCCTTGGGCGGCAGCTTGCGCCAGAAGCGCCACTGCGGCGGGCGGGAGAGTTCCTCGTCGGTGGGCAGGAGGAAGCTCTCCACCTGGATCAGGCGCGGGTCCATCCACTCATTGAGGAGCTTCACTGTTTCGCCCTTGCCGGCACCCTCGATGCCATTGATCAGGATGATCACCGGGAAGCGCGCCTGCTGCTTGAGCTCGTACTGTGCCTCGAGCAGGGCCTCGCGCAGGACGGCGACCTCCTTCTCGTAGGTTTCCTTGTCGATGGAATGGCCGATCTCGGCGGATTCGAACATGCACCTCTCCTTGTTTCCGAATGCGGTAAAAGGTAGCGGATGTGATGGGGGCGCTGCTGAGATTTTGTCGTGACCGTGACCACGCCACCGGCGTTTCGAGAAGCCTGCTGGAAAGACGATGCCCACGAACTCCCGCGGCAACGCGGCGCACGTCGAAACATCGCCAACCTCTGAGGTCCACGCGACGGATCGGCTAAACTGCCGCCTTTGCTTTCACCGCGACCGACGCATGCTCCCTTCCCAGCCCAATGCCCACAACGCCCAGATCGACTGGGACGAGAACGGCCAGCCCACCTCCCGCGTCTACGGCGACGTGTACTTCTCCCGCGCCTCCGGCATCGAGGAGACACACCATGTGTTCATCGCCGGCAACCGCCTGCCCGAACGCTTTGCCGCGCTGTCCGCCGGCGGGCGGCTGTGCATCGGCGAGACGGGCTTCGGCACCGGACTGAACTTCCTCTGTGCCTGGGAGCAGTTCGAGGCGCTGGCACCGGCGGATGCGCGACTGCACTTCGTCAGCGTGGAGAAGTTCCCGGTGGCGCTGGACGACCTGCGCCGCGCCTTCGCCCTCTGGCCGGAGCTGGAACACCTGTCCGCACAGGTGTTGGCGCAGTACGTCGCGATCAACCCGGGCTTCCAGCGATTCGTCTTCGCCGGTGGCCGCGTGGTGCTGACCCTGCTGGTGGGCGACGTGCTGGACATGCTGCCGGAGCTGGATGCTCGGATCGACGCCTGGTTCCTCGACGGCTTCTCGCCGTCGAAGAATCCGGAGATGTGGAACGACGCGCTCTACGCCCAGCTCGCCAGGCTCTCGGCGCCAGGCACAACGCTGGCCACCTTCACCAGCGCCGGGTTCGTCCGCCGAGGCCTGGGCGCCGCCGGCTTCAAAATCCGTCGCACTCTGGGCTTCGGCAAGAAATGGGAGATGTCCCAGGGCGAATACATCGGCGCCGAACAACCGGCCGGCAAACCCTGGTACGCCCGCCCCGCGCGCCGCGCCCCCCAGGACGGCGCGGGCCCGCGAGAAGCACTGGTGATCGGCGGCGGCATGGCCGGTTGCGCCAGCGCCGCGAGCCTGGCCAAGCGCGGCTGGCAGGTGACGCTGATCGAACGCCACGGCGCCCTGGCCGAGGAAGCCTCGGGCAACCCGCAGGGCGTGCTCTATCTCAAGCTGTCGGCCCACGGCACCGCGCTGTCGCGCCTCATCGTCAGCGGTTTTGGCCATACCCGGCGGCAGATCGAGCGCCTGCAGAAAGGCGAGGACTGGTCGGACTGCGGCGTGCTGCAACTGGGCTTCGACGACGCCGAGGCGCAGCGCCAGGCGCAGTTGGCCGATGCCTTCCCGGACACGCTGCTGCGCCAGCTGGACAAGGCCGAAGCCGAAGCCATCGCCGGCATCGGCCTTCCGGCCGGCGGCCTGTTCTACCCCGAGGGCGGCTGGGTGCATCCGCCAGCGCTGTGCCGGCACCTGGCGCAGCATCCGAATATCCGCGTACTGACCGGCGAGGAAGTCCGCCTGCAGCGCGATGCCGCCGGCTGGAGCGCCTGGAGCGGCGACGACAGGCTCGCCAGTGCGCCGGTCGCCATCCTCGCCACCGCCGCCGAGGTGCGCCGTTTCGAGGGCGCGCAGGGCCTGCCGATGAAGCGCATCCGCGGCCAGATCACCCGCCTGCCGGTCACCGCCGACAGCGCGGCGCTGAGCACCGTGGTCTGTGCCGAAGGCTACGTCGCGCCACCACGCCGTGGCGAACACACTCTCGGCGCCAGTTTCGAGTTCAAGCGCGATGACACCGAGCCCTCGCTGGAAGAACACCTGAGCAACCTCGACCTGCTGGCGGAGATATCCACAGACCTGACCGAGCGCCTGCACGTCGCCCAGCTCGACCCGGCGACCCTGCAAGGCCGCGCGGCCTTCCGCTGCACCACCCCGGACTACCTGCCGCTGGTGGGCCCGCTGGCCGACCGCGAGGCTTTCGCGGCGGCCTACGCGGTGCTCGGCAAGGACGCCCGGCAGGTGCCGGAGACGCCCTGCCCCTGGCTGGACGGCCTGTACCTGAACAGCGCCCACGGTTCGCGCGGGCTGGTCACCGCGCCGCTATCGGGCGAGCTGCTGGCGGCCTGGCTGGAGGAGGAACCGCTACCGCTGCCGCGCGCAGTCGCCGAGGCCTGCCACCCCAATCGTTTCTTCCTGCGCGAAGTCGTGCGCGGGCAGAAGACCTCCTGATCGCCGCCGCGGCCGGACGGACCGCGGCGCCCCACTTCCAGAGCGGACCACCGACATGGATGCATTACTGCTGGAATCCTCGGTCATCGGGCTGATCCTCGGCCTGCTGCTGGGCCTGACCGGCGCCGGCGGCTCGCTGGTGGCGCTGCCGCTGCTGCTCAGCCTGCACCTGCCGCTGCACGACGCCATCGGCGTCAGCCTCGGCGCGGTGGCGCTGTCGGCGGCAATCGGCGCGGTGCCCCGGGCGCGCCAGGGCCAGGTGGCCTGGCGACCGCTGTTCTGGCTGGTGATCACCGGCTGGCCGGGCAATGCCATCGGCCAATGGCTGGGGAAATTCGTGCCGGACGCCTGGCTGATCGTCGGTTTCTGCCTGCTGGTGCTGTGGTCGGCCTGGCGCATGTGGCAGGGCTCGCGCCAGGAACGCGTGAGCGGCCAGGCGACGCGCAACGGCCCGCTGCTGGGTGTGGGGCTGGCGGTAGGCCTGCTGTCCGGCCTGATGGGCGTGGGTGGCGGCTTCCTGATCGTGCCGGGGTTGCTGTGGTTCACCCCGCTGTCGATGCTGGCGGCGACGGCGACCTCCATGGCGGTGATCGCGCTGGTTTCCGGCGGCGGCTTCCTGCTCTACCTGAGCCATGCCCAGCCGCCCTTGCCGCTGCTGGCCTGCCTCGCGGCGGGTGGCGCGTTCGGTGTGCTGGCCGGCAACCGCCTGGCCGTGCGCCTGGGCGGCGCGACCCTGCAACGCCTGTTCGCCCTGATGCTGGTGGCGGTGAGCCTGTCGCTGGCCGCGCAGAAGCTGTTGGCGTCCTAGCTCTCTTCCTCTTCCACGCCCGCCGCGGCGGGCGTCTCGAACAGCTCGGCGGCACGCAGCAACCCGGCAAGGATGGTGTGCTGCTCCCACTCCGGCAGCCCGGCGAAACGCTCCAGGGCGTGCTCGGGCAACAGTTCCGGCCCGTCACGCAGGGCCTCGTGCCCCGCGTCGTTCAGGCTCAGCCACTGCTTGCGGCGGTCGTCGGGGTCGCGCCGGCGCGTCAGCAACCGCTGGCTTTCAAGGCGCGCCAGGGCGCCCGACAGCGACGACTGGGACAGCGCCACCTGCCCGGCCAACTGACCAGCGGTAATTTCCCCCTCCAGCGCCACCACCTGCAGGATCAGCAGTTGCAGCGGCGTCAATTCGCCATCGCGCCCCAGGCTCTTGGAGTGCACGTCGGCCGCCTGCTGCAGGCGACGCAGCGCCTGCAGCATCGACAGGGCGTGGCCGTTACGCGTCGAAGATTTGCCATCAGCCATCATCGTTCACCTGCGCCTTCGAACTTTCCTCAATGAAATCAAATAGAACTCTCATCCAATCGGACGGTCCTCCCCTATGCCCTCCCTGAGGGACCACCCACTCATCCCCAACGGAGAACCGGTAAGGACATGTGCGGAATAGCAGGAGAACTTCGTTTCGATAAACAGGCCGCCGATCTCGCCGCGGTCGAACGCATCACCCACCACCTCGCCCCGCGCGGCCCTGATGCCTGGGGCTTCCACAGCGAAGGGCCATTGGCCCTGGGACACCGGCGCCTGAAGATCATGGACCTGGCCGAAGCCTCCGGCCAGCCGATGGTCGATTCGACGCTGGGCCTGTCGCTGGTATTCAACGGCGCAATCTACAACTACCCCGAGCTGCGCGGGGAGCTGGAAGCCCTCGGCTACCACTTTTTCTCCGGTGGCGACACCGAAGTACTTTTAAAGGGATACCACGCCTGGGGTGAGCAACTATTGCCACGCCTCAATGGCATGTTTGCCTTCGCCATCTGGGAACGCGACAAACGGCGTCTGTTCATCGCCCGCGACCGCCTCGGCATCAAGCCGCTGTACCTGTCACGGACCGGCCAGCGCCTGCGCTTCGCCTCCAGCCTGCCGGCGCTGCTCAAGGGTGGCGACATCGATCCGGCGCTGGACCCGGTCGCCCTCAACCACTACCTCAACTTCCACGCCGTGGTGCCCGCCCCACGCACCCTGCTGGCCGAGGTGAGCAAGCTGCCGCCGGCCACCTGGATGAGCATCGACGCCGAGGGCCACACCGAGCGCCAGCGCTGGTGGAGCCTGGACTACGGCCCGTTACCCGATGAGCGGGAGCTGACCCTGGAGGACTGGGAGGACCGCCTGCTGGCCGGCCTGCGCGACGCGGTGAGCGTGCGCCAGCGCGCCGCCCGCGAAGTGGGCGTGCTGCTCTCCGGTGGGGTCGATTCGAGCCTGCTGGTCGGGCTGCTGCACGAAGCGGGAGTGGACGACCTGCTGACCTTCTCCATCGGCTTCGAGGATGCCGGCGGCGAGCGCGGCGACGAGTTCCAGTACTCGGACCTGATCGCCAGGCACTACGGCACCCGCCACCACCAGCTGCGCATCGCCGAAAGGGAAGTCATCGAGCAGTTGCCGGCGGCCTTCCAGGCCATGAGCGAGCCGATGGTCAGCCACGACTGCATTGCCTTCTACCTGCTCTCCCGCGAAGTGTCGAAGCACTGCAAGGTGGTGCAGAGCGGCCAGGGCGCCGACGAACTGTTCGCCGGCTACCACTGGTACCCGAAGGTGGCCGGCGCCAAGGACCCGTTGCAGGCCTACCGCACCGCGTTCTTCGACCGCAGCCACGGCGAGTACCTGGATACCGTGCGCGAAGCCCTGCGGGTGGAAGACGTGGCCGCCGAGTTCGTCCGTGAACACTTCGCCCAGCCCGGCGCGGACGACCCGGTGGACAAGGCCCTGCGCCTGGACAGCACCATCATGCTGGTCGACGACCCGGTCAAACGGGTCGACAACATGACCATGGCCTGGGGCCTGGAAGCCCGCGTGCCGTTCCTCGACTACCGGGTGGCGGAGCTGTCGGCGCGCATCCCGCCGCGCTTCAAGCTCGGCGACGGCGGCAAGCAGGTGCTCAAGGCCGCCGCCCGCCGCGTCATCCCCAGCGCCGTCATCGACCGCCCCAAGGGCTACTTCCCGGTGCCCGGCCTCAAGCACCTGCAAGGCAACACACGCGCCTGGGTCAGCGAACTGCTGCTGGACCCGAGCCAGGATCGCGGCCTGTTCGAGACGGCGATGTTCGACCGCCTGCTCAGCGACCCGTCGACCGACCTCACACCGCTGCGGGGCTCCAAGCTCTGGCAACTGGCCGCGCTCAACCTCTGGCTGACCGAACAGGGTTTGTGAAGCCGGGACGAATGCTTTTCACGGAGTACGCCATGAAGACCCATTTGAACCAGCCGCATCCCCACAACCAGCGCCTGCTGCGAGGCCAGACGCCCACCTACGAACGCCTCCAGGCGCGCTTCGCCGGCGACCACGCGCAACGCCACGAAGGCCCGCTGATCCTGCAATGCGGCTGGGGCCGCCTGCTGATCGGCCACACCTTCGCCACCGCGGAACAGTTGGCCGCGGAACTGCTCAACGAACGCCCCGGCGAGCGCGACATCGCCCTCTACGTGGCCGCCCCGCAACAGGTGCTTGCCCACGCCCCGCAGCAACTCTTCCTCGACCCCTCCGACGCCCTGCGCCTGTGGTTCACCGACTACCGCCCGGCGCGCCGGCCGTTCCGCGGCTTCCGCATCCGCCGGGTGCACAGCGACGAGGACTGGGCGGCAATCAACCGCCTGTACCTGGCGCGGGGCATGCTTCCGGTGGATGCCGCCCAGGTCACCCCGCGCCACCAGGGCGGGCCGGCCTACTGGCTGGCCGAGGACGACGAGACCGGCACGGTGATCGGCACCGTCATGGGCATCAACCACACCAAGGCCTTCCGCGACCCGGAAGGCGGCTCCAGCCTCTGGTGCCTGGCGGTGGACCCACAGTCCAGCCGCCCCGGCGTGGGTGAGGCCCTGGTGCGCCACCTGGTCGAACACTTCATGAGCCGGGGCCTGGCCTACCTCGACCTGTCGGTGCTGCACAGCAACCAACAGGCCAAGGCGCTCTACCGCAAGCTGCGCTTCCGCGAGCTGCCGACCTTCGCCATCAAGTGCAAGAACAGCATCAACCAGTCGCTGTTCCTCGGCCCCGGTCCGGAAGAGGGCCTGAATCCGTACGCCCGGATCATCGTCGACGAGGCCCATCGGCGCGGCATCGACGTGCAGGTGCAGGATGCCGACGCCGGGCTGTTCATCCTCACCCAGGGCGGCCGGCGCATCCGCTGCCGCGAATCGCTGTGCGACCTGACCAGCGCGGTGAGCATGAGCCTGTGCCAGGACAAGACCCTCACCCACCGCGCCCTCGACCGCGTCGGCCTGCGCCAGCCGCAGCAGTGCCTGGCGGGCAGCGCCAAGGACAACGCCCGGTTCCTCGCCGAGCACGGTTCGCTGGTGGTCAAGCCGGTGGACGGCGAGCAGGGCCAGGGCGTCGCCGTGGACCTGCGCAACACCGGCGAAGTGGAGAGCGCCATCGTCCAGGCCAGGCAGTTCGACACCCGCGTGCTCCTGGAGAGCTACCACGCCGGCCAGGACCTGCGCATCGTGGTGATCGGCTATGAAGTGGTGGCCGCCGCGATCCGCCGTCCCGCCGAGGTCATCGGTGATGGCCGGCACAGCATCCGCCGGCTGATCGAAGCCCAGAGCCGGCGTCGCCAGGCCGCCACCGGTGGCGAAAGCCGCATCCCGCTGGACGGCGAGACCGAACGCACCCTGGCCGCCGCCGGCTTCGGCTACGAGGACGTGCTGCCCAGCGGCCAGCGCCTGGCCGTGCGCCGCACCGCCAACCTGCACACCGGCGGCACCCTGGAAGACGTCACCGAGCGCCTGCACCCGGAACTGGCCGAGGCCGCGATCCGCGCGGCGCGCGCGCTGGAAATCCCGGTCACCGGCCTCGACCTGCTGGTGCGCGACGCCGACCAGCCGGACTACGTGATCATCGAAGCCAATGAACGGCCCGGGCTGGCCAACCACGAGCCGCAGCCCACCGCCGAGCGCTTCGTCGACCTGCTGTTCCCGCTGAGCCGCGAGTTGCTCAACCGCGACGCCCATCCCGGCATGGAGGCTTCCGCATGACACCACTGCCACAACCCGACCTGAACTACCTGCAGCGCGTGCTGCTGGAAATGCTCGCCATTCCCAGCCCCACCGGGTTCACCGACACCATCGTGCGCTACGTCGCCGAGCGCCTGGAGGAGATCGGCGTACCCTTCGAGATGACCCGCCGCGGGACCATCCGCGCGACGCTCTCGGGGCGGCGCAACAGCCCGGACCGCGCGGTTTCCGCGCACCTGGACACCATTGGCGCCATCGTCCGCGAGATCAAGTCCAACGGCCGCCTGGCACTGGCGCCGGTGGGCTGCTGGTCGAGCCGCTTCGCCGAGGGCAGCCGGGTCACGGTGTTCTGCGAGAACGGCGTACTGCGCGGCAGCGTGCTGCCGCTGCTGGCGTCCGGGCACGCCTTCAACACTGCGGTGGACAGCCTGCCGATCAGCTGGGATCACGTCGAACTGCGGCTGGACTCCTACACGGTCAGCCGCGCCGACAGCGAGACCCTGGGCGTGGCCATCGGCGATTTCGTCGCCTTCGACCCCTTGCCGGAATTCACCGAGAGCGGCCACATCAGCGCCCGCCACCTCGACGACAAGGCCGGAGTCGCCGCGCTGCTGGCGGCCCTCAAGGCGATCCGCGAGAGCGGCCAGAAACCGCCGATCGACTGCCACCCGCTGTTCACCATCACCGAGGAGATCGGCTCCGGCGCGGCCGGCGCGCTGCCATGGGACGTCAGCGAATTCGTCGGCATCGACATCGCCCCGGTGGCCGACGGGCAGAACTCCAGTGAGCACGCAGTGAGCGTGGCCCTGCAGGACTCCGGCGGGCCCTACGACTACCACCTGTCACGGCATCTGCTGCGGCTGAGCGAACGCCACGAGATCGCCGTGCGCCGCGACCTGTTCCGCTACTACCACAGCGATGCGCAGTCGGCGATCACCGCCGGCCACGACATCCGCACCGCGCTGCTGGCCTTCGGCTGCGACGCCACCCACGGCTACGAACGGACACACATCGACAGCCTCGCCGCCCTCGCCCGCCTGCTCACCGCCTACCTGCTCAGCCCGCCGGTGTTCGACAGCGACGCCGAGCCCAGCGAAGGCACCCTGGAGCGTTTCAGCAAGCAGTTGGAGCATCCGGTGCACATGGAGAGCACCACCCACGTGCAGCCGGTGGACGAGCTGATCGACAGCGGCGAGAACACTGACAAAGGCAAGAACTGAAGCTGCACTCGCCGCGGCGCGGGACTACAATCCCGCGCTGCGATTCGCGAGTACCCGCCATGCTGATTCCCTTTGACCTGATCGAAGCCGACACCCTGAACAACCTGCTGGAAGACTTCGTCACCCGCGAAGGCACCGACAACGGCGACGACACGCCGCTGGACGTACGCGTGGAGCGTGCGCGGCATGCCTTGAAGCGCGGCGAGGCAGTGATCGTCTTCGATCCGGAAAGCCAGCAGTGCCAACTGATGCTGAAAAGCGAAGTGCCGAGGGAGTGGCTGGAGGATTGAGGCAGGTGGTGAACCTGTAGGAGCTGCGCCGGGACCTATCTATAGGCGTCGCCGCATTCAGGGCGCGAGACGAGGCCCGAACAGCACCACGCTGGCGCCGATCACGCAGAGCGCCACGCCCACCCAATCGCTCCACAGCGGGCGACTCTTCTCCACGAAAGCCAGCCAGAACAGCGACGCGGCGACGTAGATGCCGCCGTAGGCCGCATAGGCGCGCCCGGCGTAGCTGGCCTCGACGCGGGTGAGCAGCAAGGCGAACACCGTCAGGCTGAGCAACCCCGGAATTATCCACAGGGCGCTCTTGTCCAGCCGCAGCCAGAGGTAAAAGGCGTAGCAGCCGCCGATCTCGCAGAAGGCGGCGAGGACGAACCAGAGGTAGTTGATCATGGGGCTCTTTCCGTGACGGGAAACGCGCCGGTCAGCCGCGCAGGCCGCCCTCGCGCTCCCAGGCGCAGCGCACTTTCAGTTCGCCTTCGCGCGGGCTGTGGAAGCCGTTCTCGGACTCCCAGCGGAAGGTGTGGCTGCCGTTGACTTCGGTTTCCAGGTGAACCACCGCGCTGGCCCAGTAGAGGCGGCGCAGCAGGGCCTCGAACTGCTCGACCCAGAGTTTCCACTCGTACTCGATGGTCTGGTAGCTGGCGCCGAAATGGATGACCTGGGACTGGTACAGGCCGGCGCCCTCGGTTTCGCAGCGGCTGAACATCTCGCGACCGAGGAAAGGCCAAGCCTCCCCCATCGGCAGGCTGTCGAGCACCTTGCGGTTGGCGGCGCGGCGCAAGCGGCGCTCCATCGAGTCGCCGGGCCAGTCGCGGATGCAACCATAGACGATGGATTCGGACTGCAAGCGGGTTCTTCCTTCAATGACACCGGTGCCTTCTAACACAGGCCCGCCGACACGCAAAGCGCGAATCCACACCGATGCGCAGTGGCCCGAAAAAGCAAAAGCCCCGCGAAATGTGCGGGGCTTTCACCGGGGTCCAACGTTCTTCAGCCAGGCAGGCCGGTGACTAAAACTAACCCTTTGCACCGGCCTGGGCAAGCCCTGTTTTTCACTGCACCGAAAGAGGGCAAATGACTGGTTCGGAACCTGCTTTACGATCTCGCAAGCTAGAGCAGAACAAGGCGAGGACAAATGAGAAAGCTGAGTTGACACGCAGTCAATGAGCATTGCTCAGTTGGCCTCAACGCAGTTATGCCGACGCGCAGCAGATCGTAATCAGGTTCTCAAGCGGGCGTGCGGCGCTTGGCTTGCATCTTCTCCGCCATCGTGGCCATCTCGTCGTAGATGACCTGCGGGTTCTGCTGCTTGATCTGCCAGGCCATGCGGCCCTGCTCGTGGGGCAGGATCATGAAGACGTCGCGGGCCACTTCCTGGTGGATGTAGTCGGCGATGTCGGCGGCGCTGATGGGCGAGCTTTCCAGCAGCTTGCCGACCTGGCTCTTCATTTCCGGGCTCGGGCCACGGAAGGAGTCCAGCAGGTTGGTCTGGAAGAACGACGGGCAGACCACGTGGACCTTCACGTCCACCAGGCTCAGCTCGGCCAGCAGGCTTTCCGAGAGCGCCACCACGCCGGCTTTCGCCACGTTGTAGTTGCTCATCGCCGGGCCCTGCATCAGCGCAGCCATGGAGGCGATGTTGATGATCCGCCCCTTGCTCTGCTCCAGCAGCGGCAGGAAGGCCTTGCAGCCCTTGACCACGCCCATCAGGTTGATCGAGATCTGCCAGTCCCAGTCTTCCAGCGACAGCTCGCTGAAGAAGCCGCCGGAGGCGACGCCGGCGTTGTTGACGATGATGTCGATGCCGCCGAATTTCTCTTCGCAGCTTTGCGCCAGCTGGGTCAACTGGCTGTAGTCGCGCACGTCGCAGCGCTGGATGAAGCCGTCGCCGCCGGCCTCGCGCACCAGCTTGAGGGTTTCCTGCAGGCCCGCTTCGTTGACGTCGGCCAGGGCCAGCCTGCAGCCCTCGCGGGCCCAGCGCAGGGCGATTTCGCGACCGAGGCCGGAACCGGCGCCGGTGATCATGATGCGGTTTTGCATAGGGAGGTTTGCCTGCTCTTGTTCGGAGAGAGTTGTTCGGGACAGTGAGCAGAAGTGTAACCAAGGCCCGCCGCCCCGGCGGCGACATCAGGGCGCTGAATGCCTCCGGCAAACCGCCGTCGCAGGCTATCGAATCAGGAGATCAGGATTGCAGCAGGACGCAGAGTTTGCCGAGCACCAGGGCAATGCCGGCGAAAATCAGCACGTGGGCCGTGCAATTGATGTGTTCACGCTTGAACTGGGCGAACTCTCTGATGCGGTAACGCAGCAGAAAGACGCCTAAGGCCAGCGGAATGGCCGGGCCGAGGAAGGCGAACTGCCAATAGCGGGTTGGATTGGCCACCGGCTCGAACGTCATGGCTTCAGCCAGCGGCGGCACGCCCAGCCCGCACTGGACAAGCAGCCAGAGCACTCCCAACGCAATCAGTACAACGCCCAGCATCCCGTACGACTCCCTGATGGCAAAGGCCCAGCATGTTAGTGCAAGCATGGCGGGCAGGCTGTGCGATGAATCACCCTGCAGCATCATGGAAGTGGCGAACCGCCCGGAGCACCGGGCGGCCCGGCGTGGCTCATATATGCCCGAGCAAAACCAGCACCAGCAGAACGATAAGCACCACCCCAATCGCACCCGAGGGGCCGTAGCCCCAGGCGCGGGAGTGGGGAAATACCGGCAGGCCACCGATCAGCAGCAGTATCAGAATGATCAACAGAATGGTCCCGAGTCCCATATCGTCTCTCCTCTTGGCTCGACGAGGAGCGATGGCTCACGCTGAGGCGATTGGCCAACGCTTGTAGTCTGGGACTTGGGCGCCCGACGGAAGATTCAAAGAATCGGCCCGGGTGCCGCAGCCTCAAGCGAGATCGCGCGGCAACGAGCCCTTGCGCAGACGCAGGAACATCAGCGCGGCGGTGCGCGCATCGCCGATGGCGGTGTGCCGGCCTTCCACCGGGATATCCAGGGTGCGCGCCAGCGTGTCGAAGCGCAGGTCCAGGTGCAGGTCGGGAAAGCGCCGGCTCATCTTCCGATGGTACAGCTCGGAAACCTCGACCCGCGGGTTGTCCAGGCGTGCGCCAAGCTCCTCGCGCAGGTGCCGGCGCAGCACGGCGACATCGAAGGACAGGTAATAGCCGAGCAACGGACGATCGCCGACGAAGTCCTGTACGCGGCGCAGCGCCTCGGCCAGCGGCAGCTGCCCTTCAAGGTCGGTGCGGCGCAACCTGTGGATGCGGATGGATTCGCCGCTCAGGCTCGGCGGCGGCTCCACCAGCAGTTCCAGGCGCTCGCCGAGGATCAGCTTGCCGCGTCTGATGCGCACCGCGCCGATGCTGAGGATGTCAGCCTTGCGCGGATCGAGGCTGGTGGTTTCCAGGTCCAGCGACACCAGCTCCTCGGCATCCGCCGGATCATGGCGCCACCAGTACAGGCGGCGGCGCCAGGCGGACCATTGCTGATCGGGAAGGCTTACGCAGGCGTTCATCGGGTCTCCAGGTGGAATTGCCGGATCAGGCTCTGCTTGAACTTCTTCACCACATGCAAACCGTAGCGCAGCAGGTCGCGCTCGTGGCGGCTCAGGCGCGCAACATCGAGCCCCTGCACCCGGCCGTCGCGCTGGCCCTCCAGTTGCTGGCGCAGGCGCAATTGCAGGAACAGCTCGAAGGACTCCACCAGGTTGTCCGCCAGCGACTCGTCCAGCACGCCCAACGCCTTGAGCGCGGCGAGCCGGCCCAGGGTGCCGCGCTCCTCCAACCCTTCGCGCAGCGCCAGCGCACGGGCGCCGTGGACGATGGGGAAGATGCCGCCGCGCTTGATGTCCAGGTGTGCGTCCTGGGTCTTGAGCTGGCCGAGGAAGGTCAGCGGCGTGTCGAACTGCAAGGCCGGCAGCGCCAGGTCGCTCAACCAGCGGCTATCGTCGCCGGCCAGGGCGTTCAGGCCCTCGCGCAGGCTTTCGAACAACTGCCGGTTGCCCGCCACCGGCCAGGCATCAGCGATGATCGACAGGCGCATCAGCTCATCCGGACGACCCTGCAGCGGCAGCTCCCGCAACTCGCGCTGCCACCTCGCGAGCGGCTTGCACCACTCCGGCCGGCAGGCCATCACGCCACCGGGGCACGGCGGATAACCGAAGTCCAGCAGTGCCGCGGAGAAGCGTTGCATCAGCAGCAAGCCCTGCTCCTCCGGCAGGTCGTCGGCGAGGATCAGGGCGTTGTCCTGGTCGGTCTTGAGCAACTGCTCGGCGCGGCCTTCGCTGCCCATCACCATCAGGCAGCACTTGCCCCGCAGTGCCGGCGGGATCTGCAGTTCGAAGAGACGCTCCAGCAGCTGCTCGTTGAGCGCGCTGACCAGTTGCATGATGAAGCGCAGGCGGATGCCGTTGCCGGCCAGCGTAGCGATCAGGGTGTGCAGGGTTTCCGCCGCCGCGCGCAGCTCCGCCTCGCTTTCGGCGCGGGCGATACGCAGCGCCAGCACATGGGAATGGGTGGAGAACAGGCTGAGCACCTGGGTCAGGTGCAACAGGCCGACCACCCTGCCCGCCTCGCACACCGCCACCCGTTCGATGCGCTGGCGGGTCATCAGGATCATGGCGTCGAACAGGAAATCGCCCAGTTCGACGCTGGCCAGCGGCCGGTGCGCCAGTGGGCCGATGGGCTCGGCCTCGCTGCGGCCATCACGGAAGTGCGCGACCATCAGGTCGGTGCGGGTGACGATGCCCAGCGCGCCGTTCTCGCGCACCAGCAAGGCATCGGCGCCACGGCTCAGTTGCAGGCGCGCGGCATCGCCCAGCGGTAGCGAGGGTTCGACTTCGATCGCCGGCAGAAGGTGTTCGGGGGCGATGCGGGTGAGGATGAACTCGGCGAGGTTCTGTCCGTCGCGACGCTCCAGCTGGCGCTTGCTCGCGAGGTCGGCGCGGAAGAAACGGGCGAACTCGGGATTGCCGGCACAGAGCTGGTGGAACACCTCCGCCGGCAGCTCGTAGACGATGCTCTCCTCCACCGCCTGGTAGCGGTGCTTGCTGCTGCCGGAGAGCAGCCCGCGTACGTCGAACAGGTCCTCGGCGGCGTACTGGGCGAACAGCCTGCCATCCTCGCCGCGCTCCTCGATCACGCCCTTGAGCAGGATGAACAGGCAGGGTACCGGCGCGCCGGCTTCCAGTAGCACTTCGTCGACCGTGTAGTAACCCACGCTCAGCGCGTCGCACAGCTGCTCGCGCTCCTGCGGGCGCAACTGGTCGAAGGGCGGCGAGGCGAAATTGAAATCGTCGGACATCCGAAAAGTCCCCGTCTCAAAGCAGCGGGGCCGGAGGTGTTTCCACCCCCGGCCCCGGCAGGTCAGCTCAGACTATCAGTGGGCAACCGCACCGCTGGCACCCAGGCCGGTCTGCGAGCGGATGAACTGCGGGAAGAAGCGCGCGCGCTCTTCGTCGGCCGCAGTCGACTTGTCGGTGATGGAGAAGAACCAGATACCGGTGAAGGCCACGGCCATGGAGAACAGCGCCGGGTATTCGAACGGATAGATGGGCTTCTCGTGGCCGAGGATCTGCACCCAGATGGTCGGGCCGAGGATCATCAGCACCACCGCGGTGATCAGGCCCATCCAGCCGCCGATCTTGGCGCCGCGGGTGGTCAGCTTCTTCCAGTACATGGAGAGCAGCAGCACCGGGAAGTTGCAGCTGGCGGCGATGGAGAAGGCCAGGCCGACCATGAAGGCGATGTTCTGCTTCTCGAACAGGATGCCGAGGATGATCGCCACTACGCCCAGGCAGACGGTGGTGATCTTCGACACGCGCAGCTCATCCTTCTCGTTGGCCTTGCCGTTCTTCAGCACGCTGGCGTACAGGTCGTGGGACACGGCCGAGGCGCCGGCCAGGGTCAGGCCAGCGACCACCGCGAGGATGGTAGCGAAGGCCACGGCGGAGATGAAGCCCAGGAACAGGCTGCCGCCCACGGCGTTGGCCAGGTGTACGGCGGCCATGTTGTTGCCGCCCAGCAGCGCGCCGGTGGCGTCCTTGAAGTCCGGGTTGGTGCTGACCAGCAGGATCGCGCCGAAGCCGATGATGAAGGTCAGGATGTAGAAGTAGCCGATGAAACCGGTGGCGAAGAACACCGACTTGCGGGCTTCCTTGGCGTCACTGACGGTGAAGAAGCGCATCAGGATGTGCGGCAGGCCGGCGGTGCCGAACATCAGCGCGAAGCCCAGGGAGAAGGCCGAGATCGGGTCCTTCACCAGGCCACCGGGGCTCATGATGGACTCACCCTTCGGGTGGACCTTGATGGCTTCGGAGAACAGGGTGCTGATGTCGAAGTTGACGTGCTTGAGCACCATGATCGCCATGAAGGTGGCGCCCGAGAGCAGCAGCACGGCCTTGATGATCTGGACCCAGGTGGTAGCGAGCATGCCGCCGAACAGCACGTACAGGACCATCAGGATACCGACCATGACCACCGCGACGTGGTAGTTCAGGCCGAACAGCAGCTCGATCAGCTTGCCGGCGCCGACCATCTGCGCGATCAGGTAGAAGGCCACCACCACCAGCGAACCGCAGGCGGACAGGGTACGGATATCCTTCTGCTTCAGGCGGTAGGACGCCACGTCGGCGAAGGTGTACTTGCCCAGGTTGCGCAGGCGTTCGGCGATCAGGAAGAGGATGATCGGCCAGCCGACGAGGAAGCCGATGGAGTAGATCAGGCCGTCATAGCCCGAGGTGAACACCAGCGCGGAAATGCCGAGGAAGGACGCGGCGGACATGTAGTCGCCGGCGATCGCCAGGCCGTTCTGGAAACCGGTGATGCTGCCGCCGGCGGTATAGAAATCGGCGGCGGACTTGCTGCGCTTGGAGGCCCAGTAGGTGATGCACAGGGTCAGGCCGACGAAGGCGACGAACATGATGATGGCGGAGAGGTTCAGCGGCTGGCGCTTCACCTCGCCGGTGAGGGCGTCAGCCCAGAGTGCGGGGGCCCAGAGTGCGGGGAGCAGGACGGCCAGCGCGAGGGCCGCGGAGTTTCGGCCTTTCATTGCTGGGCCTCCTTGAGGATTTCCTGGTTCAGACGGTCGAATTCACCGTTTGCACGGCGCACGTAGATGCCGGTGAGCACGAAGGCCGAGACGATCAGCCCGACGCCCATGGGAATGCCCCAGGTGACGGACGAATCGGCGCTGATCTTGGTGCCGAGCAGCTGCGGCTGGAAGGCGATCAGCAGGATGAAGCTCACGTACAGGCCCAACATGACCAGGGAGAGCAGCCAGGCGAATCGCTCGCGCTTGGCCACCAACTCTTTGAAGCGCGGATTGGTATCAATCCGCTGGTAGATGCTGTCGTTCATTTTGTTCTTGTCCTCACAGCGGGGATGACGCGGATGTCGTCGATCTCCACTTTAGGACTACGGTGCAAGCGCTCCAGACGACTTTAGTCGTAGCGGGGGGCGAAGCGAAGCCGGGCCGCTTCGAACAAGCCCGGAATAGACGCCGTGCCATGAAAAAATCCCCCGCGAAGACTTGGCTTCGCGAGGGATTTCCATGTATCGGACGTGGCGCGATCTAAGCGCTTACAGCCACTCTTTCACGCGGTCCGGATGCGCTTCCACCCACTTCTTGGCGGCTACTTCCGGCTTCTCGCCGTTCTGCACGGCGAGCATCACTTCGCCGATTTCCTGGCCGTCCTTCCACTGGAATTTCTTCAGGAAGGCCCAGACTTCCGGTGCCTTCTTCTCCAGCGCCGGGTTGGCGACGCTGTCGACGTGCTCTTCTTCGCCGTAGACCTTCTTCGGGTCTTCGAGGAACTTCAGCTTCCATTTGGCGAACATCCAGTGCGGAATCCAGCCGGTCACCGCCACGGCCTTCTTGTCAGCCTCCGCACGGGTGAGCTCGGCGATCATGCCGCTGCCGGAGCTGGCCACCAGCTTGTAGTCCAGGCCGTAGTCCTTGATCGCCTGGTCGGTCTTGAGCATCACCCCGGCACCGGCGTCGATGCCGACGATGCGGCCGTCGAAATCGGCCTTCTGCGCCTTGAGGTCTTCGATGCTGTTGGCTTTCACGTACTCGGGCACGATCAGGCCGATCTTCGCGCCCGGGTAGTTCACGCCCAGGTTGACCACCTTGTCCTTCATCTTGTCGTAGTAGGCGCCGTGGGTAACCGGCAGCCAGGCAGAGAGCATGGCGTCGAGCTTGCCGCGCGCCACGCCCTGCCACATGATCCCGGCCGCGACCGGCATCAGCTTGACCTGGTAGCCGAGCTTCTCGCGCATGATCTCGGCGGCCACGTGCGTGGTCGCCACGCTGTCCGACCAGCCGTCAACGTAACCCAGAGTGACTTCCGGCTTGGCCGCCGCACCGGCCAGGCCCGCAGCCGCCGACAGCACCAGCCCTGCGCCCAGGCCCATCAGGCGTCGCATCATTCGCATGGTTTTCTCCCCGTAATTTTTTTCGGAGCGTCCGGGCGAACCCGGCGCAATTCGCGGTCTTGGCCGCCCCTCCATCATCTGCCGGAGCGGCTGGGGGGCTGCTCCGAGAACGACACGCAACGATCCGATCCACGACAGAACTCATCCATCCACGACCGCGCCATTCCATCCACGACGAACGTGACGGCCTATCGCCTCCATACAGAGGCTCGATTACCCAGCTGGGCTTCCCCGCGATAGCCTTTTCGCAACGGAGAACATTTCTCAATACGGAGAGACCGCCATGCTCAAGACCGTCACCTTCACCCTGATGCACTTCACCATCGCCTTCAGCGTGGCCTATGCCCTGACCGGCAGCATCGCGGTGGGCGGCCTGCTGGCAGTTGTCGAGCCGCTGTGCAACGCCGTGGGCTTTCACTTCCACGAGAAGTTCTGGAAACGCATCGAACAAGGCCAGCCAGGTGACGCCGCACTGACGCACAACTGGCTGCACCGCCACGCCTGAGTGCTCGACGGGGACGCTGACGCCAGCCGGCGGCATTGCTAAGATGCGCGCCTCCCCTGGCTTGCGTGCCTTTGCCTCCATGCCCCAGTCTTCGCGCTTCCCGTTCCTGCCCTATTGTCTCGCCCTGCTGATCGCCCTCTTCGCCCTGTGCGGACTCTGGTACGGCCTGGGCAAACCGGTGAACCTGCCCGATGCGGCGACGCCCACGCACAAGCTGCAATGCGTGTCCTACAGCCCCTTCGCCAAGGACCAGTCGCCCTTCGACAAGCCCTTCGTCCTGCGCCCGGAGCAGATGGACGCCGACCTGGCCCTGCTGGCGACGCGCTTCGACTGCGTGCGCACCTACTCGATGACTGGCCTGGAAGGCATTCCGGCGCTGGCCCGCAAGCACGGGCTGAAACTGATGCTCGGCGCCTGGGTGAACGCCAATCCGGTCGACACCGATAGCGAAGTGGCCGCGCTGATCAAGGCCGCCAACCAGTACCCGGACGTGGTCCAGGCGGTGATCGTCGGCAACGAAACCCTGCTGCGCAAGGAGGTCACCGCCCGCTACCTCGCCGGACTGATCCGCCACGTGAAGTCGCAGGTGCACCAGCCGGTGACCTACGCCGATGTCTGGGAGTTCTGGCACCGCCATCCGGAAATCGCCCCGGCGGTGGACTTCGTCACCATCCACCTGCTGCCCTACTGGGAAGACAACCCCAGCGGCATCGACGACGCCCTCGCCCATGTGGCGCAGATCCGTGAAGACTTCGGTCGCGAGTTCGCCCCCAAGGACATCCTGATCGGCGAGACCGGCTGGCCCAGCGAAGGCCGCCAGCGCGAAACCGCCCTGCCCAGCCGGGTCAACGAGGCACGCTTCATCCGCGGCTTCGTACGCATGGCCGAGGAACGCGGCTGGCACTACAACCTGATCGAAGCCTTCGACCAGCCCTGGAAGCGCCAGAGCGAAGGCGCGGTGGGCGGCTATTGGGGCCTGTTCAGCGCCGACCGCGAGGAAAAGGGCGTACTCGCCGGGCCGGTCAGCAACCTGCCGGGCTGGCCGGCGTGGCTGGGCCTGTCCGGATTGATCCTGGCCGGCGGCCTGCTGCTGGGCGGTCGTCCGGCCTCGTCCCGCGCGGCACTGCTGCTACCCCTGGGCGCCGCACTGGGTGGCGCCTGCATCGGTTCGTGGGCGGAACTGGCGGTCGTGACCAGCCGTTCCTGGGACGAGTGGCTGTGGGCGGCGTGCCTGATCGGTTTGAATCTGCTGGTGCTGGCGCACCTCAGCCTGACCCTGTCAGCGCGCCAGGGCTGGCGTG
Organism: Pseudomonas sp. NY15181; assembly: GCF_048068055.1. NCBI lineage: Bacteria > Pseudomonadati > Pseudomonadota > Gammaproteobacteria > Pseudomonadales > Pseudomonadaceae > Pseudomonas > Pseudomonas sp. NY15181. Next base: position 376,120 of record NZ_JBLUPT010000003.1, on the reverse strand, counting down.
CCGGTGCCTTCGACTGGTTGGAAAAACGCGCCGGGCTTTGGCTGGCGGCGGCCGGCTTCGCCGGCGCGGTGCTGATGCTGGGCCTGGTGTTCGATGCCCGCTACCGCAGCTTCCCCAGCGCCGCCTTGCTGTTCCCGGCGTTGGTCTACCTGTGCCGGCCGGTGATTGCACCGCGCCGCGAAAGCCTGCTGCTGATCCTGTTCATCGCCCTGGGCCTGCCGGCGCAACTGCTGCTGGAGGGCCTGAGCAACCTGCAGGCGCTGGGTTGGGCGGCGGTCAGCCTGCTGCTGCTCGGAGCGCTCGCGCGCGGTGTGCAGCAGCCTCTACCGCTGGCAGGTAGCGTGCGGGCGAGCGCCAGCTGAATCAGGGCCGCCGTGCGCGCACCAGGCGCAACCCGGCGAGCACCACGGCGAATACTGCAAGGCCGGCGTTGTACAACACCAGTGCCGGCAGCGCGGCGAACATCCCCAATGCCGCCAGCCACCAGCCGCGACGGCCCGGAACCAGGAAGGCCAGCACCGAAAGGCCCAGTGCCAGCGTGCCGAACACGCCGAAATGGATCAGCAGGCCCAGCTGCGCACGCGCCACGCACTCCCAGCGAGTGGCCGACTCGGCGCACAGCCCGACCCAGCGGCTATCCTCCATCAGCCCGAAACGCACGCCATAGCTGACGGCCAGCCACAGTGAGAACACGAGCAACAGCAGGATGACGGGCAATCGACGGGGCATGGCGCCTCTCCGGGGCGAAAACGGCGCCCAGCATAACCAGCGCAATGGCCGATGCAAGAGGCGCTGCGCTTACTGACACCGCGTGCGGCGACGGAGCCTGCGATGAAGCGATCGAACCTGTTCCTGCTGGCCTGCGTCGTCGTCAGCTTCTGGTGGCTCTGGCCCGGCGAGCGCCCCCATGCGCCGCCGCAGCAGGGCAGCGTCCTGGCCGACGGTGGCTTCCGGGTGGAGCGCTACTCGATCTATCCGCTGCAGGACTTCAGCCTCGAGGCCCGCGTACTGGGCCGCGAGGACTACCGCCTGGGCCGCGAGGCCGACCTCTCTCCCACCGACCTCGCCCTGGGCTGGGGACCGATGGCCGATCCGAACGTCCTCGCCGACATCCGGATCACCCAGGGCAACCGCTGGTACTACTGGCACGCCGACACGATGCCGATCCCGCGCCGGGACATCGAGACCCACAGCGCCAACATGCACATGATCCCCGCCAACGACAGCGTGGCCCGCGTCCTGGCGCAGGTCGGCACGGGTGAACGCATCCGTCTCTCCGGCAAACTGGTGCGCGTGGAGGGCGACGACGGCTGGCGCTGGGTCAGCTCGCTGAGCCGAGAGGACACCGGTGCCGGCGCCTGCGAGCTGATCTGGGTGGAGAGCCTGGAGCGCCTGTAGCGCCGTCGCATCGAGCAGTTGCCAGCGGCGCCGGCCACGGGGCATTCTCGGGCGTCCCCTCATCAAGGTAGCCCGCCATGCCGCGCGTCACGCTTCGCCCTGCCGTCCCCGCCGACATTCCGCTGATCATCGAGCTGATCACCGAGCTCGCCGACTACGAGCGCCTCGTCCATGAGGTCAAGGCCGACGCCCAGCGCATGCACGACCACCTGTTCGGCCCGCGCCCCTATGCCGAAGTGCTGATCGGCGAGGTGGACGGCCAACCGCAAGGCTTCGCGCTGTTCTTCCACAACTACTCCACCTGGCTCAGCCAGCCAGGCATCTACCTGGAAGACCTGTTCGTACGCCCCGCCGCCCGTGGCGCCGGACTGGGCAAGGCGCTGCTCACCGAGCTGGCGCGGCTGGCAGTGGAGCGTGGCTGCGGACGACTGGAATGGTCAGTACTGGACTGGAACGAGCCCGCCATCGGCTTCTACCGCAGCCTGGGCGCGCGCCCGCAGGATGAATGGACGGTCTATCGCCTGACCGGCGATGCCTTGCGTGAGCTGGCCCACAAGGCATGAAGCCGCGGTAGCACTTGTCGGCAATCTGCTGGTCATATTGGCCGGTCCCCCTAGAGTTGGCTTCTTTTCGAAAGGACTCCCTCACCATGAAATGTCTTTCACGCGCGGCCGTCCTGCTCGGCAGTCTCGCCCTGGCTCTCGCCGGCCCGGCATTCAGCCGCGACGTCGACGAGGCCGGCTATGGCTATCCGCTGACCAACCCGTTCGAGGCGACCATCGCCACGACGCCGCCGGACCTGCGCCCGCAGCTGCCCGATAACGACGACATTCGCCAGTCCGACTACGCCCTGAAGCTGCGGCCGGAACGCGAGCACCAGCTGCCGGAGAACTTCTGGCCGGTCACCAAGCTGCACTACCGCCTGGCCCGGCAGGACCACGAGGCACCGCTGGTGTTCATCATCGCCGGCACCGGCGCGCACTACGCCAGCAGCACGCCGGAGTACCTCAAGCGCCTGTTCTACAGCGCCGGCTACCACGTGGTGCAGATTTCCTCGCCGACCAGCTGGGACTTCATGGCCGGGGCCTCGCAGTCCGCCACGCCCGGCTACACCCCCACCGATGCCGACGACCTCTACCGGGTGATGCAGGCGGTGCGCGCCCAGCATCCGGACCTGCCGGTCAGCGAGTACTACCTCACCGGCTACAGCCTCGGCGCCCTGCACGCCGCCTTCGTCAGCCAGCTCGACGAATCCCGCCGCAGCTTCAATTTCAAGCGCGTGCTGCTGCTCAACCCGCCGGTGAACCTCTACACCTCGGTCAGCAATCTGGACAAGATGGTGCAGACCCGGGTCAAGGGCATCAACGACTCCAAGACCTTCTACCAGGTGGTGCTGGGCAAGCTGTCGCGCTACTTCAAGCAGAAGGGCTACATCGACCTCAACGATGCCTTCGTCTACGAGCTGCAGCAGTCCAAGCAGCACCTCTCCAATGAAGAAATGGCCATGCTGATCGGGACGGTATTCCGCTTCTCGTCCGCCGACATGGCGTTCACTTCCGACCTGATCAACCGTCGCGGCCTGATCACCCCTCCGAACTACCCCATCAAGGAAGGCACCAGCCTGGAGCCCTTCTTCAAGCGCGCCATGCAGTGCGACTTCGAGTGCTACCTGACCGACCAGCTGATCCCCGTCTGGCGCGCCCACGGCAAGGGCAACAGCCTGCCGCAGATGATCCAGCAGGTGAGCCTCTACGCCCTGCAGGACTACCTGCACGACAGCCCGAAGATCGCCGTGATGCACAACGCCGACGACGTCATCCTCGGCCCCGGCGATATCGGCTTCCTGCGCCGCACCTTCGGTGACCGCCTGACGCTGTACCCGCTCGGCGGCCACTGCGGCAACCTCAACTACCGCGTGAACGCCCAGGACATGCTGGCGTTCTTCAAAGGACAGGATGCGCAGGCCCCCGGCCTGGCAACCGCACAGACAGGGAACTGATCCATGCAACTCCGCTCTTCCTGGATTTTCGGCCTGGCGCTGTGCTGCGGCCTGGCGCAGGCCGATAGCGCCTCGGCAACCAAACCCGGCAGCAACGACAGCTTTTCCGAACAGCCACAGGCCGACGGCTTCAAGCACCCGATGGATGCGCTGAAGTTCAACCCCGGCCTGGACCAGCGCGAATTCGAGCGCGCCACCCTCGACGCCCTCAACGTCTACGACCCGTGGGAGTCGTGGAACCGCCGCGTGTATCACTTCAACTACCGCTTCGACCAGTGGGTGTTCCTGCCGGTCGTCCACGGCTACGAATACGTCACTCCGCGCTTCGTGCGCACCGGAGTGACCAATTTCTTCAGCAACCTGGGCGAAGTGACGACGCTGCTCAACAACATCGGCCAGCTCAAGGCCGAACGGGCGGCGAACAGCACCGCGCGGCTGCTGTTCAATACCGTGTTCGGTGTCGCCGGCCTCTGGGACCCGGCCACCGCCATGGGCCTGCCGAAGATCAGCGAGGACTTCGGCCAGACCCTGGGCTACTGGGGCGTCCCCTCCGGCCCCTACCTGATGCTGCCGATCCTGGGCCCATCCAACGTGCGCGACACCGGCGGCCTGGTGACCGACTTCGTGGCGGCCCGCGAGGTGAACTACCTCAACGTCTCCAGTCTCGGTCGCACCTACTGGGAGCTGCCGGTACTGGAAATCATCGACAAGCGCTACAGCAACAGCTTCCGCTACGGCCAGACCGACTCCCCGTTCGAGTACGAAAAGCTGCGCTACGTCTACAGCGAGGCGCGCAAGCTGCAGATCCAGGAGTGACCCGAAACCGCCGCCCTTTGCGGCGGTTTCTTTTTCGACAAAGCATCTATTTATTCGATTATTTTGGCGAAAAACTCGCAACCATTCATCCATCAATTGGGACTAGGATGATCTCCATTCACTGATCAAGGAGGTTCCCATGTCCCGCTTGCGTACCCTGATCGACCAGCACATCGGCCACCCTGCCTCCGACGGCGCCGGCGTGCGCCTGACCCGCGTGATCGGCGGCCCCGGCATCGAGCGTTTCGACCCGTTCCTGATGCTCGACCAGTTCGACACGCAGAACCCGGACGACTACATCGCCGGCTTCCCGGCCCACCCGCACCGTGGCTTCGAGACTGTCACCTACATGCTCGAAGGGCGCATGCGCCATGAAGACCACTTGGGCAACCGCGGCCTGCTCAAGCCCGGTGGCGTGCAGTGGATGACCGCCGCCCACGGCATCATCCATAGCGAGATGCCCGAGCAGGAAGAAGGCGCCATGCGCGGCTTCCAGCTGTGGCTGAACCTGCCGGCGAAGGACAAGCTGTCCCCGGCCGGCTACCGCGACATCGAACCCGAAGACGTGCCGCGCACCACCACCGCGCAAGGCGTCGGCGTCACCGTGATCGCCGGTCGCTTCGACGATGGCGAGACCGCAATGGATGGCGCCGTGCAACGCCCCGGCACCGAGCCACACTATTACGATCTGCGGCTGCCGGCGGGCGCTTCGGTCAGCCCGCGCATTCCGGCGGGACACCGGGTGATGCTGTACGTCTACGAAGGTTCGCTGAAGGTGCCGGGCGAGCGCGGCGACGAAACCGTGGCCACCAACCGCCTGGTGCGGCTCGGCCAGGGCGACGAAATCCAGCTTTCCAGCGACAACGGCGCACGCGTCCTGCTGCTGGCCGGCAAGCCGCTCAACGAGCCGATCGTGCAGTACGGCCCCTTCGTGATGAACAGCCGCGAAGAGATCGAGCAGGCCCTGCGCGATTACCGCGACGGAGTGCTGGCGGTCTGAGCCGGACATAGGGCGTATAACCGTTCGCGGTTATACGCCTGGCCCCTACAGCGACCACTCCTCCATCCCCAGGAAGCGCGCGATCTCCGCGCGCTTTTCCATGGCATCGCGATATCCCAGTTCGATCAGCGCATTGCAGTAGCCCGGCTCGAACAGCAGGTAGCTGAGCACCCCCGCCCCGCTCGCCTTGGTCGCCCCCGGCCCGCGCAGGAACAGGCGCAGCGCACGCGGCAACTCGTGGCGATACTCGGCGGCGATCTCATCCAGCGGCCGGCTCGGCGAGATCAGCAGCACGTCGACCGGTTGCAGCCCTAGCGCCGCGCGGCGCTTTCCTTCCGGCACCATCGAGCTGAGAAAGTTGATTCGGTTCAGCAACTCGATATCGCCTTCCAGGCTGTCGATGAAGGTGCTGTTGAGCAGATGGATACCGACCTGCGCCAGGCTCGGCGGCTGGCCGGTACGGTAATTGGCCACCGTCTCATTGGCGCTGCCCATAGTCGGGTTGCCGCTCACCCCGATCACCAACACCCGATTGGCGCCCAGGTGCAGGGCGGGACTGATCGGCGCCTGCTGGCGCACCGCGCCATCACCGAAGAATTCGCGGTTGACCTTCACCGGCGCGAACAACAGCGGAATCGCCGAGCTGGCGAGCAGGTGTTCCAGGCGCAGACGCGTCGGCATGCCCACACGCCGGTGGCGCAGCCAGGGATCGATGGTGGCGCGGCCCTGGTAGAAGGTCACCGCCTGGCCGGATTCGTAGCCGAACGCGGTGACCGCCACCGCGCGCAGGTTGCGCCGGCGCACCGCGGCGGCAATGCCGGAGAAATCCAGTTCGCGTTCCAGCAGGTAGCGCAACGGAGTGCTGTCCAGCAACGCCACCGGCTGGCGCTTGCCCAGCCCGAGCAGGCTGTGGCCGAGGAACCTGAAGGCCTGGCCGATCACGCCCGACCAGTCGGCGCGGTACACCTGACCGGTGCGGAAGCCCTTCCAGACCTGGGTGAGCCGCTGTACCGCCGTCGGGAAGGACAGCGCCCCGCAGGCCAGCCCGACGGCATTGATCGCCCCCGCCGAGGTACCGACGATCACGGGGAAGGGATTTTCGGCGCCCTCCGGCAGCAACTCGGCGATCGCCGCCAGCACGCCGACCTGATACGCCGCGCGCGCCCCGCCTCCGGAGAGGATCAGGCCGGTCACGGCTGGGGGCGTTGCAGGGCTGGTGGAGTCCGTCACGTCCGAAGTCCTTGTCGCGTCGTATCCAGATTAGCTGGCCGGAACCTACTTCTTCCTTGCGTAGAGCTTGGGCTCGCCTTCGGGGCGGCTCTTGAAGCGGCGATGGGCCCAGAGGTACTGCTCGGGCTGGCGGCGGATCTCCCGCTCGACCCACTGGTTGACGCGCAGGCAATCGGCCTCCTCGGTCTCGCCGGGGAAGTCGTCCAGCGGCGGATGGATGGTCAGGCGATAGCCGGTGCCGTCGGCCAGGCGCGACTGGGTGAAGGGGCATACCTGCGCGCGGCCCAGGCGGGCGAATTTGGTGGTGGCGGTGACGGTGGCGGCCTGGATGCCGAACAGCGGCACGAAGATGCTCTGCTTGATGCCGTAGTCCTGGTCCGGCGCATACCAGATGGCGCGGCCGGCGCGCAGTACCTTGAGCATGGCGCGCACGTCCTCGCGCTCGATGGCGGTGGCGTCGGCGTTGTGCCGTTCGCGGCCGGTGCGCTGCACGAAGTCGAACACCGGGTTGTCGTGCTCGCGGTACATGCCGTCGATGGTCTGTACCTGGCCGAGCAGCGCCGCACCGATTTCCAGGGTGGTGAAGTGCATGGCCATCAGGATCACGCCCTTGCCCTCGGCCTCGGCCTTGCGCAGGTGCTCCAGCCCCTCGATGTGCGCCAGCTTCGCCAGACGGGCCTTGGGCCACCACCAGCTCATGGCCATCTCGAAGAAGGCGATGCCGGTGGAGGCGAAGTTTTCCTTCAAGAGGCGGGTGCGCTCGGTGGCGGACAGCTCCGGGAAGCACAGTTCCAGGTTGCGCGCGGCAATCGCCCGGCGGCTACCGACCACGCAGTACATCGCCGCGCCCAGCACGCGTCCCAGCCAGAGCAGCGTCGGATACGGCAGTTGCACCACCAGCCAGAGCACGCCGAGGCCCAGCCAGAGCGGCCAGTGGCGGGGATGGAGGAACTCACGGCGAAATGTGGGGCGGTCCATGGAACTTTCCGGCATCGATCAAAGCCGGACATTCTACCTTGCCAATGCGCACCGCGCCTGCTTCGAGCCCTAGCAATCGGCCACGCTTGCGGCTGCCGGGGCGGTCCGCTATAAGTCCAACCCATTTAATGACGCAGTCCGATCATGAGCCAAGCTGACCTTCTCGACCACGATCCCGTATTCCAGCTCAAGGGCAGCATGCTCGCCGTCACCGTTCTGGAACTGGCCCACAACGACTTGCCGCGCCTGGACCGGCAGCTCGCCGACAAGGTCGCCCAGGCGCCCAACTTCTTCCGTGACACCCCGCTGGTGCTGGCGCTGGACAAGCTGCCCGACGGCGAGGGCCAGCTCGACCTTCAGGGCGTGCTGGACATCTGCCGCCGCCACGGCCTGCGCACCCTGGCGATCCGCGCCAGCCGCGAGGAAGACATCCGCCTGGCGACCATGTTCGACATTCCCGTGCTGCCGCCGTCCGGCTCGTCCCGCGAGCGCATCGTCGAGCCGAAGGACGCGGTCGCCCCGCTGACCGGCGCCACCCCGGTGCGCCGCCCGCGCGGCGAGCGCCTGTCCGAGAAGGCCGTGGAACAGGCCGCCGGCAGCGCCAGCGTAGCGACGGAAAAGCCCGCCGAGGCGATTCCGGCCGAGACCCAGGCGGATAAATCCGCCGAAGGCCAGGAGCCGGAAAAGGACGCCGCGCCGGAAAAACCGGCCGAAGCGCCGGCACCGGTCGTCCGTCCGACCAAGCTGGTTACCACGCCGGTGCGTGGTGGCGTGCAGATCTATGCCGCCGGCGGCGACCTGATCGTGCTGGCTCCGGTCAGCCCGGGCGCGGAACTTCTCGCCGACGGCAATATCCATGTTTACGGTCCGATGCGCGGTCGTGCCCTGGCCGGTGTCAAGGGCGACACCAGCGCGCGGATTTTCTGCCAGCAACTGGCCGCGGAACTCGTGTCCATCGCTGGTAATTACAAGGTCGCCGAAGACCTTCGACGCAGTCCGCAATGGGGGCAGGCGGTGCACGTCAGCCTGTCGGGTGACGTGTTGAACATCACCCGCCTTTAACGGATACTGCCGCGACTTTCAGGGACCAGAATTCTTCGTTTTTTCTTTGGGGTGAATCACCTTGGCCAAGATCCTCGTAGTCACTTCCGGTAAGGGTGGCGTCGGTAAAACCACCACTAGCGCAGCCATCGGCACCGGCCTGGCCCTGCGCGGCCACAAGACCGTCATCGTCGACTTCGACGTGGGCCTGCGTAACCTCGACCTGATCATGGGCTGCGAACGCCGCGTGGTGTACGACTTCGTCAACGTCATCAACGGCGAAGCCACCCTCACCCAGGCCCTGATCAAGGACAAGCGCCTCGAAAACCTGTACGTGCTGGCCGCCAGCCAGACCCGTGACAAGGACGCCCTCACCCAGGAAGGCGTCGGCAAGGTGATGGAAGAGCTCAAGCAGACCTTCGACTACATCATCTGCGACTCCCCGGCGGGCATCGAGAAAGGCGCCCACCTGGCCATGTACTTCGCCGACGAGGCGATCGTCGTGACCAACCCGGAAGTCTCCTCGGTCCGCGACTCCGACCGCATGCTGGGCCTCCTGGCCAGCAAGTCCGCCCGCGCCGAAAAGGGCGAGGACCCGATCAAGGAACACCTGCTGCTGACCCGCTACAACCCCGAGCGCGTCACCAAGGGCGAAATGCTGGGCGTCGAGGACGTCGAGGAAATCCTGGCCATCCGCCTGCTCGGCGTGATCCCGGAGTCCCAGGCCGTGCTCAAGGCGTCCAACCAGGGCGTACCGGTCATCCTCGATGAAGAGAGCGATGCCGGCCAGGCCTACAGCGATGCGGTAGAGCGTCTGCTGGGCAAAGAGATGCCGCATCGATTCCTCGATGTGCAGAAGAAAGGATTCCTGCAAAGACTGTTCGGAGGACGTGAATGAGCCTTTTAGATTTCTTCCGCAGCCGGAAGGCGCAATCCAGCGCCTCCATCGCGAAAGAAAGACTCCAGATCATCGTCGCCCACGAGCGCGGCAACCGTTCGCAACCGGACTACCTCCCGCAGCTGCAGAAAGACCTGCTGGAAGTGATCCGCAAATACGTGCCCATCGACCAGGAACAAGTCCAGGTCGAGCTGGCCAACCAGGGCAGCTGTTCGATCCTGGAACTCAACATCACCCTGCCGGAGCGTTGATCCGGCGCTGGTGAACCTGCGGCGGCTTCGGCCGCCGCAGTCGTTTTCGTCCCTTTTTTCGCGTAAGAGTCGCGCAAGAGCCTCCATGCCGCTTTCCCAGATCGAATTCGTCCATGTGGACGCCGCCCTGCTGGTGGTGAACAAGCCTACCCTTCTGCTCTCCGTGCCCGGTCGCGCGGACGACAACAAGGACTGCCTGATCACCCGCCTGCAGGAAAACGGTTACCCGGAAGCGCGCATCGTCCACCGTCTGGACTGGGAAACCTCCGGCCTGATCGTCCTGGCCCGCGACGCCGACAGCCACCGCGAGCTGTCCCGGCAGTTCCACGACCGCGAAACCGAGAAGGCCTACACCGCGCTGTGCTGGGGTGAGCCGGAACTGGACAGCGGCCGCATCGAGGCTCCGCTGCGCTACGACCCGCCGACCAAGCCGCGCCATGTGGTGGACTTCGAGCAGGGCCGCCACGCGCTGACTTTCTGGCGCGTCATGGAGCGCCACGGCAACTGGAGCCGCGTCGAACTCACCCCGATCACCGGTCGCTCGCACCAGTTGCGCGTGCATATGCTGAGCATCGGCCATCCGCTGCTGGGCGACCGCCTGTACGCCGAAGGCGAGGCCCTCACCCTGCGCGACCGTCTGTGCCTGCACGCCAGCATGCTCTGTCTGACCCATCCGCTGACCGGCGAGCGGCTGCGCTTCGAGTCTCCCGCGCCGTTCTGATGCCGCGGCTAATCGGCGTACAACCGCGAACGGTTGTACGCCCTACGCTTGGCACTTCGTCGGAGCGAGGTCCCAGCCGCAGATGCCCACATTTGCGATAAACTTCCGGCCATTCGCTGTTCGGAGTTACCCATGCGCGCAGAACTCAACCAGGGCCTGATCGAATTCCTCGCGGCCTCCCCCACGCCTTTCCACGCCACCCAGACCCTCGCCCGTCACCTCGACGAGGCCGGCTACCAGCGTCTGGACGAGCGCGATGCCTGGCGTACCGAAGCCGGTGGCCGCTATTACGTCACCCGCAACGATTCCTCGCTGATCGCCTTCAAGCTCGGCACCGCGCCGCTGCTGGAGAGCGGCCTGCGCCTGGTCGGCGCGCACACCGACAGCCCCTGCCTGCGGGTCAAGCCGAACCCCGAGCTGGTGCGCCAGGGCTACTGGCAACTGGGCGTCGAGGTCTACGGCGGCGCGCTGTTCGCGCCCTGGTTCGATCGCGACCTGTCGCTGGCCGGCCGCGTCACCTTCCGCCTGGCCGGCAAGGTGGAAAGCAAGCTGATCGACTTCAAGGCGCCGATCGCCGTGATCCCCAACCTGGCCATCCACCTCAACCGCGAGGCCAACATGGGTTGGGCGATCAACGCGCAGACCGAGCTGCCGCCGATCCTCGCCCAGGTTTCCGCCGGCGAAGGCCGCGACTTCCGCGACCTGCTCGGCGAACAGCTGCAGCTGGAGCACGGCATCACCGCCGACGCCATCCTCGACTACGAACTGAGCTTCTACGACACCCAGCGCGCCGCCGTGATCGGCCTCGACCAGGGCTTCATCGCCGGCGCCCGCCTGGACAACCTGCTGTCCTGCTACGCCGGCCTGCAAGCCCTGCTGGGCAGCAGCAACGAGCAGAGCGGCGTGCTGGTCTGCACCGACCATGAAGAAGTCGGCTCCTGCTCCGCCTGCGGCGCCGACGGTCCGTTCCTCGAGCAGGTGCTGCGCCGCGTGCTGCCTGAGAACGACATCTATACCCGCGCCGTACAGCGCTCGCTGCTGGTCTCCGCCGACAACGCCCACGGCGTGCACCCCAACTACGCCGACAAGCACGACGCCAACCACGGCCCGAAGCTCAACGGCGGCCCGGTGATCAAGATCAACAGCAACCAGCGCTACGCCACCAACAGCGAGACCGCCGGCTTCTTCCGCCACCTGTGCCTGGAAAACGAAGTGCCGGTGCAGAGCTTCGTGACCCGCAGCGACATGGGCTGCGGCTCCACCATCGGTCCGATCACCGCCAGCCAGATCGGCGTGCGCACCGTGGACATCGGCCTGCCGACCTTCGCCATGCACTCCATCCGCGAGCTGGCCGGCAGCCAGGACCTGCACTACCTGGCCAAGGTGCTCAGCGCCTTCTACGACAGCGCCGACCTGCCCTGACCCCGAACGCCCGCACCCGCCGGGCGTTTTTCTTTCAGGAGATCGAACATGCCCTTCAACGGAAGCTGCCTGTGCGGCGACATCGCCTATGAGGTCGACGGCCTGGACATGCCGATCGGCCATTGCCACTGCCATACCTGCCAGAAAGCGCATTCGGCAGCCTTCGCGACCACCGCGGGAGTGATGCGCGAGCACTTTCGCTGGACGCGTGGCGCGGACAAGGTCGCCGCCTATGAGTCATCCCCCGGCAAGCTGCGCAAGTTCTGTCCACGCTGCGGGACGCAACTGATCGCCGAGCGCGCCGGCCAGCCCCACGTCATCGTTCGCGTGGCAAGCCTGGACGACGACCCGGGCACGCGGCCGGCGCGGCATATCTGGGTGTCCCACGACCGGCCCTGGCTGGCGCAGGACAGGATTCCGGCCTACCCGGAGTGGAATCCGGATCGCTGAACTACTCCGGCATCATTGGGGTGTGCACGAAGGGCTTTTCGTAGGACCGAAGGGGCGCCTAGCCCTTGCTTGCGAACAGATTCAGCCAGTTGCACCGGTGTTAGGCGGTTCGCGAGCAAGCTCGCTCCTACAGGTTCCAGACCGTGCCGAGCGGTCAGTCCGGCACTTCCACGCTCACGTGAATCGCATCGTGCCGCCAGAACTCCAGGTCGCAATCGATGATCCGTCCGTGCTGGTCGCGGTTGATCCGGGTGATGCGCAGCGCGGGGCTGCCTTCGGCGACGCGCAGCACACTGGCGGCCTCGCCGTGCAGGGCGGTGGGCACCATGTCGAAGCGCACGCGGCCGTAGCGGATGTCGTAGCGGCTGCCGTACAGCTCAGTCAGCGAGCAGGTGAGGTCGCAGTCGAGAATGCCGGGGAAGTACGCCGGGTTGAGGTAATGCTCGACGTAGAGCACCAGGCGGCCGTCCACCCGCCGCAGCCGGCGAATCTGGTACACGCTGGACAGCGCCGGCAACTCCAGCAGCTCACAGATCGCCGCGCTGGCGGGAATCTGCCGGGCCGACAGCACTTCGGTCGCCGGCACCCGACCCTGCCCTTCCACCATCGCGTGGTAATGGCTGCGCACCAGCGGGTTGTACAGCAGGCGCGGCGGCGAGACGAACCAGCCACGGCGTTCCTCGCGGTAGATCAGCCCCTGCGCCTCCAGTTGGCCCAGGGCCTCGCGCAAGGTGATCCGCGTGGTATCGAACAGTTCGCTCAACTTGCGCTCGGCCGGCAGCTTGCCGCCGGCGCTGAGCAGCCCGCTGTCGATCTGTTCGATCAGTGCCCGGCAGATCGCCGTCACCGTGGGTAGCGCCGTGTCGCGCATGCCGACTCCTCTTTTGGCCTAGTCCAGCCCCGAAACGGGGCATTTCGTTGCACGTCCGGGGTGCCTTCATCCTAGGAAAATCCCGTGACGGTCCCGTGACAGCCAGCTTTCAAGCAGCGCCCATGCCAGCCTTCAGCAAGCAGCGTAGCCCAATGAAACCGGGGGATTGGCGATGGTCTACGCTTTCTCCGGATGCCCCGCCAGATTGCCTCGCTGCCCGAGTCCGCGCCAGGCCGGACATCAAACTGTCATCCAGGCCACATAGATTGGCCTGGGTCTTGCTGATCTAGACCACTTGTTTCCCCGCGTCGGCGGATGCCCGACACGGACCTACCCTAACGATCGAAGGAGCACCGAATGAAACGCTTGCTTGCTTCACTGCTGGGATCGGCCATTGCCATCGGCAGTGGCCTCGCCATGGCGGCCGACGCCAACCTGCAATCGCTGGAAGCCGCCGCCCGCAAGGAAGGCCAGGTGAACAGCGTGGGCATGCCCGACAGCTGGGCGAACTGGAAAGACACCTGGAAGGACCTGGAAAGCAAGTACGGCCTGAAGCACATGGACACCGACATGAGCTCGGCCCAGGAGTTGGCCAAGTTCAAGGCCGAAGCCGAGAACGCCAGCGCCGACATCGGCGACGTTGGTGCCGCCTTCGGCCCCATCGCTGTGCAGCAGAACGTCAGCCAGCCCTACAAACCGAGCACCTGGGACCAGGTTCCGGACTGGGCCAAGGACAAGGACGGCCACTGGGCGCTGGCCTACACCGGCACCATCGCCTTCATCGTCAACAAGCAACTGGTCAAGGACGTTCCGCACAGCTGGGCCGACCTGCTCAAGGGCAAGTACAAGGTCACCATCGGTGACGTGAGTGCCGCGGCCCAGGCGGTCAACGGCGTACTGGCGGCGAGCATCGCCAATGGCGGCGACGAGAAGAACATCAAGCCGGGCCTGGAGTTCTTCGCGCAGATCGCCAAGCAGGGCCGCCTGTCGCTGACCAACCCGGTGATCAACACCCTGGAGAAGGGTGAAGTGGAAGTCGGCATCGTCTGGGACTTCAACGGCCTGAGCTACCGCGACCAGATCGACCCGTCGCGCTTCGAAGTGCTGATCCCCTCCGACGGTTCGGTGATCTCCGGCTACACCACCATCATCAACAAGTACGCGAAGAACCCGAACGCCGCGAAGCTGGCCCGCGAGTACATCTTCAGCGACGCCGGCCAGATCAACCTGGCCAAGGGCAATGCCCGTCCGATCCGCGCCGAGCACCTGACCCTGCCGGCCGAGGTGAAGGCCAAGCTGCTGCCCAACGAGCAGTACGCCAAGGCCCAGCCGATCAAGGACGCCAAGGCCTGGGAAGAGACCTCCAAGCGCCTGCCGCGCCTGTGGCAGGAAAACGTCATCATCAACATGCAGTGACGCCCGGCTGCCCCGGTTCGCCGGGGCGGTTTCACGCTCCGACAAAGGCCCCGCCCCCATGCGCCACGACGTCATCCTGGTCGTTCTAGACGGCCTCAACTACAGCGTCGCCCACGACTGCATGGGCCACCTGCAGGCCCTGTGCAACGCCGGCCGCGGCCAGCTCTACCGGCTCGAATGCGAGCTGCCTTCGCTGTCGCGCCCGCTCTACGAATGCATCCTCACCGGGGTACCGCCCATCGACAGCGGCATCCTGCACAACGACGTGTCGCGCCTGTCGAACCAGCGCAGCCTGTTCCACTACGCCCGCGCCGCCGGCCTGACGACCGCCGCGGCGGCCTACCACTGGGTCAGCGAGCTGTACAACCGCACGCCCTTCGACCCGGCCCGCGACCGCCATACCAACGACGATTCCCTGCCGATCCAGTACGGGCACTTCTACTGGACCGACCACTATCCCGACTCGCACCTGTTCACCGACGCCGAGTCGCTGCGCCGCCGCCATGCGCCGAACTGCCTGCTGGTGCACCCGATGAACATCGACGACGCCGGGCACAAGCATGGCCTGGGCACTCCGCAGTACCGCAACAGCGCGCGGCATGCCGACATCATCCTCTCCGAGTACCTGCACCAGTGGCTGGCCGCCGACTACCAGGTGATGGTCACCGCCGACCACGGCATGAACGACGACCGCAGCCACGGCGGCATCCTGCCGGAGGAGCGCGAAGTGCCGTTGTTCGTCTTCGGCGATGCCTTCAGCCTCGATGACCAGGCGCGCCCGCGCCAGGTCGAGCTGTGCGGCACGTTGTGCGAGATCCTCGGCGCGCCCCACGACAAACCCGTCTGCCGGGAGCTGCTCAAGGCATGAGATCGAATCGCGGCAAACTCATCGCCCTGCTCTGCCTGCTGCCCTTCGCGGCGTTCTTCATCGCATTCCAGGTGGCCCCGCTGGCCTGGGTCGCGATCAACAGCCTGCGCACCAGCGACGCCTGGGGCCTGGGCAACTTCGCCGAAATCCTCGGCTCGCCCTTCTACCGCCAGGCGATCCGCTACAGCCTGGAAATATCGATCTGGTCGAGCCTGATCGGCCTGTTCATCGCCGTGCTCGGCAGCTACTCGCTGCGCCAGGTGGACAGCAGGCTGCGCGACTTCGTGATGGCCTTCGCCAACATGACCAGCAACTTCGCCGGGGTGCCGCTGGCCTTCGCCTTCATCATCATCCTCGGCTTCAACGGCGCCATCACTCTGCTGCTCAAGCAGGCAGGGCTCATCGAGGACTTCAACCTCTACTCGAAGACCGGTCTGATCATCCTCTACACCTACTTCCAGATTCCGCTGGGGGTGATGCTGCTCTTCCCCGCCTTCGACGCCCTGCGCGAAGACTGGCGCGAATCCGCCGCGCTGCTGGGCGCCAGCCACTGGGCGTTCTGGCGGCACATCGGCATCCCGGTGCTGACCCCGGCACTGCTGGGCACCTTCGTCATCCTCCTGGCCAACGCCCTGGGCGCCTACGCCACGGTGTATTCGCTGACCACCGGCAATTTCAACGTGGTGACGATCCGCATCGCCGGCCTGGTTTCGGGCGACGTGTTCCTCGACCCGAACATGGCCAGTGCACTGGCGATGTTCCTGGTCGGCCTGATGACCCTGATCACCCTCGCCCACCAGTGGCTGCTGCGCCGGAGCTACCATGTCCAGAAGCGCTAATTCGCTGTACCACCGCGTGGTGGTGTATGCGCTGTTCCTGATCCTGCTGCTGCCGCTGGCGGCCACCCTGCTCTACTCGCTGGCCACATCCTGGAGTGCCAGTGTGCTGCCCGACGGCCTGACCCTGAAGTGGTACTTCACGCTGTGGAGCGACCCGCGCTTCCTCACCGCCTTCGGCCAGTCGCTGCTGGTGTGCTTCGGCTCGCTGGTGCTCAGCGTGGTGCTGGTGCTGCCACTGATGTTCGTCGTGCACTACTACTTCCCGCGTCTGGACGCACTGATGAACGTGCTGATCCTGCTGCCCTTCGCGGTACCGCCGGTGGTCTCCTCGGTCGGCCTGCTGCAGCTCTACGCGGCAGGCCCGCTGCCGCTGATCGGTACACCCTGGGTGCTGATCGGCTGCTACTTCACCATCGCCCTGCCCTTCATGTACCGGGCGATCAGCAACAACCTGCAGGCGATCAACCTGCACGACCTGATGGACGCCGCCCACCTGCTCGGCGCCAGCACCTGGCAGGCGGCCCTGCTGGTCGTGCTGCCGAACCTGCGCAAGGGTTTGATGGTGGCGCTGTTCCTGTCCTTCAGCTTCCTCATCGGCGAGTTCGTCTTCGCCAACCTGCTGGTGGGCACCCGCTACGAAACCCTGCAGGTGTTCCTCAACAACATGCGCAACAGCAGCGGCCACTACACCAGTGCGGTGGTGGTCTCGTATTTCTTCTTCGTCCTGCTGCTCACCTGGGCGGCGAACCGTTTAAGCAAGGACAAGGCATGAGCTTCCTCAGCGTCGAGACACTGAACAAGAGCTATGGCGACACCACGGTGTTCCAGGACATCGACTTCGCTGCCGAGCGCGGCGAGTTCGTCACCCTGCTCGGCCCCAGCGGCTGCGGCAAATCCACCCTGCTGCGCTGCATCGCCGGACTTACGCCGGTGGACAGCGGGCGCATCCTGCTGGACGGCGAGGACATCGTGCCCAAGAGCCCGCAGAAGCGCGGCATCGCCATGGTGTTCCAGAGCTACGCGCTGTTCCCCAACATGACCGTGGAGCAGAACGTCGCCTTCGGCCTGCGCATGCAGAAAGTGCCGGCGGCGGAATCCGCGCAGCGAGTGCGCGAGGTGCTGGAAATGGTCGAGCTCGGTCCGCTGACCTCGCGCTACCCGCACCAGCTTTCCGGCGGCCAGTGCCAGCGCGTGGCCCTGGCCCGCTCGCTGGTCACCCGCCCGCGCCTGCTGCTGCTCGACGAGCCGCTTTCGGCGCTGGACGCGCGCATCCGCAAGCACTTGCGTGAGCAGATCCGGCGCATCCAGCAGGACCTGAAACTGACCACGGTATTCGTCACCCACGACCAGGAGGAAGCGCTGACGCTGTCCGACCGCATCGTATTGATGAACGCCGGGCGTATCGTCCAGAGCGGTGACGCGGAAACCCTCTACACCGCGCCGGAAAACGTCTTCGCCGCCGGCTTCATCGGCAACTACAACCTGCTCGAAGCCGCCCAGGCGACCCGCCTGCTGGACCGTCCCTTCCAGCAGAAGGTGGCGATCCGCCCGGAATCCCTGCGCCTGAGCGCCGAGACGGGCGACGGCATCCCGGTTCGGGTACTCTCCCACAGCCTTCTGGGCAACGTGATCCGCTACCGGGTGGACGCCACCGGCGTGGAGCTGACCGTGGACGTTCTCAACCGCAGCGCCGAACGCCTGTACCCGGCCGGCACCCTGCTCGGCCTGCAAGTAGACATTGAAAGTATTCGGGAGGTGGCCTGATGGCCCTGGTGATATTCGACCTCGACGACACCCTGATCGACGGCGACTGCGCGAGCCTGTGGAGCAAGCGCATGGCCGATCTCGGCTGGGTCGACGCGGAGTCGTTCCTCAAGCGCGATGCCGAGCTGATGGCGCTGTACGCGCAGGGCAAGCTGCCCATGGAGGACTACATGGCCTTCGCCCTGGAGCCGATGGCCGGGCGCAGCGTCGAGGAAATCGAACGTGAAGTGGAAGCCTTCGTCGAGGACGTGATCGAGCCGCTAATCCACAGCGATGCCTGCGCCACCCTCGCCCGCCACCGCGAAGCCGGCGATCGCCCACTGGTGATCTCGGCCTCCGGCGTGCACCTGGTGCAGCCGATCGCCGAGCGCATTGGCATCGACGAAGTGCTGGCGATCGACCTGGAAGTCGCGAACGGCCACTATACCGGCCGCACCGTCGGCGTCCTCACCTACCGCGAGGGCAAGGTCCTGCGCCTGCTCGACCTGCTGGAAGGCGACGACAGCCAACTGGCCGAGGCGCACTTCTACTCCGACTCGCGCAATGACCTTCCGCTGCTCAAGCTGATCGGCCACCCCCATGTGGTGAACGCCGATCCGGTACTGCTGGAGCACGCGCAGAAGATGGGCTGGGATAGTCTCGCCTGGAGCTGAGCCGGCTCAGCCGCGCAGGAACTGGAGCATGCCCTGCTGAATGCGCGCCTCTTCCTTCTCCATGGAAAGATCGGGCGACTTCGCGGAATGCTCGAGCCCCCGCGCCAACTGACGGCGAAGCTCCTCGTCGTCACCGGCCAGCACTGCGCGCAATGCCAGGCAACGCGCCCAGATGCTGGCATATTCCCGTTGCAGCCGGCTCGGCAGCAGTTCGTCGAACAGGCCAACAGCACTCTTGCCGGCCACCGCCTGGGCGAATGCCAGTTCGGTTTCCATCAACCGCAAGAGGTCGTACAGCGGACGCAGCATCGCGTCCGGCAGCGCCGAACGTTGCGCCTGGAACACCGCGTCCAGTGCGGCCGCTTCCACCCAACGCCCCTGCACCAGCAGCCCCCTGAGGCGGATGTACAGCGCCAGCAGCGACATGGGCTGCCCCTGGGCCTCCAGCAATTGCAGATCCGCGGGGTCCGCCTGATCGGCACACCGCCCCGCGCAGGCGGCCCCCATCAGCCGGGCGAAGGCCAGTTTTGGATGAGCGACATCCAGACCACGCCACCAGCGCAACAGCCAGAGTCCGTCACTGACCTGTGGCTTGCGCTCTACCGGCAGCAAATTGGCGACGCCTACGCAAGCGTTGCAGGCGGCGAAAGCCAGCAGCACTCCGAGGGCGGCACCGGGAGCCAGCCACGCCCCCAGGGCGCCAGCCAGCATGGCAAGAATCAGATTCGCCAGCGGCCCGCCGGCGACGAAGCACATATGTTGCCGCCGCCAGGGAGTGCGTGGGTCCGCGAAAGCCATGACGAAGCCCTGCAGGCGTTTTTGCGTGCGCGGCGGAAAGCCCAGTTTCCAGCCTTTGCGCAACAGCCGGATATCCAGGCGTCCGACACGCATGCGCAGGACAGTCATGCCGGCCCAGCGTGCCGCCAGCAAATGGCCCAGTTCATGGACGACGACGGACAGATAAACAATGCAGAGGCCGGCAACTATGCCCGGCAGACTCCAGATCGCTCCACCGGGCAGCCACAACATGGACAGCAGCACCGCCAACGCGCCAGCAGCGGCGCTCAGACTGAACTGGAGCAGCCAGAGCAGCCCATTGAGCCAGCCCGGCAAGCTCCAGAAGTCACTCGCCGCTTCGCCGTTAACGGCAACCTCCCTGGTCTCCGCCATGTTCGCGCTCCCTGCGTCCGGCGCCTGATTACTTCAGGCTCTCGTCGATCAGCACCACCACCTTGCCCTGCACCTGGTTGCTGGCGAGCGCATCGAAGGCCTTCTGTGCCTGGCCGATCGGGAAGGTCCGCTCCAGTTGCGGGCTCAGTTTGGCAGTTTCGAACAATGGCCAGACCTTCTGCCCCAGCTCCGCCATCAGCCGGGCCTTGAAGTCGGCGTCGCGCGAACGCAGGGTCGAACCGATCAACTGGATGCGCTTGCCCAGCAGCAGGGCCAGATCCAGCTCGGCCTTGCGACCACCCATCAGGCCAATGACCACCCATCGGCCATCGCGGCCGAGGATTTCCAGGTCCATCGCGGCGTAGTTGGCCCCCACCGGATCGAGGATCACGTCGAACGGCGCGAAATCCCGAAGCGTTTCGAGATTCTCGCCGCGCAACGCGCCGCCCTCGGCGCCCAGGCCCTCGCAATAGGCCAGGCGCTCGGCGTTGCCGACGCTGACCCAGCAGGGGCTGCCAAAGGCCTTGCACAGCTGGATGCCGGCGGAGCCGACGCCGCTGGCGCCGGCATGCAACAGCACCTTTTCGCCGGGCTGCAGCGCGCCAAGCATGAACAGGTTCAGCCATGCGGTGGCGTAGACCTCGGGCAGCGCGGCGGCCTCGGCCAGGGAAAGGCCCGCCGGCACCGGCAGGGCATGGCGCTCGTCCACCACCACTTCCTCGGCCATGCCGCCACCGGCCAGCAGCGCGCAGACCCGGTCGCCCACGTGCCAGGTGCTGCCGGCGCCCACCTCGGTCACGACCCCGGAACATTCCAGGCCAATGACGTCGCTCGCCCCGGGCGGCGGCGGGTAGAGACCGGCCACCTGCAACAGGTCGGCGCGGTTGAGTCCCGCGGCGGCGACCTGGATGCGGATCTGCCCCTGTGCGCAAGTCGGGTTCGAGCGCTCGGCCCACTCCACCCGCCCTTCGATACCTTGCAATGCGTTCACGCTGCCTCCATAGTGACCTTGCAGGGCCCGATCCGTAAGGTCGGGCCCTTTCTTCGCGCCGAATTCACCAGCGATTGAACCCGGCGCCGCCAATTACGGCCTAATATGCGTCATAACTCCGCGATCAGTCGAATCAGCATGAAGCGATTTTTGCCCCGTACCGCCCTGTTGTTCATCCTCGGCGCGACCGCCCTGTCCTCGTTCGCCGCCACCAGCAGCCCGAACGTCTGGGATGGCCTGCAGCCGGACCGGGACCAGGTGATCGCCAGCCTCAACATCGTTGAGCTGCTCAAGCGCCACCACTACAACAAGCCGCCGCTGAACGACGACCGCTCGGCGAAGATCTATGACAGCTACCTGAAGATCCTCGACCCGGCGCGCATGTACTTCACCGCCGCCGACATCGACCAGTTCGCGCCCTGGCGCACCCAGTTCGACGACTTCCTGAAGAGCGGCGAGCTGGAGCCGGGCTTCACTATCTACAAGCGCCACCTCGACCGCCTGAAGGAGCGCCTGGACTTCGCCCTGGCGATGCTCGGCAAGGGCGTCGACAAGATCGACTTCACCACCAACGAGTCCCTCGAGATCGACCGCGAGAAGTCTCCCTGGGCGAAGAATAGCGCCGAGCTGGACGACCTGTGGCGCAAGAAGGTGAAGGACGAGGTGCTGCGCCTGAAGATCGCCGGCAAGGACAACAAGGCCATCCAGGACCAGCTGACCAAGCGCTACAAGAACCAGCTGATGCGCCTGGAGCAGAC
The DNA here is from genome assembly GCF_048068055.1 of Pseudomonas sp. NY15181. Taxonomy (NCBI): domain Bacteria; kingdom Pseudomonadati; phylum Pseudomonadota; class Gammaproteobacteria; order Pseudomonadales; family Pseudomonadaceae; genus Pseudomonas; species Pseudomonas sp. NY15181. The sequence continues at coordinate 354,586 of NZ_JBLUPT010000003.1, read as the reverse complement.
CCGCAGCGAAGACATCTTCCAGGCCTACATCAACGCCTTCGCCCAGACCTACGATCCGCACACCCAGTACCTGTCGCCGGACAGCGCGGAAAACTTCGACATCAACATGAGCCTGTCGCTGGAAGGTATCGGCGCCGTGTTGCAGAGCGACAACGACTACGTGAAGGTCGTGCGCCTGGTACCGGCCGGCCCGGCGGAAAAGAGCAAGCAGATCGCCACCTCCGACAAGATCGTCGGCGTCGCCCAGGGCAAGGGCGAAATGGTCGACGTGGTCGGCTGGCGCCTGGACGAAGTGGTCAAGCTGATCCGCGGTCCGAAAGGCTCGCAGGTGCGCCTGGAAGTGATTCCGGCGAGCAACGCGCCGAACGACCAGACCAGCAAGATCGTCACCATCACCCGCGAAGCGGTGAAGCTGGAAGACCAGGCAGCGAAGAAGTCGGAAATCACCCTCGACCACGAAGGCAAGGCCTACAAGCTGGGCATCATCGACGTGCCGGCCTTCTACCTAGACTTCAAGGCCTACCGTGCGGGCGACCCGGACTACAAGTCCACCACCCGCGACGTGAAGAAGCTGATCAGCGAGCTGCAGAAGGACAACGTCGACGGCATCGTCATCGACCTGCGCAACAACGGCGGCGGCTCCCTGCAGGAAGCCACCGAGCTGACGGGCCTGTTCATCGACCAGGGTCCGACCGTGCTGGTGCGCAACAGCGACGGCCGCGTCGACGTACTCAACGATGACGAAGGCAAGGCCTTCTACACCGGCCCGATGACCGTGCTGGTCAACCGCCTGTCCGCCTCGGCCTCGGAGATCTTCGCCGGCGCCATGCAGGACTACCACCGCGCGCTGATCGTCGGCGGCCAGACCTTCGGCAAGGGCACCGTGCAGACCATCCAGCCGCTGAATCACGGCGAGCTGAAGCTGACCCTCGCCAAGTTCTACCGCGTCTCCGGTCAGAGCACCCAGCACCAGGGCGTGATCCCGGACATCAGCTACCCGTCCATCGTCGACGACAAGGAAATCGGCGAAAGCGCCCTGCCCGACTCCATGCCCTGGGACACCATCAAGCCGGTGCTCAAGGCTCAGGCCGACCCGTTCAAGCCGTTCCTCGACCAGCTGCGCAGCCGGCATGATTCGCGCACCGCGAACAATGCCGACTTCGTCTATGCCCGCGAGCGTCTGGCGCTGGCCCAGGAGCTGATGAAAGAGAAGACCGTCAGCCTCAACGAAGCCAAGCGTCGCGCCCAGCAGACGAGCATCGAGAACCGCCAGCTGGCCATGGAGAACACCCTGCGCAAGTCCAAGGGCCAGGAACCGCTCAAGGAACTGAAGAAGGAAGACGAGAACGCCCTGCCGGAAGAGGACAAGACCAAGCCGCAGGACGACGCCTACCTGACCGAGTCCGGGCACATCCTGATCGACTACCTGAACCTGGATTCGCAGGTCGCCAAACACTGATCGGATGTAATCAAACAGTCATGACGCTGTCGTGAAATGCACAGGGCCGGGAAACCGGCCCTTTGCATTTTCATCCACCGAGAACCGTCATGACCGTCACCGAGCAGTTGAGCGCGCTGGACCAGATCCTCGCTCACGGCGACCTGCACTGCCTGTTCCAGCCCATCCTGTCGCTCTCCGAGCGGCGCCTGGTCGGCTACGAGGCCCTCACCCGCGGCCCCTCCAACGGCCCCCTGCACTCTCCCCTGCCCCTGTTCAGCATCGCCCGCAGCAGCGGCCGCTTGAGCCAGCTCGAACTGCTCTGTCGGCGCCAGGCCTGTGCGCGCTTCCGTGACCTGAATCTCGACGGCAAGTTGTTTCTCAACGTGTCTCCTGAGTCGCTGCTGGAACCCACCCACCAGCCCGGCCGCACCCTGCAGTTGCTGCAGACCTTCGGCATATCACCCAACGACGTGGTGATCGAACTCACCGAGCAGACCCCCATCGAGGATTTCAGCCTGCTCGACACCGCACTCCACCACTACCGGGCGATGGGTTTCTCCATTGCCCTGGACGACCTCGGCGCAGGCTACTCCAGCCTGCGCCTGTGGTCGGAGCTGCGCCCTGACTACGTGAAGATCGACCGCCACTTCATCGAAGGCATCCACCTGGACGCGGTGAAACGCGAGTTCGTCGGCTCGATCATGAAGATGGCCCACGCTTCGCGCGCCCAGGTCATCGCCGAAGGCATCGAGCTGGCAGAAGAGCTCGCGGTGCTCTCGGAAATGGGCATCGACCTGGTGCAGGGCTACCTGTTCGGCCGCCCCAGCGAGCAGCCGCCGCGCGAAGCGCGCAGCCTGTTGCCGGACGTGGACGCCAGCGGCAGCCTGCTCGCCGACGAACCCTCCGACCTGCAGCCGCTACTGCTGGAACAACCGGCGGTACGCGACGACACCCCGACCCATGACGTGCTGGAAGCCTTCCGCGCCCAGGCCAACCTGAACTCCCTGGCGGTGCTCGACCCGCACGGGCGGCCGGTGGGCATCGTGCACCGCCATGCGCTGTCCGATGCGCTGCTCAAGCCCTTCGCCCCGGAGCTTTACGCGCGCAAACCGATCAGCCGGCTGATGAGCGGCGACTTCCTCGCAGTGGAGCGCAGCCAGTCGCTGCAACAGGTCAGCCGCCTGCTGACCAGCCGCGCGCGGCAGCGCATCGAGGAAGACTTCATCATCACCCTGAACGGCCGCTACCTGGGGCTCGGCCGGGTGATCGACGTGCTCAAGCTGATCACCGAACAGAAGATTCGCCAGGCACGCCACGCCAACCCACTGACCCTGCTGCCCGGCAACGTGCCGATCCAGCAGTGCCTGAGCCGGCTGCTGCAGCAGGGCCGGGAAGCCGTGGTGTGCTACGTGGACATCGACAGTTTCAAGCCCTTCAACGACCTCTACGGCTACGCGCGCGGCGATGAAGTGCTGCTGTGCCTGGCGCAATGCCTGGGCGAGCGGGTGGACCCGGCACAAGACTTCGTCGGCCACATCGGCGGCGATGACTTCATGCTGGTGCTAGGCACCCGGGACTGGCGCGAACGCCTCAATCACCTGCTGGAAGACTTCCAGGGACAATGTCGGCGCTTCTATAGCCGCGAGCACCTCGAAGCGGGCTGCTTCGTCTCGCACAACCGCCAGGGACAGCGCGAGGAGTTTCCGTTGCTGTCACTGTCGATCGGTGTCGTGCATCTCACGCCCGGCGCCTGTGCGCGCCTGGATGCCGACCAACTGGCGGGACTGGCCTCTGAGGCCAAACGCCACGCCAAGGCCGTGCCCGGCTACAGCCTGCACATCCTCAACGCCGACTGAATTCAGAGACCCAGCTGATGGGCGCGCGCCTCGAAGCGCGCGGCCTGTGCCTCATCGGGCGGCAACCCCGGGCCGCCACTGCGGTACAGCTCCGCCAGTTGGCGCGCCGCCAGTGGATGACCAGCGTCGGCAGCCTGCCCCCAGTAGCGTGCAGCTTCCTGCGCATCGGCAGCGTGCCGCGTATCGCCCTTGAGCGACTGCACGCCGACCTGATACGCCGCCTTGGCATCGCCTGCGCCAGCGGCCAGGCGCAGCAAACGCAGCCCCTCCTCGCGAGCCCCCAGACCCTGCCCACGGAACAGCAGCAAGTGTCCATAGAAACTCTGCGCAGCGCTATCGCCCAGATTGGCCATGCGCGAGAACTGCCCCTGCATCCATTGCCAGGCGCGCGGTTGGCGCACCAGCCAGGGCCAGCCCATCAGGCGCCGCGCCACGGCGTAGGTCAGCCGCGCGCGCAAACGCCAGTATTGCTCACGGGGTGTCGCCACCTCAGAGCTCCTCGGGGTACTCGAACTCGAAGACCCGCACCACTTCCGCCGCATGCCAGCCCGCCGCGGCCGGGCCATCCGGCGCGCCGGAGAAGCGCCCCAGGCGCTCCACGCATTCGAAGAAGCCGGTACGCGGCAGGCGACTCGCGCCCTGGCTGATCACCAGCGAACTGCGCAACGGACGCCCGGCGCGGGCATCCAGGGCGGCGAGATGTTCGAGGGCGGCGGTCAGGGTGGTCATCGCCGGCGTCGGCAATTGCAGGCGCTCGATCAGCGCCCGGTAGGTCAACAGATGGCGCTGGCGGCGGGCGTCTTCCAGCTCACCGAGCAGGCCTTCCCAGTGTTTGCGACTGATCTGTACGCTCAAGAACCGGACTCCCCACTGCCCAGGGCACGGCGCAGGCCGTGCTGGATGGCGTCGCTGGCCTCGCGCTCGCCGTTCTCGATGAGGGCGAGGTATGACGGACTGATGCCCACCGCACGCGCCAGCATCTCGATCGAAAGCCCGCGCGCCTCGCGCAGGGACTTCCAGTTCGGAGCCTCATCGGATACGGGTGCTGTGGCAGGCTGGACCACCTGAGCGGCGCCGCGGCCGGCGGCGGCCAACAGTGCCTGGTACTCGGCCCAGGGAACAACGGCGTATTCCGCCTCGCCGTCACGCATGATGACTTGCACGTTCATGACAACACTCCTTGCAGGCCGCCATCTTAACAGCCTGACCGGCACCTGTGCCGGCTATACTGCTGCTGCCGTCACTTCCCGCCGACGATGGGGACCGACTTGCAGCGTTTTCTCCTGATCTGCCTCTGTCTGACGAGCGCCCTATGCGGCGCCGAAGAACTGCGCTGGGGCTACTCGCCAAGCAACGGAATGCCCTACGTGGAAAGTATTGACCACGAATTGGCGCACGGCTTCGTCCGCGACCTGGGCGAAAGGATCGGACAGCTTCTGAACCTCGAGGTTCGCTTCATCGAAACCCCTGATAAACGCGTAGAGGCCTCGCTGCAACAGGGCAGCATCCAGCTGCTGTGCATCAACAACCCGCAGTGGATGAGCGCCCCGGAGAAACTGCACTGGTCGCCCAGTCTGTTCGAGGAAGAAGACGTTCTGGCGCAACGCAGTGACGCACCGACCCTGAACACCCTCGACGCCCTTCGCGGCCACACGCTCGGCACCAGCCTCGGCTACGTCTACCCGCCGGCATTGATGGAAGCCTTCGCCAGCCACGCCATCCGCCGCAACGACGTGCGCGACCTCGAAACCCGCCTGCACATGCTCGAACACCAGCGCCTGGACGCCATCGTCGACATGCGCCGCCCGCTGGAATTCCTGTTGCGGGAACATCCCAACCTGAGCATCCAGGTCAATCCCGGCGTCCTGCAGCGCTATTCGATCCGCTGCTCCTACGGCCCGACGCTGCCGATCCCCGCCGAGCGCCTCGACGCGGCGTTGCAGACACTGGTGGACGATGGGTCCATCCAGCGCATGCTCGCCCAACAGGACCAGTTACTGCGTCAGCGGCGCTGAACCGGAGCGGGCAACTGCCTGAGCGCCTCGCGGGTTTCCACACCCTGGCCGTCACGCCACACCTTGAAGGCATCCAGCTCGGACTGCCAGCGGCGCACCACCCAGGCCAGCACGGCCAGGTCATCGAGGAACCCCACGCCCAACAGCCAGTCAGGCACCAGGTCAACCGGCGCCAGGAAATACAGCAGCGCCGCCACGACGGAAACCAGGGCCTGGGAACTGATACCGCGATAATCACCGCGCCCCCAGGCCACCAGCAGCTCCTGCAACAGCTTCAGGTCATTGCGGGCCAGCTTCAGCCGGCCACTCTTGCGCGCCACCGCGAACAGCAACGCCGGCACCCGCCCACGGGCCAGGAATCGTCCGGCGAGGTCCAGGTAGCGATCGAATCCCGGAGGTTTTCTCATCACTCCACCTCGGTAGGAATAATCAGACAGGAATGGTTCAGGTTATCCACCTTTACTGTGGATAACTCTGTTGAAAGAAACCTTCAACATCGCCCAAAGGCCCGAAACATCAGGGCTCCAGACAGATAGGCGATTTTTTATCCAGCCCGACAAATGCGTTAAAAATCATGCAGTTGCGGCTATTCGATGGCCACCTGGATGTCAAGCCCCTGGCATCAGAGCAACTGCGGCAAATATGTGCATAAGCGTAACAACAGGAGGCAGCCTACCCCCAAACAGACCCTCGGGTCAGCCTCCCGTTCCAGAGCCGGTCCCGCAAAAACGAAAACGCCCCGTGGGTAACGGGGCGTATTCATTGGTACGAAGGTACTCAGTTTTTCTTCGGAGCTTCCTGGGTCGCTTCCGGAGCTTCTTCCGGCTGATTCTGATCCTTGATAGCCAGCAGCTCCAGGTCGAACACCAGCACGGAGTTCGCCGGGATGGTCGGGCTCGGGCTCTGCGCGCCGTAGGCCAGTTCGCTCGGAATGTAGAGCTTGATCTTCTCGCCCACGTGCATCAGTTGCAGGGCTTCGACCCAACCCGGAATCACGCCGCCAACCGGCAGATCGATCGGGCTGCCGCGCTGGATGGAGCTGTCGAACACGGTGCCGTCGACCAGCTTGCCTTCGTAGTGAACGGTGACCACGTCGGTCGCCTTGGGCTGCGGGCCATCGGCCTTCTTCACGACTTCGTACTGCAGGCCGGACTTGGTAGTCACTACGCCTTCGCGCTTGCCGTTGGTCTCGAGGAACTTCTTGCCGGCTTCCAGGGCTTCGGAGTTCTTCTTGGCCAGCTGCTCTTCAGCACGCTTCTGCAGGAAGGCAAAGGCTTCGGTCAGCTCTTCGTCGGTCAGCTTCTGCTTTTGCTTGCCGACGGCGTCCTCGATGCCCAGGGCAACAGCCTTGGAGTCGAGATCGTTCATGCCTTCCTGGGCCAGACTCTTGCCCATGTTCAGGCCGATGCCGTAGGAGGCTTTCTGCGCGGGGGTCTTCAGTTCCACTTCAGCGGCTTGCTTGTCGCAGCCCGCGAGAACCAGGCCAACCAGCGCGATCGCTGCCGCCAACCGATGTTGTTTCATGCTGAATCCTTGTCTTTGCGCCGTCATGGCAGGGTCTTTGAAGCCGCGAGCTTATCAGGCGCTCGTGGCCAGTGGCTATGGGCAATAGGAACCCCTGCCACGGGAGAAGTTCCCACGACAAACTTATAGGAAAATTAACAGGATATGTTCGACGAGCAGGTCAAAGGAATGCGAACTGGCGCGGCTTTTTCGAGGGCAAAGAAAAAGCCCCCAGGCATCGCTACCTGAGGGCTTTTCGAAATATGGCGCAGCGGACGGGACTCGAACCCGCGACCCCCGGCGTGACAGGCCGGTATTCTAACCGACTGAACTACCGCTGCGTCGGACCTCGAGTTTGGTGGGTGATGACGGGATCGAACCGCCGACCCTCTGCTTGTAAGGCAGATGCTCTCCCAGCTGAGCTAATCACCCTTCACTCTCGAAGTGGGGCGCATTCTACGGAGGAGATTTGAACCTGGCAAGCCCTCGGATGAAAAAAATTTTCAGATGTTCCAAAGGCTTAGATGAAGTGCGTGAAAGACAAAACGGGGTTGGCCTGGAAAGCGCCTGACGGAATAATGGGGCCTTTGTGTCCAGGAGTTCGCCCCTCATGTGGTTCCGCAACCTGCTCGTATACCGCCTCACCCAGGATCTGCAGATCGACGCCGATGCCCTGGAGAAGGCCCTGGCCAGCAAGCCGGCGCGCCCCTGCGCCAGCCAGGAGCTCACCACCTACGGTTTCTCCGCGCCCTTCGGCAAGGGTCCGGACGCGCCGCTGGTCCATGCCAGCGAGGGTTTCTTCCTGATCAGCGCGCGCAAGGAAGAACGCATCCTTCCCGGCAGCGTCGTGCGTGACGCGCTCAAAGACAAGGTCGACGAAATCGAGACCGCGCAGATGCGCAAGGTCTACAAGAAGGAACGCGACCAGCTCAAGGACGAGATCGTCCAGACCCTGCTGCCGCGCGCCTTCATCCGCCGCTCGGCGACCTTCGCCGCCATTGCCCCGAGCCTCGGCCTGATCCTGGTCGACTCCGCCAGCGCGAAAAAGGCCGAAGACCTGCTCTCCACCCTGCGCGAAGCCCTGGGCTCGCTGCCGGTGCGCCCGCTGACAGTGAAGGTCGCGCCAACCGCCACCCTGACCGAATGGGTGAAAACCCAGGAAGCCGCCGGCGACTTCTTCGTGCTGGATGAGTGCGAGCTGCGTGACACCCACGAGGACGGCGGCGTGGTGCGCTGCAAGCGCCAGGACCTGACCAGCGAGGAAATCCAGCTGCACCTGACCTCCGGCAAGCTGGTCACCCAGCTGTCCCTGGCCTGGTCGGACAAGCTGTCCTTCGTCCTCGACGACAAGGTGGTGATCAAGCGCCTGCGCTTCGAAGACATGCTCCAGGAGAAAGCGGAACAGGACGGCGGCGAAGACGCCCTCGGCCAACTCGATGCCAGCTTCACCCTGATGATGCTGACCTTCGCCGAGTTCCTCCCGGCGCTGATCGAAGCACTCGGCGGCGAGGCGATGCCCGAAGGCATCTGACGCCCCCAGGCGCCGCCACCGCGCGGCGCCTGACACCTCCATAAGGAAAGTCCCATGCGTGCTCTCATTCTCCTCAGCCGCTTCATGGGCAACACCTTCGCCCTCTGGGTGCTGCTCTTCGCCATCCTGGCGTTCTTCGTCCCCACCCTCTTCACCCCGCTCACGCCCGCCATCGTGCCGATGCTCGGCGTGGTGATGTTCGGCATGGGCTTGACCCTCAAGGTCGAAGACTTCGCCGAGGTCGCCCGGCATCCCTGGCGCGTCGCCCTCGGGGTGATCGCCCACTTCGTGATCATGCCCGGCATGGCCTGGCTGCTCTGCCAGGCCATGCACCTGCCACCGGAGATTGCCGTCGGGGTTATCCTGGTCGGCTGCTGCCCCAGCGGCACCGCGTCCAACGTGATGACCTGGCTGTCGCGCGGCGACCTGGCGCTGTCGGTGGCCATCGCCGGCGTCACCACCCTCCTCGCCCCGCTGCTCACCCCGGCGCTGACCTGGCTGCTGGCCTCGGCCTGGCTGCCGGTGTCCTTCGGCGCGCTGTTCTGGTCGATCCTGCAGGTGGTGGTGGTGCCGATCATTCTCGGTCTCGCCGCCCAGCGCCTGCTCGGCGCACGGGTGCGCCATGCGGTGGAGGTGCTGCCGCTGGTGTCGGTGGTCTCCATCGTGATCATCGTCGCCGCGGTGGTCGCGGCCAGCCAGGCGAAAATCGCCGAGTCCGGCCTGCTGATCCTGGCGGTGGTGATCCTGCACAACGGTTTCGGCTTCCTGCTCGGCTACTTCACCGCCAAGGTCTTCGGCCTGCCGCTGGCGCAGCGCAAGTCGCTGGCGCTGGAAGTCGGCATGCAGAACTCCGGCCTCGGCGCGGCCCTGGCCAGTGCCCACTTCTCGCCCCTGGCGGCGGTGCCCAGCGCGTTGTTCAGCGTCTGGCACAACATCTCCGGAGCGACACTCTCCACCTGGTTCCGGCGCATGACCGACGAGTCGCCCAGACCGGAAGCAGCGCCGGAGTAACCCACTGATCCGGCGCCCGGCTTGCCCGGGGCGCCGGATTTGTGCAAAATAATGCACATCGTGAGGACGACCTCACCACCTTCCGGTGTTCCAGCGGGGACGGCCCTTCAATCCATCCACCGTCTGGAGTCCTGCATGTCCTGGATCATTCTGTTCGTCGCCGGCCTGTTCGAAGTCGCCTGGGCCGTCGGCTTGAAGTACACCGAAGGTTTCACCCGCCTGGTTCCCTCAGTGCTCACCGCCCTGGCGATGGCCGCCAGCGTAGGCCTGCTGGGCCTGGCCATGAAGAACCTGCCGCTGGGCACCGCCTACGCCATCTGGACTGGCATTGGCGCGCTGGGCACCGTTGCCGTTGGCATCTGGCTGTTTGGCGAATCCATGGCGCCGATCCGCATGCTCAGCGTGGCGCTGATTCTCTGCGGGCTGGTTGGCCTGAAACTGAGCCACTGACGCTGCATCGATTTCGATGCCGGCGGGCTGTCGCTTTCCCGAAAATTTGTCGGTATGCTGCGGCCCACTGTGTTTGCTTGCGTCACTGTGGCTCGTGACCTGGTGGGGCCATTCCCCATCACCCGGCTTCGACTGCACCTTGCAACTCAGGACGAGCGCGGGCTTTTCCGCAAAACAATATTCAATTGTTCAAGGTGTAATTCCATGTCGAATCGTCAGACCGGCACCGTCAAGTGGTTCAACGACGCCAAGGGCTTCGGCTTCATCACTCCGGAAAGCGGCAACGATGTCTTCGTGCACTTCCGCTCCATCCAGGGCACCGGCTTCAAATCGCTGCAGGAAGGCCAGAAGGTCTCCTTCATCGTTGTTGAAGGCCAGAAGGGCCTGCAGGCTGACGAAGTTCAGGTCATCTGAACCGCGACACGCCCATGAAAAAGCCCCGGCACTGCCGGGGCTTTTTCTTTGTACGAATGAAAGTCAGCGGGCCGCGCCACGCAAGGCCGCGACCTGCTCCTGCAGTGCCAGGCGCTTGGCCGCTTCCGGCGGCACCGGCTGACCGGCCACCAGGCAAACCCGCGACCAGATGCGGCGGAAGAATCCCTTGCCCGGGTCGCGGCTGAAGAAGCTGCCCCACAGCCCCTGCAGCGCCATCGGGATCACCGGCACCGGGGTCTCCTCGATGATCCGCTCCACGCCACTGCGGAACTCGTTCATCTCGCCGTCCAGGGTCAGCATGCCCTCGGGGAAGATGCACACCACCTCCCCTTCGCGCAGGTACTCGGCGACCTTGGCGAAGGCCTTCTCGTAGGTCTGCGCGTCTTCGTTGCGCCCGGCGATGGGCACCGCGCCGGCGGTGCGGAAGATGAAGTTGAGCACCGGGATGCGGAAGATCTTGTAGTACATGACGAAGCGCACCGGACGGCGCACGGAGCCGGCGATGAGCAGCGCGTCGACGAAGGACACGTGGTTGCACACCAGCACCGCCGGGCCCTCGTCGGGAATCACGTCGAGGTTGCGGTGGTCGACCCGGTACATCGAGTGGGTCAGCAGCCACACCAGGAAGCGCATGGTGAACTCGGGGACGATCTTGAAGATGTACACGTTCACCGCGACGTTCATCAGCGACAGCACGAGGAACAACTCGGGGATCGTCAGCTTCGCCACCGACAGCAGCAGGATCGAGACGATCGCCGCCACCACCATGAACAACGCGTTGAGGATGTTGTTGGCGGCGATCACCCGCGCCCGCTTGTCCTCATCGGTGCGCGCCTGGATCAGCGCGTACAGCGGCACGATGTAGAAGCCGCCGAAGATACCGATGCCGAGGATGTCGGCCAGCACCGCCCAGGATTGCGAGTGTTCCAGCACCGCCAGCCAGTGGTACGGCTGCTCGCCCTTGGGGAAGTCGCCGGAATGCCACCAGAGCAGGATGCCGAACAGGCTCAGGCCGATGGAGCCGAAAGGCACCAGGCCGATTTCCACCTTCTTGCCCGAGAGCTTTTCGCACAGCATCGAACCCAGCGCGATGCCCACCGAGAACACGGTGAGGATCAGCGTCACCACGCTCTCGTCACCGTGCAGCAGCTCCTTGGCGTAGGTCGGGATCTGGGTGAGATAGACCGCACCGAGGAACCAGAACCAGGAGTTGCCCACCAGCGAGCGCGACACCGCCGGACGCTGGCGCAGACCGAGCATGAGGATGCTCCAGGACTGGCGGAAGATGTTCCAGTCGATCACCAGCTCCGGCAGGGCCGCCGCCGCGCGGGGAATGTTGCGGCTGGCGAGATAACCGCAGGCGGCCACCAGCACCACGGCGAGGCCGACGCCGGCAGCGTAGTCCTGGCGCGACATCAGCACGCCGGCGCCGATGGTGCCGCAGAGGATGGCGAGGAAGGTGCCCATCTCCACCAGGGCGTTGCCCCCCACCAGCTCGTTTTCCTGCAGGTGCTGCGGCAGGATCGAGTACTTCACCGGTCCGAACAGCGCCGAGTGAGTCCCCATGGCGAACAACGCGAGGAACAGCAGCGGCAGGCTGCCGAACACGAAGCCCGCGGCGCCCACTGCCATGATCACGATCTCGGCCAGCTTCAGCGCGCGCATCAGCGCGTCCTTGTTGAACTTCTCGCCGAACTGTCCGCCCAGGGCGGAGAACAGGAAGAACGGCAGGATGAACAGGAGCGCGCAGAGGTTGACCAGCAGGTTGCGATCACCACCGACAGTGAGGTGATAGAGGATCGCCAGGATCAGCGACTGCTTGAAGATGTTGTCGTTGAACGCACCCAAAAGCTGGGTGACGAAGAATGGCAGGAAACGCTTCTTGCCCAGCAGGGCGAATTGCGATTGTTCAGTCATCGTCCTTGTTTACCTGCGTGATGGCCGCGTGGCCGGAATGACAGCACGGATTTGACGGCAATGACCTGAAGAAAAGCCACATTTTCCGCACAATTCCACTGGCGCAGAGTACCTGTGATTTTCCCGCCGGCAAGAAAAAGCCCGTCGCGGGGACGGGCTTTTCGGTCTGCCGACGATCAGGTCAGAAGCCGACGCTGCCCTGCACGAAGAAGGTGCGCGGCTCGCCCAGGTAGATACCGGCATTGTTGTCGCTGGAGCGGGTGTAGTTCATCTGATCGAAGACGTTCTTCACCCCGGCGGCCAGCTTCAGGTTCGACGCCTGCGGACCGAAGTCGTACCCCACGCGAGCGTTCCACAGCATGTAGCCGGGGATGTCGCCGTACTGGCCATCGGCGGTCGGCGCGGTGATGTAGTCGCCGGTGAAGTTGCCCTTGGAGTCGGTGGACGGACCGGGCGAGCGCTGCTTGGACTGGGCGAAGCCGTCCAGGTTGTAGGTCCAGCGGTCATGCTCGTAGCGCAGGCCGACGGTCGCCACCTGACGCGAGTACAGCGGCAGGTCACGGCCTTCGAAGCCGGGAATATCGCCCTCGTAAGTCGCGCGGGTGTAGGTGAAGGTTCCGTAGGCGGTCAGCCCCGACAGGAGCGGATCGAGCGCAGCCATGTCGTAGTGCATCGAGGTCTCGATGCCCTGGTGCTTGGTGGCGCCCAGGTTGGTCCAGCCCACGTCGTTGCTGATGAACTGCAGCTCGTCGTCGAAGTCGATGTAGAACAGCGTCACCTCGCCGCCCCACACGCCGTTGTCGTAGCGGGTGCCCACTTCGTAGGTCTTGGCCTTTTCCGGCTGCAGGCCGTTGGCGGTGTCGTTGCCGCTGCCGCCCTGGCCGAGCTGGAAGTACTGCAGGCTGCCGAAGGACGTCTCGTAGTTGGCGAACAGCTTCCACTCGTCCGACAGGTGATACATCACCGCCAGCGCCGGCAACGGCTCGTTGTAGTCCTTGCTGCGCTTTTTCTCCTGGACCGGCTTGCCCTTGTTGTCGACCACCGGGCGATCGTGCCAGTCGGTGGAGATGCTCTCGAAGCGAATACCCGGGGTCACCGTCCAGTTGCCCACGTCGATCTTGTCGTCGAGGTAGATGGCGTTGGCTTCGGTGCCGCCGGTGCGGTCCTGGTAGGTGTGGCCATCGGCACCCTTGATCGGCGTGGGCACGTTGTTCACCAGGGCGACCTGGCTGGCGCGCTCGTGCATGGCTTCCTTCAGGTAGCGGTAGCCGATGCTGGCTTCCTGGGTGGTCGGGCCGACCATGAAGATCTTCGACACCCGCGGCTCGATGCCGAAGGTGTGGTAGTCGCGCGGGTAGGACGCCAGGGTCTTGAGGTCGCGGTTGGCGATGTTGCTGCCACGAAAGCTGTCGCTGTAGTAGGTCAGCACTTCGCCCTGAGTCAGGTCATCGATCTGCCGCTTGTACTTGAGCGAGAAGTCCTTGCGCCGGCCGGTGAAGTTGTCCCAGTCGCGCACGGACTGGTACGGGTCCTGGTCGAACTGCGCCTGGGTCAGGCCGCCGGGCATGTCGGCGGTGCCGTCGTAATAGTGGAAGTTGGCGGAAAACTCGTCGGCATCGGTCGGCGCCCAATGGGTCTTGAGCATCACGTCATCGATGTCGGTGGAATCGTTGCTGTCGCGATATCCCGCGCCCTTCACACCCGAATACAGCAGCGCGGCGCCGATGCCGTTGTCGGCGGTGCCGCCCAGGAAGGCGTTGTAGAGATTCTTCCAGCCGCCGTGGGAGGCGGTCTCGCTGGTGGTGCCGACGTCACCGGAGAACTCCTTGGGAATCGCCCGGGTAACGAAGTTGATCACCCCGCCGACGTTCTGCGGGCCATAGCGCACGGAGCCGGCGCCACGCACTACGTCGACGCTGTCGAGGTTGCCCACCGACAGCGGGAACATCGACAGCTGCGGCTGGCCGTAGGGCGCCACGGCGGCCGGCACGCCATCGATGAGCACGGTTGAGCGCGGCGACAGGCGCGAGGTCAGGCCACGCACGCCAACGTTCAGGGAGACGTCGCTGCCACCGGTGCCGTTGTTGTCCTGCACCTGCACGCCGGGAATGCCGCGCAGCACGTCGCGCACGTTCTGCGCGCCCTCTTCGATCATCTTCTCGCGACGCACCACGGTGCGTGCGCCGGGGTGGTTCTGCACCACCTGCTGATCGGCCTCACCGAGCCAGTCGCCAACCACGGTGACGGCCTCCAATTCCTTGGTTTCATCCTCGGCCTGGGCCGGCAGCAGCGGCGTGGCCAGGGCAACGGCGATCGCCAGGCGCGACCACGAACGAACGGACGACATGCTTCCCCCTCCCCGGGTGCTTCGTGAAGGGGGCGAAAAGTACGTTAAATCGTAAAATTCGTAAATGAAAATCTATATTAAATGATATAAATTTCCGCATGAATCTGATTCACCTTTGCATCAAGCCGGACGCACTGGCTTACGCCATCTTGAACGATCTGGCGCAGGCCTGCCGATATTCGCCGGGGCCGACACCGTAGGCCTGCTTGAACTGGCGGCTGAGATGGCTCTGGTCGGCGAAGCCCAATTGCATCGCCACGCTCACCGGCGCGCAGCCCTGCTTGAGCAGCGCACGCGCCTGCTCCAGGCGGCGCTGCTTGAGCCAGGCGTGGGGCGGCAGGCCGGTGGCCTTGCGGAACACCCGGGCGAAATGGAACGGCGAAAGCCCGACGGCGGCGGCCAGCTCCTCCAGCGACGGCGGCTCCATCAGCCGCGAGCCGAGCAGTTCGCGAGCCCGTGCGACGGCCACCGGCTCATTGCCGGCGGGTGGCGCATCGGGAATCCGCGCATGACGCTGGAACAGCAGCAGGAGCGCCTCGCGCCAGCAGGTCTGGCGCTGCAGCACCGTGGCCTCGGACTCCAGCAGGCGATGGGCGCCGAGCAGTGCCTGGACCAATTCCGGGTCCTGCACCACGCTGGCGGCGAAGGACGGCGTGCCGGAGCGCCCCAGTTCGAGTTCTTCGAGAATGCCGGAAACCTGCCCCAGCTCCGGGTAGAAGCCGCGATACAGCCAACCCGCCTCATCGGCCTTGGAGCCGGTGTGCACCTCGTCGGGGTTGATCAGCACCACGCTGCCGGTGGGGGCGAAATGCTCGCTGCCACGATGGTGGAAGCGCTGCGCGCCCTGCTCGATCATCACGAAGGCGAAGCCCTCGTGGACGTGGGGCGCAAACACCTGCTCGATGTAGCGCGCGTGCAGCAGCTCGACGCCGCCCAGCTCCTGGGCGCGCCAGAAGCGGGTGCTTTCGCCGCTCTCGTGGTGGTCTGTCATGCTCCTGCCCCGGTGTCGTTCCGCTCGCGCAGGAGCGGGTCGATCACCTTACACCAGCGTCGTCAGCCGTTGAAACCGGCCTCCAGCGCAGCCTTCACCTGCGGCCACTCGTGGTCGGTGATGCTGTAGAGAATGGTGTCGTCGAGGCGGCCGCCGGCCAGGCGCCGGTGGTTGCGCAGCACGCCTTCGCGCACCGCGCCGAGCTTCTCGATGGCGCGCTGCGAACGCAAGTTGCTGGCGGCGGTCTTGAGCTGCACGCGGACCATCTTCCAGCTGTCGAAGGCATGGCGCAGCATCAGGTACTTCATGGTGGCGTTCAGGCCGCTGCCGTGCTGCGCCTGGTCCAGCCAGGTGGCGCCGATCTCGCACGCCGGCAACGCCGGGAGGAAGTCCATGAAACGCGTGGTGCCGACGATCTCGTTGCCCAGGCGCACCACCAGCGGCAGCGCACGGCCCTCGCGCTGGTCGGCAAGGCCCTGGCGATACCAGTCCGGACGCCCCGGCGCGCTCATGAACTGCAGCACGTCGCGGTTCGCTTCCGCCAGGGCCACCAGCTCGGGCACGTCGGCCTCCACCATCGGCTCCAGGCGCAAGGCCCCGCGCTGCAAGGTGATAGGTAGCGGTCTGAACATGGCGTCCTCCTGGGTACGTCGACGCGAAATCTCGCTCATTTCAGAGCGTAGCGGCTGCCCGAAGTGCCGCACCCGCGAAGGGGCGCGACAGATGGGTGACGCGCAAAGGCCGGCAAGCTATCAGCCCGGCCGACGCGACTCAAGTGAGAAGCGCGACACAGCGCCACTGAGACATTGGTAGCAGTCGTCTGACACATCGGGACTTTGGTGCGAAACTGCTGCAAGCGCTCCTGCGGGGGAGCCAGTTCATTTCCGGAGTCAGCATGTCGTTGTCCAGTGGGTTGATCGCAACGGTCGCCCTGCTCTACATGGCGGTCCTGTTCGCCATTGCGTTCTATGGCGACCGCCGTCGCGCCCCTCTTTCGCCGCGTGTCCGCGCCTGGGTCTACAGCCTGTCCCTGGCGGTGTACTGCACCAGCTGGACCTTCTTCGGCGCCGTCGGCCAGGCCGCCGGCCAGCTCTGGTCGTTCCTGCCGATCTATGTCGGCCCCGTGCTGCTGATGCTCTTCGCGCCCTGGGTGCTGCAGAAGATGATCATGATCAGCAAGCAGGAGAACATCACCTCCATCGCCGACTTCATCGCCGCGCGCTATGGCAAGTCGCAGGCCCTGGCGGTGGTGGTGGCGCTGATCTGCATCGTCTGCGTGCTGCCCTACATCGCCCTGCAGCTCAAGGGCATCGTCCTCGGCGTCAACCTTCTGATCGGCGCCGGCGCCGACTCCGGCGGCATCCGCGCCCAGGACACCGCGCTGATCGTCTCGCTGGTGCTGGCACTGTTCACCATCGTGTTCGGCACCCGCAGCCTGGACGTCACCGAGCACCACCGCGGCATGGTGCTGGCCATCGCCTTCGAGTCACTGGTCAAGCTCACCGCCTTCCTCGCCGTCGGCATCTTCGTCACCTATGGACTCTACGACGGTTTCGACGACCTGCTCGACAAGGCCCGCGCCGCCCCGCAGCTGGCCGACTACTGGGAAGAGACCGTGCACTGGCCGGGCCTGCTGCTGCAGACCGGCGTGGCGATGACCGCCATCATGTGCCTGCCGCGCCAGTTCCACGTGCTGGTGGTGGAGAACATCGAACCGCGCGACCTCAACCTGGCGCGCTGGGTGTTCCCGATCTACCTGGTGCTGGCCGCGCTGTTCGTGGTGCCCATCGCCCTGGCCGGGCAGATGCAGCTGCCAGCCGGAGTCATCCCCGACTCCTTCGTGATCAGCCTGCCGCTGGCCGAGGCGCATCCGGCACTGGCGCTGCTGGCCTTCATCGGTGGCGCCTCGGCGGCCACCGGCATGGTCATCGTCGCCAGCGTGGCGCTGTCCACCATGGTCTCCAACGACATGCTGCTGCCCTGGCTGCTGCGCCGCAAAGGCGAGGCCGAGCAGCCCTTCGAAGTGTTCCGCCACTGGCTGCTGACCGTGCGCCGGGTGAGCATCGCGCTGATCCTCCTGCTGGCCTACGTCAGCTACCGCCTGCTGGGCTCCACCGCGAGCCTGGCCACCATCGGCCAGATCGCCTTCGCCGCCATCGCCCAGCTCGGCCCGGCGATGATCGGCGCGCTGTACTGGAAGCAGGCCAACCGCCGCGGCGTGTTCGCCGGCCTGGCCGCCGGCTCCTTCCTGTGGGCCTATACGCTGGTGCTGCCGGTGGTTGCCAAGGGCCTGGGCTGGTCGCTGGCAGCCTTCCCGGGCCTGGCCTGGCTCGACGGCCGTCCGTTCGGCCTGATGATCGAGCCGCTGACCCTCGGCGTGCTGCTGTCGCTGATCGGCAATTTCGCCCTGTTCGGGCTGGTCTCGGTGTTCTCCCGCACCCGTGTCTCCGAGCACTGGCAGGCCAGCCGCTTCATCGGCCAGGAAATCTCCCAGAAGCTCAGCTCGCGCTCGATGCTCGCGGTGCAACTGGAAGACCTGCTGATGCTCGCCGCCCGCTTCGTCGGCGAGGAGCGCGCGCGGCAGAGCTTCATCCGCTTCGCCTACCGCCAGGGCAAGGGCTTCAGCCCCAGCCAGAACGCCAACGACGAATGGATCGCCCACACCGAACGCCTGCTCGCCGGCGTGCTTGGCGCCTCCTCCGCGCGGGCCGTGGTGAAGGCCGCCATCGAAGGCCGCGAGATGCAGGTGGAGGACGTGGTGAAGATCGCCGACGAAGCCTCCGAGGTGCTGCAGTTCAACCGCGCCCTGCTGCAGGGCGCCATCGAGAACATCACCCAGGGCATCAGCGTGGTCGACCAGTCACTGCGCCTGGTGGCCTGGAACCATCGCTACCTGGAACTGTTCGAGTACCCGGACGGGCTGATCTACGTCGGCCGGCCCATTGCCGACATCATCCGCTACAACGCCGAGCGCGGCCTGTGCGGGCCGGGCGACCCCGACCTGCACGTCGCCAAGCGCCTGTACTGGATGCGCCAGGGTACCCCGCACACCTCCGAGCGGCTGTTCCCCAATGGCCGGGTGATCGAGCTGATCGGCAACCCGATGCCTGGCGGCGGCTTCGTCATGAGCTTCACCGACATCACCGCCTACCGGCATGCCGAGCAGGGCCTGAAAGATGCCAACGAGGGCCTGGAACAGCGTGTGCAGGAGCGCACCTTCGAGCTCTCGCAACTGAACCAGGCGCTCACCGAGGCCAAGGGCAACGCCGAAGCGGCCAACCAGTCCAAGTCACGCTTCCTCGCCGCGGTCAGCCACGACCTGATGCAGCCGCTGAACGCCGCGCGGCTGTTCTCCGCCGCCCTCGCCCACCAGGAAAAACTGCCCGAGGAGGCCACCGAACTGGTGCGCCACCTGGATTCCTCGCTGCGCTCGGCGGAAGACCTGATCACCGACCTGCTGGACATCTCGCGCCTGGAGGGCGGCCGTGTCAGCGCCGACGTCGCGGCCTTCCCGCTGGCCAATCTGTACGACACCCTGGGCGTTGAGTTCCGCGTGCTGGCCCAGGAGCACGGCATCGATTTCCACGTGCGCGGCAGCAAGCTGCGCATCGAAAGCGACATCAAGCTGCTACGCCGCGTGCTGCAGAACTTCCTTACCAACGCCTTCCGCTACGCCAAGGGCCATGTGCTGCTGGGCGTGCGCCGCGAACAGGGCCACCTGCGCCTGGAGGTCTGGGACCACGGTCCGGGCATTCCGCCGGACAAGCTCCACGTGATCTTCGAGGAGTTCAAACGCCTGGACAGCCACCAGACCCGCGCCGAGAAAGGCCTGGGCCTGGGCCTGGCGATCGCCGACCGGCTGTGCAAGGTGCTCGGCCACCGCCTGGAAGTGCGTTCCTGGCCGGGCAAGGGCAGTGTGTTCAGCGTCAGCGTGCCGCTGGCCCGCCAGCCAGCGCCGGCCCAGATCAACGGCCACAAGCTGGAAACCCCGGAACAGCTCAACGGCGCGCAAGTGCTCTGCGTGGACAACGAGGACAGCATCCTCACCGGCATGAACAGCCTGCTGACCCGCTGGGGTTGCCGCGTACTCACCGCGCGCAGCCGCGAGGAATGCCAGGCGCTGCTGGAAGGCGACGCCCGCCCGCAACTGGCGCTGATCGACTACCACCTGGACGACGGCGAACTGGGCACCGACCTCATGGCCTGGCTGCGCACCCGTCTGGGCGAGCCGGTGCCGGGCGTGGTGATCAGCGCCGACGCCCGGCCCGAACTGGTGGCGCAGATCCACGCGGCGGGGCTGGACTTCCTGCCCAAGCCGGTGAAGCCGGCGGCGTTGCGGGCGCTGTTGAGTCGGCATCTGAGCCTGCGGTAGCCGAGCTACCGCTGTTCGCGAGCAAGCTCGCTCCTACAGTCAGCCCCAGCTTCGAAGCTGCTTTTTTGTAGGAGCGAGCTTGCTCGCGAAGCAGTCCCGTACCGACGCCTCAAGCCACCCTCCCCCGCCACTGCAACAACACCACCCCGGCGATGATCAGCCCGACGGCAATTACGCCCTCGGGCGACAGCCGCCGCACCGGGAAGCCAGCCCAGCCGAACTGGTCGCACAACGCCGACATCAGCATCTGCCCCGCCACCACGCAGGCGAGGAAAGTCGCCGCGCCCAATAGCGGCGCCAGCATCACCGCCACCGTCAGGTAGGCCGCACCGAAGATGCCGCCCAGCCAGCCCCACCAGGGTGTCGTGGCGATGCCGCTGACTGCCGGCAACGGCACGCGGAAGGCCAGCAATGCAATGATCACCGCCGCCAGACTGACGCCCAGCGAGGTCAGGCTGGCACTCAGCGGATGGCCCAGTTGGCGACCCAGCAGGGAGTTGCTGCCGGCCTGCAGGGCGACCAGCGCGCCTACACCGATGGCGGGCAGCAGAAGAAGCAGTTTCGACATCGACTTTCCTCCGTTTCTTGTCGATGCCTTCAGCTTCTGCTATCCATCCTGCGCATGGAAATGAATGATCAGCACAGCATAAATGCACTCGATTCATGACTTGCGACGCATCGATCTCAACCTGCTGGTGATCCTCGACGCCCTGTTGGACGAGCGACACGTCTCCCGCGCGGCCGAGCGGCTGGCCATGACCCAGCCGGCGGTAAGCCATGCGCTGAACCGCCTGCGCGACCTGCTCGACGACCCGCTGCTGGTGCGCGCCGGCAACCAGATGCAACTGACCCGCCGCGCCTTCGAACTGGCCGGGCCGCTGCGGGAAATCCTCGGCGACGTGCGCCGTCTCGTGCTGGGCGACGACTTCGACCCGGCCAAAGCAGAACTGGAACTGCGCCTGGGCATGTCCGATTACGGCGCCTGGGTGGTGCTGCCGGCACTGTTGCCGATCCTGCGCCGCGAGGCACCGGGCATCCACCTCGACGTGCGCCAGGCTTCGCGCCTGGGCATGGCCGAGCAGGTGGCGAGCGGCGAACTGGACGGCGCCCTCGGCGTCTTCCCGATGTTGCCCGAGGGGCTGCGTACGCAACGATTGTTCGAGGAGCGCTTTGTCTGCCTGTGCGCCGTCGATACCCTCGCCGGGCGCCAGCGAATGGACCTCGACGACTACCTCGCCGCCCCGCACCTGCGGGTCGCCCTGCAGCAGAGCCCGGCGGAAGAAATCGACAGCCATCTGGAAAAGCTCGGCCGGCGCCGCAAGGTGGCTGCCACCGTGCCGCACTTCAGCGTTGCGCCGGGGCTGCTGGCGGGCACCGATCTGGTCCTGACGATTGCCGAGAGGATGCTGCCGGACGACCTCGAAACCCACGGGCTGGCCAGCTTGGAACCGCCACTGCAACTGGCACGCTTCGACTTCGTGCAGATCTGGTCCGAGACCAGCGAGGACGACCCGGCGCGGCGTTGGCTACGTGGCAAGCTGGCCCAGGCCGCCGGCAGCACCTGAGCGCTCGTTACTCCGGCGTTTCCAGCCGCCGCAGGATTTCCCCGACACGCTCGCCCAGCATCTCGTTGGCCGAGCGCTTCAGGCCACGCGCCAGCTCCACCAGCACCACCTGCTCGGCCACCGGCCGCAGGCGCTGGAACACCTCGGCGAGGCGCTCCAGATCGGCCGCGCCGGGCAGCAGGTCGGCGCCGGGCTTGTCCACCAGATGGGTCACCACCAGGCGCACGATGCCGGCGGCCAGGTGTTCGGTGTCGGTGCGCAGCACGGCCAGGTGATCGAGCAGCGCGGCCAGGGGAATGCCGGCGCGGTAAAGCTCGATGCCGGCATTGAACAGGCGCGGACTGGGAATGCTGATGCGCTCGCCATCGAAGGCCAGCAGGCCCTGCTCCAGCGCCTGGTCGATCACTGCGTCATTCAACTCGTCGCCGAACAGCGCCTGCAGGTCGCTGAACTCGATGCTGCCGGGAGACTCGAGGTTCCACGGGCCGACGATGGCCTCATCGAGGCCGAGCACGTGGTCCAGGTCATGGCCGCGCTCCCAGCTTTCCAGCAGTTCCTTGATGTTGGCGATGTTGTAGCCGCGCTCCAGCAGGCGGTTGATCAGCCGCAGGCGGCGCAGGTGGCTGGCGAAGTACACCCCGGCGCGGCCCCGGCGCTCGGGCGGCGGCAGCAGGCCACGGTCCTGGTAGGCGCGCAGGTTGCGCACGGTGCTGCCGGCCTCGCGGGCCAGTTCGTCCACCGTGTATTCGCGCTCATCTTCCAGCGCCGAAGGAACATCGTCCGGGCGCTGGAGCAGGCGCTGCAGCAGGTTCAGGGGTGTGCTCATGGGCCGGATGATAGCCAGCGTCACCGCCGCGCCACAATCCAAAGCACTAATTCCAAAGTGATCCGCCGCACAGCCCGGCGGCCCAACCAAAGACGGGAACTGCGCCCGCCCGAAATCCCCCTCTCGCCCGCAAGCCGCGCCGCCAGCGGCTTGCCGCTGCGGTAACACTCCTGGCCCGGCGCGCACGGCATGGCGCAACGGCCACCGATGGGTCAGCATCGATCGTGACATTGCTCGATGTAACGATAACAACAACCAGCCTGGAGAAAGTCATGTCCCAAGGCGCCTGGGTGCCCACTCCCGAAGACCTGCGGCACTTCCGCGAGATTCAGCAACTGGCCTACCGCTGCTGCGAAACCATTGCCGGCGAACTGCGCCCGGGCATCAGCGAGCGTGAAACCGCTGCCCTGATGAAGACCTGGCTGCTCGATCACGGCGTGCGCGACTGGTTCCACCAGCCCTTCGCCTGGTTCGGCCCGCGCACCTCGTTCAGGGGTTTCGACGGCCTGCGCCATCTGGGCGGCTTCAACCTGGCCTTCTACCCCGGCAAGCAGCGCCTGGAGGAAGGCATGCCCTTCATCCTCGACTGCGCGCCGACCCTGGGCGCCTACACCGCAGACGTCGGTTACTCCGGCGCACTGGGCCACAACCTGCTGGTGGAGCGCCTGATGGACGACCTGCTGGCGCACCGCAACCTGATCGTCGAGCAGGTGCGCCAGCGCCTGCCGCTGGCCGAGGTCAGCCAGTCGGTGGACCGCCTCTGCCAGCGCCAGGGCACCCTGCCCCGGCACAAGGCCTACCCCTTCGAAGTGCTGGCCCACCGCGTGGAAAAACTCGGCGCGCGCAACAGCGGCCCTTCGCTGGCGCGCTTCGGCGTGCGCAACATCGCCACCCTGATGAAGAACGCCCTGATCACCGGCCGCCGCGAAGGCTGGTCGCCGCTATGGTCGAGCAACGACCGCTCGCAGCACGCCCCGACGCCCGGCCTTTGGGCGGTGGAACCGCACCTGGGCCTGCGCGGCGTGGGCGCCAAGTTCGAGGAGCTGCTGGTGGTCACCGAAGACGATGCCTACTGGCTGGACGACGACCTGCCCCACGTGCGCCGCTGGGTCGCCCGTGGCCTGATCAGCGCCCCGGCGCGGCGGGAGGTGGCATGAACGCGATGCTGGAAAACCCGCTGCCGACGCCCGAGCGCCTGGAGGCACAGTCCGGCGACGTGCGCCTGGCCGTCTGGCGCTGGGGCGAGGCGCACCTGCCGATGGTGCTGTTCGTCCACGGCTACCCGGACAACCACGAAGTCTGGCTGCCGTTGATCCGCCAGCTTTCCGGGCGCTTCCAGCTGGTGGCCTACGACGTGCGCGGCGCCGGCGAATCGGACAAGCCGCGCAGGACCCGCGACTACCGCCTGGAACTGCTCAGCCAGGACCTGAAGGCCGTGCTCGATGCGGTGAGCCCGCAGCGCGCGGTGCACCTGGTGGCCCACGACTGGGGCTCGATCCAGACCTGGGAGAGCGTCACCGATCCCGAGCTGCGCACGCGCATCGCCTCCTACACCAGCGTCTCCGGGCCCTGCCTGGACCACGTCGGTTTCTGGATGCGCGACCGCCTGCGGCGCAAGACCCCGCGTGCGCTGCTGCAGATGCTCAGCCAGCTGCTGCACTCCTGGTACATCTACTACTTCCACCTGCCACTGCTGCCGGCGATCTCCTGGCGCCTGGGCGCGGCGAAGCTGTGGCCGCAGTACCTGCGCAAAGTCGAAGGCATCCGCAACCCGTCGCGCAACCCGCACCAGGCCAGCGACGGCGAACACGGCGTGAAGCTCTACCGGGCCAACTTCATCACCTCGATCTTCAAGCCACGTAGGCGCCACACCGAAGTACCGGTGCAACTGATCGTGCCGACCCGCGACCGCTACGTCGGCCAGCAACTGTTCCAGCAGCTCTCGCTGTGGGCGCCGCGCCTGTGGCGGCGTGACGTCACCGCCGGGCACTGGCAACTGCTGGCCGAGCCGACGCAACTGGCGCGCTGGATCGGCGAGTTCGTCCAGCACATCGAAGGCGGCGAGGCCGGCCCCGAGCTGCAGCGCGCCACGCTGAAACCCGGCGCCGGGCCTTTCGCCGGAAAGCTGGTCGTGGTCACTGGCGCGGGCGGCGGCATCGGCCGTTCGACCCTGCTCAGCTTCGCCGAACGCGGCGCCAGCGTGCTGGCCGCGGACATCGACCCGGCCGCCGCCGAACGCAGCGCCGAGCTAGCCCGCGCACTGGGCGCCAGCGCCTACAGCTACTGCGTGGACGTGGGCGACAGCGCCGCCATGGAACGCTTCGCCCTCTGGGTGAAGAGCAGCCTCGGCGTACCCGACGTGGTGGTGAGCAACGCCGGCATCGGCATGGCCGGACCGATGCTCAAGACCACGCCCCAGGAATGGGATCGTCTGCTGCGAATCAACCTGTGGAGCGTGATCGACGGTTGCCGGCTGTTCGGCAAGCAGATGGTGGACAGCGGCAAGCCGGGGCACCTGGTCAACGTCGCCTCCGGCGTGGCCTTCGCGCCGTCGCGCAACTACCCGGCATACGCCACCAGCAAGGCGGCGGTGCTGATGCTCAGCGAATGCCTGCGCGCCGAGCTGGCCGGCCACGGCATCGGCGTCAGCGCGGCGTGCCCGGGCTTCGTCGATACCGGCATCGTCCAGGCCACGCGCTTCGCCGGCCTCGACGACGAACAACAAGCCAGGCATCGCGCGAAAGTGCAGCGCTTCTACCGTCGGCGCCGGCTCAGCCCGGACACCATCGGCGAACGCATCGCCCGCGCGGTGGAACGCAACCAGCCGGTGCTGAAGGTCGGCAGCGAAGTGCACCTGGGCGCCCTGCAATGGCGCTTCATGCCCTGGCTGTCGCGCCTGTTGGCCCGCCTCAACCTGACTGCTTGAGAATCCTCATGAACGACCATCAACACAAGCTGGTGCAACGCAAGGTGCAGTTCGACTACAGCGACTCGCCGCTGCACTGGATTCCCGGCGAGCCCGAGGCTTCGCACGTGGTCAACGTCATCCACATGATGCTGCCGGCCGGCGAGCTGTGGTTCTGCCGGCTGTACAACAAGGCCCTGCCCTTCGTGAAGGACGGCCGCCTGCGCGACGACGTGCAGGGCTTCATCCGCCAGGAAGCGATGCACGCCCGCGCCCACTCGGGCGCGCTGGAGCGCTACCTGAGCCACCACGGCATCGACTCCACCCGCTACCTGAAGGTCATGGACTACCTGTTCGAACAGTTGCTCAGCGACACGCCGCTGGGCTTCAACCTGTTCAACCGCAGCGCACGGCTCAAGCGCTGGTGGATCGGCCAGCGCTGCGCCATCGTCGCGGCGGTGGAGCACTTCACCTGCGTGCTGGGCAAATGGATTCTCGAAGCCGACGCGCTGGACCGCGCCAAGGCCGACCCGGTGCTGCTGGACCTGTTCCGCTGGCACGGCGCCGAGGAAGTGGAGCACCGCAACGTCGCCCACGACCTGCACGTCCACCTGGGTGGCAGCTTCATCAGTCGCCAGCTGTGGATGTTCGTGGTGTGGCCGCTGATCATCTACCTGTTCGCCTTCGGCACCCGCACCCTGTCGCGGCAGGACCCGAGCATCGCCCGGCCGCGCTCCTTCGCCGCGATCTGGCGCGACGGCTCGAAATCCGGCGTGCTGCCGAAGATCAGCTCGGTGGCCACCAGCTTCCTGCGCTACTTCAAGCCCTGGTACCACCCGGACCATGAAGCCAACACCCAGGAAGCGCTGGACTACCTGGCCCGCTCGCCGGCCGCCAGCCGGGCCGCGCGCGCCTCGTAGCCTCCTGTCCGCGTGCCCGCGCAGTGGTTGCGCGGCGCACGCCAATCGCATACTGCGGCATCCGCCACTCGATACAGGGACGCCGCCGAATGCCGATGGGAACCTACCCGCTTCACCCCGCCCTTTCCTCCCGCGTGGAGCGCCTGCCGGAGCAGGTGGACGTGGTCATCGCCGGCAGCGGCATCATGGGCTGCGCCACCGCCTGGTACCTCGCCGGCCAGGGCATGAGCGTGCTGGTGCTGGATAAGGCCGGCATTGCCAGCCAGCAGTCCACCCGCGCCTGGGGCTTCGTCCGCCAGCAGGCGCGCGACCCGGCGGAAGTGCCGCTGATGATGGCGGCGATTCCGCTGTGGGAGCGTCTCGAAGAAGAGCTGCAACTGCCGCTGGAATGGCGCCAGGGTGGCTGCCTGTACCTGGCCGAAACCCCGGAGCAGCAGCACAAGTACGAGGACTGGCTGAAGGTGGCCAACAACTTCGGCCTCGACACCCGCCTGCTCAGTCGCGTTGAAGTGGCGCAGCTGATGCCATCACTGTCCGATCCCGGACTGGGGGCGATGTACACCGCCAATGACGGCCAGGCCGAACCGCGCCGGGTCGCTCCCGGCTACGCCCTGCGCGCCATCGAACGTGGCGCCGTGTTCGTCGAAGGTTGCGGCGTCACCGGCATCGATCGCGCCGCCGGCGCCGTCTGCGGCGTGCAGACCGAGCGTGGCTACGTGAAGACCAGGCACCTGCTGGTCTGCGCCGGCGCCAGCAGTTGGCGCCTGGTGGAAAGCCTGGGCCTGGAACTGCCACAGCAGGCCGTACGCTGCACCGTCTCGCGCACCAGCCCCGGCCCGGACGTCGGCGCGCAGAGTTTCATCGGTCACGGGATCGGCTTCCGCCAGCGCGCCGACGGCAGCATCAACCTCGCCGACGAAACCCAGGCCGACATCGACCTCAGCCTCGACTACCTGCGCGGCGCCAAGCACTACTTGCCACACCTGCCGGCCAACCGCGCGAGCTTCTCCTTCAAGCTCAACGGCGCGCTGCTGCATGACCTGCGCCAGCGCCTGCCGGGCTCGGAGCGCAACACCAATGGCCCGGTATTGGGCGAGCGCGATCCGCAGGTGAAGGCAAATATGTCCCGCGTGTTTGCTGCACAGGAGAACCTGGCGAAAGCCTTCCCGGCGCTGCGGGATGTGAAGGTGGTGGAAAGCTGGGCCGGATTGATCGACGTGCTGCCCGACGGCATCCCGGTGCTCGATGCTCCGGCGGAAGTGCCGGGCCTGCTGGTGGCGACAGGCTTCTGCGGGCATGGCTTCGCGATGGGGCCCATCGTCGGCCAGTTGATGAGCCGGTGGATTCTCGAAGGGCAACCGGGGATGGACCTGCATGCCTTCAGGCTGCGGCGCTTCGCCGATGGCACAGCGGGCAAGCCCTACTCGCTGTTCTGACGAACTGAGTCAACGGTCGGCATATCCGTAGGGCGTACAACCGTTCGCGGTTGTACGCCGATACACCGCGCTCATTGTCGGCGCCATTGCCAAGCTCGGAGTGCATCGAAACAGCGGCTTCGGACCGACCCTGGAGTGCTCGGGGGCCGTGGTCAAACGGCGTATAACGTCGAACGTTATACGCCCTACGCTCCAGATCGATCCCGCGAATTACACCTACTCCCCTTCCTCCACCAACGGCGAATCATCGCTCAACGCCCGCTCCAGCCAATCCGTCGGTAGGCTCTTGCTCGCTCGCGCGCCCAGCAGCTTCACCTGCTCGGCCCGGCTGATCAGGTTGCCGCGTCCTTCGCTGAGCTTGTTGCGCGCCGCCGCGTAGGCCTTGTCCAGCTGCTGCAGGCGGGTGCCCATCTCGTCCAGGTCCTGCACGAAGAGCACGAACTTGTCGTACAGCGCCCCGGCACGCTCGGCGATCTCGCGGGCGTTCTGGTTCTGCCGCTCCTGGCGCCACAGGCTGTCGATCACCCGCAGCGTGGCCAACAGGGTGGTCGGGCTGACGATCACGATGTTGCGCTCGAAGGCTTCCTGGAACAGGTTCGGCTCGGCCTGCAGCGCCGCCGAGAAGGCCGCCTCCACCGGCATGAACAACAGCACGAAGTCGAGGCTGTGCAGCCCTTCCAGGCGCCGGTAATCCTTCCCGGAAAGCCCCTTCACATGGTTGCGCAGGGACAGTACGTGCGCCTTCAGCGCCTGCTGGCGGATCACCTCGTCCTCGGCGACGATGAACTGCTGGTAGGCCGTCAGGCTGACCTTGGCGTCCACCACCACCTGCTTGTCGCCGGGCAGGCGGATCAGCACGTCGGGCTGGAAGCGCTCGCCATCCGGCGCTCGCAGGCTGACCTGGGTTTCGTACTCGCGGCCCTTCTCCAGGCCGGCGTGCTCCAGCACCCGCTCCAGTACCAGCTCGCCCCAGTTGCCCTGGGTCTTCTGGCCCTTCAGCGCGCGGGTCAGGTTGGTCGCCTCCTCACCCAGGCGCAGGTTCAGCTGCTGCAGGCGCTCCAGCTCCTTGGTCAGGGAGAAACGCTCGCGGGCCTCGGCCTGGTAGCTCTCCTCCACGCGTTTCTCGAAGGACTGGATGCGCTCCTTCAATGGGTCGAGCAGCTGCCCCAGGCGCTGCTGGCTGGATTCGGCAAAGCGCTGCTCGCGCTCGTCGAAGATCTTCCCAGCCAGCTCGGCGAACTGCGCACGCAACTCATCCCGTGCCGATTGCAGATCGCCCAGGCGCTGCTGGTGATTGTCCTGCTGCTCGCGCAATTCGGCGGACAAGGCCGCATGCTCGGCGGACAGGCGTCGCAGTTCAGCCTCCTTGTCCGCGCGCTCGGCCTGCCAGTCCTGCTCCGCCGCGCCCAGGCGCTCGCGCTCCTGCTTGCCCAGCTCGACCTCGCGGCGCAACGCGGCGGACTCGGCGGACAATTCGCCATGCCGGCCGCTCAGGCGCTGGAAGGCCTCGCGATCCGCCTCGGCCTGGGCGGATAGGCCGTCCTGCGCGAGCAGCGCATTGGCCAGGCGCTCGCGCAGCAGGGCCGCCTCCTGCTCCGTGGCGACACGCTGCGACTGCAGGCGCCAGGCCAGCGCCACCATGGGCAACAGGCCGGCGAGCGCACCGAGCAACAAGGCGGACAGGTCGAGGGGCATGCGGCACTCCGGGGTGTGACAAACAATCGCGCAATACTAACAGCGGCCACCTGGAGGCGCCTTGTCACCTGTAAAGGCCCTGGAACAGGGCTCCTGAGCAAGCGCTCGGGACAATCCACAGAAGCTGTGGATAACTTGGTGGAAAACGTGATGAAAAAGCGCCCCACCCCCAGCCAGACGGGGGTGCGCGACAGATTGGTGATTTTTTCACCAACTAAAATTCTCTTTATTTTTCAATAAGTTAAAAAACGCAAGAGAAACAAGCAAGTGGCAGAATGCAATATTGCAGGGGCTTGACAGCGCGCATCAGCGTTGTGCACAAGTGCGCGCCAGGGTGCAGCCGACCGCCCCGTTTAAGGGCGGCGGAAAGGAGATTGCGGAGTGAAAAGCGAACGGCAATCGAATCAGCCAGGCGAGGCCCGTGCCGACATCCGGATCATCCGGGGCGGGCTCGATGGAGGGAGGATCAGCCGTTTCATGCCCACTCCACCCGCCGGGATCGCCGCCGCTCGGAGCGGATGACCGTAGGAGGGCTGGGCAGCAGGGCCAACTGCCGCTCAGCGGCGCAGGCCCGCGCGAAAGCGCGTTCAGCCGCGCTGCGGCTATCGCAATCGATGAAGAACTGGTTCAGGTAGACCCGCCAGCGACGACTGTCGATGGGGTGGACCGCTATCCGTATATCCAAGGTTTGGCACTCCCTGCGTGACCATCCCGCACCTTACACCGATGCCCGCGACGGCATGCCGCGGCACGACAAACGGTCAGGCCGGATAGGGCAGGCGCCCCTCCACCAGGAACTGCGCGCGCGGGAACAGGCGCGGCGTATCCGGCACCTGGGCATGCTTGAAGGCGACGTACTCCGCAGTGGTCTCGCACAGCCAGGGCATCAGGTTGCGCGGACGCTTCTCGGTGAAGGCTGACGGCGCGAACAACGCCACGTTCACCCCAGCGTGCGGGCAGCGCGCCGAGCGGTACTCGAATGCCTCGACCTCGGCCTCGCGCATTGCGCTGCCCAGGCCCTGGGCGACGCGGTAATCCGAGGGATCGCGCAGCGCCGGTTCGTACTCGCGAAACGGCGGCAACTGCAGGCGCACGCCGCGCTGCACCTGGAAGCGCGCCTCGAAGGAGGAATGTTCGGAGAGAATTCGCCCGCTCGGCGGCGGCGAACCCATCCCCTCCCACAGCACGAAGCGGTAGAAGGCCGACTCCGCCATCGCCGTATCCAGTTTCAGCGCCGCATAGAACAGGCTCGGCTCATGCCGCCGGCCAAAGCGCGAGCCCCAGCGCAACGGCGGATAGCGGAACGGCGTCTTCAATAGATAGTGCAGGTGCTCGGCGGGCGGCGGCATGCGCGGCTTGCTGGTTTCCAGCAACTCCTCCAGCAGCGCCTGTTCTTCCAGGGTGTCCACCAGTTGCAGCGTGGCTACCTGGCCCTGGCTCTCCACCAGACGCACCAGGCGCCCACGGATGGGGCTGATGACCGACTCTGACTCATGTCTGGCCCAGATGCGGGCGCCCACCTCGAAGGACATTCAGACCTTGCCCCGGATAGCGTCCAGGTACTCGACCACCGCCACCAGCCCCTGCACCTGCTCCATCAATTGCAGCGGCACGCCGCTCAAGTGACGGTTCTCGGTGCGCAGGAAGTGGCGCATGTCCTCCAGGTTGCCGCCGAACAGGGCGAACAGGGAGCGGTAGACCCGCACCAGCAGCAGGGCCAGCTCGCCGGTCTTGCTGTCCACCCGCAGGCCGCCTTGCTTCCAGCGGCTGACGGCGCTACGTTCCACCCCCACGATCGCCGCCAGCTCCTGCTGGGTCATCGCCAGATGTTCGCGAGCCGTAAGTACCGCCTTGGCCAGAACGGCATCGGCTGCGGGGCTTTCGCGTAACAGGGCGCTCATGGCGATCTCCTAATTGTGTACTTTCAGCAAATATACCATCAAATGCTGATAAAACACGAACCAGCCACCCTCCCCTGGCAGCGCCAGTCGCCGCACGGCGCTAAAGCCAGCAGGATACACAGCCCGACCGACGACTCCTCCGTGATGAACAAGCAGCAGGTCTACCAACGCATTCTCGCCAGGCTCGCGCAAGACCTGGAGATCGCCGTGCGCGCCGCCAAAACGGCCCATGAAACGGCCACCCATGAAGAAAACATCGCCGAGAACAAGTACGACACCCTCGGCCTCGAAGCGGCCTACCTCGCCGCCGGCCAATCGCGCCGCGTCGAGGAGATCCGCCAGGCGCTGTCCCTGTTCGAGAACCTGCAACTGCGCGACTTCGACGAGCAGTCGGGCATCCAGACCAGCGCCCTGGTGGAACTGGTCAATGACAGTGGCCAGCACCGCTGGGTCTTCCTCGGGCCCGATGCGGCCGGCGTAAAAGTGCAACACGAGGGTATCGAGATCCTCGTCATCACCAGCCGCGCCCCACTGGGCAGCGCCCTGCTCCATCGCCTGCCCGGCGACGAACTGGAAATCGGCCAGGGCAATACCCGCCAGCGCTACGAAATCCTCGACGCCTACTGATCGCTCCGGGTGGGATGTAAAAAACGAGCGGAACAGACAATACCCGGCCGACCGACTGACGCAGACTAAGCTTCAAGGCCACACCCTTTCCTTCCGTGGCCTCAAGGAGAAGCACCATGCTGTTCAACTGGTCCGAATACGTCCCCGCCGTGAAGAAAGCCTTCGGCGCCCTGGGCAAGAAACACCCGAAGATGATCGCCGCCTACCAGGCCCTCGACGCCGCAGCCGCCGACGGTGACGCCCTGGATGCCAAGACCCGCGAACTGATCTCCATGGCCGTGGCCATCACCACCCGCTGCGACGGCTGCATCGGCGTCCACGCCGAAGCCGCACGCCGGGCCGGCGCCACCGAAGCCGAAGTCGCCCAGGCCCTGGCCACCGCCATCGCCATGAACGCCGGCGCCGCCTACGTCTACTCCCTGCGCGCCATGGAAGCCTTCGAGTCCTCCGCGCAGAAGTGAAGCCGCGCCCGCGACGCCACTGCGGCGTCGCGGGCCCAGCTCTTTCCTGATCGGCAGCGATGGGGTATCAGTGGGGCCCGCCCACTCACTCCCGCTTCCCATGTCCCAGACACCCACCCACCTCAGCGCCTGGAAACTCGCTCTCGGCATCGCCGCCGGCATCTGGCTCGGCTGCATGGCCGTGGCCGCCACCGGCTGGCTGATCTATCGCGCGCTTCCGCCCTTCCTGGCCAGCAGCTATCCCGCCGCACCGCCAGCGACACCTCCCGCCGCTCCCCCTGCCCCTCGCAGCAATGAAGAAATGTTCCAGCAATACCAGCAACGTCAGCAGGCCGTGCAGGAACAACAGAATCGCGAGGCCGAGAAAGCAGAACAGGACAAGCGCTTCAACAGCGCGCCGTGCCAGTTCTGGCGGCAGCAGTATCAGGCGGAGCCTACGGAGCGGAATCGGGAGAAGATGGATGGGTATTGCGGGTGATTGAAGCGGCAGGCGGAAAATTACCGGACCGGAAAAGACAAAGCCCCTGAAACTCTAGGAATTTCAGGGGCTTCGGCCATATGTAATGGCGGAGAGATAGGGATTTGAACCCTAGGAGCCATTGCTGACTCAACGGATTTCGAATCCGTCCCGTTCGACCACTCCGGCATCTCTCCGTGCGGCGCGCATGATACCAGCTTGAAGTCCGAACGCGAAGCTTTGTTTTCGGATTTTTTTGCGTGGTATCAGGCGCTTGCGTGATTTCGCCGTTTTACAGCGGCACGCCGAGACGGTGAGCCACTTCTTCGTAGGCCTCGATCACGTCGCCCAAGCCCTGGCGGAAGCGGTCCTTGTCCATCTTCTTGCGGGTTTCCTTGTCCCACAGGCGGCAGCCGTCCGGGCTGAATTCGTCGCCCAGGACGATCTTGCCGTGGAACACGCCGAACTCCAGCTTGAAGTCCACCAGCAGCAGGCCGGCGTCGTCGAACAGCTTGCTCAGCACTTCGTTGACCTTGAAGGAGTAGGCCTTCATTTCGGCCAGTTGCTCCAGGGTCGCCCAGCCGAAGGCCTGGACGTGGGATTCGTTGATGAAGGGGTCGCCCAGGGCGTCGTTCTTCAGGAACAGTTCGAAGGTCGGCGGAGTGAGCTGCAGGCCCTCTTCCACGCCCAGGCGGCGCACCAGGCTGCCGGCGGCGTAGTTACGCACGACGCACTCGACCGGGATCATGGCGAGCTTCTTGACCAGCACTTCGTTGTCCGACAGCAGAGCGTCGAACTGGGTCGGGATGCCGGCGGCTTCGAGCTTCTGCATGATGAAGGCGTTGAACTTGTTGTTCACCATGCCTTTGCGGTCGAGCTGTTCAATGCGCTTGCCGTCGAACGCCGAGGTGTCGTTGCGGAACAGCAGGACGAGGCGGTCGGCGTCATCGGTGGTGTAAACCGATTTGGCCTTGCCGCGATAGAGTTCTTCGCGTTTTTCCATGATGGGCTCCGCTTGCTTGAATGGATGGGCTCAGGCGATGGTGCGCCAGTCGAGTCCCGAATGCTGATCGGCTACCTGCAGCCAGTCCGGGTCGCACCCTAGGGTGTCGACGAAGCTTTGCCGGGCCAGCTGCGGCGAGTTGTTCTTTTCGCTGAGATGCGCCAGCACGAGGTGCTGCAGGCTTTCCCAGCCCAGCTGGGCCACCAGTTCGGCGGCCTGCCGGTTGTTCAAATGTCCCCACTGGCCGCCGACGCGGGCTTTGAGTGGGTAGGGATACGGACCGCGGGCCAGCATGTCGTTATCGTGGTTTGCCTCGATGATCAACGCATCGAGGCCACGATAGCACTCCAGCACCTGCGCCGTGGCGGCCCCCAGATCGGTGAGCTGGCCAAAGCGCTTCCGGCCATCGGAAAACACGTACTGCAGGGGCTCCCGCGCATCGTGGGAGACGCTCACCGCAGTGACTTCCAGGTCTTTCAGTACCAGGCGGTCGCCGCCCTTGAGCAGCGCCGCCGGCTCCACCGGCTTGCGCATTCCCTGCAGGGTGCCGGCGCTGAGGTACACGGGTATTCGATGGTGCCGGGCCAGCAGTTCGACGCCGTTGATGTGATCGGAGTGTTCATGCGTGACCAGGACCGCGTCCAGCTGCCCGGGCTCTACGCCCAGGCGTGCCAGACGGCGGATGGTTTCACGCAGCGGAAAGCCGCAATCGATCAGTATCCGGGTGTCAGAGCTGCTCACCAAGGCCGAATTGCCCCGGCTTCCGCTCCCCAGGACCGCGAAGTGCATTCCGCATACTCTCCTGGAGTTTTTCCAGCACGCCCTGCGCGACATCGGCCGGCGCGGAGGTGTTGATGTCTTTGTCGACGGTGATCTGCACCGTGTTGTTCACGCTGGTCAGACGAAGCTGGTAGCGCTGCGCCTTGGCGTCTTCCTCTTCCTTGGTCTTCTCGCCGCCGCCGAACAGGCGGCTGAAGAAGCCAGGCTTGTCTTCGTCCTTCTTCTTCGCGCCTTCGGCGATGTTGACGTAGTACACGCCCAGGCTGCGGTTGAGGTCGTCGACACGGATGTCGGCGCGATCCAGCGCACGGCCCACGCTGACCCAGGCGCGGTCGAAGTCGGAATCCACGGTGAGTACCGGGTTGCCGCTGCCGTCCTTGCTCAGCTCGGCAGTGCCGGGCGTGTCGTAGGCGGAGTGCGCGGCGAGCAGGGAGACGGAGCCGCCCTTCTCGGCGCTGGTAGCCATGCTGGCCAGCATTTCGTCGAGCAGCGCGGCATCCAGGCTCGGAACCACCGGTTTGGACGGCCAGTCGGCGCTGGCGGTGCTGCCGGCCGGGCGGGTTTCGCTCAGCACGTAGACTTCACTGGTGTTGGTTTCCACGCCCGGCTCGATGCGCACGCGCACACGCGCTTCGCTGTCGGGCTCGACGCCGGAGACGCGGCTGCTCAGGCGGCGCGTCAGGGGCGCGGAGAGCTGCGAGAACGGCTGCCAGTTGGTGCTGAACTCGCCGGTCTGCGGGCGTTCGTTGGCGATGGAGAAGCCGTTGTCCTGGAAGAACTGGTGGGCCACCGGCCACACTTCCGCCGGCGGACGCTGGGCGATCAGCCAACGCGAATCGCCACTCTTCTGCAGGCTGAAGTCGCTGACCTCGCCAGCGCCGCCAGCCAGAGGCTGCGGACGCGGCACTTCGAACTCGCCTTCCTTCTCGGTGCTGGTGGCGACGTTCATCGGCACCGGCAGCAACGGGTCGAGCGGCTTGCTCTGCAGGCCTTCGGGCACCTTCATCGGCGCCGTTTCGCGGGCATTGAGGTAATCGTCGCCACGGTCACGGAAATAGCCATCCGGGCCCCACAGCCAGCCGCAGCCGGAGGTGTTGCCGATGACCAGGGCGAGCGCAGTCAGTCCTGCCAGTCGCTTCATGCGAGGGGGCTCCTTAAGCCAGCACGCCGGTCTGGCGCATGGCCTGACGCAGCGGTTCGTGGCAACGCGGGCTGAGCCAGGTCAGGGGCAGGCGGATACCTTCGGGAATCAGACCCATTTCGTGCAGGGCGAACTTCACCGGAATCGGGTTGGATTCGATGAACAGGGCCTTGTGCAGCGGCATCAGGCGGTCGTTGATGGCGCGGGCTTCGCCGGCATCGCCACGCATGGCGGCGGCGCACAGGTTGCTCATGGCGCGCGGAGCGACGTTGGCGGTCACCGAGATGTTGCCCTTGCCGCCCATCAACATCAGTTCGACGGCGGTGGCGTCGTCGCCGGAGTAGACCAGGAAGTCCTTACCGACGCGGTCCAGTACTTCCTTGCCGCGCTGCAGGTCACCGGTGGCTTCCTTGATGCCGATGATGTTCGGCACCTTGGACAGGCGCTCGACGGTCTCCGGCAGCATGTCGCAGGCCGTGCGGCCCGGCACGTTGTAGAGGATCTGCGGGATGGCCACGGCTTCGGCGATGTGGCGGAAGTGCTGGTACAGGCCTTCCTGGGTCGGCTTGTTGTAGTACGGGGTCACCAGCAGGCAGGCGTCGGCGCCGCCGCTCTTGGCAGCCTCGGTCAGCTCGACCGCTTCACGGGTGGAGTTGGCGCCGGTACCGGCGATCACCGGGATGCGGCCATTGACCTGGTCAACCACGCGACGGATCACTTCCAGGTGCTCGCTCACGTCCAGCGTGGCCGATTCACCCGTGGTGCCGACCGCAACGATGGCGTTGGTGCCTTCCTGCAGGTGGAAGTCCACCAGCTTCGCGAGGCTGTCCCAATCCAGTCGACCCTGAGCATCGAAGGGGGTGACCAGCGCCACCATACTGCCCGCAATCATGCAACCGCTCCTGCCGGAAAAAGAAAGCCGTAATGGTACTGTCGCCACCGGCCACGCACAAGGTGACAGCAGCGTCCTGCGAGCGGTCAGACATTCCCCTCATCGGCTCTTTTCGCTACCCTTCCCCCTTTGTCGATGCGGCCCGCTTGGCCGCCACTCCCAGGAAAGCTGCATGTCCACCTCCCACCCTCGTGAACAATTTCTTCTGATCAGTGCGCTGGGCCCGAACCCGATGGAGCTGACCAGCGTGCTGTGCCGCACCTGCGTCGATAACCGTTGCTCGGTGATCAGCAGCCGCCTGACCCGCCACGGCGAGTTCAGCGCGCTGGTCCTGCAGGTCGCCGGCAGCTGGGACGCCCTGGCCCGCCTGGAAGGCGGCCTGCCGGCGCTGGCCAAGCGCCATGGCTTCACCCTCAGCGTCACCCGCAGCAACGTCCACGTCACCCGCGCCCAGGCCCTGCCCTACGTGGCCTACGTCAGCGCCGTGTACCGTCCGGACATCCTTAATGAGCTGTGCCAGTTCTTCATCGACCACAACATCGAGCTGGAGAACCTCACCTGCGACACCTACCAGGCGCCGCACACCAACACCAGCATGCTCAACGCCACCATCACCGTGACCCTGCCGGCCGGCACCCAGATCAGCTGGCTGCGCGACCAGTTCCTGGATTTTGCCGACGCCCTGAACCTGGACGCGCTGATCGAGCCCTGGCGCCCGCAGCATCCCTAAGGAGAGAGCCCATGGCCGTTGAACTGAACAAAGCCGTCGCCGATTTCCAGGCCCCCGCCACCAGCGGTGTCGAATTCCGTCTGTCGGAATTCAAAGGCAAGCAAGTCGTGCTGTACTTCTACCCCAAGGACAGCACCCCCGGCTGCACCACCGAGGGCCAGGGATTCCGCGACAAGATCGATGACTTCGCCAAGGCCAATACTGTCGTATTCGGCGTATCCCGCGACGGCATCAAGTCCCACGAGAACTTCAAGGCCAAGCAGTGCTTCCCCTTCGAGCTGATCAGCGACAAGGACGAAGCCGTCTGCCAGCTGTTCGACGTGATCAAGCTCAAGAAGCTCTACGGCAAGGAATACATGGGGGTGGACCGCAGCACCTTCCTGATCGACGCCAAGGGCGTGCTGCGCCAGGAGTGGCGCGGCGTGAAAGTGCCCGGCCACGTCGATGCCGTGTTCGCCGCGGCCCAGGCGCTGAACCAGGCCTGAGTCATCGAGTCGCATGAAAAAGGCCGCTGTTTCAGCGGCCTTTTTCTTTGTCCGTCACATCATCGGGCTGACTTGTCGCTCCGGCTCCGGGTGCCTCGGCCAAGCATCCAGCACGGCCTTCACCAGGGTCGCCAGCGGAATGGCGAAGAACACGCCCCAGAAGCCCCACAAGCCGCCGAACAGCAACACCGCGCAGATGATCGCCACCGGGTGCAGGTTTACCGCCTCAGAGAACAGCAGCGGCACCAGCACGTTGCCGTCCAGCGCCTGGATGATCGCGTGGGCGACCATCAGGTAGATGAACTGGTCGCTCCAGCCCCACTGGAACAGCGCGATCAGCGCCACCGGCACCGTCACCACCACCGCGCCGATGTAGGGCACCACCACCGACAGGCCGACCAGCAGAGCCAGCAGCGCCGCGTAGTTCAGCCCCAGCACCGC
The DNA here is from genome assembly GCF_048068055.1 of Pseudomonas sp. NY15181. Taxonomy (NCBI): domain Bacteria; kingdom Pseudomonadati; phylum Pseudomonadota; class Gammaproteobacteria; order Pseudomonadales; family Pseudomonadaceae; genus Pseudomonas; species Pseudomonas sp. NY15181. The sequence goes on along the minus strand of NZ_JBLUPT010000003.1, from coordinate 316,452 downwards.
GAAGGCGATGTAGGTCGCCACGCCGGTAATGAAAATCTCGATGACCTTGCCACGGATGTAATTGGCGATCTGCTGGTTCATCTCGTTCCACACCTGTTTCATCAGCCCCCGCTCGCGCGGCAGGTAGCGGCGGAACCAGAGGTAGAAGCGGCGGCGATCCTTGAGGAAGAAGAACACCAGGATCGGCACCAGCACCAGGTAGATCATGATGTTGACCAGCACCGGCACCCCGGAGAGGGAGAAGGTCAGCGCCCATTGGCCGAGCTGGCCCAGTTCGCTGCGCGCCGCCTCGACAGTGCGCAGCACCTGCTCCTCGGTGACCATGTCCGGATAGCGCTCAGGCAGCATCAGCAGCGTGGCCTGCCACTCGCCGAGCATCCTCGGCAGTTCGTTGAGCAGGGTGAACAGCTGCTTCCAGACCAGCGGCACCAGCACCAGCAGGAACACGGCGAGCAGTCCGAGGAACAGTGAATAGACCAGCCAGACGGCGAACAGGTGCGGCAAGCGCACACGCTCCAGCACGCCCACCAGGCCCTGTATCAGGAAGGCGATCACCATCGCCGCCAGTACCGGCGCGAGCATGCCGCCAAAGGCCAGGATGACACTGAAACCCAGCACCAGAATGACCGCCAGCACTATCGCCTCCTCATCGGAGAAATAGCGCTGCATCCAGTCCTGCAAAACCTTGAGCATGAACAGACCTGCGAAACGAAAGGGGTAACGTCCCGGTTATCCGGGAACGAGGGCTACTTCTTGCGCAGCCAGTAGCGATAGACGCCTGCTTCGACCTCTTCATGCAGCAAGGAGTGCCCGGCGAGGTCGGCAAATGCGCGGAAATCCCGCTGGGACCCGGCGTCGGTGGCGATTACCTTGAGCACCGCCCCGCTGGGCAGGCGGTTCAGCTCGAGCTTGGCCTTGAGCAGGGGAAGAGGACAATTGAGACCGCTGGCATCCAGCTCCGCGTCACAGGCAGGGATGGGCGGTGTGGAATCAGACATCGAAACAAACTCCGAGAGTGGCGTTCAAGAATACCGAAAGCATTGGAAAAGTAACCAGGGCCCGCGACACCCGCAGTCTCGCAGGAAGCCGTCAGCCTCGCGGCCTGGAGCGCAAGTAGCGGAGAAAATACTGACGTCGATTTGCGCAACAGTCGCGCCTGGCAACCTAGGCATTGGTAATAACGTACGGCTAAAGTAGAGCCTTTCTCGGAACGAGCCTCTTGTACATGAAAGTACTGCGCCCTGCCCTGCTCACCATCGCCTGCGCCCTCGCCGCGCCCGCGATGTCGGACGATCTGCCATCCCTGGGCGACGCCAGCTCGTCCATCGTATCCCCGGAGCAGGAGTTCCAGCTCGGCCGCGCCTGGCTGAGCATGCTGCGCAGCCAGGTCGATACCCTCAACGACCCGCAACTCAAGGACTACGTCGAGTCCACCGTCTATCGCTTGGCCGAGTCCAGCGAGCTACAGGACCACCGTCTGGCATTCATCCTGATCCGCGACAAGCAGATCAACGCCTTCGCCGCCCCCGGCGGCGTCGTGGGCGTCAACGGCGGCCTGTTCCTCTACGCCCAGAGCGAAGGCGAATACATCGCCGTACTGGCCCACGAACTGGGCCACCTGAGCCAACGCCACTTCGCCCGCGGCATCGAAGCCCAGCAGCGCATGCAGGTGCCGGTGATGGCGGCCATGCTGGCCGGCATCGTCGCCGCCGCGGCCGGCGCCGGTGATGCCGGCATCGCCGCCATCGCCTCGACCCAGGCGGCAGCGATCCAGAACCAGCTGCGCTTCTCCCGGCAGAATGAACAGGAAGCCGACCGGGTCGGCGTCACCACCATGGTGCGCGCCGGCTATGACCCGCGCTCCATGCCCAACATGTTCGAGCGCCTCGCCCGCCAGTATCGCTACGAGGGCAAGCCGCCGGAATTCCTGCTGACCCACCCGGTCACCGACTCGCGTATCGCCGACACCCGCAACCGTGCCGAGCAGTATCCCAAGGGCGGCAAGGAAGACACCCTGCGCTACGAACTGATGCGCGCCCGCGTCCAGCAGATGTTCGAGGACACCCCGGGCATGGCCAGCAAGCAGTTCCGCGCGCAGCTCGACGAAGACCCGAAGAACGACGCTGCACGCTATGGACTGGCCCTTTCGCAGACCAGGATCGGCCAGCTCAACGACGCGCGCAGCGGCCTCCAGCAACTGCTGGCCAAGGCGCCCAACGACATCAGCTACAACCTGGCGATGGTCGACGTGGACATCACCGCCAACAAGCTGCCCGACGCGCAGGCACGGGTGCAGAAGATGCTCGGCCAATACCCGGACAGCTATCCGCTGATCCAGGCCCAGGCCGACCTGATGATGAAGACCAACCGCGCCGCCGACGCCGAGAAGACGCTGTTCAAGCTGTCGCAGAAACGACCGCTCGACCCCGATGTCTGGAGCCGCCTGGCCGATGCCTGCACCCTCAGCGGCAACGCCATCGGCGTGTACCAGGCGCGTGCGGAGTTCTACGCGCTGACCGGCGACTACAAGCACGCCATCGAGCAGCTGGACTTCGCCAAGCGACGTGCCGGAGGCAACTTCACCCTGGCCGCGCGCCTGGATGCACGCCAGCAGGAGTTCCGCGAACAGGAGCAATTGCTGAAACAGATGATGGGCCGCTGACCCCAGCGCTCAGGTACAAAAAAAGCCCGGCATTCGCCGGGCTTTTTCTTTGCCGCACTCGATCAGGCGTTGCCTGCCACTTTCAGCCTGGCCGCCTGGGTGAAATCGAGCATGCGCTTGAGCGGCTTGATGGCCTTGGGAATCAGTGCCGGATCGACGAAGATCTCGCCACTCCCCTCCTTCAGGCACGCCAGGGTGCGCTCCAGGGTATTCATGGCCATCCACGGGCAGTGCGCGCAACTGCGGCACGCCGCGCCATTGCCGGCGGTGGGCGCCTCGATGAATTCCTTGTCCGGACACAGCTGCTGCATCTTGTAGAAGATGCCGCGGTCGGTGGCGACGATGAAACGCTTGTTCGGCAGCGTCTGCGCCGCCTTGATCAGCTGGCTGGTGGAGCCGACCGCATCGGCCAGTTCGACCACGGCTTCAGGCGACTCCGGGTGAACCAGGATCGCGGCATCCGGATAGACCGCCTTGAGGTCTTCCAGCTGCTTGGCCTTGAACTCCTCGTGGACGATGCACGCGCCATCCCAGAGCAGCATGTCAGCGCCGGTTTCGCGCTGGATGTAGCGCCCCAGGTGCTGGTCCGGCGCCCAGAGGATCGGTTCGCCGTTGTCCATCAGGTGCTCGACGATTTCCACGGCGCAGCTGGAGGTCACCACCCAGTCGGCGCGTGCCTTCACGGCCGCCGAAGTGTTCGCATAGACCACCACGGTGCGCTCCGGATGCTGGTCGCAGAACGCCGAGAACTCGTCCACCGGGCAGCCCAGGTCCAGCGAGCAGGTCGCTTCCAGGGTCGGCATCAGCACACGCTTTTCCGGGTTGAGGATCTTGGCGGTCTCACCCATGAAGCGAACGCCGGCCACCACGACGGTCTGGGCCGGATGCTGGTTGCCGAAGCGGGCCATTTCCAGCGAGTCGGACACGCAACCGCCGGTTTCCTCGGCCAGCGCCTGGATCACCGGGTCGCAGTAGTAATGCGCGACCAGCACGGCGTTCTGTGCCTTCAACTCGGCAGCGATGGCCGCACGGTAATCGGCCTCTTCCTGCGCGCTCAGCACCCGCGGCTGCTTGGCAGCCAGGTGAGCCTGAACCAGCAGGCGTTCGGAAATCTGGGACATCGTGTGGAAACCTCTACAGGCGCGGTTCTGGTTATGCCGACGATTTTATCACCACCGCCCTTCGGACGACGCGCCGTCGGCGGTCGCACGACGGACTTTTTCCGGCACATAGCAAAAGCCCCGTGACCTTTCGATCACGGGGCTTTTACAGGATTTGTTGGTGGGTCGTGTAGGATTCGAACCTACGACCAATTGGTTAAAAGCCAACTGCTCTACCGACTGAGCTAACGACCCGACGTGGTGCGTATAATACTGATTTCTAACGTAAAAACAACACCCCGTGAAAACTTTTTTCAAAAATATCGCGTCGGGTCTTCTATCCCGGCTGCGCGGAAGCCGTCAGCACGCAGCCTACAACTGTCGCACTTGCCACATGCGCGCCCGTCATCGTCCGCTTGATAGCAGGAAACCGTAAGGCTGTAGTCTACGCCCTGAGCGATGCCGGCCTGCACGATCTGCGCCTTGGAGAGGAACTGCAGCGGCGCCTGGATGCGGAATCCCTCGCCTTCCACACCGGCCTTGGTGGCCAGGTTGGCCATGCGCTCGAAGGCCTCGACGAACTCGGGGCGGCAATCCGGGTAGCCGGAATAGTCCACCGCATTCACGCCGATGAAGATATCCCGCGCCCCCAGCACCTCCGCCCAACCCAGGGCGAGGGAAAGGAAGACGGTATTGCGCGCCGGCACGTAGGTCACCGGAATGCCTTCGCTCGGCGCCTCCGGCACGTCGATGCTGCTGTCGGTCAGGGCCGAGCCACCGATGCCGTTCAGGTTCAGCCCAATCACCTTGTGCTCGATGACGCCCAACTGGCGTGCAACACGCTCGGCCGCCTGCAATTCGGCGCGGTGGCGCTGACCGTAGTCGAAGCTCATAGTGTAGCAGTCGTAGCCTTCGGCCTTGGCCAGTGCGACCACGGTCGCGGAATCCAGGCCACCGGAGAGCAGGATCACGGCCTTCTTGTCGTTCATGGCTTTCTCATTGCCCATAAAACAGGTCTCCTCCGCGCTCAGTGGCCCGGCTCGTCGTTCCAGAGAATCTTGTGCAGCTGCAGTTGCAGACGCACCGGCAGGTTATCGCTGACGATCCAGTCGGCCAGCGCACGGGCATCCACCTGCCGGTGGCTGGGCGAGAACAGCACCTCGCCGGCACGCTGTTCCAGGCGGTACTCGATCAGCTTGGAGACCGCCCAGTCGTAGTCATCCCGCGAGCAGATGACGAACTTCACCTGATCGTTGGGCGTCAGCTCACCAATGTTCTCGTAGAGGTTGCGCGCCACTTCGCCGGAGCCCGGCGTCTTCAGGTCCAGTACACGACTGACGCGGCGGTCGGTGGCGGAGATATCCAGCGCACCGCTGGTTTCCAGCGACACGTCATAGCCGGCATCGCAGAGGCGCTGCAGCAGCGGGATGCAATTGGGCTGGGCCAGCGGCTCGCCGCCAGTGACGCAGACATAGCGCGGCTTGTAGGCAGCGACGCGCTCGAGGATGGCGTCGAGGGTCTGGACTTCGCCGCCGCTGAAGGCGTAGGCGGTATCGCAGTAGTTGCAGCGCAGGGGACAGCCGGTCAGGCGAACGAACACGGTCGGCAAGCCGGCGGTGCGCGTCTCCCCCTGCAACGAGTAGAAAATCTCGGTGATTCGCAGAGTCTGTTGCATATCAGCCACGGGCGTGACGGCGATACAGGCCATCCGCCTCCGTTGCGTTGGAGTCGTGGGTACGTGGGCGTACCCGGAAAACTTCGGAACACAGCAGACGTCAGCCGAGCTGAAACCACTATCGTCTCCGAGAGCGGCGGCAATTCTATCAGAAGTCGTCAGCCTCAGTCCGAAGGATCGAGAACCGGGAAACAAGTAACGGGGAGTCATCACTTTCGGTTATTCCCGTCGGACTCCTGGAGCGCCCTCTTGGCGCCGGCCAACCGCTGTTAACTTCACCTGGCCGGCCCAAAGGACGGCCCCTACTGATGAAGGAGACAAGTATGTCGGTTGCGCACTTTCACGTTTACAAGGACATCCGCCACGAATGGCGCTGGCGATTCATTGCGAAGAACTCGAGGATCATTGCCATGAGTTCGGAGAGCTATCACAACCTCACCGATTGCGAGCGCTCCATTGCCCTGGTGCAACACGGCTCGGAGGCGCCAATCCGGGGTGACGAGCACTACACGCAATTGCGCAAGTGAGCCACTCGGCCCTTATCGAAAGCCGCTGTTTTACCGCCCAATAAAAAAGCCCGCGACTGGCGCGGGCTTTTTTATTGGGCCGGGAACCTTACTTGAGGTTCTTCAGGTCACGCTGGGAGAGCTGTGCGGCGGAGCTGCCCGGGTATTGGGCGATCACCTGCTGCAGGATGCCGCGAGCCTTCTCGGTATTGCCCAAGCGGCGCTCGACGTCGGCCAGCTTGTACAGCGAGTCCGGCACCTTGGCGCTGCTCGGGTAAGCCTGGCTGACACGGGCGAAGGCCTGGCCGGCGCCCTGCAGGTCACCCTTGGCGAGGTTCACTTCGCCCAACCAGTACTGTGCGTTGCCGGCGTACTGGCTGTTGGGGTACTTGCGCAGGAAGGCGCCGAAGGCCTGGCTGGCCTTGTCGAAGTCCTTGGCCTTGATCAGGTCGAAGGCGGCGTCGTAGTAGAGCTTTTCTTTTGCCGGGTCACCCGGCTCGTTGCTGGCGGCGGCAGCGGGCTGCTGTTGTGCAGCGGCGGCGGCGCCGGCACCTGCGGCAGCTCCGGCAGCGACGCCGGCAGCGGAGGAATTCTGTTGAGCAGCACCGGCGGCGCCGGCACCCGCACCGCTGGAAATGCGGCTGTCGAGTTCCTGGTAGCGCTCCAGGTTTTCCTGCTTCATTTGCTGAATCTGGTTCTGCTGCTCTTCCAGCATGCCACGCAGACGGGACATTTCGTCCTGCATCTGCTGCAGCTGCATGAACAGCTGTGCCTGTCCGGAGACGGGCTGAGTAGTCATCCCGCCTCCGGCGTAGGCGCCCTCAGCGCCTGCGGTGCCATAACCCGAGGGCGGCTGGTTGGCGTAACCGCCACCATTGCCGTCCTGTACCGGAACCGCGGCCGCCGCCATCAGGGGCAGGCCGCATGCGATCAAGGTCAGAAAACGCAGGCGCATCGGCATCACGTCTTACTTCTTCAGCTCAACGCGACGGTTCTGGGCCCAGGACTGCTCGTCGTGGCCAGTGGCAACCGGACGCTCTTTACCGTAGGAAACCAGTTCCAGCTGAGCCGGGGAAACGCCCTGCAGTACCAGGTAGCGCTGAACGGCCTTGGCACGACGCTCGCCCAGAGCCATGTTGTACTCGCGGGTGCCGCGCTCGTCAGTGTGGCCTTCCAGGACTACGCGCTGGCCGGAACCTTTCAGGTCCTTGGCGTGTACGTCCAGAGCGCGCATGGCTTCCGGCTTCAGGTCGGAGCTGTCGTACTCGAAGTAGAAGGTGGTGATAGCACGCAGAGCGGCTTCGTCGCTCAGGGAGCCGTCAACGGCACCGCTGTTGGCGCCGTAGCCAGCGTTCGGGTCAACGCCGCCATTGGCGCCTTCACCAGTAGCATCGCCTTTCTTGGACGAGCAGCCTACGGCTACGGCCATGGCGAGGGCGATAACGGCAAATTTGCCGAATTTCAGCATTTCCATCATGTAACTCCTAATGAACCCCAGTGTATAAGTTTGAAACAGTTGGCAACCGTCAGTTCAGGTAAGGGGACCAGGAAGGCTCGCGAACATCGCCTTGGGCGGTGGGAATCGGCAACCGAACGCGTCCATTGATGCTGACGAGCATCAGCACGCCCCGGTCCTGCTGGCGGGTGGCGTATATTAGCATCGTGCCATTTGGCGCGACAGTGGGCGAGTCGTCCAGCGTGGTGTTGGAGAGCACGCGCAGATTGCCGCGCTGAAGGTCCTGGGCCGCGATCTGGAAGTTGGTGAAACCGTCCTGGCGGTGAACCATTACCAGCGTTTTCTCATCCGCGGAAAGTTTCGGGTTGGCGTTGTAGTTGCCAATGAAGGTCACGCGGTCGGTGGCGCCCGAATTGACGTTCATCTTGTAGATCTGCGGTTTACCGCCACGGTCCGAGGTGAAGTACAGGGTCGAGCCGTCCGCGCCCCAGAAGGGCTCGGTGTCGATCGCCTGGTTGTTGGTCAGGCGACGCAGTTGGCGGCTGCCCAGGTCCATCACATAGATCTCCGGGTTGCCGTCGCGTGACAGCACGAAGGCCAGGCGGTTACCGTCCGGCGAGAACGCCGGGGCGCCGTTGAGACCCTCGAAGTTGGAAATCTGCTCGCGGCGGCCGGTGTCGACGTACTGCATGAAGATGCGCGGACGCTTCTGCTCGAAGGAGACATAGGCGATGCGACGGCCATCAGGCGAGAAACGCGGCGACAGGATCGGCTCGCGGGACTGCAGCAGGGTCACCGGGCGCGCGCCGTCATAGTCGGAGCGCTGCAGGGTGTAGCGGGTGTTGTCCACGGAGAAGCGCTCGGCGGTCACGTAGAGCAGCTTGGTGGCGAAGGCGCCCTTGATGCCGGTGAGCTTCTCGAAGGACTGGTCGGCAATGTAGTGCGACATGTCGCGCAACTGGTCAGTGGTGCCGCCCACGCTGCCGGTCAGGACCTGCTGCTGGGTCGCCACGTTGAACAGACCGTACTGGATCTGCAGACGGCCGCCGGCCGGTACGATGTTGCCGATAAGCACGTACTGGGCACCCAGTGCCTGCCAGTCACGGTACATCACCTCGCCAGGCTGAGTCGGCTGGCTGATCATGTTCTGCCGCGGAATCGGCTCGAAGTAACCGGAGTTACGCAGGTCATTGCCAATGATGTTGGACATGTCCTCGGGCAGGACGTTGCCGCCCTGCCAGCCGAACGGAACCACGGCAATCGGGACGGCCGAGTCGCGACCGCTGGAAATCACCAGCGGGTCGGCGGCCTGCGCCACGCCGGCCACCAGGGCCAGGGCGAACAGCGCGAAGCGAATCAGGGTACTCACAGACTTAAATCCTCCGGTTTGAAGACCATACGACGCTGACGATACAGGCTATCGAAAGTGGCACGATCCAATTTTTGCAGATCGGGAACTCGCCCTACATTTCGGACAGCGGCCACTGCCGAGTCATCGAAAGGCTTATCACCACTGGAGCGGGTCACACTCACGTTGGTGATCGTCCCGTCCGGCAACATCTGAATCAGCACTTCTACGCTCATTCCGTTACGAGCTGAGGGCGGGCGGTTCCACTGCTGACTGACCAGACTCACGATCAGGTCGTCGTAGTTACCCGCCACCTCATTACCTTGCTCATCAGCCAAGGCTTGTTGTCGCTGCGTATCGTCCGACAGCAACTCAGCCAGGGCCTGGGCCTTCTTGTCTTCCGTCGCCTTGCGGGCCGCGGCCGCAGCCGCCTTCTTCCTGGCTTCCGCCACGGCGGCGGCCTTCTTCTTGGCCTCCTCGGCAGCGGCTTTCTTCTTCGCGTCCTCGGCAGCCTTCTTCTTGGCCTCTTCAGCCGCCTTCTTCTTGGCGTCGTCGGCGGCCTGCTTCTTGGCTTCTTCCTCGGCTTTTTTCTTGGCGATATCGGCCTGCTGCTTCTCGGCAGCCGCCTTCGCCTCAGCCTCTTTCTTGGCCTCGGCGGCATCGGCGGCCTTCTTGGCCTCCTCCGCCTTCTTGGCTTCGGCCTCTTTCTTGGCTTCAGCTTCCTTGGCCTCTTTCTTGGCCTCGGCCGCCTTTTGAGCTGCATCGGCCTTCTTTTGTTCCTCGGCCTTGGCCTCGGCGATGGCCTGCTGCTCGGCTTTCTTCTGCTCGAGCTGCTCCTGCTCGTATTGCTTCGACGAGGTTTTCTTGGCTTCGCCGGCAATCTTCTGGTTGGTCTGCTGGGTCGCCTGGCTCTTGGACTTCAGCTGGTACAGGGTGGCCTGAACGATCGGCCGCGAGGGCGGCAGTTCAGGCGTCATGGCCCAGCTGACGAAGAGCATGGCGAAGATCAGGACGTGCAGGGCTACGGCCAGAACGATCGGCCAGAAGTAGCTTTCCGAAGGAGAGCGCTCGAGCTGGTGCATCAAGTCCCCGGCGCCTCGGTAATCAGACCGACGTTGCCGACCCCGGCTTTCTGCAGGCCGCCCATGACGGCCATCACCGAACCGTAATCGACCGCCTTGTCGCCACGGACGAAGACCTGAACCTTCTTACCCTGGCGGCTGTTCTCGGACAGGATGCCGGTAGCAGCGCTGACCAGCTGGTCGAGGGAGACGGCAGTCTGGCTGCCCTTGCCCTGGTCCGGATTGACCTCCGAACCCATGTTCCAGTAGTAGGTCTTGTCGGCCTTGATGGAGATGGTGAGGACACGCGAATCGTTGTCCTGCGGCAGCGCCTCGCTGGAAACCTTGGGCAGGTCGACCTTGACCCCCTGGTTGAGCATCGGCGCGGTCACCATGAAAATGACCAGCAGCACCAACATCACGTCGATGTAGGGCACCACATTCATTTCGGCGACCGGCTTGCGCTTGTGACGAACCCTTGCCATATCGGCTTACCTCTTACGTCGTCTTCAATCGTCGCTGGTGTGCACTTTGCGGTGCAGGATGGCCTGGAACTCGTCGGCGAAGGTGTAGTAACGGCCGATGAGCATTTCCGAGCGAGCGGCGAAGCGGTTGTAGGCGATGACCGCGGGGATCGCGGCGAACAGGCCGATGGCGGTGGCGATCAGCGCTTCGGCGATGCCCGGCGCCACGGTGGCGAGGGTTGCCTGCTGCACGGCGGCCAGACCACGGAAGGAGTTCATGATGCCCCACACGGTACCGAACAGACCGATGTACGGGCTGGTGGAACCGACGGTGGCGAGGAACGGCAGGCTGGTTTCCAGCTTTTCTTCCTCACGGGAAATGGCGACGCGCATGGCGCGGGCAACACCTTCCATCACCGCATCCGGGTCGACGCCGGCCTGCTGGCGCAGACGGGAGAATTCCTTGAAGCCGGCACGGAAGATCTGCTCGACGCCCGAGTCCGGGTCAGGGTTGCTGCCGGCCTGGCGGTAGAGCTTGGACAGGTCGATGCCCGACCAGAAGCGTTCTTCGAAGGTTTCCAGGGCCTTCTTGGCCGAGCGCATCATGTTGCTGCGCTGGAAAATCATGATCCACGAAGTGACCGAGGCGGCCACCAGGGTCAGCATGACCAGCTGTACCACGATGCTGGCGTTACTGATCAAGCTCCACATGGAAGTATGGTCGACGACGTTCGGTTCCACGTTAATCTCCTGCTGAAAGGGTGTCCGGACTGCCGGCAAATGCCGCGCGCAACACATCTGGGATAGCGCGGGGCTTCAGGTTGTCCGCCCGCACGCACGCCACCAGGAATCGCCCCTCGCAGAGCAAGGTCGAATCTGACGCCCGCCGAACCTGTTGACGAAACTTCAGGCTCGCGCGGTTCAACTCCTCCACCTCGGCGCTAACAAGCAGCTCGTCATCCAGGCGGGCCGGCGCGTGATAGCGCGCCTCTGCCGAATGAACGACGAAAAGCAGGTTCTCTCCCGCCAGCTGCGACTGGGCAAAGCCCAGATCACGCAGCCGCTCGGTACGAGCCCGCTCCATGAACTTGAGGTAGTTGACGTAGTAGACGATGCCGCCGGCATCGGTGTCTTCGTAATAGACCCGAAACCGCTGCTGGAACGGCTGACCCCCGTGTTGTGCGCGCATACTCTAGAACCAAGTAAAGGCTTTGCCAATCGGCAATCGCCCGCAAATGCAATTAATTACCATCTTCAGGGGCAAACAGATCCGGTGTCGCCCCCTCCCCCATCCGCTTCGGCACGTTCAGGCCGAAATGCAGGTACGCATGCCGGGTCACTACACGTCCCCGGGGAGTGCGCATGATATAGCCTTGCTGGATCAGATAGGGCTCCAGCACGTCTTCAATCGTGTGTCTTTCTTCGCTGATGGCCGCCGCCAGGTTGTCGATACCCACCGGCCCGCCGTCGAACTTGTCGATCATGGTCAGCAGCAGGCGGCGATCCTGATGATCGAAGCCGCGCTCGTCAACGTCCAGCAGGTTCAGCGCCTTGTCGGCGATGTCGCTGCTGATGTGCCCGGTACCGCGCACCTCGGCGAAGTCCCGCACGCGGCGCAGCAGGCGGTTGGCGATTCGCGGCGTGCCGCGTGCGCGTCGGGCGATCTCGTAGGCGCCCGCCGGCTCGATCTCAAGGCCCAGGATGCCCGCCGAGCGGGCGACGATGCTGGACAGGTCGTCCACACCGTAGAACTCAAGGCGCTGGACGATACCGAAGCGGTCGCGCAGCGGATTGGTCAGCATGCCGGCGCGAGTCGTCGCCCCCACCAGGGTGAAGGGCGGCAGGTCGAGCTTGATGGAGCGCGCCGCCGGGCCTTCGCCGATCATGATGTCCAGCTGGAAGTCTTCCATGGCCGGATACAGCACTTCTTCGACGATGGGCGACAGGCGATGGATCTCGTCCACGAACAGCACATCGTTGGGTTCGAGGTTGGTGAGAATCGCCGCCAGGTCGCCAGGGCGCTCCAGCACCGGGCCGGACGTGCTCTTGATCGAAACACCCATTTCCTGGGCGATGATGTTCGCCAGAGTGGTCTTGCCCAGGCCGGGCGGGCCGAAGATCAGCGTGTGATCGAGGGCCTCCTGGCGCCCACGGGCCGCCTGGATGAACAGCTCCATCTGCTCGCGCACCACCGGCTGGCCGACGTAGTCCGCCAGCTTGAGCGGGCGGATGGCGCGGTCGAACTGCTCTTCGCGGTCGCGACTGGAAGCTGAGGAAATCAGGCGATCGGCTTCGATCATCAGTGTCTACCTAGACCATGCCCTTGAGGGAACGGCGGATGAGTTCTTCGCTGGACAAGCCTTCTTCCTGCACGGCGGCTACAGCGCGGCTCGCCTCCTGGGGCTTGAAGCCCAGGGCGATCAGGGCACTGACTGCATCGGATTCGGCGCTTGAGACTGCGGCGACCAGCCTGGGTTCCACCACCAGCGGCGCGATCGACGGAATATTTTCCCAGGCCTTGAAACGATCCTTGAGTTCGACCAACAGGCGCTCGGCAGTCTTCTTGCCCACCCCCGGGATCTTCACCAGGGTGGAAGTGTCCTGCGCCTGGACGCAGCGTACCAGTTCGTCGACTTCCAGGCCCGACATCAGTGCAAGGGCAAGTTTCGGCCCCACCCCGTTGAGGCGGATCAGTTCGCGGAACAGCTCGCGCTCACGCTTCTCGGCGAAGCCATAGAGCAGATGGGCGTCCTCGCGCACCACCAGGTGCGTATGCAGGGTCACCGGCTCGCCGATGCTGGGCAGACGATAGAGCGTGGTCATCGGCACTTCGAGTTCGTAGCCCACTCCATTCACATCGACGATCAGGTGCGGCGGCTGTTTTTCCGCCAGATTGCCACGCAGGCGTCCAATCACAGGTAAGCGTCCTTAATTGCTAGATTCGGGATCACAGGCGCAGGCGGCCGCCACGTCGACGCGCACCTACCAGCCCATGCGGTACAAGGCTCTGCCGGGTATGCGCGTGGCACAGGGCGATGGCCAGGGCGTCGGAGGCGTCGATCTGCGGCTTCTGCGTAAGCTTGAGCAGGTGCATCACCATCATCTGCACCTGCTGCTTGTCCGCGCCACCGGTGCCGGCAATGGCCTGCTTGACCTGGCTGGCGGTGTACTCGGCGATCTGCAGCCCCTCTTCCGCCGCCGCCACGATGGCCGCGCCACGCGCCTGCCCCAGCTTCAACGCGGAGTCGGCGTTGCGCGCCATGAACACCTGCTCGATGCCCATCATGGTCGGTTTGTACGTCTGGATGACCTCGCGCACGCCACGGAAGACGATTTGCAGGCGCTCGAACAGCTCGCCGTTGCCGGTGCGGATGCAGCCCGAGGCCACGTATTCGCAGCCGCGGCCGGTATCGCGCACCACGCCGAAGCCGGTAATCCGTGAGCCTGGGTCGATGCCGAGAATCAGGGTCATGTCCGTCCGATCAAACCTTGTCCGTAACGCGCACTTCAAATGACAAAAACCGGAAGCGGGAGGCGCCACTCACGACCACTCCCGCTTCCGGCTTTAGAGCATCGCCGGCGGAGGGATCAGCCCAGCTGGGCCATCACCTCATCCGGGATATCCGCGTTGGAGTAGACGTTCTGCACGTCGTCCAGGTCTTCGAGCATGTCGATCAGCTTGAGGACCTTCTGCGCGGTTTCCAGATCCAGGGTCGCGGTGGTCGACGGAATCATGGTGACCTCCGCTTCCTCGCCCTTGAAGCCGGCTTCGGTCAGCGCTTCGTTGACCGAGATGAAGTCGGCGAAGCTGGTGAACACGTCGATGGAGCCGTCGTCGTTGACCACCACGTCGTCGGCACCGGCTTCCAGCGCGGCATCCATCAGGGCTTCTTCGTTCACGCCCGGCGCGTAGCTGATCTGGCCCTTGCGCTCGAACATGTAGGCAACGGAACCGTCGGTGCCCAGGTTGCCGCCGCACTTGCTGAAGGCATGGCGCACTTCGGCCGCGGTGCGGTTGCGGTTGTCGGTCATGGCCTCGACGATGATCGCCACGCCGCTGGGCGCGTAACCTTCGTAGGTCAGCTCGGCCATGTTGTCCGCTTCGCTGGAACCCACGCCGCGCTGGATAGCGCGGTCGATGGTGTCGCGGGTCATGTTGGCGGTCAGCGCCTTGTCCACGGCCAGGCGCAAACGCGGATTGTCCGCCGGCACCCCGCCGCCCTGCTTGGCGGCGACGGTCAGCTCACGAATGAGCTTGGTGAAGATCTTGCCCTTCTTGGCGTCCTGACGTTCCTTGCGGTGTTTGATGTTGGCCCATTTAGAATGACCCGCCATAACTCACTCCGTATCACTTGTTTCGGCAAGCGGCGCCCGGTGTGCGGGCGCCGCTGCAATTTGAATCGACTTACTCGGCAGCCTTCTGCTGCTCGCGCAGACGAATGTGCAGCTCGCGCAGTGCCTTGCCATCCACGGTGCCCGGCGCCTGGGTCATGACATCGCCCGCGCTCTGGGTTTTCGGGAAGGCGATCACTTCGCGGATCGAGGCAGCGCCGGTCATCAGCATCACCAGACGGTCCAGGCCGAAGGCCAGGCCACCGTGCGGCGGTGCGCCGTACTTGAGGGCGTCGAGGAGGAAGCCGAACTTCTCTTCCTGCTCCGCATCGTCGATGCCCAGCACGCGGAATACCGCCTGCTGCATGGCCTTGTCGTGGATACGGATGGAGCCGCCACCCAGTTCGGTGCCGTTGAGCACCATGTCGTAGGCACGGGACAGCTTGTCGGCCGGGTTGGCCTCCAGCTCTTCCGGGGTGCACTTGGGCGCGGTGAACGGGTGGTGCAGGGAAGTCAAGCTGCCGTCGTCGTTCTCTTCGAACATCGGGAAGTCCACGACCCACATCGGCGCCCACTCCTTGGTGAGCAGCTTGAGGTCATGGCCGACCTTGATACGCAGCGCGCCCAGGGCGTCGCAGACGATCTTGGCCTTGTCGGCGCCGAAGAACACGATGTCGCCATCGACCGCACCGACGCGATCGAGGATCACGTTCAGGTTGGCTTCCGGGATGAACTTGACGATCGGAGACTGCAGGCCTTCCACGCCCTTGGCGCGCTCGTTGACCTTGATGTAGGCCAGGCCCTTGGCACCGTAGATACCGACGAACTTGGTGTAGTCGTCAATCTGGCTACGCGGCATGGAGGCTGCGCCCGGTACGCGCAGGGCGGCAACGCGGCCCTTGGCATCGTTGGCCGGGCCGGAGAAGACCTTGAACTCTACTTCCTTCAACTGATCGGCGACGTCGACCAGTTCCAGCGGGATGCGCAGGTCCGGCTTGTCCGAACCGAAGCGGCGCATGGCTTCTTCGAAGGGCATGTGCGGGAATTCGTCGAACTCGACGTTCAGCACTTCCTTGAACAGCTGGCGAACCATCTTCTCGGTGATCTCGATGATGTCGCTTTCTTCCAGGAAGCTGGTCTCGATGTCGATCTGGGTGAATTCCGGCTGGCGGTCGGCACGCAGGTCTTCGTCACGGAAGCACTTGGCGATCTGGTAGTAACGGTCGAAGCCGGCCACCATCAGCAGCTGCTTGAACAGCTGGGGCGACTGCGGCAGGGCGAAGAAGTGGCCCGGGTAGGTACGGCTCGGCACCAGGTAGTCACGCGCGCCTTCCGGGGTCGGACGACCGAGGATCGGGGTTTCCACATCAAGGAAGCCGTTCTCGTCCAGGTAGCGGCGGATGCTGCTGGTGATGCGCGCGCGCAGCTTCAGCTTGGCGGCCATCTCCGGGCGACGCAGGTCGATGAAGCGGTAGCGCAGGCGGGTTTCCTCGCCCACGTCGGAGTATTCGTCCAGCGGGAACGGCGGAGTCTCGGCCTGGTTCAGGACTTCCAGCTCATGGCCCAGCACTTCGATGGCGCCGGAAGCCATGTTGGCGTTGCGCGCGCCTTCGGGACGCAGGCGCACCTTGCCGGTGATCTTCACCACGTACTCGCTGCGCACGCGGTCGGCCTTGGCGAAGGTCTCGACGCGATCCGGGTCGAACACCACCTGGGCCAGACCTTCACGATCACGCACGTCGAGGAAGATCACCCCGCCGTGGTCGCGGCGGCGGTGTACCCAACCGCAAAGAGTGACTACCTGACCGTCCAGGCTCTCGTTCAATTGGCCGCAATAGTGGCTGCGCATCATGGTGTGTTTCGCTTCTCGAAAGTCTTGAATTCTAGGGAACCGCTCATTCGCTGGCGGAGCAGCCGCCACCACCGCAACCGGTGGCCGGACAGGCCGCAGGAGTATCGTTGGAGGCCAGGTTTTTCTTCGCCCCGGTCTTGAAGTCGGTCTCGTACCAACCGCCGCCGCCCAGGCGGAAGCCTGGCGCCGACAACATCTTCTTCAATTCGGGAGCCTTGCAGGCCGGACAATCGACCAACGGCGCATCGCTGAACTTCTGAATCGCTTCCAGCTGATGTGCACAGGATTGGCACTGGTATTCGTAAATCGGCATCGGACACCTTGGCTGAGACAGCGCCACGGGCCCGCATCCCGCGGCAAAGGCGGGATTATAGCCTGAAAAAACCAAGGCTTGCAGCCGCCCCCCTGCTCGCTGGCGCACGCTTCGCCGCCAGGAAGAACAATAGAGGAACCCTATCGATTGCCTTGACACAAGCCAAGAGCCTCACAAAACCGCCGATGCTAGCCTGACCTCCACATACCGAATCGACAGACACGCCGCACCCAAGGAGGTCGCCATGGAAATCAACATCGGAATCGCCGAACAGGATCGTGCCGCCATTGCCGAGGGCCTTTCCCGACTACTGGCCGACACCTACACCCTGTATCTGAAGACCCACAACTTCCACTGGAACGTCACCGGACCGATGTTCAACACCCTGCACCTGATGTTCGAAGGGCAATACACCGAACTGGCACTGGCGGTGGACAGCATCGCCGAGCGCATTCGCGCACTGGGCTTCCCCGCCCCCGGCACCTATGCCGCCTACACCCGCCTATCCTCGATCAAGGAGGAGGAAGGCATTCCGGAGGCCCGGGAGATGATCCGCCTCCTGGTACAGGGGCAGGAAGCGGTGGTCCGCACCGCCCGAAGTCTTTTCCCCTTGCTGGACAAGGTCAGCGACGAACCCACCGCCGACCTGCTCACCCAGCGCATGCAGGTGCATGAAAAGACCGCCTGGATGCTCCGCAGCCTCCTCGCCGACTGACCCTTCCTTAATAGATAGAAGGAGCCCGCCCGCAGGCGGGCTTTTCCGCCCCCCTACGAATGACCTAAGCGGTTGATTTGTGGAGGCAAGTGGTTTGCTGTTAAATAACCGCCGTGCGCTTCACGCATAGGCCGTCCGGCACGCTTTCATTTCCTTATCTGGCGTCGCATCAAGGGACGGCTGCTTCTTCGTTACCCGCTCAAGGTGAATCTGTAGCCATGTTGAAAGTCGTCCATCTCCTGACGGGCGTCGCAGCACTCGTGCTGTCGTTCGTTCCCAGTTTGCGCAACGATACCCTGCCCTACCTGCAACAAAGCGATGCCATCTATCTCGCCCTGCTCGGCCTGACCAGCCTGCTGCTCGCCCCCGGCAGCGGCATCAAGCAGCCCGCGGCACTGCAAAGCCTGTCGACCGCCCTGGTGGTGCTGGCCGTCGTTCTGCAAGTGCTGATCCTGCTCGCACCGCTGCCCTTCATCGGCGAGCAGCCGGCCATCCTGCTGCCGCTGCTGAGCCTGGCCGCCGCCGTCGCCCTGCAATGGGCCGCCAGCCTGAACAAAGGCAACACCCCGACCACCGCGCCGATCAGCGACGAAAACCGCGAAACCGGTACCGTGAAGTGGTTCAACACCTCCAAAGGCTTCGGCTTCATCTCCCGCGACACCGGGGAAGACATCTTCGTGCACTTCCGCGCCATCCGCGGCGAGGGCCACCGCATCCTGATCGAAGGCCAGCGTGTGGAGTTTTCCGTCGTCCAGCGCGACAAGGGACTGCAGGCCGAGGACGTGATCGCCGCCCTGCCCAACCGCCGCTGAGCACCCCAATAAAAAAGCCCGCCGATTGGCGGGCTTTTTTATTGGCCTTCCGGACTCAGTAATGCGGTGGCGGCGCCTCGTCATCGGCGACACCCACCTGCCCCTGCAGATCCTCGAGACGCTTGATCAGCGCCTGCATCTGCAGACGCAGACGCTCGATCACCCGCTCCTGCTCGTAGACCACATCACTCAGGGTCTGCAATGCATCATCCTGAAACGCCAGTCGGCTCTCCAGGTCGGCAACCCGATCTTCCAGCTCCATCACTCACTCCTGCGCAAAACGGAACTCATCACCCAGCACCATGCGCAACTTCTCACGCAGGCGGGCGAGCTCCTCGGCACTGTAAGGCACCGCCGGATGGCGACCCCAGACAGGCCCCGGCCAGGCCGCATCGCTGCGACGGCGCACGATCACATGGACATGCAACTGACTGACGACATTGCCCAGATTGGCAACGTTCATCTTGTCGGCGCAAAAGGTGTCCTTGAGGGTTTCCGCCAGTTGCGTGGCTTCCCGCCAGAGCTGCTGCTGATCATCGGGATCGAGCTGGAACAGCTCGCTGACATCCTCGCGCCGGGGCACCAGGATGAACCACGGATACTGCGAGTCATTCATCAGCAGCAGACTGCTCAATGGAAAATCCCCCACCGGGACGGTGTCCTGCTTCAGGCGGGAATCCAGGGCGAACATAACCACATCTCCTGTTCGACGAACGCATTGATAAGACTAGCCCCACCCGGGGCCGAAGGGCGCGAAGGATACTAGAGCGCCCCGTCAGCGAATACGCCCGCACGATGCACCTCACCTGGGCAAACCTCCAACCGGCAGGCCCCGGGACTGTGCAGCGCGCGAACACGACAGATTCCGACAACAGGCCGCGGGAAGCGAATCCACAGCCAAGTGCTCTGAAAAGCATCGAAAAATCGTCAAACCAACGAACACGACACAATTCTGAAAACGACGCTGCCGCATGCTCTTTATTGCAAATCCGCCACGGAAGCCGTGAAATGCGTCATCGCGCCGCAAGCCCGACGACGCGCAGCAACAACGCAGCACTTGTGCACGCTTGTTGCTAGCTGAAGGACAAGGGGCAAGGACATCGCCGCCGTGCCCGGCCCGAAGGCAGCACGGCGAAGGGAACCCGAAAGTGGTCAATGGAGAACGAACCACCATGGCTGACGCAATCCGCAACTTGCTGCAATCCGGGGGAGCAATCTCTTTTTGCAACATCGAATCTGCCTGAATGCGACACGCTTCATGCAGGTTTGCGACAGCCCAGTAAAGTTTTCGCGTGATTATTTGAGCAACTATCGCCAAGACAACACGCGTGCTATAAGTTAGCGCCGACAAAAAGAATGAGCCGTCACCGCGGCACTGTGATGGCAGATAATTTCAAAACCAAAGGAGCAATCACAATGAAAGTGATGAAGTGGAGCGCCATCGCCCTGGCGGTATCTGCAGGCACCACGCAACTGGCAATGGCCGAACCCTTCGTAGGCAACCAGGCTGATGCAAAAGGCTTTGTCGAAGACAGCAGCCTGAACTTCCTGGTTCGCAACTACTACTTCAATCGCAACAAGAAAGATGGCGCCCGTGACTCCCGTGACTGGACTCAAGGTTTCTGGGCCAACTACAACTCCGGCTTCACTCAGGGCGTTGTAGGCTTCGGCGTTGACGCCTTCGGCTACCTGGGTCTGAAGCTCGACGGTGGCAGCGGCTACGGCGCTACCGGCAACCTGCCGGTTCACGACAACGGCGAGAAGGCCGACGACTTCGGCAAAGCCGGCGGTGCCGTCAAGGTCCGCATCTCCAAGACCGAGCTGAAAGCCGGTGACATGCAGCCGACCGCTCCGGTATTCGCCGTAGGCGGCACCCGCCTGCTGCCGCAAACCGCCAGCGGCATCGCGCTGATGAGCAGCGAAATCGAAGGTCTGGACCTCGAAGGCGGCCACTACTACTCCGGTACCGGCCAGGACACCACCAACCGTGACGGCGAGATCTGGTCGCAATACGGTGGCGTTACCGCCAACTCCGCTGACTTCATCGGCGGCAAGTACGCTTTCAACGATCAGTTCAGTGCACAACTGTACGGCGCCCAGGTTGAAGACCTGTGGGACCAGTACTACGTCAACCTGAACTACACCCTGCCGATCGCCGAAGACCAGTCCCTGGGCTTTGACGTCAACTACTACAACACCCGCGAGTCGGGCTCCGCCAAGCTGGGTGACATCAGCAACAACACCTACTCGCTGGCCGCCGCCTACTCCTTCCTGCGCGCGCACACCCTGACCCTGGCCTTCCAGAAAGTGAACGGCAACACTCCGTTCGACTACATCGGCATCGGTGACAACAACGCAGGCGGCGACTCGATCTTCCTCGCCAACTCCATCCAGTACTCCGACTTCAACGGTCCGGGTGAAAAATCCTGGCAGGCTCGCTACGACCTGAACATGAAAGAGTACGGCGTACCCGGCCTGACCTTCATGACCCGTTACGTGCACGGTGACGACATCGACGGCACCAAGATCGATCCGAACAGCCCCTACGCCAACTATGGCTATGGCGCAGACGGCAAGCACCACGAGACCAACGTCGAGGCCAAGTACGTAGTTCAGGAAGGCCCGGCGAAGGACCTGTCCTTCCGCGTCCGCCAGTCCTGGCACCGCGCCAACACCGACCAGGCCGAAGGCGATATCGACGAGTTCCGTCTGATCGTCGACTACCCGCTGTCCGTTCTGTAATACAGAGCGAACTGCAGGTAATGAAAAGCCCGGCTTCGGCCGGGCTTTTTCTTGCAACTTGCAAACAACTTCGAACGAACTCGTTACATCGGCAATACATAGGTGCCGGTTACATGGGCAACCAATTCCTCCTGATTGCTCACGGAATAGACAGACACCTCGCACACCACTTGACGGCGCCCCAGCTTTAATATCTTCGCCTCCGCCAGAAGATCTTCCGGCTTCGGCTTGCTGAGAAAATTGATATTGAGGTTGGAAGTAACGGCCATCTCGACGTTATCCAGCTGGGCCAGAATCACTGCATACATCGCCGCATCCGCCAGCGCCATGATGGTCGGCCCGGACACCGTTCCACCCGGGCGAACCAGCTTGCCGTGAAAAGGAATACGCGCGAACGCACTACGCCCTTCCAGCGCGTCGACGCGAAAATCCATCTCATCCGCCATGGGCAACCCAGCCCGGATGAACGCCTGCACCTGCGCCGCATTCAGTCGACTCACCTTGCGCCTCCCTCTCTGCCCGCCACGCCCTGTACGCAGCCAGACCTGCACCGTACAATGCCCAGCCTATATCCCTCTTCGCAACCGACATAACGGCCAAAGATGCGTACCAGCCAGTATCTGCTTTCCACCCTGAAAGAAACCCCCTCCGATGCGGTCGTCATCAGCCACCAGCTGCTGCTGCGCGCCGGCATGATCCGCAAGCTGGCGTCCGGTCTGTACACCTGGCTGCCAATGGGTCTGCGGGTGCTGCGCAAGGCCGAAGCCATCGTTCGCGAGGAAATGAACGCCGCCGGCGCCCTGGAAGTGCTGATGCCCGCCGTTCAGCCCGCCGAACTGTGGCAGGAATCGGGCCGCTGGCAGCAGTACGGCCCCGAGCTGCTGCGCCTGAAGGACCGTCATGACCGCGAATTCTGCGTCGGTCCGACCCACGAGGAAGTCATTACCGATCTGGCGCGCAACGAGCTGAACAGCTACAAGCAGCTGCCGATCAACATGTACCAGATCCAGACCAAGTTCCGTGACGAGATCCGTCCGCGCTTCGGCCTGATGCGCGGCCGCGAGTTCATCATGAAGGACGCCTACTCCTTCCACGCCAGCCAGGACTCGCTGCAGCAGACCTACGACGTCATGTACGACGCCTACTGCAAGATCTTCACCCGCCTGGGCCTGGAGTTCCGTCCGGTGCAGGCCGACAACGGCTCCATCGGCGGCAGCGGCTCCCACGAATTCCACGTACTGGCCAACTCCGGCGAAGACGACATCGTCTTCAGCGACAGCTCCGACTACGCAGCCAACATCGAGAAGGCCGAGGCGCTGCCGCGCGAAACCGCTCGCGGCGCCGCCACCGAGGAACTGCGCCTGGTCGACACCCCCGATACCAAGACCATCGCCGACCTGGTGGAAAAGTTCGGTGCGCCGATCGAGAAGACCATCAAGACCCTGGTGGTGCACGCCGCCGAGGAAGGCAAGCTGATCGCACTGGTCGTCCGTGGCGACCACGAACTCAACGAGATCAAGGCCGGCAACCACCCGCTGGTGGCCAGCCCCCTGCAGATGGCCAGCGAGAAGGACATCCAGGCCGCCATCGGCGCTGCGCCCGGCTCCCTCGGCCCGCTGAACCTGCCGCTGCCCTGCATCGTCGACCGCTCCGTGGCCCTGATGAGCGACTTCGTCGCCGGCGCCAACGTCGACGACAAGCACTACTTCGGCGTGAACTGGGAACGCGACCTGCCGGTACCGGAAGTCGCCGACCTGCGTAACGTCGTCGCCGGCGACCCGAGCCCGGACGGCCGGGGCACCCTGGTGATCCGCCGCGGCATCGAAGTCGGCCACATCTTCCAGCTCGGCACCAAGTACAGCGAAGCCATGAAGCTTTCCGTACTGGGCGAGAGCGGCAAGCCGGTCACCCTGATCATGGGCTGCTACGGCATCGGCGTATCCCGTGTGGTCGCTGCCGCCATCGAGCAGAACTACGACGACCGCGGCATCCTCTGGCCGGCCGCCCTGGCGCCCTTCCAGATCGCCATCGTGCCGATGAAGTACGAGAACGAAGCAGTGCGTGCCGCGGCCGACAAGCTGTACGCCGACCTCACCGCTGCAGGCTTCGAAGTACTGCTGGACGACCGCGACAAGAAGACCAGCCCCGGCGTGAAGTTCGCCGACATGGAGCTGATCGGCATCCCGCACCGCATCGTGGTCAGCGAGCGCGGCCTGGATGATGGCGCCCTGGAATACAAGGGCCGTCGCGACGCCGAGTCGCAGCCTGTCGCCCTGTCCGACCTGCAAGCCTTCATCACGGCCAAGATCCGTAACTGAGCAGAGCGATGTTCCCCCGAAGTACCTCCAGCCTCGTGGTTGCCGCCCTCGGCGGCAGCCTCCTGCTGAGCGGCTGCGCCAACCAGCTGTCGCAACGCAGCGAGCACGAAGAACGCGTCGAGCGCAAACTGCTCGACCACAGCCTGCAGATCGACGTAGGCACGCCGGGCACCCTGGAACTGCCGCAGCGACGCATTCGCGTGCAGGAACAGAAGACCTTCGAAGTCACCGAGTTCGAGGTCACCCGGCGCTACGACCGCTATACGCCCTACCAGGGCTGGCGCAAGGTCTACGAAATGCCGCTGGGCGTCGTGGCCTTCGTTGGCGGTATCGGCGCCAACGTGGTCAACGTGTTCGCCCTGGGCAACCTGCCCGAAAGCGTCACCCGAGGCTGGATCCGCTACGGCATCGACGGCATGAATCCGTTCATGAACATGCAGTCCAACGGCCGCGCCGAGCAGAACCTGGCAAACATCGAAGAGAAGCAGCGCGACAAGCGCACGGAGTATTCGAGCCTGCCCTGGTCGGAGCGTCCGGTGACCATCACCGCCGGCAAGAACTCCCAGGAACTGCTCACCGACCGCCACGGCGTACTGCGCCTGAACCTGCTCGAAGGCCCCTTCAGCGACGAGGAAGTCAGCCGCATCGGTCGCCTGCAGTTCAGCGTTCAGGACCCTTCGGACGACACCCGCGCCGATGCCAGCCTGCAGGTCAGCCGTTCACTGCGCGGCAAGCTGCAGGAAGCCCACCGGCTGATCTACGACGACCTCGAAGCGGATGATGTGCACCACTGGGTGCACCGGGTGAAGCGCCTGTCCGAACTGGGCATGGAAGAGGAAGCCAGCGAGCTGGAACAGAGCCTGATCGAGCTGACCCGCAATGATCCGGAGCTGCAGAAGGAATTTCTCCACAGCCTGATGACCGATGCCGGCCGCCTGGCTGCCGATCCGGGCGCAGCGAGCAACTGATTCAGAGCCTGTTTACGATCGCGCGAGCTAGAGCAGAACAAGGCAAAAACGGGCGAGGACGCGGAGTTTACGAGCTGTAAATGAGCAGTCCGAACCTGTTTTTAACGCAGTTATGCCGACGCGCAGCTGATCGTAAACAGGCTCTCAGCGGCGCACGATGAAGCCGGCGATGCCCTGGGGTGTCATCGGCTCCAGCTCCACCGCCGTCACCTTGGCCTTGACCGGCCCACGGGCCAGCCACTTCTCCAGTTCGCGCACGGCGCCCTCCTCGCCTTCGAGCAGCACCTCCACCCGACCATCGTCCAGATTGCGCGCCCAGCCATCGACGTCCAGGCTCTCGGCCTGCTCCTGCGTACTCTGGCGGAAATACACGCCCTGCACCTTGCCGCTCACATAACCGTGCAGACAGATTCTGGCCATCAGTGCTTCTCCTCTTGCAGCTCGGTCAGGCGCGCCTGCAGGCCGGCAGCGGTCTGCTCGCCGAGCAACTGCTCGCGCAACTTGCCCTCAGGGTCGACGATATAGGTTACAGGCAGCGCCTCGCTGCGCGGCAGACTGTAGTGCGGCGCGGGGTCATCGGCCAGCACGGTGTACTGCACTCCCAGCGCCTGCGCGGCCTTCTCCAGGTCGGCGTCGCGCAATCCGTCGAAGTTCACGCCCAGCACTCGGAAGCCCTGCGCCTTGCCCTGCTCCGCGAGCCGGTTCAGCTCGGGAATCTCCTTGCGGCACGGTGCGCACCATTCGGCCCAATAATTAATAACTAGCCACTGGCCATCCATGCTCGCAGCGGTTACTTTCTGTCCGTGCTGATCGGTACCATAGTCCGCCGAACAACCGGCCAGGAGCAGGCCGGCGACCAGTCCCATCAAAATACGGAGCCGCACTCCCATGCCTTCAGTCCTCGTGTATGCGGGGTGTTCATGACGCTCGACGCCTTGCGTCTGGAGGTGCCGGATATCCTCGAAGAGGATTCCGATGCAGTGAGCAATCTGGCGGCCAGGCTTCAGGAATCCCGGCGCCATTCCCTGCAGGAAGGACTGCAGAAGGCCCTCGGCACCCTGTTCCGCCTCAACCGATGTGCGCTGACCTTACTGGAAAGGCAACGCGCCCTGCAAAGCCTGACCGAAGAATATCGCCACTATTCGCAGCTGGTTCGCCACGAAAAGACGCCACCGGTGCTCTTCGTGCATTTTTGCACCGAGCTTGCGGCGGGCTTCAAACGCCTGCTGCTGCAGATCCTGCAGGGTCGGAAACCTTCCCGGCCGCACATGGCCTGGTGCCTGTACATGGCCCAGCACTTCCTGGCCCAGGCACTGCTGCGCCA
The DNA here is from genome assembly GCF_048068055.1 of Pseudomonas sp. NY15181. NCBI lineage: Bacteria > Pseudomonadati > Pseudomonadota > Gammaproteobacteria > Pseudomonadales > Pseudomonadaceae > Pseudomonas > Pseudomonas sp. NY15181. The sequence goes on along the minus strand of NZ_JBLUPT010000003.1, from coordinate 290,804 downwards.
CTACCAGCAGTACCAGCAGCCGCCCGGAGTGCTCTGGCGCGACAGCCACCTGCTGTACTGGATCGGCGAACACCAGGAGTGTCTCGACGAGCCGGTGGCCGCCGCCTTCGATCCCGTCCCCGCCGGAACCTTGCGCGGCCTCTACCAGCAGATTCTGCTGCTCGCCCTGAGCAACCCCTTCCACCTGGCCGAAGGCGAAGCCCCGCAACTGTTCAGCGCCCTGGCGCCCCTCGCCGCCCTCGGACGACTGCAGCCCTGGGATGAAGAGGAACAGGAGGGCTACCTGGTGGACCTGGGCGCCGACCAGCCCTGCGTCAGCCCCGAGCAGGGCGCCGATGCCCCCTCCGAACGACTGCGCCGCCTGGAGCTGGGCGCGCTGCTGATCGCCCTGCACGACCCCGCCCCCTTGCGCAGGGCCGACCAGGGAGCCCTGCTCGAGCGCATCCGCCATCATTGGCTGGGACATCACCCACGCCGCCACGAGCGCCTGGAGCAGACCGGCACCTGCCAACTGATCGTGGGACTGGGCGCCATCCAGCAGCACCTGCTCACCTCCGACGCCCAGGGCGGCTGCGAGGCCGGGATACTGGACGTCAGCGCCGGAGGCACCCGCATCCATTGCGCGGGTAATCGCGCCAACCAGTTTCCGGTCGGCCAACTGCTGCTGATCCTGAACAGCAACGGCACTCCGACCCTGGCCATCGTGCGCTGGCGGCACCTCAACAATGACGGGCTGCACCTGGGCCTGCGCTATCTGAAAGGACTCCCCCGCCCCGTCTGGCTCCGCCGCGCCCCTGACGCGCAGCGTCACCCCGGCGTGCTGCAGAGCACCCCAGAGCCCGGCAATGGCTGGTATCACGGCCTCTGGCTGCCGCAGGGGCACTTCGTGGAAGGTGAAAACCTCTGGCTGCAATTGGCCAGCTTCGACAACCAGACCATCCTGCCGCTACCGGCCTCGAACCTGGGCACGCCCCTCGTCTCCCGACATCCACTGCGGCTTGCCTGAAAGCTGAATTGCGAGACAAGTCACAGCCAAGATCGGCAGTAAGCCCGGTTTGTCGGATATCTCCTACTTATAATTCGGACGTTCGTCCGAGCCGACTAGAAGCACTTCATCCAGCCGCCTCTCGACAGCCCCAGTATGCGGCAGGCGCCACGCACGCCTCCCAGTCTCGACAGGATCGCCAGATGCAGCCCAACGACCAGCTCGTCAGCAAGGTTCCCAGCCACATCGTCAGTAATGCGCGCTCCGCCAACTCGGCCGGCGGCGGGCGCCTGAGCGACTACAACGTCGCAGTCTGGCTGCACCTGCCCGGCGTGACAGCGCTGCCAGTGACACTGGTGGTCACCTACCGGGATGGCGAAAAGGACAGGGAAGTGGCCGTCGATCACGGCACGGTGAATTCGCAGAGTCGCATCCTGCTGTCGGGGATCGCCCGTCTGCCATTCCGCCAGCGAATCGAGGATATGCAGGTGAGGTTGCGGACGGCCGTCGGCCTGTCGCGCCTGGTGGTCGAAGAGCTGTTTGTACAGGCGGTCGAGCCGCAGGACAGCACGGCTCGACCGATTGCCACCAGCCTCTGATCAGCCCAACTGCCGTACCTGGGCCACAGGTTCGAGCTCCGTTTGTGGCGGCAGGTCCTTCGCCTCGCCCTGTACTACAGGTAACAGGGACTCCGGCCAACTGCTGAATTGCAGACCAGTAATTCTATTCAGCCTCTCCAGCGCGCTTTGCGGATCGCGCTGATGCAGGTGTACTACGTTCTTCTGGTCGTCATTCATGGATTCACGGGCCTTGAAGGAACTTCTGCAGGACATCATTGTCCTGACAGGACTGTAGCCAGAAGCGTGCCAATCCACGAACAGCCATGATTGGCGCGTCCTAAACTGCGTACGAAGTTTCCGAAGAATCAGAATCGCCCGAAACTGACGTTTTACGTCACTCAGAATGTGACGGCTTCAACCATTCTGCGAGGCTGGCTCCGAAAAGCGCCTGCCGCTCCGCCTGATAGCGCTCCAGGGTTTGCCGCAAGGCGGGGTACCAGGGCTCGTCCAGTTCGGCCGGCAAGGCATCGAGGCACGGCAGCGGCCAGGGGCTGCGGTTGAGCAGGTGATGCAGGCGGTAGCTGCCCAGGTCGCGGCACAGCACCCAGGACGCACTGGTCGCACCTACGCGGCAAACCAGCTGCTCGCCCTCCAGAAAGTCGAGGATCTCCTCCCACTCGTCTTCCGGCAGCAGCCAGCCCGCACGGTGCAGATGTTCCAGCCGGGTCGGCACGCCGTGCCGCTGGCGATCGAAGAACACCCGCAGCACCCCGAGGATCACCAGCAGGCGCGGCAGCGCGCGGCGGCGCCACAGGCGCGTCGAGGAGAGATTGCAGACCAGCTCCGCACCGAACAGCACGATCAGCCAGGACAGGTAGATCCACAGCAGGAACAGTGGCACCGTGGCGAAAGCGCCGTAGATCAGCTTGTAACCGGGGAACAGGCTGACATAGAGGCCGAACAGGGACTTCGCCGCCTCGAACAGGATGGCGGTGAACACCCCACCGGCCAGGGCATGCAGGAACGGCACCCGCGCATTGGGCACCGCCGCATAGATCAGGGTGAAGGCCGCCACGCTGAACAGCAGCGGCATGAACTTCAGCAGCATCGCCGCCCCCGGCAAGGCATGCGGGCCGGACAACAGCGACAGCGAGGTGATGTAGGTCGACACCGCAAAGCCTGTGCCCAGCAACAGCGGCCCCAGGCTGAGGATCGCCCAGTACAGCAGGAAGCGCGCGACACCCCGGCGCGGCTGGCGCACGCGCCAGATGGCGTTGAAGGCCTTCTCGATGGTCACCAGCATGGTGAACGCGGTGACGGCCAGGAACGCGACGCCCAGCCACGTCAGGTGCCGCGCCTGCACGATGAAGTTGCGCAGGTAGGCCTCCACCGCTTCGCCGGTGGAGGGCACGAAGTTGCGGAACACGAACAGCTGGATGCGCTCCCCCATCCCCTCGAACGCCGGCACGGCCGACAGCATGGCGAAGGTCACGGTCATCATCGGGACGACGGCGAACAGCGTGGTATAGGTCAGGGCCGCCGCACTGTTGGGCGCCTTGTCGGCGAGGAAGCGCTGGACCAGATAGCGGCCGAATTCGACCAGGCCCTGCAAGCGGTCACGCATGAATTGTCCTTAGGCTGCACAGAAAAACCGTCCTCGTAGATCGCGGCGCACGACAGCGGTTCAGTCCGATCCGAGGAGGCGGTTAGAATAGCCGCCACTTCATCGGCCTTGCGAGTCCCGGCACATGAGCCAGATTTCACTGTTTCACAATCCCCGCTGCTCGAAATCCCGCGGCGCCCTCGAACTGCTGGAAGAACGCGGCATCCAGGCGGAGATCATCCGCTACCTGGAAACCCCGCCCAGCGCGGCGGAACTCAAGGCGCTGCTCGGCAAGCTCGGCATCGGCGCGCGCCAACTGCTGCGCACCGGCGAGGACGAGTACAAGACCCTCGACCTGGCCAACCCGGCCCTCAGCGACGAGCAACTGATCGAGGCGATGACCAGCCATCCCAAGCTGATCGAGCGGCCGATACTGATCGTCGGCGACAAGGCGGTGATCGGCCGCCCGCCGGAGAAGGTACTGGAGATCCTGCCTTGAGCACAGCCTACATCCTGATCCTCTACTACAGCCGCCACGGCTCCACCGCCGAGATGGCGAGGCAGATCGCCCGTGGCGTGGAACAGGGCGGCCTGGAGGCGCGCGTGCGCACGGTGCCGGCGGTCTCCACCGAGTGCGAAGCCGTGGCCCCGGACATCCCCGCCGAAGGTGCGCTCTACGCCACCCTGGACGACCTGAAGGAGTGCGCCGGCCTGGCCCTGGGCAGCCCGACGCGCTTCGGCAACATGGCCGCGCCGCTCAAGTACTTCCTCGATGGCACCAGCAGCCTCTGGCTGACCGGCGGCCTGGTCGGCAAGCCGGCGGCGGTCTTCACTTCCACCGCCAGCCTGCATGGCGGCCAGGAAACGACACAACTGTCGATGCTGCTGCCGCTGCTGCACCACGGCATGATCGTCACCGGCATCCCCTACAGCGAGCCGGCGCTGCTGGAGACCCGCGGCGGCGGCACGCCGTACGGCGCCAGCCACTTCGCCGGCGCGGACGGCAAGCGCAGCCTCGATGACCACGAAATCACCCTGTGCCGCGCGCTGGGCAAGCGCCTGGCCGAAGTCGCCCGCAAACTGGAGAGTTGAATGGCCCGCAAGAACAAACCGCTGCCGCCCATGGAGTGGCTCAAACCCCGGCTGGCCGCCAGCCGCGCGGTCGCCCTCGGCAGCTTCATCGGGCTGATCCTGCTCATCGTCATCTGGGACCTGCTGTTCGCCGACGCCCATGGCGCCGCGCACTGGGTGCCCTGGGCGGTCCTGGCATTCAAGCTGCTGCCACTGCTGCTGGTGGCGCCGGGCATACTGATCGGCAGCGCCCGCGGCCATGCCTGGGCGTGCTATGTGATCAACCTGTATTTCATTCTCGGCGTGCTCAACGCCTTCGATCCCAACCACGCCATTTTCGGCTGGGCGGAGATCATCCTCAGCGTGTCGCTGTTCTGTTCGGCGCTGATGTACACACGCTGGCGCTTCCAGTACGACCGCAAGCGGGCTGGAGAAGGCGAAGAGTCGAAGTCGGAAGCGACGAGCGCCTGAGGTACCGCGAAGGAAACCTGGGCTTTACCAGCCCATGGTTTCCTTCAGGAAGGGAATGGTCAGCTTGCGCTGGGCCTGCAGCGAGGCCTTGTCCAGCTCGTCCAGCAGGTCGAAGAGGAACTGCATGCTGCGCGCACCGCGGGTGAGGATGAAGCGCCCCACTTCGTCGGTCAGGTGCAGGCCACGGCGCGAAGCACGCAGTTGCAGGGCACGGAGCTTCTCGTCGTCGGTCAGCGGATGCAGCTGGAAGATCAGCGAGAGGGTCAGGCGGGACTTCAGGTCCGGCAGCTTCACCGGCAGCTCGCGCGGCGATACCGAGGCCGAGAGCAGCAGTTTGCGGCCGGAATCGCGCAGGCGGTTGAACAGGTGGAACAGCGCCTCTTCCCACTCGCGCTTGCCGGCCAGCGCGTCGAGGTCATCGAGGCACACCAGTTCGCGCTGTTCGAGGTTGTCGAAGATCTCCGGGCCGTAGGCCACCAGGTCAGCCATCGGCAGATAGACGGACGGCTCGCCCAACTGTTCGGAGCGGATGCAGGCGGCCTGCAACAAGTGGCTGCGGCCTACGCCTTCGGCGCCCCACAGGTAGATGAGGCTCTCCGTCCAACCCGCCTCCGGTTCGCACAGACGCTCGACATAGCCCAGCGCCGCGGCATTGGCACCGGGGTAGTAGTTGGCGAACGTTGCGTCATCGCGCAGGCGTACGCTTAAGGGAAGCTGCATAGGAGTCATGCGGGCCGGGCGTTTCTTCAATCGCTTGTGGTGGGCCGTGGTGACTGAAAGTTTATCCAAATCAGAAGGATAACGCAGCTCCTCAGTGCGGATCAGAGCAGCCGGGGCCTGGGAACGGGACTTTGTCCGCCCCCGGGGCCCGGCTTTATCCGTGAAAGCTACCAGTGGAAGCGCAGGACGTTCGCACGCGGTACGGCGGGATTCGGCACCGGCTGGCCGTTGGCATCCACCGCCGGCTGCGCCGGTTCGGCGGGCGACTCCTGCAGATGGGCCAGGGCCAGTTGCGCACGCAGCTGCTCGGGGCTGGCGGTAACGTTGTAGATCAGCTTCCCACCCTGCACCAGCACCAGCTTGGCGCCCATCGGCTCCAGCAGGCGCGACACCGTGGCGTAGCGGGCAAGGTCCGCCCCTTCGATCTGCAGGACCTGCGCGGTGGCGGCGCCGGCAGTGCCAACGAAGCGCTGCGACAGACGCTGCGAAACACCCAGCATCACCGCATCGGCCAGCGCATCGGGGGTATCGCCCTGGGCCTGGCCCTGCTCGCGGCTGTCGCCCATCCACACGCGCCAGGTGGCGGTCCACTTGCCGTCAGCCTCCTTGGCGTCCACCGCCAGCAGCGCATCAGCACCGTAGCGCTCGGAGGCAGACTGCAGCGCACCGGGTTGCGCGGCATTGATGTTCTCGGCGGTGCCGACCTGCTGTTCGCTGAGGTCGGCCATCGGCAGGCGCAGCGGCAGGCCGCGGCGCTGGGCGGCACGGTTCAGAGGCGCTGCGGCCTCCTGGCTGTCACCCACCAGGCTGGTGCCGTTGGCGCCTTCGTTCAGCCACCAGGCCAGAACAGACGGACGGCTGGCGCCCCACACCGGCAGACCGGCCTGGCGCAGCGCGTTGTCGGTGGCGGTCGGATCGAAGTCGACCACCAGCGCCATGGGCGGACCGTTCTCGTAGCCGTACTGGCTGATCAGTTGTTGCGGGTCCTTGAAGTAACCGGCCAGCGCAGGGCTTTGCAGGCCGCGGGTATCGCCGGTCAGGCGCTGCACCAGGGTCTGCAGGGCACGGGTCAGGCCGGCGTTGCGCTCGTCCGGCTGCTGGGAGGCGACCGGCTCGTGCACCTGATAGAGGTTGCCCAGGGTTTCAGCGAAGCCGGGCAGGCTGAGCAGCGACAGGCAGAGGATCAACAGGCGGGCAGTCAGACGCATGGCGGGCTCTCGCGGAGGAATCGGGACGCCGCATCGTGCGAGGCGGCAAAGAAGGCCTATACCTTAAACAGCCGTCCAGCCAGCGGCAACAGCGCGAGATGGCCGCTGCCGGGCAAGCCTGATAAAATCCCGCGCCTCCCGCGCAGGCTGAGCGCGCCGATGGCGTGCTCTGGCCGCAAGACGAATCATCCCTCTATAGGCCTGGATTTATGAGCAACAAGCAACCCTCGTTGAGCTACAAGGACGCCGGTGTGGACATCGACGCCGGCGAAGCCCTGGTCGAACGCATCAAAGGCGTCGCCAAGCGCACTGCGCGTCCGGAAGTGATGGGCGGCCTGGGTGGCTTCGGCGCTCTGTGCGAAATCCCGGCCGGCTACAAGCAACCCGTACTGGTCTCCGGCACCGACGGCGTCGGCACCAAGCTGCGCCTGGCGCTGAACCTGAACAAGCACGACAGCATCGGCCAGGACCTGGTCGCCATGTGCGTGAACGATCTGGTCGTGTGCGGCGCCGAGCCGCTGTTCTTCCTCGACTACTACGCCACCGGCAAGCTCAACGTCGACGTGGCCGCCACCGTGGTCACCGGCATCGGCGCCGGTTGCGAGCTGGCCGGCTGCTCCCTGGTCGGTGGTGAAACCGCCGAGATGCCGGGCATGTACGAAGGCGAAGATTACGACCTGGCCGGCTTCTGCGTCGGCGTGGTGGAAAAATCGGAAATCATCGACGGCTCGAGAGTGGTCGCCGGCGACGCCCTGATCGCCCTGCCCTCCTCCGGCCCGCACTCCAACGGTTACTCGCTGATCCGCAAGATCATCGAAGTCTCCGGTGCCGACATCGAGTCCACCCAGCTCGGCGGCAAGCCCCTGGCCGACCTGCTGATGGCCCCGACCCGTATCTACGTCAAGCCGCTGCTGCAGCTGATCAAGCAGACCGGCGCGGTCAAGGCCATGGCCCACATCACCGGTGGCGGCCTGCTGGACAACATCCCGCGCGTACTGCCGGACAACGCCCAGGCCGTGATCGACGTCGCCAGCTGGCAGCGCCCGGCGGTCTTCGACTGGCTGCAGGAAAAAGGCAACGTCGACGAGACCGAGATGCACCGCGTGCTGAACTGCGGCGTGGGCATGGTCATCTGCGTCGCCCAGGATCAGGTCGAAGCTTCCCTGAAGGCTCTGCGTGACGCCGGCGAGCAGCCGTGGGTCATCGGCCGCATCGACGCCTGCGCCGCCGACGCCGAGCGCGTGGTCCTGAACAACCTGAAAGGCCACTGATGTCCACACCTTGCAATGTCGTGGTGCTGATTTCCGGCTCCGGCAGCAATCTGCAAGCCCTGATCGACAGCCTCGCCGACGCCCCGTCGTCGGCGGTGATCCGCGCGGTGGTGTCCAACCGCGCGGACGCCTATGGCCTGGAGCGCGCGCGCAAGGTCGGCATCGAGACCTGTTTCCTCGACCACAAGGCCTACGCCGACCGTGAAAGCTTCGATGCCGCGCTGATCCAGGCCATCGACGGCTTCAACCCCGACCTGGTGCTGCTCGCCGGCTTCATGCGCATCCTCAGTCCGGGCTTCGTGCGCCACTACCACGGCCGCCTGTTGAACATCCATCCGTCCCTGCTGCCCAAGTACAAGGGCCTGCACACCCACCAGCGGGCGCTGGAAGCCGGCGACGCCGAACATGGCTGTAGTGTGCACTTCGTCACCGAGGAACTTGACGGAGGTCCTCTGGTCGTACAGGCCGCAATCCCGGTACAGTCTGACGACACGCCGGAGACGCTGGCGCAGCGCGTTCACCTGCAGGAGCATGTGATCTACCCGCTGGCCATGCACTGGTTCGCCGAAGGCCGTTTGCGCCTGGGCGAGCATGGCGCCATGCTGGATGGGGAAACGCTCCCCGCCTCCGGCTATTCGTACCGAACCTAGGAGATTCGCAATGCGCAGAGCCCTGCTGTTCCTGATGGCTGTACTGACCTTGCCGGCACAGGCCTTCGACCTGAAGCCATTCGAGGCCAGCTATACCGCCGACTGGAAACAGATGCCGATCAGCGGGACCGCTTCCCGCAGCCTCAAGCAAGGCGACGGCGGCCGCTGGGAACTGGACTTCAAGGCGTCCATGCTGCTCGCCAGCCTCACCGAAAGCAGCACTTTCAAAGTCGAGAACGACGTCTACCTGCCGCTGACCTACCGCTGGGCCCGCGAAGGGCTGGGCAAGAACAAGCAGACCGAGCTCGACTTCGACTGGTCCGAGAAGCAGGTACTGGGCAACGACCGTGGCGACCAGGTGCGCCAGCCGCTGAACAAGGGCCAGCTGGACAAGTCCACCTACCAGCTCGCGCTGCAGCATGACGTGGCCGTCGGCAAGAAGGCCATGAGCTACCAGGTGATCGAGGGTACCGAAAGCGATACCTACGATTTCCGCGTGCTCGGCGAGGAGAAGGTCCGCACCCAGGCCGGCCTGATCACCGCCATCAAGGTGGAGCGCGTGCGCGACCCCACCAAGAGCAACCGCAAGACCATCCTCTGGTTCGCCAAGGATTGGGACTTCCTGCTGGTTCGCCTGTATCAGCAGGAGTCCGATGGCAAGGAATACCAGATCATGCTCAAGGAAGGCACCGTGAACGGCAAGACCGTCCAGGGCGAGAAAGGCTGATCCTTCAGCAGCACGAAAAAGCCGGGCAATTGCCCGGCTTTTCTTTGCCTAGAGAGTCATGCCTGCGAATCAACCCTCGGTGGACGGCTTGCGCTTGAAGCGGCGAGCAATCCAGCCGATGGCCAGCGCCGGGACGATCCAGAGCTTCTTCAGCAGGACCAGCAGGGTGGCGAACAGACCGACCTTGGCCGCGACCTTGCCGGCGATCAGCGCACCCAGACCATAGGCGGCGACCTTGTCGACGCTCGGGTTGAAGTCCACGTAGCGGCTACCGGGGTTGAACTCGGTCATCGCCAGCACCTTGCCGACGTTCTTCTCGATCTCCGGCAGTTGCTCCATGCCGGCGACGAAGTTCAGCACCAGCACGCCTTTGCGGCCCAGCACGCGGATGTTGTAGTTCAGCGTGTGCTCCTTGCTGTCACCGAACTTCAGCTCCTTCGCCCAGTACAGCTTCTTCTCCGCCGCGTCATAGTGCGGCGGCGCCGCCCAGCCGATCAGCTGGATCGCCTCGAAGCCCTGTTTCTCGCGCTCCGGATTGGCTTCGCGCAGGTCGTCCTGCATCTCCTTGAGCATCTCGGCGTAATCGATCTTCCCGGCGTCCTCGTCGGAGACGTAGCCACTCTCCTCGTACTCCACGGTCACCGCCCATGCAGCGGGCTCGAAGGGCGATACACCGGCGGGCATCAGCATGCCCAGCGGCGGCTCGGAGCTCGGCGGGTTGCCCCAGGCCTCGAGTACGCGCTCGGAATCCTTGCCGTCGAGGAATACGAAGTTTTCCGGCAGATCGAAGGTCGCGAGGTTGTCGCCCACAACTACCTTGCCCTTCTTGAAGTGCAGGCTGGCGACGAAGGTCTCGGGGGACATCTCCTCGTCCGACTCGGCCGCCGGTGCGGCGGCAGGCGCTGCGGGAGCGGGCGCCTCGCTCTGGCTGGACGTGGCGGTGGCCGCGAACGCCGGTGCGGCGACGGCCTGGGCGAGTAGTACGGCGAGGAAAAGGGCTTTGCCATCCATAGGGTAAATCTCCTGAATCAGTCCATGATCCGGCGACCGCCTGACGCGGTTCCGAGGCGTGAATTGTGGCACCTCGCCACAACATCTGTAACAGAAAATTTCCCCGCAACGGGCACAGGCACAAAAAAGCCGGGCATCGGCCCGGCTTCCTGGCGCCGCCACGGCTCAAGGCTGGCTGGCGATAGCCTTCTCCACTGCCGCCTGCAATTCCGGATCATCCGGCTTGGTCAGGCTGGAAAACTCCGCCACCACCTTGCCCTGGCGATCCACCACGTACTTGAAGAAATTCCAGCGCGGCACCTGGTCGGCCTGGGCGGAAAGGTCCTTGAACAGCGGGATGGCTTCATCGCCGCTGACGTGCTGCACCGAGGTCATGTTGAAGGTCACGCCGTAGTTGCCGTAGCAGACCTTGGCGGTCTCCGCGGCGTCGGCGTCTTCCTGCTTGAAGTCGTCGGAGGGCACGCCGAGCACTTCCAGGCCCTGCCCCTTGTACTTCTGGTACAGCGCTTCCAGCCCCTTGAACTGCGGGGTGAAGCCGCAGTGACTGGCGGTGTTCACCACCACCAGCGGCTTGCCGGCGTAGAGCCGGCAGAGGTCGAGGCTGTCCTTGGAACGCAGCTTGGGCAGTTCGCCCTGGGTCTTGAGCAGCGCCGGGCAATCGGCGGCTTGCGCGGCCAGGGGCAATAACAGGGACAGGGCGAGCAGGGAAAGACGCATGGCAGTGATCCTCGAATTATCCCGCCACGCTACGCTGCGCGACGACCCTCAGCAACTGCCCATGCCCAGCTGCATCAGCGCCAGCCCGCCAAGCTGCCAGCCCCACCAGGCAAGGCCGGCCAGCACCAGGCCGAGGCCCAGCGCCAGCACGATCGCCAGTGAACGCCTCACGCCGCCCCCAGCGCCGCCCGCTCGACCGGGCGCTCGCGCACCGGCCAGTTGAGCAGGCCGGCGAGCAGGCTGAGGAGGATGGAAATCTGCCAGACCAGATCGTAGTTGCCGGTGTGGTCATACACATAACCGCCCAGCCAGCCGCCGAGGAAGGCGCCGATCTGGTGGAACAGGAAGGTGATGCCGCCGAGCATCGACAGGTTGCGCACACCGAACAGCGTGGCCACGGTGCCATTGGTGAGCGGCACCGTCGACAGCCACAGCAGCCCCATGGCGATGCCGAAGGCGTAGGCCGTCCATACCGTCAGCGGCGCCCAGAGGAAAGCAAGGATCACCACGCCACGCAGCAGGTACAGGCCGGTGAGCAGCTTGGGCTTGCTCATCCGCCCGCCGAGCCAGCCGGCAATGTAGGTGCCGAACACGTTGAACAGGCCCACCAGCGCCAGCACCGTGGTGCCGACGGTAGCGGGCAGATGGCGATCAACCAGATACGCCGGCAGGTGCACGCCGATGAACACCACCTGGAAGCCGCAGACGAAGAAGCCCAACGACAGCAGCCAGAAACCGGAATGACCGGCGGCCTCGCGCAACGCCTCGCCGAGGGTCTGCTCGTGGCCCTGGCGCGGCAGCGGCTTGTCGCGCATCAGCCCGGACAACGGGACGATCAACGCCACCAGCAGCCCCAGCGCCAGCAGCGCGGCGGACCAGCCCAGCCAGCCGATCAAACCGAGGGTGCCGGGCAGCATGATGAACTGGCCGAAGGAACCAGCTGCCGCCGAGATACCCATGGCCATGCTGCGGCGCTCCAGCGGTACCGCGCGGCCCACCGCGCCAAGGATCACCGAGAAGGAGGTGCCGGAGAGGCCGACGCCGATCAGCAGGCCGGCGCTCAGCGACAAGCTGAAGGCCGAGTCTGAATAGCCCATCAGCACCAGGCCGATGGCGTAGAGAATGCCGCCCACCAGCACCGTGCGCATGGCGCCGAAACGGTCGGCGATGGCCCCGGTGAACGGCTGGGCGATACCCCAGATGAGGTTCTGCAGCGCGATGGCGAAGGCGAAGGTCTCGCGCCCCCAGCCGAACTCGGCGCTCATCGGCGCCAGGAACAGGCCGAAGCCGTGGCGGATGCCCAGGGACAGGGCCAGGATCAGGGCGCCGGACAAGAGTATCCAGAACCCCGTGCGCGACAGCTTCGACATCGTTCTCTCCTACACGGGTATATACCCGCTTTCAATCAGGGTCTTTCCATTGCACGCCGGCCGCCACTAGCTCTCCAGCTCGGCCAATTCATCCAGCAAGGCTTCCAGCTGACGGCGCTTGTCCTCGCCCAGGTGAGCCGTCACATCCCGCTGCGCCGCATCCCAGGCTTCACGGCCCTGCTCGATGCGCGCCAGCCCCGCCGGGGTCAGCACCACAATGCGATTGCGCAGGTCCTCGCCCTCCGCCAGGCGCACCAGCCCTTCGCCTTCCAGCGGCTTGAGGTTGCGCCCGAGGGTACTGCGGTCCAGCCCCATGGCTTCGGCCAGGTCGGAAATGCTCGGCTGCTCCAGCCGCGACAGGTGCCGCAACAGGGAAAATTGCGGCGTGGTCAACCCGACTCCCTTCAGGGCGTCATCATAGACACGGGTGACCGCGCGGGCGGACCGGCGCAGTTTGGTGCAGAGGCATTGGGTCGTCAGCATGAATGCGTGTATATACCCGCAACAGGCAAACCGTCAATCTCGGCCGCGACCGATTGTCCCATCTGCCAGAGCGCCACGTTGGCGCAGCCAAGGGCACCACGCGGAGCCGGCCGTATAACTGCGGCCATCCAGCCCCTCACCCTCGACGGGGCGCGCCATGCTCCGAGGTTTCCGATGCCCATCTACAAAGCTCCGCTGCGCGACACCCGTTTCCTGCTCAATGAAGTCTTCGACTTCCCCACGCACTACAAGAATCTGGTGAACGGCGGCGAAGCGACGCCGGACATGGTCGACGCCATCCTCGGCGAATGCGCCAGGCTCTGCGAGGAAGTGATCGCCCCGCTCTACCACAGCGGCGACGAGGAAGGCTGCCACCTGGAGAACGGCGAAGTGCGCACGCCCAAGGGCTTCAAGGAAGCCTACGACGCTTACGTGGCCGGCGGCTGGCAGGGTCTGTCGCACCCGGTGGAATACGGCGGCCAGGGCCTGCCGATGAGCCTGGGCGCGCTCAAGCAGGAAATGATGGGCACCGCCAACTGGCCCTTTTCCATGTACCCCGGCCTGTCGCTGGGCGCGATGAACACCGTGATGCAGCACGGCACCGAGGAGCAGAAGCAGACCTACCTCACTCCGCTCACCGAAGGTCGCTGGGGCGGCACCATGTGCCTCACCGAGCCCCAGTGCGGCACCGACCTGGGCCAGGTGAAGACCCGCGCCGAAACCAACGCCGACGGCAGCTACGCGATCACCGGCACCAAGATCTTTATCTCCTCCGGCGAGCACGACCTCACCGAGAACATCGTGCACATCGTCCTCGCCCGCCTGCCCGACGCGCCGAAAGGCACGCGCGGCATCTCATTGTTCATCGTGCCCAAGTTCCTTCCTGGCGAAGGCAGCACGCTCGGCCCTCGCAACGGCGTGACCTGCGGAGCGCTGGAAAAGAAGATGGGAATCAAGGCCTCGGCCACCTGCGTGATGAACTTCGACGGCGCCACCGGCTACCTGATCGGCGAACCGAACAAGGGCCTGGAATGCATGTTCACCTTCATGAACAGCGCCCGCATCGGCACCGCCATCCAGGGCGTGGCCACCGCCGAACTCGCCTACCAGGGCGCCCTGGCCTATGCCCGCGAGCGCCGCTCCATGCGTGCGCTTTCCGGCACCAAGGAACCGGAGCAGATCGCCGACACGCTCATGCACCACGGCGACGTGCGCCGCATGCTGCTGACCCAGAAGGCCGTGGCCGAGGGCGGCCGCGCGCTGATCTACCTGGCCACCCAGTACGCCGACAAGATGATCCAGGGCCTGCTGACCCGCGACAACACCGAGTACGACCGCTGGGACGACAAGCTCGGCTTCCTCACCCCGATCCTCAAGGGCTGCCTGACCGAACTGGGCCTGGAAAGCGCCAACCTGGGCATGCAGGTGTTCGGCGGCCACGGCTACATCAAGGAGCACGGCATGGAACAGATCGTCCGCGATGCGCGGATCGCCACGCTCTACGAGGGCACCACCGGCATCCAGGCACTGGACCTGCTCGGCCGCAAGGTGCTGCTGATGACCCAGGGCAAGGCCGTGCGCGACTTCACCGCCCAGGTGGCGAAGTTCGCCGTCGAACTGCTCAAGCGGGAACCGGCCATGCGCGGCCGCGCGCTCACCCTGCTGAAACTCTGCGCGCAGTGGAACCTGCTGACGATGCGCATCGCCCTTACCGCCCGCAAGCAGCGCGATATGGTGAGCACCGCCAGCCACGACTACCTGATGTTCTCCGGCTACGCCGCGCTGGCGTATTCCTGGGCGCTGCAGGAAGCCGCCGCGCGCAAGCGCCTGCGCCAGGGCGGCAGCGAGTCCAGCGACTTCTACAAGGCCAAGATCGCCACCAGCGACTTCTACTTCGCCCGCCTGCTGCCGCGCGCCAAGGGGCACGCCGCGGCGATGGCCAAGCCGGTGCGGTCGATCATGGGGTTGAAGACGGAGCATTTCGCCTTCGATTGACCGCAGCTCCGCTCCTTGGCGACGGCGCGGGAACGTAGGGCGTATAACGCACCGCGTTATACGCCGATTGACCTTTGCCCCCGGGCGCTCCAGGTTCGATCCTGGTACCCGCGATAAAGCGAGGTGAATCGGCGTACAACCGCGAACGGTTGTACGCCCCACGGAGAAGATCCGATCAGACTGCCAGCGCCACCAGCACCGCGCACTCGATCAGCTCCACCATCGCCCCGGCGGTGTCCCCGGTGGTGCCGCCCAGGCGGGCGATGAAGCGGCTGCGCAACCAGACGAAGACCACCAGCGTAACCGCCACCGCGAGCATTCCGGGCAGCCCCACCAACACCATCAGCGCGGCATTACCCACCAGCATCCAGGGCATCGCCCGGCGCGGCAGGTGGTCGGCCAGCGCCTGCCCCAGACCGCCACGGCGGGCGTACCCGGTGGTGAAGAACAGCAGGGGCAAGACGCAGCGCCCCAGCCACGGCGCCAGCAGCAACGCCCAGTACTGGTGATTGCCGAGCACCGCGGTGAGCGCGGCGAACTTCAGCAACAGCACCACGACCAGGGTCACCACCGCCACGGGGCCGCAGCGCGGGTCCTTCATGATCGCCAGGGTGCGTTCGCGATCACCCAGGCCGCCAACCCAGGCATCCGCGGTATCGGCCAGCCCATCCAGATGCAAGGCGCCACTGATCGCCACCCACAGCGCCAGCAACAACGCGGCCTGAAGCAGCAGGTGCACGTTGACCAGCAGCTCGCCCACGCCCATCAACACCCCACCGACCAGCAAACCCACCAGCGGATAGAACAATGTTGCCCGGCCGAACTGCTCCGGGGTCGGCATGTACTTGAAGTGCACCGGCAGACGGGTGAGGAACTGCAGCGCCACCAGCGGCAAGCACCAGTCGCTGAGCCGACCGGCGGGTAAGGAGGTGGGTGCGTCACCCGCAGGCGGCACGGGCTCCTCTCGTTCGGGTTGTTCGCTCATCGCGGTTCCGCCTGCTGGATTCGCCAGCTATCGCCTTCACGCGCCACCGCCAGCGACAGGCACTGGCCATGTTCGACCACCACCTCCAGCAAGCGCCGGGCCGGCAAGCCACCGCCCAATGCCCCCAGCAGGCGCATCACGCCGCCGTGGGTCACCACCAGTACAGCGGTGCCTGCGTGGTCGCAGTACAACCGCTCCAGCGCGCGGAATACGCGGGACTCGAATTCGCCCAGCGGCTCGCCACCCGGCGGCGGGAAGGCGTAGGGATCGGACCAGAAACGTCCCAGCGCCTGGGCATCGCTTTCCATCAGCTTAGCTGGCGAAAGGCCTTCCCATTGTCCGAAATCCAGCTCGCGCAGGTCGGAGTCGAGGCTCAGCGGCAGCCCGTGGCGGCCCGCCAGCTCCTCGGCGAAGGCCGCGCAGCGGCGCAGCGGAGAACTGACCACCGCCGACCAGCGGCACGCGTCGCCGACCGTCGCCCGCATCTGTGCCCAACCAGTCTCGATCAGCGCATCGTCCAGGCGCCCGCGAAAGCCGCCGCCCTGCTCCGTCTCACCGTGGCGCAACAGGTCCAGGCGCAGCGTCATGCCGGGCGGTCCGACACCGCCGCCTCGGCGAAGGTGGCCATGCCGTCATGCAGCCGGCACGCCTGGCGCAGCAGCGGCACCGCCAGCGCCGCGCCACTGCCCTCGCCCAGGCGCAGGCCGAGGTCCAGCAGCGGCTGCGCGTCGAGCGCGGCAAGCACACGCTGGTGCCCCGGCTCTGCGCCGGCATGGGCGAACAGCAGCCAGTCGCGGCAACCGGGATTCAGGTGCATGGCGCAGAGCGCGGCAGCGCTGCAGATGAAGCCGTCCACCAGCGCCGGAATGCCCTTCTGCGCGCAGGCCAGGTAAGCGCCGACCAGTGCGGCGATCTCGAAACCGCCCAGGCGGCACAGCGCCTCGAAGGGCTCGTCGCAATGGGGGCGATGCAGCGCCAGCGCGCGCTCGATCACCTCGACCTTGCGCGCCACGCCCGGCGCATCCAGCCCGGTGCCGGGGCCGACCAGCGCCTGCGCCGGCTCGTCCAGCAGCGCACAGGCCAGCGCCGCGGCGGCGCTGGTGTTGCCGATGCCCATCTCGCCACCGATGAACAGCTCCGTGCCGGCCTGCTGCGCGCGGCGCACCGCCTCGCGCCCGGTTTCCAGGGCGATCAGGCACTGCGCGGCGGTCATCGCCGGCTCCTTGGTGAAGTTCGCGGTGCCGGCGCCAACCATCACGTGCAGTACACCCGGCAAGGGCTCCAGCGGTGTCGCCGTGCCCAGGTCGATGACCTCCAGGCGTGCATCGAGATCGCGGGCCAGCACGCTGATCGCCGCGCCGCCACGCACGAAGTTGCGCAGCATCTCCACGGTCACCGCCTGCGGATAGGCCGACACGCCCTCGGCCACCACCCCGTGATCGCCCGCGAACAGGGCAATCCAGATGTGTTCCAGCGTCGGCCGCTCGCGGCCCTGCAGGCCGGCCAGGCGGATGGTTTCCTCTTCCAGCCGGCCCAGCGCGCCTCGCGGCTTGGTCAACTGCTCCTGGCGCGCGGCGGCCTTGTCCTGCGCCACGCGGTCGATTGGCTGGGTACCCTGCAACCACCATTGCAAACTCATAACGCATCCCCCTTCAGCACCATGGGCAGGCCGGCGACGGTGAACACCACGCGCTCGCTGACCTCGGCCAGCGACTGGTGCAGCCAGCCGGCCTCATCGACATAACGGCGGCTGAGCTCGCCCAGCGGCACCACCCCAAGACCGGTTTCGTTGCTCACCAGGATGATCCGCCCCGGCAGGCGCGGCAGCACCTCCAGCAGCGCATCGATCTCGCCACGCAGGCGCCAGCCGTCCTCAAAGATCAGCAGATTGGTGACCCACAGGGTCAGGCAATCCACCAGCACGCAGCGCTGCGGCGCCGCCAGGCGCTCCAGTGCGTCGGCCAGCGCCAGCGGTTCTTCCACCAGCCCCCAGTGCGCGGGACGGCGCTCGCGGTGCTGGAGGATGCGCGCCGACATCTCGCCATCGCCGGCCTGGGCCGTGGCGACGTAGGTGACCGGCAGACCGCTTTGCAGCGCCAGGCGCTCGGCCAGGCGGCTCTTGCCCGAACGGGCGCCGCCGAGGATCAGTTCAAGCATATTGCCTCCGGGCAAACCATGACCTGTAGGAACGAGGGGGACGCCCAGTTCTTGCTCGCGAACCGCATAACTCCGATGCATCCGGGCAGGCCTGTTCGCGAGCAAGCTCGCTCCTACGAAAAGCAGATTCATAGCCCGCATAGGGACCTCAACCGTGCGGTATCCAGATGCGCCTCGACGTGATCGGCCAGGCGCTCGATGTCGCGTTCGCGCAGCGCGTAGTAGTCGATGCTCCGTACCTCGCGCAGCCCTGCCCAGCGCAGCAGCGCCGAGCAAGCGGCCGGCGACTCGAACAGGCCGTGCAGGTAGGTCCCCATCACCTGGCCATCCGCACTCATGGCGCCATCGACACGGCCATCGTTCAGGCGTACCGCCGGACTCGCCAGCGCCGCCCCCTGGGTAACGCCGGCATGGATCTCGTACCCGGCGACCTTCGCTTCTTCCAGTGCCAACCGGCCGCTGACGTTACGCAGTTGCTTCTCCGGCTCCAGCACGGTGCAAAAGTCCAGCAGACCAAGGCCGTCGCTCTCCCCCGCCGTGCCTTCCAGCCCATGCGGGTCCGCCAGGGTGCGACCGAGCATCTGCAGGCCGCCGCAAATCCCCAGCAGCTTGCCGCCATAGCGCAGGTGGCGCTGGATCGCCGACTCCCAGCCCTGCTCACGGAGGAACGCGAGATCGGCGCGCACGCTCTTGGAGCCGGGCAGGATGATCAGGTCGGTCGGCGGCAGCGGCTGCCCCGGCCCGACGAAGGTCAGCTCCACCTGCGGGTGCAGGCGCAGCGGATCGAAATCGGTGTGGTTGCTGATGCGCGGCAGCACCGGCACCGCCACCCGCAGGCGCTCACCGGACTTGGCCGACTGGCGGACGTCGATGGCGTCCTCGGCTTCCAGGTGGAAGTCCGTCAAGTACGGCAGCACCCCGAGTACCGGCACGCCGGTGCGCTCTTCCAGCCAGTCGAGGCCGCCCTGAAGCAGAGCGATGTCGCCCCGGAAGCGGTTGATCACGAAACCCTTCACCCGCGCCCGCTCCGATTCGGAGAGCAGTTCCAGGGTGCCGACCAGATGGGCGAAGACGCCGCCACGGTCGATGTCGGCGATCAGGATCACCGGGCAGTCCACCGCCTCGGCGAAGCCCATGTTGGCGATGTCGTTGGCGCGCAGGTTGATCTCCGCCGGCGAGCCCGCGCCTTCCACCATCACCACCGGGTACTGGGTGCGCAGACGCTCGTGGGACTCCAGCACCGCTTGCATCGCCACCCGCTTGTAGTCGTGGTAGGCGGCGGCGTTCATGCTGGTCACCGCGCGACCGTGGATGATCACCTGGGCGCCGATGTCGCTGTTGGGCTTGAGCAGCACCGGGTTCATGTCGGTGTGCGGCGGTAACCCGCAGGCCTGGGCCTGGACCGCCTGGGCGCGGCCGATCTCGCCGCCGTCGGCGGTCACCGCGCTGTTGAGTGCCATGTTCTGCGGCTTGAACGGCGCCACCGCCACGCCCTGGCGGCGCAGCCAGCGGCACAGCGCGGTCACCAGGGTGCTCTTGCCGGCGTCGGAGGTGGTGCCCTGCACCATCAATGTTGCGCCCTGCGCCATGAGGGTGGTCATCGCAGGCTCTCCATCTGGTTGAAGGTATGCAGGCCGTGCTCCAGGCGCTGCCAGCCGTCCTCGTCCGGCGGCAGGCCGAAGCGCAGGCTGGCCGGCGTCTCGAACAGGCGCACCAGAATCCCCTGGCGAGCCAGGTGGTCACGCAGCGCGTGACTCTGCATCGACACCGTCCACTGGAACAGCGACGTGCCGCCCTGGGGCGCGAAGCCGTGCTCGCCCAGCAGCCCCGCCAGGCGCCGGCTGGCATCGGCCAGGTCGCGGCGACGCTGCACATGTTCGTGGAAGTCGCCCAGCACCGCCTGCGCAACCCAGCGCGTCGGGCCGTTCACCGCCCAGGGGCCGACCAATTGCGCAAGACTCGCCAGCAGGCGCGGCTCGGCGAAGGCGAACCCCAGGCGCGCGCCGGCCAGGCCGAAGAACTTGCCGAAGGACCGCAGCACGATCAGGCCGGGACGGCTGGCACAACTGGCGACCAGACTCTGCTCCGGGGTGCCGTCCATGAACGCCTCATCCACCACCAGCCAGCCGCCGCGCGCCTGCAACTGCGCGTGCCACTCCAGCAACACGCCGGGCTCGATGCGCCGGCCGGTGGGGTTGTTCGGGTTGACCACTACCAGCACGTCGAAGCGCTCCAGGTGATGGGCCACTTCCTGGTCGCTGACTTCCCGCAGGATATGCCCGGCGCTGCGCCAGGCTTCGGCGTGCTCGGCGTAACAGGGCGCGACCACGCCGACCTTGCCCGGCCGGCGTAGCTTCGGCAGCAACTGGATGGCCGCCTGGCTGCCGGGCAGCGGCAGCAGCGTCTCCGCGCCGTAGTAGCGGCACGCGGCCGCTTCCAGGCCGTCGCTGTCCTCGGGCAGGCGCATCCAGGCACTGGCCGGAATGTTCGGCAGAGTCCAGGGCCAGGGCGAGATGCCGGTGGAGAGGTCCAGCCAATCCGCCAGCGGGATACCGTAGTGCTGCGCCGCCCGGCGCAACCGGCCACCATGTTCGAGCATTCAGAGCACTCCCAGAATCAGGATGACCGCCAGCCACAGCAGCACGCCCTGGCGCACCAGCGCCAGCGCCCGCCAGATGTCCGCCGCGATCGGCGCGGGGCCTGCGCCCAGCTGCGGGCGCTCATGCAGCTCGCCGTGGTAGCGGGCGGCGCCGCCCAGCGAGACGCCCAGCGCACCGGCGCCTGCGGCCATCACCGGGCCGGCGTTGGGGCTGTCCCACTGCGGCGCCTGCGTGCGCCAGCAGCGCAGGGCCAGGCGGCCCTGACCGAGCAACGCATAGGTCAGCGCGACCAGCCGCGCGGGGATGTAGTTGAGCGCATCGTCGATCTTCGCCGCCGCCCAGCCGAAGCGCTCGAAGCGCGCGTTGCGATAGCCCCACATCGCATCGAGGGTATTGCTCAGGCGATACAGCACCACACCGGGCGCACCGGCCACGGCGAACCAGAACAGCGCGGCGAACACCGCATCGCTGCCGTTTTCCAGCACCGACTCGGTGGCGGCGCGGGCCACGGCAGTCTCGTCCAGCTCAGCGGTCTCGCGGCTGACCACGTAGCCCACGCGCAGACGCGCCTCGTTCAGGTCGCCGGCGCGCAAGGCCAGCGCCACCGGCTCGGCGTGTTCGCCCAGGCTGCGCAGGCCGAGCGCGGCATACAGGGCGAGTGCCTGCACCAGCCAGCCGACGTAGGGCAGCAGGCTGAGCAGCAGCGCGATCAGCGTCAGCGGGATCACCGCGATGATCCAGGCGGTAACACCGTGGCTGCGCCAGCCGAGACCGGGAGTATCTTTTCCGGCATCGGCGCGCGCGCGATTGAAGCGGCGCTCCAGGCGGTCCGCGAGGCGCCCGAAGGCCACCAGCGGATGCCAGCGTTTCGGCTCGCCGAGCAGCGCGTCCAGCGCCACCCCGAGCACAGTCAGCAACGCCAGGCTCATGGCTGCTCTCCCCAGTGATTCTCGAATACCAGTTCGGTCAGCGGGCGCGGCTCGCGCCAACCCTCCAGAGCCAGCATGGGCGCTGGGTAGAACTGTTCCACCGGGCCGAGGCAGATCACCGCCACCGCCTCGGCACCGGCGGGCAGGCCGAGCAGTGCGCCCAGCGCGGCCGGGTCGAACAGCGACACCCAGCCCATGCCCAGGCCTTCGGCGCGGGATGCCAGCCAGAGGTTCTGAATGGCGCAGGACAGCGACGCCAGGTCCATCTGCGGCAGGGTGCGGCGGCCGAAGACATGGGCCTCGCGGCCCTCCATCAGCGCGCCCACCAGCAGCTCGGCGCAATCGAGCACGCCCTCCACTTTCAGCCGCATGAATTCGTTGGAGCGCTCGCCCAGTGCCTCGGCGGTGCGCACGCGCTCCTCGTCCACCAGACGGTGGATCGCCTGGCGCAGTTCCGGACGGGTGACGCGGATGAAGCGCCAGGGCTGCATCAGGCCGACGCTGGGCGCCTGGTGTGCAGCCTCCAGCAGGCGGGCGAGCAGTTCGGGCGCCACCTCGCCGCCACTGAAGTGGCGCATGTCGCGGCGCTCGGCAATGGCGCGGTAGAGCGCGGCGCGCTCTTCAGGGCTGTAGGCGTGGTCGGTCATGGTCTGCAGTTCTTCATGGTCTGAGCAACGCCGCTGCGGCGTCCGGGTCGGACGGCAGGTAGAAGTGGATGTAGGACGCGGTGAGGCGACCACGGCGGAACACCGCCTCGGCCACCGGCTTGTCGTTCGGACAGACGCCCCGGGCCAGCGGTGGTTCCGCGCTGTCCAGCAGCGAATGATGGAAGGTGTGGCCGCGCAGGGTGCCTTCCGGCAACGTCACCGCCTGCAGCGCCAATGCCGCCAGGCGCTTCTGCATGCGCGCCTCGCCGGGCAGCAGGCCGAGCAGTTCGGCGCGCTCACACGCCACATCGGTGAGCGCATCGAGCAGGTAGAGCATGCCGCCGCATTCGGCCAGGATCGGCTTGCCGGCAGCGTGGTGCGCACGGATGGCCTGGGCCATGGCCTGGTTTTCCGCCAGCGCCCGCAGGTGCAGCTCCGGGTAGCCGCCGGGCAGGTAGAGGCTGTCCACCTCGGGCAGGGCTTCATCGCGCAGTGGCGAGAAGAACACCAGTTCGGCGCCCAGTTCACGCAGCAGGTCGAGATTGGCCTGGTAGAGGAAGGCGAAGGCGTTGTCCCGCGCCACGCCGACGCGCACGCCGTCGAGGCGGCCCTGCGCAGTGCGCGGCTCGGGTGCGGCGAAGCTCACCGGCGCCGGCAGCTCGGTACTGGCGCTGGCGGCCAGGACATCGGCGGCGGCATCCAGGCGCGCGTCGAGGTCGGCCAGTTCATCGGCCTGCACCAGGCCCAGGTGGCGGCTGGGCAGTTCCACCTCGGCGTCGCGCGGCAACGCGCCATACCAGCGAATCCACTCCGGCAGGCTGTCGCGCACCAGGTCGCGGTGACGCTGGCTGCCGATGCGGTTGGCGAGCACGCCGGAGAACGGCAGGTCCGGCTGGTAGGTGGCCATGCCGACCGCCAGGGCGCCGAAGGTCTGCGCCATGGACTGGCCGTTGATCACCGCCATCACCGGCACGCCGAAGCAACGGGCGAGATCGGCGGCCGAGGGCGAGCCGTCGAACAGCCCCATCACACCTTCGATCAGGATCAGTTCGGCCTCCTCGGCGGCCTCCCAGAGCAGCCGGCGGCTCTCGGCCTCGCCAACCATCCACAGGTCCAGCTGGTAGACCGGCGCGCCGCTGGCGCGGGCGAGGATCATCGGGTCGAGGAAGTCCGGGCCGCACTTGAACACCCGCACCTTGCGTCCGAGGCGCGTGTGCAGGCGCGCCAGGGCGGCGGTGACGGTGGTCTTGCCCTGGCCGGAGGCGGGCGCGGCGATCAGGAGTGCGGGGCAATGACGACTTTGCATCAATGGGACTCCATCATCGAGGCAAAGAGCGCCCTCACCCCAGCCCTCTCCCGGAGGGAGAGGGCGCCGTTCGGCGTGTCATCAAAGTACGGCGCTCGCCGGCCAGCACTTTGGACGGACGACACGGCAGCACAGTGGTTGATCAACTCAAACCATTGATGCATGAAGCACCCAACTGCCCCCTCTCCCCTTGGGAGAGGGTTGGGGTGAGGGCCAGCCACGAACATCAGAACTCCACCCCTTTCTGCGCCTTGATCCCGGCCTTGAAGGCATGCTTCACCAGGCCCATCTCGGTCACGGTGTCGGCCGCCTCGACCATCGCCGGCAGCACGCCGCGCCCAGTGGCGACCACATGCTGCATCGGCGGGCGGGCGGCGATATCGGCGAGCACGGTATCCAGCTCCAGGTAGCCATGCTTGAGCGCGATGTTCACCTCGTCCAGCACCACCAGGCCGACCTGCGGATCGCTCAGCAACCGGCGGGCGACCTCCCAGGCTTCATGGGCCTTGGCGATGTCGCGCTGGCGGTCCTGGGTTTCCCAGGTGAAGCCCTCGCCCATCACGTGGTAGCTGACCTCCTCGGGGAAGCGCCGGAAGAAGGCCTCCTCGCCGGTAGTGACGGCGCCCTTGATGAACTGCACCACGCCCACCTTCATGCCGTGGCCCAACGCGCGGGCGACCATGCCGAAGGCCGAACTGCTCTTGCCCTTGCCGTTGCCGCTGTGGACCAGGAACACGCCGCGCTCGCCCTGGGCCTGGGCGATCTTCTCGTCGACCACGGTTTTCTTGCGCTGCATGCGCGAACGGTGGCGCTCGTCCTTTTCCGGGGATTCGCTCATCGGTGTCTCTCCTCTCAAAGGGCCTGGTAGCGCACGCCGAAGAGTACGGCGCGGCCGGGCTGCTCATAGCCCAGGGTGGTCTGGTAGTCGGCGTCGAACAGATTGCTCAGGCGCGCCTGCAGGCGCCACTCCGGGCTCAACGCATATTCGCCGCGCAGGTCCAGGGTGGCGAAGCCGCCCAGGCGATTGCGGTTGGCCAGGTCGTCGTAGCGGCGACCCTCGGCATGCAGGCTGGCGCCCAGGCTCAGCGCGTCGAAGCGCCGGTCGAGGTCCAGGTTGAACAGTTGCCGGGCACGGCGCGGCAGGTCATTGCCGCGGCTGCCACTGGCGCGGCTTTCCGGGTCGAGCAGGCTGGCGTTGGCGTTCCACACCCAGTCGCGCCACTGGCTGCCCAGTTGCAGTTCGATGCCACGGATGCGCGCCTGGTCAATGTTGTCCGGCGCCCGCAGTGCCGAATCGTAGGCGATCAGGTCGTCGACCACCGTGCGGTACAGATTCGCCGCCCAGTGCCCCCAGTCGTGGCGCCCGTCCACGCCAAGCTCCACGCTGCGCGAGGTTTCCGCGTCCAGGTCGGGATTGCCGTAGCCGGGGTAATAGAGTTCGTTGAAGGTCGGCGCCTTGAAGGCCGTGCCGTAGCTGGCGAAGGCCCGTACGGCCTCGGTCAGCGCATAGCCCCAGGCGAGGTTGCCGGTGTTGCGGCTGCCGAACTGCGGGTTGTCGTCGTGGCGCAGGCTCAGTTGCCAGTCATGGCGCCCCGCGCTGCCCAGGTACTGGGCGAAGGTGCCGCGGTTGTCGCGGGAGGTCACCGCGTAGTCGGCGGAGCTGCTCAGCTCGTCCCGCTGCCAGTCGTAGCCCAGGGTCAGGGTCTGGCCGGGCGCGAGGTCCAGGTCGTTCTGCCAGGACGCGGTGTCGCGGCGGCTGTCGAAGCGCGAGTAGAAGGCACCGTCCTGGTAGGCGTCGGACTTGTCCTCGCTGCGCCCGGCGGACAGGCTCACGTGCCAGGGCTCCAGCGGGGCGAACCGCGCGCGGCCGCCGATCACCCGCTGTACGCCGTCGTTGTAGGCGTCGAAACCCTGGGTGCGGCGGCTGTTCACCGTGTCGAAGTCGTTGTGCGAGTCGCTCTGCAACAGGCTGCCATCCAGCTCCAGACCGCTGTCGAAGCGGTAGCCCGCGCGCAGCGAACCTGAGAGGTTGCGGTAGCCGTCGCTGTCCGGCTCGTGGCCGCTGGCGCCGTTGGCCTTGGCGTCGATGCCGGCGGTATCCAGGCTGGACACGCCCAGGGCGAACCAGCCGCGCCCGTTGCCGGCCGAGGCCCCGGCGCTGCCTTCATAGGTGCTCTGGCTGCCCGCCCCTGCGTAGGCCCAGGGCTTGAAGCCCTGCTCCACGGCTTGGCGGGTGAAAATCTGGATCACCCCGCCGATGGCTTCGGAGCCATACAGGCTGGAGCGCGGCCCGCGCACCACTTCGATGCGTTCGATCAGCGCCACCGGGAGGTCCTGCAACGACGCGCCGCCGGAGGACACCGAGCCGGCCTTGACGCCATCGATCAGCACCAGCACATGGTCGGATTCGCTGCCGCGCAGATACAGGTTGGTGGCCTTGCCGGGCCCGCCGTTGCTGCTCAGTGAAATGCCCGGCAAGCGCCGCAGCAGGTCGGGCACCGACTGCGCCTGGGCGCGTTCGATGTCCGCGCGGTCCAGCACGCTGACTGAGGCGAGGCTCTGTCCGGTGCGTTGCTCGGTGCGCGTGGCGGTCACCAGTTGATCGTCGAGCGCCAGCGGCGTTTCGTCGGCCGCAAGGCCGATACAGGAAAAGCCGCCCAGCGCCAGCGCTGTCGGCCAAGAGAATAAATGCTTCACGTTAACTTACTCCGCCGCTCTCACCCGCGCGGCTCTGACCCGAAAAGGCAGGCGGAGGACGGTAACGCGCCGGCAGCTGGCCGGAGCGATCGACAGCGCCTCCCGCGATGCCATGGCTTGCAACAGGCCGGTCTCCGGGCTTGCGAGTGGGGCCGTGAGAGGCTCCTGAAACCGCGCCTTCCCATGCCGAGGGCACAGTGGCGAAATGCGGCTCGATGCTCGCTTACCGTTGCGGGGGCAGCGCCGGACTGGTCGGACCGCATGGCCCGAATTCACCGGCTTCCCTGTTTCACCCCCGACTCACGCCGGGGGCACCTGAAGCAGGCGCGCAGCTTAGAGGCTCGCGGCCTGGGGCGTCAATTGAACAGGCTGTCGCGCCCTCCGACGAGGCCCGTGCCAGAGCGTCCAAGGGAGGAAACATAAGTCAACTGGTTGCACCGCAGAACTTCGCTAGAATGCGATTCATGACGACAACCGCCCAGCCCGGCCAACTCCAGCTCGATAGCCGTTCCAGCCCTCCCCTGATGCACGTCAGCGGCGACTGGACGCTGGCGCATTTCAGCACCCTGGAGTCCCAGGTCGCCGGCGTGCGTCACGGTGACCAACCCGCCGCGCTGGACTTCAGTGGCCTCGGCGCCCTCGACACCGCTGGTGCGGCGCTGCTCGCCGAAGTCATCGGCGGCGCGCGCATGGACCAGCTCGACCAGATCACCCGCAACTTGCCCGCCGAGCGCCTGGCCCTGCTGCGCACCGTGGGCAGCGCCATCACCCAGTGCCGTCTGGACGAACGCAAGCCGCCCCCGGGCAACGCCATCGTCGATGTCCTCGAACGCATCGGCATCGCTACCCTAGCCTTCCGTGGCCATGTGATCGGCGGGTTGGGCTTCATCGGCCTGACCCTGCAGACCCTGGCGCGCACCTTGTTGCGCCCGCGTCGCTGGCGCTTCACTTCGCTGGCCGCACACATGGAGCAGACCGGGCTGGACGCCGTGCCCATCGTCGCCCTGCTCACCTTCATGGTCGGCGCAGTGGTGGCCTTCCTCGGCGCCACGGTGTTGAAGAAGTTCGGCGCGGCGATCTACACCGTCGACCTGGTCGGCTTCGCCTTCCTCCGCGAATTCGGCGTGCTGCTCACCGCCATCCTCCTGGCCGGCCGCACCGCCAGCGCCTTCACCGCGCAGATCGGCTCGATGAAAGCCAACCAGGAGATAGACGCCATCCAGGCCCTGGGCATGGACCCGGTGGAACTGCTGGTGCTGCCACGGGTGCTCGCCCTGCTGCTGACGCTGCCGATGCTGACCTTCCTGGCGATGATCTCCGGCATCTTCGGCGGCGGCGTGGTCTGCGCCCTGGCACTGGATATCTCGCCGCGAATGTTCCTCTACATGCTGCAGAACGACATCGCCGTGCAGCACTTCCTGGTGGGCATCGTCAAAGCCCCGGTGTTCGCCTTCATCATCGCCGTGATCGGCTGCCTGGAAGGCTTCCGCGTCAGCGGCAGCGCGCAGTCGGTGGGCGAGCACACCACCTCCAGCGTGGTCCAGTCGATCTTCGTGGTGATCCTGCTGGACGCGGTGTTCGCCCTGTTCTTCATGGAGATGGGCTGGTGAGCGAGCCAATCATTGTCGTCCGCGACCTGGCCAACCGCTTCGACAGCCACGCCGTGCACGAGCACCTCGACCTCGACGTAATGAAGGGCGAGATCCTCGGCGTGGTCGGCGGCTCGGGCACCGGCAAGTCCGTGCTGCTGCGCAGCATCATCGGCCTGCGCCAGCCCAGCGAAGGCAGCGTCCACGTGTTTGGCCAGAACCTGCCAGCGCTATCCCCGCTTCAGCGTTCGAAGGTGGAACGGCGCTTCGGCGTGCTGTTCCAGAACGGCGCGCTGTTCTCCTCGCTGACCGTCAGCGAGAACATCTGCCTGCCGCTGATCGAGCACGCCGGGCTGTCCCGAGCCGATGCCGAGTTCATGGCCAAGGTGAAGATTTCCCTCGCCGGCCTGCCACCGGATGCCGGCGCCAAGTACCCTGCCGAGCTCTCCGGCGGCATGGTCAAGCGTGCCGCCCTGGCCCGCGCCCTGGCGCTGGACCCGGACATCCTGTTCCTCGACGAGCCCACCGCCGGCCTCGACCCCATCGGCGCGGCGGCCTTCGACCAACTCATCCTGACCCTGCGCGACGCCTTCGGCCTCACCGTGTTCCTGGTCACCCACGACCTGGACACCCTCTACACCATCTGCGACCGCGTCGCCGTGCTCTCGCAGAAACGCGTACTGGTGGTCGGACCGCTGGAACAGGTCGCCGGCACCGACGACGCCTGGGTGCAGGACTACTTCCACGGCCCGCGGGGCCGTGCCGCGCTGCAGGCCACAGAGCACCTGCGGGAGGAAAACTGAATGGAAACCCGTGCCCATCACGTGCTGATCGGCCTGTTCACCCTGATCGTCTCGATCGGCGCACTGCTTTTCGCGCTATGGCTGTCACAGTCGGCCAACGACCAGAAGTTCAAGTTCTACGACGTGATCTTCAACGAGGCGGTGAGCGGCCTCTCCGAAGGCGGCTCCGTGCAGTACAGCGGCATCCGTGTGGGCGACGTGGTGTCCCTGCGCCTGGACCCGAACGACCCGAGCAAGGTCAGTGCGCGCATCCGCGTCTACGAAAGCACGCCGATCCGCGAAGACACCCGCGCCAAGCTGGCACTGACCGGCGTCACCGGCCAGTCCATCATCCAGCTCTCCAGCACCGCCCAGAACAGCCCGCCGCTGGTCAGCAAGGACGGCAGCATCCCGGTGATCAAGACCATTCCGTCGCCACTGGCCAAATTCCTCGCCAACGGGGGAGACATCGCCGAAAACATCAACAACCTGCTCACCAACACAAGCCGCCTGTTCTCCCAGGAAAACGTCGACCACATCAGCCGCACCCTCGACCATATCGATCAGGCCACCAGCGTGCTTGCCGAGCAGCGCGCCGACATCCGCCAGACCATCAAGGAAATGGCCGCTGCCAGCGAGCAGGCGCGCATTACCCTGGCCAACGCCAGCGCATTGCTCGAACGCGCCAACCAGACCCTCGGCAGCCGCGGCCCGGCCATCCTCGACGACACCCAGAAGACCCTGGCCGCCCTGCGCGCCAGCAGCGAGCGAGTCGAGCAACTGCTCAACAACAACTACGACGCGGTGAACGGCGGCTTGGGCGGACTGGGCGAAATTGGTCCGGCGGTGCGAGAGCTGCGCGCCACCCTGGAGGACTTGCGCGGCGTCACTCGCCGACTGCAGGAAAACCCCACCGGCTACCTGCTCGGCCGCGAACGCAACAAGGAGTTCCAGCCATGACCGCCCTCCCCCGCCTGCTGGGCGTCGCCGCCCTGCTCGGATTGCTCAGCGCCTGCTCGATTCTCCCGGAAGCGGAAACCCCGGACTTCTACCTGCTGCCGGCGACCCAGCAACCGACGCGCAGCAACGCGGCGGTGGACTGGTCGCTGCGGGTCAGCGCCCCCAGCGCGAGCCTCGCACTGGACAGCAACCGCATTGCCGTGATTCCGCAGGGCAACCAGATCAGCAGCTACCAGGGCGCGCGCTGGAGCAACCGCGCCCCGGGCCTGCTGCGCGACCGCCTGCTCGACGCCTTCACCGCCAACGGCAGCATCCGTGCTCTGAGCAGCGACGAAGCCAGCCTGCAGGCCGACCTCGACCTCACCGGCGAGCTGCGTGCCTTCCAGAGCGAGTACCAGGGCGACAAGCCGGTCGTGCACATCCGCTACGAAGCGCGCCTGGTGCGCACCCTTGGCCATCGCATCGTAGCCTCGCGCAGCTTCGAGGTCCGCCAGGCGGTGGATGGCAAGCAGGTCGCGCAAGTGGTCACCGCCTTCGGCAAGGCCAGCGACCAGCTCGCCGCGCAGGTGGTGGAGTGGACATTGCAGCAGGGGCAGGCGCAGAGGATCGGGCAGCCCTGAGAAAGCTCCTGCTGCAGGTTACAAACGCGGAACTCATGCACAAGCAAAGCCTGCACAATGCAGGCCGTATGAATTTGGCGGAAAGTACTGACGCCATTTCAGGACGCCCCTAAGACCCATCCGATAGTCAAGACTTCGCTCCAACTGATCCCATGCGGGTTTCCTCCGGAAAAGGAAGCCCGCCCATGCTCGCCACACGCCCGCTCCTCTTCGATCATCGCCGGCACAAGCTCTTCATCCGTGACCTCGCCGCGCCCGTCGATACGCTCAGCTTCGAGGGCGAGGAAACGCTCTCCGAACCCTTCACCTATCGCATCACCTTCACCAGCACCGACCGTGACATCCCACCCGCGCAGGTCCTGCTGAAAGCCGCCCACTTCAGCCTCCATCCAGCGCCCACCTCGTTGCCCTTCGCCGGCCAGGGCGCCGTGCCGGCAGCGCCCCTGCGCACCCTGCACGGCGTCATTACGCAGTTCCGCCGCCTGCCCGTCGACTCCCGCGACGAAGCCCACTACGAGGTCACCCTCCAGCCACGCCTGGCGCTGCTCGGGCTGGGTCGGCAGCACCGCATCTTCCAGCATCAGACCGTCCCGGAAATCGTCGAGAGCATCCTGCGCGAGCATGGACTGGCGGGACAGGACTTCAACTTCCAGACACTCAAGCGCGAGTACCCCAAGCGCGAACAGGTGATGCAGTTCGGCGAATCGGACCTCGCCTTCATCGCCCGCCTGCTGGCCGACGTCGGCATCTGGTTCACCTTCGGTAGCGACCAGAGGCTGAAAATCGAAGTCATTGAGTTCCACGACGACCAACGTGGCTACCGCTTCGATGTCGAACTGCCCTGCCGCCCGCTCTCGGGCACCAGCAGCAGCGGCCAGGACAGCGCCTGGAACCTGCGCAGCCAGCATCGGGTGGTGGAGCAGCACATCAACATCCGCGCCTACCACCACGCCGACGCGACCGCCTTCCTCGACGGCGACGTCGACCACAGCCGTGGCGCCAAAGGCTTGTACGGCGAGGCCTATCACTACGCCGAACCCTACCGGGTCCTAGGCGATCCGCTGGGTCTGGACGAGCAGGACCTGCAAAGCGAATCCGGCTACTTCTACGCACGGCTGCGCCATGAACGCTACCTCAATGGCCGCACCCGGCTCAGCGGAGTCACCAGCAGCGCCACCCTGCAACCCGCCGACGTACTGACGCTCAGCGGCGGTGCGCCGCAGGCCTTCACCCCGCGCATCGTGATCACCCGCCTCATCACCCACGCCGCCCGCGACCGCAGCTTCGAAGCGCAGTTCGAGGCCATTCCCTATTCCGAGAGCGTCTGTTTCCGCCCACCGCTGCGCCACAAACCGCGTATCGCCGGCACCGTTCCGGCGCGCATCGTCAGCCCCGAGGAACACCCCACCTACGCCGAAATCGACATCAACGGCAAATACCGGGTTGAGTTTCTCTTTGACCGCAGCCCGTGGAAGCGCGGCCACAGCAGCGCCTGGCTACGACTGGCCCGCCCCTATGCCGGCGACACCTATGGCCTGCACCTGCCACTGCTGGCGGGTACCGAAGTCGCAGTGGCCTTCGAGCGCGGGGACCTTGATTTCCCGTACATCGCCCATTGTTTCCACGACAGCCTCCACCCCGACCCCGTCACCCTGAAGAACTACCAGCGCAACGTCCTGCGCACGCCCAGCAACAACAAACTGCGCCTGGAAGACCGACGCGGCGAGGAGCACATCAAGCTCAGCACCGAGCACAGCGGCAAGAGCCAGCTCAATCTTGGGCATCTGGTGGATGCGCAGCGACAGAAGCGCGGCGAAGGCTTCGAACTGCGCACCGACGGCCACGGCGCCGTGCGCGCGGGCAAGGGCCTGTTCATCAGCGCCGACGAACAACCGCGCGCCCAGGGCGACACCCTCAGCATGGACGCCGCCGTGCGTGAACTACAGAAAGCATTGGAGCTGGTGCGCAGCATGGCCCGCGATGCCGCCCTTGCCGTCGCTCACGAGCCGGACCAATACGCCCCGGAACAACTCAAGGCCGCCCTGGAACTGCTGAAGCAGCCCGGCATCCTCGCCTCTGCGCCCGCCGGTATCGCTCTCACCAGCGGTAACCACCTGCAACTGGCCGCCGGGCAGAACCTGATCGCCACTGCCCGCGCCAACATGGACGTCAGCGTGGCCAAGCGCTTCACCGCCGCCGTGGGGCAAAGCATCGGCCTGTTCGTGCGCAAGCTGGGCATGAAGCTCTACGCCAACCAGGGCCCGGTGACGATCCAGGCGCAGAACGACGGCCTGCAACTGCTCGCCCGCCACGGCCTGGACATCGTCAGCACCGAGGACGAAATCCATATCACCGCCCGGAAGAAAATCACCCTCAACGCCGGTGGCACCTACATCACCCTCGACCCGTACCGTATCGAGCTAGGAACCAAGGGCGACTTCACCATCAAGGCGGCGCATTTCGATATGCGCGGGCCGGCCAGCATGCCGGCCACCCATCCGGAGTATCCGAAGCTCCAGTCCGTGGAGCGGCTGCGCATCAGTATTCCCCAGGCACCCAACGCTCCCCGGACGTTCTGGGCCGGCATGCCCTACACCCTCTATGCCGATGGCAGCATCCTGCAAAAAGGCGTTCTGGACGACACCGGCTACCTCGCCTTCGACCATCAGGTCGTCACCCGCCAGTACCGGCTGGAAATGGCCAACGGGGTTCAGTACCAGCTCCCTATCCCCACCGACTACCGCAACCCCGAGCAAGGGCACCTGGCCAACCGTGGCTTGAACCACCACAGCTTCCAAGCCGGTCCAGGGGCCCCGCCGGGGGCTGCGCATACCGACCACCGCTTGCTGTACGCCTACCTGCTCGACGGCCCCGATGCGCTGAAAGGAGACAGCTGATGTTCACCTGCAAAATCACCGTGCCCATGGCGTTGCAACATACCCGGACGGCCACCGCCACCTCGCCCTGGTTCGTCCAGGACACCGAATACCCGCCGATGGCCACCCGCTACCGCTACCTCATCAATGGCGAAACCGCCTTCAGGGCCGTACACGAGGCCATCGCCGCCGCCGAGAAGTCCATCGATATCATCTGCTGGGGCTTCCAGCCGTCCATGTACTTCATCCGTGATGGCGCTCAGCCCGCCATTGGGGAACTACTCCGGCGCAAGGCCAGCCAGGGCGTCCATGTGCGCGTGCTGGGTTGGGAAATGCCCTTGAACGCCGCCGGCGCCGCCGGAGAGGCCAACCTGCCGGGCAAGGGAGGACCCAAGGACCGGGCAGGACAGACCGCAACGGACGAGCAGCACGCCGAGGATCAGAAATGGTTCAAGGCCTACTCGGTATCCGATGGCAAGGCCGCCGAGCGTGTGCAGACCAATACTCCTGTCTTCGTCAGCCGTGGCTTCAGCCTGAGCGAGCGCAAGCGCATCTACGACGACGTCAATCGGAACGCCCTGGACCGGGAACTGAGCAGGGGCACCGACCTGGCGCTGGCCGGAGCGGTGACGCACCACCAGAAAAGTGTGCTGGTGGATTACGAACTGCCCGAGAAAGCCGTCGGCTTCGTCATGGGCCACAACATGCTCGACGAATACTGGGATACCGACGGCCACAGCGCACGGATGCGCCCCGACCCGCTCCAGCCCAAGGCGCCGCAATATGCCCCCAACCGTGGCCCGCGCGGCTTCACGCCCCGGCAGGACATTTCCTGTCGTGTCAGCGGGCCGATACTGGCAAGCCTGCACCGCAACTTCGCCGAGGCCTGGGAGAAGGAAACCGGCGAAGACCTCATCGCAGCCCGTCAGGCATTCACCCAGGGCATGCCGGTGTCCGTCGGCAACGTCACCCTGCGGGTGCCCTATCCGCCGTCACCGACCGCCGGGCCGGGCGCCGAGCAGAAGGACACGCAGCTGCTCGCCCAACTGCTGCGCACCCAGGCGCAGAGCGGTCATCACGATATCCAAACGCTCTACCTGCAAGCGGTGAACAACGCCACCCAGTTCATCTACATCGAAAACCAGTACTTCCGCTGGCCGGCCCTGGCCGACGCGATCAAGAACACCATCACCTGCCAGACCGCAGAAGGGCGCAAGTCCGAAGAGCATGGAGCCCTGCATCTGTTCGTGGTCACCAACGTCACCGATGAAGGCATCGGCAAGGGCACCGTGAATACCCAGCGCATGCTGGAAAGCCTGGGCCGCGCCGACACCATTCCCGAAGTCACCAAGCTGCGCCGCATCGAAAAGATGAAACAGGACATGCCGCCCCGGCCCCGGCCCGATGGCCCCAACGACAGGAAAGGCCAGCGTGAGCTGGAGGCGTGGCGGCAGGAGGTTGAACGCAAGATCAAAGACATCAAAGGAAAGCCCGTAGTGCCCGAGGAAATTGACGGCCTGAAAACCCATATCTGCTCCCTGGTGGCCCCCGACTCCCCGCCGGGCAAGCCGTGGATGCCGGTGTACATCCACTCCAAGCTGATGATCGTCAACGACGTCTTCACCACCCACGGCTCGGCCAACATCAATACCCGCAGCATGATGGTGGACAGCGAATTGAATATCGCCCACGAGTGGCATGACGTGACGAAAGCCATGCGGCGGGAGCTGTGGGAGCTGCATACCCGTTGCAAGGTGGAGCCAGGGGATACGGAGTCTGCGCTGAATGGAGCTGCGGATGATCCGGAGGAAGCCTTTGACGCTTGGAAAGAGATTATTGACGAGAACAAAAAACGCCAAGGTGACAAGAGCGGCACGCTAGGGCCCTACGCCTCGCTCGTGGGTTTCTATTACGACAAAGCCACCTTGAGCAACCTCGACTGATGCGCCCTCCACTTTTACTGACCTGCCTGCTGTTGGCTGCCTGTAGCGGCCCGCACGCGAACAAGGATGCTCCCATGGACCGACTTGCTCAGATCCGTGCCGACCTGGCCTTCACCTGCCGCCATGAACGCTACCCCGAGCCCACGGCGGACGCCGACACTTTGTTTCACTACGCCCGCTGGCTGGAAAAGAACAACCAGCTCAAGCGGGACCCAACGGTATATGCCGAGATCGAGCGGTTGTACCGCGTCGCCGCCGAAAACGGCCATGCTAAGGCCAATATCAACCTGCAGAACGGCAGCATGCGCGGAGACCACTACCACCTCACGGGCGAGGAGCATCTGCGATTCAGTCAGCAATTGATAAAAGCCGGTGTAGCCACTGGTTATTACTTCGTGGCCATTTTCCTGAATCAAGGCGCCGCTGGTTTGCGAGAAGATCAGGAAATGGCCCTGCGCTACTACCGCAAGGCGGCTGATGAAGGTAGCGCCAACGCCCAGGCATATGTGGCCGACAAGTTGATACCAAGCGACAGGGCACCTGAAGTCGCTAAGCAACTATATCGTTGTGCGGCCGAGCAAGGTCAAGGCGAAGCGGCTGTCACGCTCTCGCTCTACCTGCGCGACAGTAAGAACTACAACGAGGCTGTGGACATATTGCAAAAAGGGGTGGCTGCAGGGAGTGAATCTGCGGCGGGTCGTATGTCAAAGGCGTTTCTCGGAGTGACACCTACTGACGAGGCCCATTACCTCGGACAACAAAAAGACCTCGAACGCGCCGACCGATATAAAACAATTTGGCGAATTCTTGCCAGATCATCCTACGCCTCCCCAAAAGTCCCCGAGATCAACGATATCCTCCCGCTGCCGCCAGCCAAGCTGCCCCCGTGGGACGGCAAGCTGCAATGGGTGGAGGAACGCAAGGCCAATGTCCCACCGACCAAACCCAGCGAAGCGCTGATCGAACAACTGGCCAAGGCCAAGCAACTCAATCCCGCCACCGGGCGCCCCCTGCCCGAGTCGCCTAACTTCGTGCGCCAGGCCTCCAACCTCATCTGCGAAAGCGACCAGGCCTGTCCGCTGGCGGGCTACTGGGTGGCGCAGAGTTACTGGAGCCAGGAAGTCCGCTACTTCAAACAGGGCGATATCCTGCCCCGCTGCTGGGGCAAGGACTTCGTACCGCGCATCTGGCCACTGCCCGACAAGATGGTGGACCGGGAATGGATCATCAGATGGGGCTATATCGGTGAGGCATAGGCCCTCGATGTTCACGTGGCTGACCGTGGCTCTGCTGGGGTTGTTACTGCTGGGGTGCAGCAACAGCCCCCAGCGCGCCGCACCTCTGCCTTTGGACCGACTTGCCCAGATCCGCGCCGACCTGGCCTTCACCTGCCGCCATGAACGCTACCCCAAGCCCACGGCGGATAGCGACACCCTGTTCCACTACGGCGGCTGGCTGGAAAAGAACAACCTGCTCAAACAGGACCCAGCCGTGTATGCCGAGATCGAACGGCTGTACCGTATTGCCGCCGAAAACGGCCATGCCAAGGCCACGATCAATTTGCAGAACGGCGGGCTGTATGGCGATTACCACCTTGTCGGCGAGGAGCGGCTGCGCTTCAGCCAGCAGTTGATAAAAGCTGGCGTTGCCAGCGGTTACTACTATGTCGCCATCTTTCTAAGCAAGGGCGCTGCGGGCCTGAAGGAAGATCAGGAAATGGCCCTGCGTTACTACCGCAAGGCGGCCGATGAGGGGAGCGCCAACGCCCAGGCCTATGTGGCCGAGAAATTGATACCGAGCGATAGTGCGCCTGAAGTCGCTAAGCAGATGTATCGTTGTGCGGCCGAGCAAGGTCAAGGCAAAGCGGCTGTCACACTCTCGCTGTACCTGCGTGACAGTAAAAACTACAACGAGGCTGTGGATATATTGCAAAAGGGGGTGGCAGCAGGGAATGAGTCTGCCGCTGGGCGTCTGTCAAAAGCCTTTCTCGGAGTGACACCTGCTAGCGAAATCTATTACCTAGCTCAACCAAAGGACCTCGAACGCGCCGACCGGTACGAAAAAATCTGGAGCCTCCTGGCCGACTACTCCTACGCCTCGCCCAAAGTCCCCGAAATCAACGACATCGTGCCACTGCCGCCAGCCAAATTGCCCCCGTGGGACGGCAAGTTGCAATGGGTGGAGGAACGCAAGGCCAATGTCCCACCGCCCAAGCCCAGCGAAGCGCTGATCGAACAACTGGCCAAGGCCAAGCAACTCAATCCCGCCACCGGGCGCCCCCTGCCCGAGTCGCCTAACTTCGTGCGCCAGGCCTCCAACCTCATCTGCGAAAGCGACCAGGCCTGTCCGCTGGCGGGCTACTGGGTGGCGCAGAGTTACTGGAGCCAGGAAGTCCGCTACTTCAAACAGGGCGATATCCTGCCCCGCTGCTGGGGCAAGGACTTCGTACCGCGCATCTGGCCACTGCCCGACAAGATGGTGGACCGGGAATGGATCATCAAATGGGGCTATGTCGGTGAGGCCTAGGTCCTGTCTGTTCACGTGGCTGACCGCGGTTCTGCTGGGGTTGTTACTGCTGGGGTGCAGCAACAGCCCGCAGCCGGGCCTGGTCCTGCTGCCAGTGAATGTGGGGGAACGCCTGCGCCCCGACGGCCCCACTACGCGCCTGGTGGACCTGGAGCGCGCACAGGGGCTGGACGTCTGAGCATGTCCTCGCCCCACCGCATCAACACCTACGTCAACTGGCAACACCACAAACCGCTCTACCGCCGCGTCTACCACAAGGAAGGGGACCGAACCCTGGCGACGCTGAACGGCGTGCTGCACGCCTTCCAGAGCGAATACCAGGGGGACAAACCAGTCGTACACATCCGCTACGAAGCGCGCCTGGTGCTCCCCCTCGGCCAGCGCATCGTCGCCTCGCGCAGCTTCGAGGTCCGCCAGGCGGTGGATGGCAAACAGGTCGCGCAAGTGGTCACCGCCTTCGGCAAGGCCAGCGACCAGTTCGCCGCGCAGGTGGTGGAGTGGACGTTGCAGCAGGGGCAGGTGTAGAGGATCGGGCAGCCAACCCAGGCCGGCAACTGATCCGGGGCCCGAGCTATCGGGCCTCCTTTTCCGCCAGCAGGCGCCGCGCGGACGGTTCAATTTCAGCAGCTACTTAGTCACTTACTGGGTCACTCAGGGACGCGCTACCCTGCCAGCACGTGCTCCGTTATGCCATTCGGCAGACACCGTCCTTCATTTTTGTCAGACGCCGCCGATATCTCTCCCGCGCGAGCACCTGTCCTTGCCGGTCCGGGGCGCAGCCCCTATGCTGCGCCCGTCACGGCTATATCCGTGATCGGGTTTGACAGCCCGACGAAACGGCGCGATTGCGCCAGCAGGTGCATGCGAAAAGCGGCGAACGCTTTTCGTAGGCCTTGTCACGACTGCGATTTCTGATCGCAGGGGTTTATGGCAGATCGCGCGGGGAGACCTCCCCGTGAGGTCTGCCGGTTCCGTTTCCCGGTCTGTCAACCCCGCGTGGTCTGCCTCCATTGTTTGACAGCGATGGCGGCAGCTCCTGACCTCAACGAAACGGAGCTTCAAGCATGACTTCAGACAGCACCACCCTCGACCCCGAATCAACTCTCTCAACCAATATTGTCAGCGACGACCTTCCGCCATTCGATGACCAGCTCGGCCTGCCGCTCGTATGGCCCAAGAACGCCCAACCCGCGCTGGACTGTGGCATCCGACGTGCGGAGGAATGGTTGAACGGCCAGGGGCACACCTATCTCTGGACCAGCTACGTACGCGGCCGGCTCGTCCACTCTACGGCAGTGGACAAAACAGCTTACGAAGTAGGCTTCCTCAGCCACCTGCAGCAATACCTGCAACGCGTCCCGCAGTAATGCGCCAGACGGCTCGTGGCACGCCACGAGCCGTCCCTATTGCGGATGCGAGGATTCTCTGTAGGAGCGAGCTTGCTCGCGAACGACCGCTTCAGAGGAGCTGCCGAAGCGCCCCTCGGCCAGCCGCCCGTTACTTGTGGCAGTGGTACGGGCTCTCGCCCTCCAGCTCCTGGTCGCTATCCACATCGCGGATGGTCACGATGGCCTTGGGGTACACCGAGCAGAGGGAATTGCGCACGGTGTAGATGCCGCTGCCGTGGGCGAGGAATTTACCCTTGCCCAGGGCGTTGCCCGCTTCGTCGTGGGCGCTGACTTCGTAGTTGCCGGTCATGGTGATGCAGCCACCCAGGGCCAGCAGGGACAGTACGGGGAGCAGATATTTCATGGCTTCTCCTTGCTACGCGATGCGCCTGCGGGTGGCGCGCCCGTCGTTCCCTGACGGTTTCGCGAAAGCGGGCGGGTGATTCGAACGACCGCCTGTGACTGGCGGTGGGAGTTCGACCTGAACTCAGCGACGCAGTTCAGCCCACGACCCTCCCAGGGTGACCGGAGGGCCTTAAAACGGAACGCCGTCTCAGCGTTTGCCCATCGAGCGACGGGAGCCACGCGGATGCGGTGGGCGGAATTCCGCCTTGTCGTGCGGCTTGCGGTGCTGATAGGCCGAATTCGCCTGCTTCTGCGCCGCCAGGGCGGCCTTGGCAAGTTCGGTCAGGGACAGGGTGGTGGATTCTTGAGCGTTTTCCGCGCTGTCGTCGCGGGGCGGCTGCTGAGAGGAAGTCATGGGTCGAGGGTTCTATAAGAGTCTGGAACGGCGCACATGATAGCCGATCTCGCCCACCTGCGGCTCACGCCGATGCGTCGGCAAGACGAGCGACCGGCTGTCCGAGGGCCTCATCGAAGCGCAGCAGGCGGCCGGCGTTCCCCAGCACCAGCAGCGTGCTGAGGTTGTGCAGGATCGCCGCGATCATCGCTCCGGCCGCGCCCAGCAGGCCGAAGGCGGCGGCAGCGACGATGGCCAGGGTCCAGCCCAGGCCGATCAGCACGTTGACCTGCAGGGTGCTGCGGCATTGGCGACTGAGCCGTACGCAGGTGCCCAGACGGCGAAGATCGCTGCCGATCAGCACGATATCCGCCGAGGCCAGGGCGATATCCGCCCCGCCGGCGCCCATCGCCACCCCGACCACGCCGGCCTTGAGCGCCAGCGAGTCGTTGATGCCGTCGCCCACCACCAGTGGACGGAACCCCTTGCGGATTTCCTCGTTGACCCGCGTCAGCTTGTCTTCCGGCAGTGCCTGGGCCACCACGCTGTCGATGCCGACCTCACGGGCCAGTGCGTCGGCCACGCTCTGGCGGTCGCCGGTCAGCAGCAACTGGCGCCCGATCCCGAGCTCGCGCAGGTCCGTCACCGCATGCGCCGCCTCGGGGCGAACGCTGTCGGCGAGCAGCAACCACGCCAGGAAACGCCCGCCCAGCGACAGCCCGGCGATGGGGCCGTCGTGGTCCGGCACCGCCGGCGTCGCGATCCCCAAGCGGGCGAACAGCTCCGGTCGGCCAAGGGCGGCCTCGCCCCGCTCGGTCCGGGCGACCACGCCGAGGCCTTGCCGTTCGTGGAGGTCGGCGAGCGGGTGATGCGCATCGTGCGGCGCCAGCGACGCCAGCGCACGGCTGACCGGGTGGCTGCTGGCGGCGCCCAGGCTGGCGGCCAGTCGCTCGATGTCGTCCCGGGCCTCGCCCGGCTCCGCGCGCACGGCCTGCAGACGCAGTGCGCCGTAGGTCAGGGTGCCGGTCTTGTCGATCACCAGCGAGGTCAGGTCGGCCAGTTCTTCGAGGAACGCCGAGCTGCGAATCAGTATGCCGTGGCGAGCTGCGACGGCGATGCCGGCGATGGCGGTGGCCGGGGCCGACAGCACCAGCGCACAGGGGCAAGCGGCGACCAGCACGGCCAGCATGGCCTGCGGGTCGTTGGTGATGAACCAGGTGACGGCGGCGATCAGCAGCACCAGCACCATGTAGCGCCCGGCGTAGCGCTCCAGCAGGCGGGTGATGGGCGGCTTGGACTGTTCGGCGCGCTGCATCAGGGCGATGACCTTGCCCAGGGTGGAAGCATCGCCGGTACGGGTCACTTCGATGCGCAGCAGGCCGTCGAGGTTGATCGCGCCACCGTAGACGTCCATGCCGACGCCCGCTTCCAGCGGCACCGACTCCCCGGTGATCGGCGCGGTATCCAGGCTGGCCTGGCCTTCCAGCACCCGGCCATCGGCGGGCACACGGTCGCCGGCGCGGACTTCCACCTGGTCGCCCGGCCGCAGCTCGCCGTTGTCCACCTCGCGCACGCTGCCGTCGGCGGCGATCAGCCGCGCCTGGCTGCGGGTGAGACGGCCCAGCGCCTCGATGGCTTCCTGCGAGCCGATCACACTGCGTTCTTCCAACACGTGACCGAAGATCATGATGATCGGCAGCAGTGCGGCGGTCATCAGGTCGCCGGTGGCCCAGGCGCCCAGCATGGCCAGGGCGATGAGCTGGTCGGTGATGCCGTGCAGGCTGGGGTGCCGCAGGCTGTACCAGCCCGAGCGCAGGACCGGCACCGCCACCAGCAGCGAGGCGATGCCCAGGAGCATCTGCGCCACGCCTTCCTGCTGTGGGGCGAACCAGCGCCAGAGCAGGCCCAGCACCAGCAGGCCGAGGGCGATCATCGCCAGGCTGAGCTGGCGCGCTGCGCTGCGCTGCTCGTCGCGGGTGAGCATTCCACCGGTGAGGTGGCCATGGGAGTGGCCGTGATGCGCATGGCCGTGATGGTGGTGAACGCTCATACCGCGAAGGTGCCTGCTTTAGTTGATGGGTGGGAAGAGGGTTCCCGGCCGGGTGGCGTACTCGTTGGCTTCCGCTTCGGTCAGGACCCAGATCTGGTTGATCTGCTTGTCGATGCCGGGCTTGACGGCGACGACCTTGCCCTTGAGCAGCGGCATCATTCCATTCACGAGGAAGTGGTTGTCCTCGTCGCGA
Organism: Pseudomonas sp. NY15181; assembly: GCF_048068055.1. NCBI lineage: Bacteria > Pseudomonadati > Pseudomonadota > Gammaproteobacteria > Pseudomonadales > Pseudomonadaceae > Pseudomonas > Pseudomonas sp. NY15181. The sequence goes on along the minus strand of NZ_JBLUPT010000003.1, from coordinate 248,975 downwards.
ATACGCACGGAGGCCGCCACCGGATAGGTGATGTTCTTCCGGTACAGCCCCAGGGTGAGGATCTGCTTGAGCAGGCTGGGCCGGGGGCGTTTCAGCGTGATCATCGGAAACTGCGCGTAGTCGACGAAGGCCAGCATCATGCCCGCAGGCAGGACACGGTCGGCATGGGCCGGGAGGCTGCAACCAAGGACCAGCGCCAGCGCGCCCAGGCACTGCAAGGCCAGGCGTCGCAGCGAGCGTCGGGTTTGGTGGATGGTCTGAAGTCCGGCTGATGTCATTGGATGTCCCGCCCCTGGTGTGCCTGATTGTCGTGATCCGCCCGGACGAAGGTGCCGGACTTGCACTGCGAGCGTAGCGGTTCGCCGCACGACTGTCCGCACATTGATTCACAGCCTCCGGCGATCAGCGCGCTCACGGCTGCGGTCCTTCCAGGATCAGGTGCCCGGAATCGCGCGGATCGACCGTGGTCACCGACCCCGCGCGGGACAGGATGCCCGGCACGCGCTCGCGGTACAGGCGCAGCAGCAGCCCGGGGTCGGCATGCTGTTGCTGGGTCTGCGCCAGGCTGGTGATGGTGGCGGTGTCCGCCTGGGAGCGGGCCAGGCGCTCGCTGGCCTGGGCATGGGCGACCTGCAGCGTGCGATCGGCGGCCTGGTTGGCAGCCTGGAGCTGGCGAGCGGCGTCATTCTGCGCCGCAGCAACGCCCTGCTCCGCCTGCTGGCTGGCGGTCAGCACGGCGTTGAAGGCGCTCACCGCCTCGCGCGGCAGCGAGGACTGCACGTCCACCCGTTCGATTTCGATGCCCAGACCGTTGCCGGCTGACACCAGCGCGGCGAGGCTGCGATTGATGCCCTGCTGCAGGTCACCGCGCAGCCGTTCGCGGCGCTCGGCGACGCTGCTGTCGGCGCCGATCAACTCGGGGCGGGCGACCAGGATGGTGTCCAGGTCACGCGATGCGCACACCGCCACCGCATTGCGCGCCACCAGCCGGTCCAGCGCCGGCAGCACATGCCCGCCCTGGAGCACGAAGTCGTAGGGGGCGGTGACCTTGTAGAACACCCGTACATCCAACTGCACCACACCGGCATCGCCGGTGAGCAGGTAGCCGGAGCCGGCGGTGGCGTCGTTGGCCAGGCTGCCGTCCAGATCGGACTTCTGCGCCAGCCCCGAGCGCAGCAGGGTCTCCACCCGACGCTCGATCACTCGGTCGGCGGACGGCAGGATCACCACCTGCTCGAACGGGCGTGGCCAGGCCAGCAGCAATCCGGCGTTCTGGATACGCTCCAGCGCCCCCATGCGCAGCACCACGGCCCGGCTTTCCGGGCCGATCTGGCGCACATTGGACAGCGCCCAACCCAGCGCCGCCAGCAGGGTCACGCCGTACAGCGCCAGGAACGCCAGGCGCCCGGCCTGCAGCCAGGGGCTTGCGCCCTCCTCCCGCACCTCACTCATGCGTGTTGTCCGGTTTGCCGGCCGGCTGCTGCGGCGGGCCATCCACCAGCACTCGGAACGGCGCCGCGTCGGTCCGCAGCACCAGGCGCGTACCGGAGTTGACCAGGGTGCCGAGGGTGTCCAGCGAGCGCAGCATGTTGTACAACTCAGGCGCGCCGGTATAAGCCTTGCCGTAGATATCAGCCGCCTGCACCCGCGACTGGGCTTCGATGTCGGCGGCCTTCACCGTGGCGTCGGCCTGCAGGATGCGCGCATCGCGTTCGGCGGCGGAGCGGATCTCCGCGGCCTTGCGCTTGCCTTCGGCGGTGCGCTGGGTGGCGATCGTCTCGCGCTCGGCGCGCATGCGGTCGACCGTGGCGCCGAGGGTGACCTTGGGCAGCGTCAGCCGCTCGATGCCCACCTGGACTACACGCACGCCGTAGGTGTCGAGCAACTGGCGCTCGATCTGCTCGCGCAGGCGCTGCTCGAAGTCGGCGATGCGCACCTTGCCGGCATCCGTGTTCACCAGGTCGGAAAGATCGAATCCGCTGGCGGTGGTCTCCAGCGCGGAGCCGACGAAGGTACGGATCTGCCGGGCCGCTTCATCCGGCTGGTTCTGCACCGCGCGCATGAAGCGCTGGATGCTGTCCGGGTCAGGCTTCACCTGCCAGGCGACATAGGCCTGCACGATGATCCGCAGGCCATCGCGGGTGCCGACGTCCTGCAGGCCGCTGGAGGTGGTGCGCAATCGCAGGTCCACCGGCACGGCGGCCTCGAATGGAATCGGCAGGCGCCAGGCGAGCCCAGGCTCCAGCAAGACCCGAGCGGGATTGCCGAAGCGCGTGATCACCGTTGCCTCGCCGGAGCGCACCTGCACCAGGCAGGCGGTCGCAGCGGCGAACAGCACCAGCAGGCTGGCCAGGGCGGTACGACGCCAGGGGAAACGCGCCGGGCCTTCGTCATGGTGATGCCCGTGATGATGGCCATGATCATGGTCATGCCCGTGATCGTGACCGTGCTCATGGTCGTGGTGGTGATCGCCGTGAACGTGGGTCGGACTCAAGGTGCGATCTCCTGGGTACGGTTGGCGGGCTTGCCGCGCTGCGGATCGACCGGCGCGCCGAAGCTGCGCAGATCGAGGGTCGGCGCCTGGTCCGCGCTCAGGCGGTGATCGATGACCAGGCTGCGGGCGCCGGCCAGGCCCTGGCCCAGCTGGCTGAAATACTGTTCGAGCAGGAATGCCTGCCCGGCTCGCTGCCAGGCGGAGCGCTCGGCGCCGAAGCGCAAATCGGCGGCCTGGGCCTGGGCCAGGGTTTCCCGGGCATCGGCCGACGCCTTGTCGGTCGCGGCGCTGGCGGCCTGGCGTGCGGCATTGGTCTGCTCGGCGGCCTTGCCCTGTTCACGGGCGATCAGCGCCTGCGCGGTGATCTGCGCCGCCTGTACGCCATGGTAGGCATTGGCCGCGCCGGCCGGCGGGTGGATCGCCTCGACCACGGTGGCGAGGATTTCCACCCCGCTGTCCAGCCGATCGAGGTCGTCCTGTACGGCCTTGCCGATGTCCCGTGCCAGCGCCTCGCGCTCCGCGCCCAGCACGCCGTCAAGGGTGCGGGCGGCGAAATCGTGGACCAGCACGCGATTGGCGGTGCTGCGAATCAGCTCCGGCACGTCGGTACTTTTATAGGTCGCCGCCAGCGCCGCCTTGTCGCTCAACCCGATGCGATAGACAAAGCGCACGTCCATGTTGACGATCTGGAAGCTCTGCTGGCCGCTCGCCTCGCTTGCGATCACCTGCGAGTTCTCGCTCACATGGGAAGCGTCCCACAGGCGGTTGGCAGCCTCCGGCGCGGGGCCTTCGGCATCGACCAGCAGATCGGCCCGGGCGGAGTCGCCGGAGGTCGCCAGTTCATGGATCACCCCGTTCTCCACCGGCAACACGCGGCCGAACGGCCACGGCAGCCCGACGTGCAGCCCCGGCGGATAGACCGCCACCGGCTTGCCGAAGCGCTCGTAGACGCCCCGCCCGTTCATGGATATCTCGCTGACGCCGGTGAGCAGCCAGCCCACCAGCAGCATCAACCCCACCACCGGCAGGAAGGCGCGGCGCATGAAGCCGAATGCCCAGATCTGGCGCAGGTCGATACCGAAACGCTGTTGCAGTTCGCTCTGCAGGAACTGCAGCGGACGCGGTGGCCAGCGCAGCTGCGCGGCGACCAGGCTTTCGCCGATCAGCCGGGGCTCCTCGCGCGGGCGCTGTGGGCTGAAGACCGAGAGCAACGCGCGCAGGATCAGCTCCGCCGCCAGCAACACCGGCAGCAGGCCCACCAACACCACCCACCGGCTCGGCCACAGGCTCTCGCCGTTGGAGAACAGCAGACCGGGCAGCGACAGCAGTTGCACGACGATCACCGCGCGCACCATCAGCGATAAGGCAGCCGCTTCGGGCCATTCCTCGACGCTGGCCGCGCTCAGGTGCCGCTCCACCACCAGCAGGCCGAACGCCGACAAAGTCAGCAGCCCGGTGACCAGCCAGCCTGCCTGGCCCAGCGAAACGGCCGGTGTCGCGAGGTTCCAGCCGGCCTTGACGATCAACAGGGCCACCAGGGCCAATCCCGCCAGCCAAAGGGCGCCGACGCCGATGCGCTGCGCCAGGCGCTGGCTTGAGCGGCTGATGCGCTCGAGCAGGCGATCGTAGGCACTGAGCTGCGCAAGATCGACTGGCGCTTCAGGCGTCGTTGCCGATTCCGCCGTCCCGATCGCCGTAGCGCGCCAGCGAGCCACGCGCAAGGCCGCTTGGCTCACCGCCGCCAGCAACAGCAGTGCCGCGGCGTTGTTGCACAGCATGGGCAACCAGAGCGAGTCGGCGGTGAACAGGCCGATGAAGATCGCCACCAGGAACAGCAGCGCGGCGAGGCCCCCCGACAGCCAGGTGAGCAGCGACAAGCGACGCGACTGGTACGCCGAGCGCTGGAAACGCGGTAACCCTTCCAGGCTGCGGTCCTCGATATCCAGGTCGACTCTCATGGATGCTCCAACGGTTGAACGGATCGCCCACCTCTTTCGAGTGAAAGCGGCGCGCCGGCGAGCCTGAGCGTAGAAGATTAAGGCTGTATGAAGCCGGCGGCGATAAAAATGTAACCTTATAACGAAACATGTGAAATTGTTGTCGCGACGACACCCGCCGCATGGCGACATGAAGTCCATTGCGATGCGCCGCCTGGCGCTCTATCGTGAGCTCTTCACCGTGCTGCCCCGAGATTTTCCCATGAGCTCCTTGCGCGAATCGCTCGCCCGCTTCCCTCGTCTCGAACTGGCCGGCGGCCCGACGCCGCTGGAAAAACTGGAGCGCCTGTCCGCCCGCCTGGGTCGCGATATCCATGTGAAGCGCGACGACACCACCCCCTTCGCCCTGGGCGGCAACAAGGTACGCAAGCTCGAATTCCTCGCCGCGGACGCGCTGCGCGCTGGCGCCGACACCCTGGTGACGGCGGGTGCGATCCAGTCCAACCACGTTCGCCAGACGGCGGCCGTCGCGGCCAAGCTGGGCCTGCGCTGCGTGGCGCTGCTGGAAGACCCCATCGGCACCGGCGACCACAATTATCTGAGCAACGGCAACCGCCTGTTGCTCGACCTCTTCGGCACCGAGGTCGAACTGGTGCCCAACCTGGACAACGCCGACGAGCTGCTGCAGCAGACCGGCGAGCGCCTGCAGCGCGAGGGCCGCAAGCCCTACCTGGTGCCCATTGGCGGCTCCAACGCCCTCGGTGCACTGGGCTATGTGCGCGCCGGGCTGGAGCTGGCCGAACAGATTCGCCACAGCGGCCAGCGCTTCGCCGCCGTGGTGCTGGCCTCCGGTAGCGCCGGCACCCATGCCGGGCTGGCCGTGGCGCTGGCCGATGCCCTGCCGGAACTGCCGGTCATCGGTGTGACCGTCTCGCGCACCGACGCGGCGCAACGGCCGAAAGTGGAAGGGTTGATCCAGCGCACGCTGGAACTGCTCGGCCAGGACACCGCCAAGGCGCCGAAGGTGGAACTCTGGGACGAGTACTTCGCCCCGCGCTATGGCGAACCCAACGCCGGCACGCTGGAGGCGGTACGCCTGCTGGCCAGCCACGAAGGCCTGCTGCTCGACCCGGTCTACACCGGCAAGGCCATGGCCGGTCTGCTCGATGGCGTCGCCCGTCAACGCTTCGCCAACCAGGGCCCGCTACTCTTCTTGCACACCGGCGGCTCACCGGCGCTGTTCGCCTACCATCCAGCGAGCTGAGACAGAAAAATAAGACTAAGCATGTAATTTTTTATTATTTTATAGAATAACAACTACAACCCTATAGTCGCCACGCGTTGACTAACCTGCTTAAAACACCAAAAACGGGGCTCACCATGACCTTCTCTGCACTGCGCCGTCACTTCCTGCTTGCCAGCCTGACCCTCTCCCTTGGCGCCAGCCTGTTCGGCCAGGCCCAGGCCGCCGACGACCTGCTCGCCCAACTCAAGTCCAAGGGCGAAGTCCGGGTCGGCCTCGAGGGCACCTACCCGCCCTTCAGCTTCCAGGACGAGAACGGCAAGCTCGCCGGTTTCGAAGTGGACTTCTCCGACCTGATCGCCAAGGAACTGGGCGTCAAGGCCAAGCTCCAGCCGACCAAGTGGGACGGCATCCTCGCCGCCCTGGAATCCAAGCGCCTGGACCTGGTGATCAACCAGGTGACCATCTCCGAAGAGCGCAAGAAGAAGTACGACTTCTCCGAGCCCTACACCGTTTCCGGTATCCAGGCTCTGGTCCGCAAGGGCGACGAGAGCAAGTACGACACCCCCGAGAAGCTCGCCGGGGTGAAAGTCGGTGTCGGCCTGGGCACCAACTACGAACAGTGGCTCAAGGAGCACGTACCGCAGGCTGACGTACGCACCTACGAGGACGACCCAACCAAGTTCCAGGACCTGCGCAGCGGTCGCATCGACGTGATCCTGGTGGACCGCCTGGCCGCCTTCGACATGGTCAACAAGACCAATGGCGCCATGGCACTGACCGGCGCACCCTTCGCCCGCCAGGAAGCCGGCATCGCCCTGCGCAAGGGCAACCCGGAGCTGCTCGCGGCGCTGAACAAGGCCATCGACAAGCTGCGTGCTGACGGCACCCTCAAAAAGCTGTCGGAAAAGTGGTTCAAGGCTGACGTGACCCAATGATCGACGCAAGCCTGCAGCTTGCGCTGGATTCCGCGCCCTTCCTGCTCAAGGGCGCGGTCTTCACAGTAGTCCTCAGCGTAGGCGGCATGTTCTTCGGACTGCTGCTGGGTTTCGGACTGGCGCTGATGCGCCTGTACGGATTCACCGCCCTGAGCTGGCTCGCCCGCATCTACGTGTCGTTCTTCCGCGGCACGCCGTTGCTGGTCCAGCTCTTCATGATCTACTACGGCCTGCCGCAACTGGGCATCGAGCTCGACCCGCTGCCCGCGGCGCTGATCGGCTTTTCGCTGAACATGGCCGCCTATGTCTGCGAGATCCTGCGCGCCGCCATCGGCTCCATCGACCGGGGCCAGTGGGAAGCCGCATCGAGCATCGGCATGACCCGCGCCCAGACCCTGCGCCGGGTGATCCTCCCGCAGGCCGCGCGCACCGCGCTGCCGCCGCTGGGCAACAGCTTCATCTCGCTGGTCAAGGACACCGCCCTGGCCGCCACCATCCAGGTGCCCGAGCTGTTCCGCCAGGCGCAACTCATCACCGCGCGCACCTTCGAGGTCTTCACCATGTACCTCGCCGCCGCGCTCCTTTACTGGGTGCTCGCCAGCATCCTGTCGCACCTGCAGAACCGTCTGGAAGAGCGGGTCAACCGTCATGACCAGGAGCACGAGGCATGATCGAAGTACGCCAGCTGACCAAGCAGTTCCGCGGCCAGGAGGTGCTCAAGGGCATCGACCTGACCGTCGAGGCCGGCGAAGTGGTTGCGATCATCGGCCCCAGCGGCTCAGGCAAGACCACCCTGCTGCGCTGCCTCAACCTGCTGGAAGTTCCCAGCGGCGGCACCATCCAGGTCGGTCAGATCCGCATCGACGCCTCGCGCCCGCTGAGCGGCCAGCAGGGGTTGATCCGCAAGCTGCGCCAGCACGTGGGCTTCGTGTTCCAGAACTTCAACCTGTTCCCACATCGCACCGCGCTGGAGAACGTGATCGAAGGTCCGGTGATCGTGAAGAAGGAGCCCCGCGCCCAGGCCGAGCAACGCGCCCGCGCGCTGCTCGCCAAGGTCGGCCTGGCCGGCAAGGAAGACGCCTATCCCAAGCGTCTTTCCGGCGGTCAGCAGCAACGGGTGGCCATTGCCCGGGCGCTGGCGATGCAACCGGATGTGATCCTGTTCGACGAACCGACTTCGGCACTGGACCCGGAACTGGTGGGCGAAGTGCTGGCAACCATCCGTGGCCTGGCGCAGGAAAAACGCACCATGGTCATCGTCACCCACGAGATGAGCTTCGCGCGCGACGTGGCCAACCGGGCGATCTTCATCGACAAGGGCGTGATCGTCGAACAGGGCGATGCCAAGGCGCTTTTCTCCAACCCGCGGGAAGAACGCACGCGGCAGTTCCTCAGCAAATTCCTCACCCAGGGCGGGTCCTGATTCGCCGCAGACAAATCGATTAAATCGATTCTTTTGCTCGGATAATTGCGCTTTTATATCGATCAATTGCGAGAGAACATAGCTCCCATGAACCGCACGAGCCGGCGATCCCGCTGGCCGTGCCCATGAGGACTTCGCCATGATCGAACGCAGACCCTTCCAGCAACTCGGCGGCGCCAACCACGGCTGGCTCAATGCCAAGCACCACTTCTCCTTCGCCGAGTATTACGACCCTGAGCGTATGGACTGGGGCAACCTCCGCGTCTGGAACGATGACGAAATCGCTGCCGGCACCGGCTTCCCGCCGCACCCGCACCGCGAGATGGAAATCATCACCTACGTCCGCCAAGGCGCGATCACCCACCAGGACAGCCTGGGCAACAAGGGCCGCACCGAGGCCGGCGACGTACAGGTCATGAGCGCCGGGACCGGCATCGTGCACTCCGAGTACAACCTCGAGAAGGATGTGACCAAGATCTTCCAGATCTGGATCATCCCCTCGGTACGCGGCGGTACGCCGTCCTGGGGCGCCAAACCCTTCCCGAAGGGCGACCGCGCCGGGCGCTTCGTCACCATGGCCAGCGGCTATGAGAACGACGGCGACGCCCTGCGCATCCGCGCCGAAGGCCGCCTGGTCGCCGCCACCCTCAAGGCCGGCCAGAGCGCCGAGTACGAGCTGAGCGCAGACCGCCGCGCTTACCTGGTACCGGCAACTGGCAAGGTGGAAGTGAATGGCGTGCTGCTGGAGGCCCGCGACGGTGCCGCAATCGCCGATGAGGCGGTGGTGAAGGTGACCGCGCTGGAAGACAGTGAAGTCATTCTGGTCGACATCGCCTGACGCCACGCGATGGAAACGAAAAAGGCACGCCGATTGGCGTGCCTTTTTTGCGTCTGGTGGACCGAAGGAGGATCGAACTCCCGACCTCCGCATTGCGAACGCGGCGCTCTCCCAGCTGAGCTATCGGCCCGATACAGAGCAATCTAGCCCCGCACGATCAGACCGGCAATTTCACCGCTTGCGGCAAAGACTCATGCCGTCACCGATCGGCACCAGCGAGTAGTCGACCCGCGCATCTTCCTTCAATGCCCGGTTGAGCTGCTGGATGGCCCGCGTGTCGGCGCTTTCCGGCTCCATTTCGAGCACCCTGCCACTCCACAGCACATTGTCGAAGACCACCAGCCCGCCACTGCGCAGCAGGCTCAGGGCGTATTCGAAATAGGTGGGATATCGCGCCTTGTCGGCGTCGATGAAGACCAGATCAAAGCAGCCGTCCTCGCCTCCAGCCATCAGGCTCTCCAGCGTGGACAGCGCCGGACCCAGGCGTAGTTCGATGCGGCTGTCGACACCCGCCTCCGCCCAGTAGGCGCGCGCGATTTCGTTGTAGTCGCCGGGCAGATCGCAGCACAGCAGATGCCCATCGGCGGGAAGCGCTTCGGCCATGCACAGTGCGCTGTAGCCGGTGAAGGTACCCACTTCGAGGAGGCGCCGGGCGCCGATCAGCTTCACCAGCAAGGCGAGGAACTGCCCCTGCTCCGGGGCGACCTGCCAGCGCGACATGGGCAGCGCCGCAGTCTGCGCACGCAGGCGGGCCTTGATCGGCGAATCCCGCAGGGAGACATCGAGCAGGTACTGGTAGAGGGTGTCGTCCAGGTTCAGCGTGCGCGTAGTCATGGCCCTTCCCGCAAATGATCAGGGATGAAAGGCGAGACTCTGCACGGCGAGGACGCGCTTGGCTTCCAGGAAGGCTTTCTGCCAATAGGCACTGTCGAGGCTGTCCAGGCGTACGGTCCCGCCCGTTCTGGGCGCATGAACGAAGCGCCCTTCTCCGACATAGATACCCGCATGACTGACGCCACGTCCACCGCTGGTGGCGAAGAACACCAGGTCGCCGCTCTGCAGTGACTCGCGACCGATGCTGGGCGCACGCATGGTGATCATCTCGCGCGTGGAGCGCGGCAGCTGCAGGCCGGTGGCATCGCGGTAGACGTAGCCGATCAGGCCACTGCAATCGAAACCGCCATCGGGCGTATTGCCGCCCCAGCGATAGGGTGTACCAACCAGGCCAATGGCACGGATCAGGACGTCATCGGCAGCTTGCGAATTGTAGGCAGGGAGCGAAGGCGCGTTCACCACGGACGGTGGCGACGGCGGAGTGCGGCTGGCGCAGGCGGCCAGGGAGGCGAGAACGGCAATGAGGATGATGCGCTGTGGAACGAGCATGTGATGGCATCCCTGCGAAGGAATGCCATCACTTTGCACCGACAGTAACTTGAACGCAATACTTAAAGTAAAACTTTAAGTTTAGCGAGTCACCGTCTTGGGCTGGTAACCCGGCTCGAGTACGCGCTTGGCTTCCATGTAGCTCAAGCGCCAGTAGCTCTCGTCCAGGCTGTCCACCCGCACACCACCACCACGACGGCTGGCGGAGTGGATGAACTGACCGTCACCGATATAGATGCCGGCATGGCTCACCCGACCACGACCACGATTATTGAAGAAGATCAGGTCGCCCGGCTGCAGGTCTTCTTTCGAGACCAGCGGGACATCCATGGTGATCAACTCGCGCGTGGAGCGCGGCAGGTTGATGCCTGCTTCTTCGCGGAACAGATAGCCCACGAAGCCGCTGCAATCGAAACCAGTCCGTTCCGATTTCCCGCCGAAGCGGTACGGAGTACCGATCAGCGAGAACGCGCGATCCAGAATGTCGGATACGTGCGTGGTCGAACTGCCGTTATAGTTTTTGGCCCCCTCGTCCTGCGACTCATCCGCCTGCGTGACCTTATTCTGGTCAATCTGGAGAAAAGCGGCGCGGCTGGTCGGCGCTACGGCTACCTGGCTTTGCTGCGATTCCGGCGAATGGCTGGCACAAGCTGCCAGCAACAGAACGAAACTCATGGGCACGAGGGGTGCGAAGCGTTTAAGCATGGGCACGACCGTGTCTCATTAGTTCCATTTAGTAGCGGGATAATTTGCCCGCTCAATCGGCTCAATGCAAGTTTTTTATCGCGAAATGTGACTCAGCAGGCGCGGCATAATGTCTAAGGCTCGACCCACCATTCTTTCCGAGACCACCGAACTGAGGTCGGTCAGCCCCGGATTGACCTCCGCCGTGAAGCCTCCGGCAGCCCGCGTACGCATCACCGGCTCGATGATGTAGGGGAAGCTTGCGGTGGTTCCCACCAGCAGTACGGCATCGAATCCCTTGCGCAGCTCCGCATAGAGCGTGTCGATCGCCGCCTCCGGCAACATCTCCTCGAACAGCACCACCGGCGGGCGCAGCACGCCGCCACAGCGCGCGCATTTCGGCGGCAGCGGGCCCTCCAGGTGTTCGGCCAGCCCAGCGCCTTCCTGGCCGCAGGACTGGCAGTAGAGCGGCGCGAGTTCGCCATGTATCTCGATCAGGCGCTCCATCGGCGAGCCCGCGCGGCGATGGAAACCATCGATGTTCTGCGTCAGCACCCAGCACTCCGGCTTGCGCCGCTGCAGTTCAGCGATGGCCTCGTGGCCGGCGTTGGGCTGTGCGTTGAGGCAGGCCTTGCCCAACTCCGCCAGGTACTTCCAGCACAGCGCCGGGTTGTCGCGCAGCATCGGCCCGGAAAGCGCAGCCTCGATGGGCAGCCCTTCTTCCGTGCGACCGTTGTAGAGGCCACCCAGGCCGCGATAGGTGGGCATGCCAGAATCGGCGGAGACGCCAGCGCCAGTGATCACCAGGATGCGTTCGGCGCGGGCCAGTGCCGCGCCGGTGCGTTCGATCGCCGAGTCCATGCGCCCTCCTCCGCGGCCGGGCCGCGTCTTCAGTGATTGACCGTGTAAGACAGCATCATCGAGATGTGGCACAGAGGACGACCGCTTTGTTCCTGCCACTGGTTGAACGCGGCCTGCACCTGCGCCAGATCTTTCTGGCTGGTGGGTTTCTTGTCGACGATTTCCTGGGCCTTGAGCGCGGCGACCACGTCGTCGCTGAGGACGAAGGTGTCCTTGCCCGCCATCCGCAGCAGACGCGGCGCGGACATGCCGCCCAACTGATTGCCGCGCTTGGCCAGCAGCTTCCACAGACCGACGATGTCGCTCGCCGGCCAATTCGCCAACAGCTTGCCGAAGCTGCCGTATTCACGCGCGATGTCGAGAACCATCTGCGCGTTGCGCGGCACGCTCTTGAGCTTGCCCAGGTGGCGGATCAGCCGGGTGTCCTGCATCAGGTTTTCCAGGCGCTCGCCGCCCATCAGCACGACCTTCTCCGGATCGAAGCCGAAGAAGACTTCCTCGAAGGCCGGCCACTTGGCGTCCACCAGGCTGTGCTTGAGGCCCGCGCGGAAGATGCGCAGGCTGATCAGCGACAGATAACGGTCATCGCCAACCGCCGCCAGTTCTGCCGGCGTCTTGGGCTGCGGCATCCGGGCTTCCAGCGCCTCGACCGAGCCGAAGCGGTTCAGACAATACTCGTACAGCCACGGGTAATCGCGCATCGGGCGTCCTTGCGGAGGTCTTACAGATTCATCACATCGAGGAAGCGCGGGGTGGCGGTCTCGTCGATGCGCAGGCTGTTGAAGTCGAACAGGTTGCGGTCGGCCAATTGCGACGGCACCACGTTCTGCAGGGCACGGAACATGATCTCGGTGCGGCCCGGCGACTTGCGCTCCCAGTCCAGCAGCATTTCCTTGACCACCTGGCGCTGCAGGTTTTCCTGCGAGCCGCACAGGTTGCACGGGATGATCGGGAATTCCTTGAGCACCGAGTAGGCTTCGATGTCCTTCTCGTTGCAGTACGCCAGCGGGCGGATCACCACGTTGCGGCCGTCGTCGGAGAGCAGCTTGGGTGGCATGGCCTTGAGGGTGCCGCCGTAGAACATATTAAGGAAGAAGGTTTCCAGGATGTCGTCGCGATGGTGCCCCAGCGCCATCTTGGTCGCGCCGATCTCGTCCGCGTAGGTGTAGAGGGTGCCACGGCGCAGGCGCGAGCACAGCGAGCAGGTGGTCTTGCCCTCCGGGATCTTCTCCTTCACCACCGAGTAGGTGTCCTTCTCGATGATGTGGTACTGCACGCCGATGGACTCCAGGTACGCCGGCAGCACGTGCTCAGGGAAGCCCGGCTGCTTCTGGTCCATGTTCACCGCGACGATCTCGAACTGGATCGGCGCTACTTTCTGCAGGTACAGCAGGATGTCCAGCAGGGTGTAGCTGTCCTTGCCGCCGGACAGGCAGACCATGACCTTGTCGCCGTCCTCGATCATATTGAAGTCGGTGACCGCTTCGCCAACCTGGCGGCGCAGGCGTTTCTGCAGTTTGTTCTGGTTGACCGAAAGGGTGCTGGCCATGGTGCTCTGGAATCCGAAAGGCAAGACGAAAAGCCGGTCATTTTACGCGCAAAGCGCCCCATACCCCAGCCCCCTGATCGGCTCGCTGCTAATCTGACAGCATGACCCCCGACCTCGATCACAGCCTCGACCTCGCCGACCAGCTCCTCGAACTGCTGCGCGAAGCGCCTGAAGGACTCTCCGAATTCCAGCTGATTCAGCAGCTGAAGGCGCGGCATTCCACGCATGTTCCGAACCTTCCGCTGATCGACAAGCTGGTGCTGTTCCGCACCCACTTCCTGGTCTTCAACGCGCTCTACCGGCTACGCGACCGGCTCTGGGCGGAGAACACCGCGCACCTGGAAATTGGCCCGCTGCAGATCCGCCTCTCTCCTTATATGAGTGGCGCGCAGGCGCTCGGCGAGCAGGACGCCCTGCGCGCCTACTACCTCGACGAGAAGCATCTGAAGGAAACCACCGAGCGCGACGTGGAAAAGCTGCTGGAAAGCTTCTGGACGCGCATGCAGGGCAACGAGGAGAAGGCCGCCGCCCTGGCCCTCTTCGAGCTGGAGGACGGCCCGGTGGACTATGCGCTGATCAAGCTGCGCTACCGTCAGCTGGTCAGCCAGCACCATCCGGATCGCGGCGGCAGCACCACGCGGCTGCAATCGATCAACAAGGCGATGGAAATTCTGGAGCGCTATTACAGTCGCCCGTGAAACTTCCATTTGCTCTAAACCCACGGACGACGAGGCCTTTAGCCCTCCCTATACTGCGACTTAAGGTCGCATAGGTCGGCCGAGCACCGGATGACGCTGGCTACGCGTCTCCGGCGCTTCGCTGGGGGGCGACCTTCTATAAGAAGAGGAGAATGCTGACATGATCCATCATGTGTGGGGGCTCTTCACCCATCCCGATCAGGAATGGCAGGAAATCCGTGGCGAAGAAGAATCCATCAGCCACATGTACCTGACCCACGTCCTGATCCTCGCTGCCATCCCGGTCATTTCCGCCTACATCGGCACCACGCAGGTCGGCTGGGTATTGGGCAACGCGGGACCGGTCAAGCTGACAGCCGCCAGCGCGATGCAGCTGACCATCATGACCTATATCGCCATGCTTGCCGGCGTCGCCGTGATGGGCGCCTTCATCCACTGGATGGCACGCACCTATGACGCAGCGCCATCGCTGACCCAATGCGTGGTGTTTGCCGCGTATACCGCCACCCCGCTGTTCATCGGCGGCCTGGCGGCGCTCTACCCGCACCTCTGGCTGGGCATGGTCATCGGCACCGCCGCAATCTGCTACACCGTCTACCTGCTCTACGTCGGCATCCCGACCTTCATGAACATTCCCAAGGATGAAGGTTTCCTGTTCTCCAGCTCCGTGCTGGCGGTGGGGCTGGTGGTGCTGGTGGCGATGATCGCCCTGTCGGTGATCCTCTGGGGCAGCGGCGTCGGCCCGGAATACACCTGATTCGCACCCTTGAACTGAACAACCGGGCCCTCGTGGCCCGGTTTCTTTTTGGCTCTTCGTAGAAGCGGCACTTGCCTGAAACTCGCCCGGCTTGCCTGAACCTGCACCCCGGACGAGCGGGTGCGAGAAATCCTCCGCCCGCGCTTCGACTGCGGCATAATCTGCCCCCGTCGGAGAACCACTGTATGCCTGAACAGCTCAACGCTCGCGTCGAAGCCTGCTACCAGCAGGCCGAAGCCTTCTTCCAGCGGCGCTTTCCCCGCCCGGAAGTGAGCTTCCGGCTACGCGGCCAGAAGGCCGGCGTCGCCCACCTCGATGAGAACCTGCTGCGCTTCAACCCGCAGCTGTACCGGGAAAACCGCGATCACTTCCTGCTGCAGACCGTGGCCCACGAAGTGGCCCACCTGATCGCCCACCAGATGTTCGGCCCGCGCATCCGCCCCCACGGCGAGGAATGGCAGCTCATCATGCGCGGTATCTACGGCCTGCCGCCGGACCGCTGCCACACCTACGAGATCAAGCGCCGCCGCGCCACCCGCTACCTGTACCGCTGCCACTGCGGCGAGGGCAACGAATTCCCCTTCTCCGCCCAACGCCACAACCTGGTCGCCCAGGGCCGCCGCTACTACTGCCGGCGTTGCCGCGCGACCCTGGTGTTCACCGGCGAAACCCGCCGCGAGTGATATGGCTCAGGCGATGACTTTCGCCGCCTTCAGCGCGTCGACCTGCTCGGCTGAATAGCCCAGCCCCGCCATCACCTCCGCCGTGTGCGCGCCCAATGGGGCGCCGATGTGGCTCGGCTCGGGCAGACCGGCGGAGAAGCGGATCGGGCAGGCCATCTGCCGCTGCTCTCCCCCCTTGCCGTTGGGCACCTGCGTGACCACGCCACGCTCGCGCAGTTGCGGATGCTCCACCGCCTCGGACAAGGACAGCATCGGCTCGACGCAGGCATCCAGTGCGGCGAAGCGTTCCTGCCACTCGCTGAAATCATGCTTATCGAACTCGATGGCGATCTCGCGCTTGAGCGCCTGCTGGTCCTCCGGCTTGGGCGAGAGCCCGCGCGCGGCCAGCTCCGGGCGTCCGATGGCGGCACAGAACTGCTGCATGAACTGCGGCTCCAGGCTGCCGACCGAGAACCAGCGGCCGTCGCGAGTGCGGTAGTAGTCGTAGAAGCTGCCGCCGTTGAGCGCAAGGGATTCCATTTCCGGCTCGACCCCGGCCGCGAGGTACCCCGCGCCCGCCATGCCGTGCAGGCTGAACGCGCAGTCGGTCATGCTCACGTCGACCTGCTGCCCCTCCCCCGTCTGCTGCCGGTGGATGACCGCCGCCAGCAGCCCCATCACGCCATGCAGCGATCCGCCGCCGATGTCCGCCAGTTGCACGCCCAGCGGCAGCGGGCCGGTGTCGCGGCGGCCGGTGTAGCTGGCGACGCCGGCCAGGGCCAGGTAGTTGATGTCGTGCCCGGCGCGGTCACGGAACGGCCCGGTCTGGCCGTAACCGGTGATCGACACGTAGATCAGCTTCGGATTGATCGCCTTCAGCGCCTCGTAGCCGACGCCGAGCTTGTCCATCACGCCGGGGCGGAACTGCTCCAGCACGATGTCGTATTCCCGCACCAGTTGCTTCACCACCTCCACCGCCTGTGGCTGCTTGAGGTCCAGGCCGATGGAACGCTTGTTGCGGTTCAGGTAGGCGTGGCTGGCGGACGTGCCATCCACGTGGGGCGGCAATACGCGCACCAGGTCCATGCGTGAGGGCGATTCCACGCGCAGCACCTGGGCGCCCATGTCCGCCAGCAGCAGCGAGGCGAACGGCCCCGGCAGCAGGGTGGAGAAGTCCAGGATCTTCAGTGAGGCGAGCGGGCCGTTCATGGGCACTCCTGTTTCGCTCAATCGATACGTGGGGCCGCGCCTCAGAGCTTCATGCCGCGGCTGATGATCTCCTTCATGATCTCCGAGGTGCCGGCGAAGATGCGCTGGATGCGCGCGTTCGCGTACATCTTGCAGATCGGGTACTCCCACATGTAACCCCAGCCGCCGTGCAGTTGCACGCCTTCGTCGACCACCTTGCACAGCAACTCGGTGGTGAACAGCTTGGCCTCGGCGGCCACTTCCGGGGTGAGTTTCTTCTGGTTGTGGTCCATCACGCAGCGGTCGGTGAAGACCTGCGCCACGTCGATCTGCGTACGCATCTCGGCGAGCTTGAAGCGGGTGTTCTGGAAGTGCGCCACCGGGCGGTCGAAGGCCTTGCGCTCCTTCACGTAGTCGATGGTCGCGTTCAGCGCCGCCTCGGCGCCGGCCACTGCGCCGCAGGCGTTGGTCAGGCGCTCCTGGGCGAGCATGTTCATCAGGTAGAAGAAGCCTCCCTTGGCATCGCCCAGCAGGTTCTGCTTCGGCACCTTCACGTTGTTGAAGAACAGCTCGGCAGTGTCCTGGCTCTTCATGCCCAGCTTCTTCAGGTTGCGCCCGCGCTCGAAGCCTTCCATGCCGCGCTCGACCACGAACAGGCCCATGGCGTGCTTGTTCGCCGGATCAGTCTTGGCCGCGACGATGACC
Source organism: Pseudomonas sp. NY15181 (assembly GCF_048068055.1). NCBI lineage: Bacteria > Pseudomonadati > Pseudomonadota > Gammaproteobacteria > Pseudomonadales > Pseudomonadaceae > Pseudomonas > Pseudomonas sp. NY15181. The sequence goes on along the minus strand of NZ_JBLUPT010000003.1, from coordinate 231,615 downwards.
AGGTCCGCCAGCAGCCCATTGGAGATGAACACCTTGGAGCCGTTGAGCAGGAAGTAGTCGCCCTTGTCCACCGCCGTGGTGCGCATGCCGGCGAGGTCGGAGCCGGCAGACGGCTCGGTCATCGCCACCGCCAGGATGCTCTCGCCGCGGATGATCCCCGGCAACCAGCGGGCTTTCTGCTCGGCATTGCCGTACTCGGCGATATAGGGGCCGCAGAGCGCCGAATGCAGCGGAATCATGAAGCCCGGCTCGTTGATGGCGGCCAGTTCCTCACACATGATCTGTTCGTAGCGGAAATCCTTCAGACCGGTTCCGCCGTACTCCTCTTCCGCCCAGGGCAGCAGGAAGCCCATCTCCCCCGCCTTGCGCCAGACGCTGCGGTCCACCACGCCAGCCTCCTCCCACGCTTCCTGATGAGGCACCACTTCCTTGTCGAGGAAGGCTCGGAACGCATCGCGGAACAGGTTGTGCTCGGTCTCGAAGTGATTGCGCAGCATGGTCGACTCCCGGTGGGTTGAGTGCCCGCAGGGTATTTGCTGGCCGCGCGCGGCCTCAATGACACGAGCGCTCAGGGTCGATTGACGCAATCGGCCAGCGGATGCGAGGGTAATGCGTCCCACAGCGCCAGCGGAGAGCGCCCGCATGCAGATTCGCCCTTTCCAGGCGGGTGACTTTCCCGCGTATGAAAGCTGGTTCGCCGATCCGGTACTCAACGCGCAGCTGGGGCCGATGGACCGCGAATGGCTGCAACACGTGCTGGCCGATGCCGCGGTAGCGCAATACAGCGTCCTTCGCGGCGATGAACTGGTGGCGGTGGTTGGCATTTGCCTGCCGGCGGAAGCGCATCCCTACTACTTCATCACCGATCTCGCCGTCAGGCCGGAGCTGCGCGGCACCGGCGTTGGCCGTCAGGCCCAGGCTCTGCTCATGACCCACCCCGACCTGCAGGGCAGCACCCTGTGGCGCGCGGGCGTCATGCCGGACAACCCAGGGGCGCTGGCGTTCCTGGCTCGCCTGGGCTGGGCGCGCCGCGAACCGGACACCCCCTTCGACGAGCTGATCGAGTTCGAATTCCAACGGCAGCCGGCGGTGCCGAACTTCCGCTGAGCCAGACCTGTGGGAGCGAGCTTGCTCGCTCTTACGAAGAGCAATCCCGACACCCATAAAAAAACCCCCGCCGAGGCGGGGGTTCACACAAAGGAGTCAACGGTACTGCGTATTGCTTAGAACACGTACTGCAGACGGGTCACGACGCCATCGCCATCGTCGTCGCCGTTGGCATTGCGAATGCCGTCGGTGGAGACGTGAACATAGTCGAGGGAGACCTTCACGGCTTCGTTGGCGTACCAGTTCACACCGATGGTGTTGGTGCTGGCCTTGGTGTCGCCCACGTCGCGGGTAGCGGTGGCTACGGTCACGTTCGGGTCATCGACCTTGATGTGGTCATAGCGGTAGAAGACTTCCCAAGCGCCGAGCTGCTTGTCGGCCGGTTTGATGGTGTCGAACTTGGCGCCATCGAGCTTGTACACGCGGGACTCGCCGGTGATGGTGTAGGCCAGTTGGCCGTAGTAACCGTCAGCCTTGATGTCCTGGTAGGCATTGGCATCCGCTTTCAGCTTGCGGTCGAGGTATTCGGCCTGAGCGGAGAACGGGCCGAAGGCGTAGGCCAATTCAGCACCCCAGGTAGTGTCGTCCTTGTAGGAACCGGCCGGGCTCAGGGTGGCGCCGCCGAAGGTAGCGCGGTTGCCGTTGTCGCCAGCGTCGTTACCACCGTTGGTGGCCACGCCACGCATGCCCAGACGCGGACGGATGCGGGAGTCGAAGGCGGTGTCGTTCAGGTCGCGGTAGGCGTAGTCCACACCAACGTGCAGAACGTTGCCGTCGGTGTTCATCGGAGCGAACACGCCACGGAAGTTGAACTGCTTGACGCTGTCGCCGTCCTTGTCGTCGACGTCCTTGGAGTACACGCCCGCATCAACGTAGGCCATGTTGGCGATCACGCCGCCAACCTGGGCACCCATGCCGTCCTGGTGGGTGTTGATCCAGTCAGCCAGTTCGTAGGCCGAAGTACGCTCGGTAGCGGTAACCCACTTGGAGCTGGTGGCTTTTTCCAGGCCGAAGTCCGGGTCGAAGCGGCCGAACTTCAGAGTGACCGGAGCGAAGCCGACGTAGCTGAAGGAAGCTTCGTCGAAGTAACCGTTGTCAGCGTTACCCGAGTTGTGGGACATGTCGTAGTTGATCTGGTACTTCCAGTCACGGTACGCGGTACCGCCCAGTTCCAGGTAGGCACGACGGAAGTAGGCGGCGTCAGCCTCGTTGCCGTTCTTGGTGTAGAAACCATCGAAACGGCTGTAATCCGCTTGCAGACGGCCACCCAGCTTGAAGCTGAACTCTTTGTCGGTGGTGCCGACCTCAAGGCCGCCCTTGGTCTTGATAACGATATCGGCGCCATCGGTGGTGACTGTGCCTGCGAAAGCCTGGGCGGAAACGGCCAGTGCCAGGGCAGTGGCGGCGTAACCGGCGAAGTGCTTACGGATCATCGAAGATTCCCCTTAATGGTATTTAGCGTTGAACACGCCGAGTGCCTGGCTGCTGCGCGCCCCCCAAGGACTCGCACAGGCCGTTCTGGCGGCCCCCGTTTGTGTTGCTGGGAATCTTGGCGAGGGGTTATTTCAGATCAGTTGCTCGTAGATAAAACTTTTATTACAGAGGAACTTTTGATTTCCTTGAGTCATAAAGCTCCTAAGCCACGTCCGACTAGGTTTCGGACGCTTTCCGACCGTAGCTTTGGCGGTATGCTTCCACCTCCCCCTGAAAGACCTTGCCCTCAGGCTTTCCCATGCACGAACTGCAACCCCTGATCCAACAGCACGGTCTTTCCCTGCTGTTCCTCAACGTCCTGCTGGAGCAGCTCGGCCTGCCGATTCCTGCCTACCCGGCCCTGATCGTCGCCGGCGCCCTCGCCCTGCAAGGCAGCGGCGTGCCGCTGGGCGAAGCGCTGGCGGTGGCGGTCGTCGCCTGCCTGATCGCCGACTGCATCTGGTACTTCGCCGGCCGGCACTACGGCGGCTTCATGCTGCGCAGCGTGTGCAAGGTCTCGCTGTCACCGGACAGCTGCATCCGCCAGAGCCAGAGCCTGTACCTGCGCATCGGCCCGCGCGCGCTGCTGATCTCGCGCTTCCTGCCTGGGGCCAGCGCGCTGACCACCACAATGGCCGGCATGACCGGAACCCGCCTGCACCGCTTCCTGGGCTACGACTGCGCCGGCGCCGCGCTCTGGGCTGGCTCGGCCCTGATGATCGGCAGCATCTTCAGCGACGCGGTGGATTACGTGCTCGACTGGCTCAGCCAGTACGCCAGCCTCGGCGCCGCGCTGCTGCTGGGCGCCTTCGCCCTGTTCATCGCCTGGAAGCTCTGGCAGCGCTACAGCCTGCTGCGGCGCACCTCGCGGATTCCGCGCATCAGCGTCGACGAACTGCGCGCCCGAATCGACGCCGACCAGCCGCCGCTGATCCTCGACGTGCGTGCGCAGTTCGATGCCGAAGCGATCCCCGGCTCCATCCCCTTCGGGCTCGACGCACCGCTGGACGACTTGCGCGACAGCCTGGGTGATCGCGATGTAGTGATCTACTGCGCCTGCCCCCACGAACTCTCCGCCGCCATGCTCGCCGAGCGCCTGCAAGCGTCCGGACATCCGCGCGCGTGGGCGCTTTCAGGTGGGCTGGATGCGTGGCATGCGCAGGGGCCGGACTAGGCGCACGCAGGAACGGCCGCACAACCCCGAAACGTGTAGGAGCGAGCTTGCTCGCGAAGCGAGGCTTCCGGCGACTACGGTGTCAGGCAGGTTCGCGAGCAAAGACTGGGCGTTCCCCTCGGTCCTACGAAGAGCCGTGCGCGGATTCAGCGCCGCGAGTGATCCCGTCGCAATTCGGCGAGGTGCGCGGCGAGCAGGTCGGTGTCCGCGCCGGACTTCTCCGGCAGCGCGCGCAGGGTCGCCTGCGCCAGCCGCATCTGCCGCAGATAACGCCGGCAGTTGCGGCACAGCAGCAGGTGGCGCCGTAGCGCCAGCTTCTCGCGAAAGCCCAGTTGTTCGTCCAGCAGGTCGCTGGAGCGTGCCACCAGTTCCTTGCAGGTCAGCATTCCCCGGTCTCCTCGAAGTGCTCCAGCGTGGCGAACACCTTCAGCCGCGCGCGATGCAGCAGCACCCTGACATTGGAGAGCGAAACGTCCAGAAGATTACAAATCTCCTCCAGCTCCAGCCCCTGCCGTTCGCGCAGCAGCAGGACGCTGCGCTGCAGTTCGGACAGGCTGGCAAGGGTCTCTTCCAGGCATTCGCGCAATTCGTCCTCGGCCAGCAGGGCCTCCGGGGAGTCCTCGTGCCAGGCCAGCGGTGCCGGGCTCCAGTGGCCGTCCGCGGCGAAACGGGCGTCGTCGATGCTGCCGTGGGGTGCGGGCAGGTCGTCCAGGGAGACCTCCCGGCGGACCTTGCGCAGGCGGGACTTGGCGGTATTGGCGGTGATCGTCAGCAGCCAGGTCTTGAGGCTGGAGCGCCCCTGGAAGCCGTCGAGGTTGCGCACGGCGGCGAGCCAGGCGTCCTGCACCACTTCATCGGCCTGGGCACCGCCGACGATGGCGATGGCAACGGCACGCATCGCACCCTGGTAGGTGGCGACCAGGGTGCGGAAAGCCTGCTGGTCACCGGCCAGCAGGCGCGACAACAGTTCGCTGTCGTCGAGGGGCACCATCAGCGCTTGCGCAGGATCACGCTGCCGATGGAGTAACCGGCGCCGAAGGAACTCAGCACGCCGATGGAGCCAGCGGGCAGATCGTCCTGGTGCTTGTGCAGGGCGATCACCGAGCCGGCCGAGCTGGTGTTGGCGTAGGTGTCGAGGATCACCGGCGCCTCGTGGGCCTCGGCGTCGCGGCCGAGCAGCTTGCGGGTGATCAGCAGGTTCATGTTCAGGTTGGCCTGGTGCAGCCAGAAGCGCTTCACGTCGCTGACCGGGATGTCGTTCTGCGCCAGGTGCTCGCCGATCAGTTCGGCCACCATCGGGCAGACGTCCTTGAACACCTTGCGGCCTTCCTGCACGAACAGCTTGTCGCGCGCACCGATACCCTCTTCCGCGGCGCGGTTGAGGAAGCCGAAGTTGTTGCGGATGTTGTTGGAGAACTGGGTCAGCAGCTTGGTGCTCACCACGTCGAACTGGTGCTTGGAGGTGGCCTGGTCAGCGCGCTCGACGATTACCGCGGTGGCGGCATCGCCGAAGATGAAGTGGCTGTCGCGGTCGCGGAAGTTCAGGTGGCCGGTGCAGATTTCCGGGTTGACCATCAGGATGGCGCGAGCCTGGCCGAGCTGCACGCTGTTCACCGCAGCCTGCAGGCCGAAGGTGGCCGAGGAGCAGGCGACGTTCATGTCGAAGCCGAAGCCCTGGATGCCGAGGGCGGCCTGCACTTCGATAGCCACCGCCGGGTAGGCGCGCTGCAGGTTGGAGCAGGCGACGATCACCCCATCGATGTCCTCGGCGGTACGGCCGGCGCGCTGCAGGGCTTCCTTCGCCGCATGCACGGCCATTTCGCAGAGGATGCCCCAGTCTTCGTTGGAGCGCTCCGGAATGCGCGGGGTCATGCGCTGCGGGTCGAGGATGCCTTCCTTGTTCACAACGAAACGGCTCTTGATGCCGGAGGCTTTCTCGATGAAGCCGGAACTGGACTCGGCCAGGGGCTCCATCTCGCCCTTGGCAATGGCCTCGGCGTGCTGCTCGTTGTGACTGCGGACGTAGCTATTGAAGGATTCCACCAGTTCATCGTTGGAAATGCTGAACGGCGGGGTGTACAGGCCGGTTCCGCTGATCACGACTTTATGCACGGTCAATCCTCTTCAAGTATCGGGCCGCCGGACCAGGCGGCAAAGTTAGGCATCAAGGTGCCCGCACAGGGGCCGGCACTGGATATTCTGGGGCTCCGTGACATGGCGCGGAGTCCGGGGGTACGTAACAGGGCAGTTTGCCATCCCCCTTCGCAGGCGGCATCTTTCACCGCCCGGCGGTCCGCAGTGGCACCTTAGTACAACCACGGGGCACTGATTATGCTGCAATTTTCGGCAAAAAGTCGCCGGCAAAGCGTGGTGATTGCGCCACTTTCCGTAATAAGGCCTCGTACTGCCTGGCATGGCCCGATCGATTGAATTTCTGCAAGGGCACCATAGCCATGGCTGGCGCGCCGGAATCGGCGGCGGCCCGTATGCTTCACGCCATTGCCCAGGGAGACTGACAGGATGAGTGACATGCCCCGCCCGGAAATGGACGAACAGACACTGGAATTGGCCAACCAGGTGATCGATCTGGCTCGCCAGGGCGATACCGAGCGCCTCGCCACGCTGCTGCGCCAGGGCCTGCCGGCCAATCTGCGCAACCACAAGGGCGACAGCCTGCTGATGCTGGCCAGCTACTACGGCCACCATGACACAGCGCGACTGCTGCTGGAGCACGGCGCCGATCCGGAGCTGCGCAACAACGCCGGGCAGACGCCCCTGGCCGGCGCGGCCTTCAAGGGTGATCTGCCGATGACCCTCCTATTGCTGGCGCATGGTGCCGACGTCGAAGGTGCCTCGCCCGACGGTAAGACCGCCCTGATGATGGCGGCGATGTTCAATCGCCCGGAGATCGTTCGCTGCCTGCTGGCACATGGCGCCGATCGCGCGGCCCAGGATGCCAGCGGCCTGACGCCCCTGGCCGCGGCGCGGATGATGAACGCCGTCGATACGCTCGCCCTGCTCCAAGCGGCCTGAGCCACTCAGACCGGGTCGCTGTGCACCAGTCGGTTGCGTCCTTCCGCCTTGCCTCGATAAAGGCGGCGGTCGGTGCAGCGGTAGAGTTCGTCGGCATCCAGGCCGTCGGTGGGCCACTCGGCCAGGCCGAAGGTGGCGGACAGCGGAATGCGCTGCCCGGAGTACTCCAATGGCCGCCGGGCCACTTCCTGGCATAGCGCCTCCACCAGCGGCTGGGCATCGAAGCGGTCGGTGAACGGCAGCAGGATGCCGAACTCCTCCCCGCCCAGGCGGCCGATCAGGTCGGTGGCACGCAGCCGGTGGCGCAGGGACTTGCACAGGTGCTGCAGGGCCTTGTCACCGGCCTCGTGCCCCCACTGGTCGTTGATCAGCTTGAAGTGATCGACGTCCAGCACCACCAGCACCAGCCGCGTGTCGTAGCGGGCCGACTCCTGGATGCAGCGTTGCAACGCACGCTGGAAGCTTTCGCGGCTGGCTACCCCGGTCAGCGCGTCGGTGAGTGCGAGATGGCGCAGTTGCTTGTAGGCATCGGCGCGACGCCCTTCGTAGAGGTGCATGAAGGCCAGTACCAGGACGCCGCAGAAGATGCCGTTGCCGATGTCGATCAGCCCTGGCGCATCCAGCCGCAGGTGGTTCATGTAGAGGTACATCAGGGTCGCCAGCAGCATGAATGGCACGCTCAGCAGAAAACCGCGCCACTGGCCCAGCAACAGATAGGCCATGACCGGCATCAGGTAGACCCAGACGAACGCCGAGGCCGAGGCCTTGGGCATGACGATGATATAGAGGATGAAACAGAAGGTCGGAAGCAGGTAGGCGAAGATCCACGGCACCAGATGGCGCACCCGCTTGAGCCGGTGCGAGGCCCACAGCAGCAGGCCGCAGGCAGCCGCTTCGACAGCGGCCAGCCAATAGTTGCCGGCCAGGCTCTGGAGGACGCAGAACACTCCCAGGGTCACGCCGGTGCAGACGAAGATCAGCCGCATCAGCAAGCGGTGATCGGCTTCTTCCAGCCCCGATGGCCCGGTGCTGGGCTCGTAGAGTTGTTCGGGATCGCTGTTGCGGTACATCAGCCTGGCTCCTTGGCTCGGCCGTCAGCGGGTCGACCACCCCCGTCATCCGGCCTTGTCTCCCGTCACAGAAGACTACTCCAATTTCCCACAGTACGTAGGGCTATCTGAGCGAATCATTCGCTGAGCAGGCCGATTCACTGCAGGATCGGCCGCTCTGGGCTAGCCTTCGCTGCATCATCCGTGGAGGAAATCTATGCGTTCGATCCTTGCCGTCCTGCCGTTGCTGGTGCTGTCCGGTTGTGCCTCGTACCAGAGCGATGAAGTCCATCCCGTTCCCACCGACCGCCTGCTGGCCTATCAGCAACCGGGCAAGGACAGCGTCAAGGTCGACGTGACCCGCGACGTGGGTTACATCGGCGGCGGCTGCTACGTCGCCGTCACCATCGACCATGAAGTGGCGGCGCGCATCGGCAAGGGCGAGTCGGCCAGCTTCCACGTGCCGGCGGGCAAGCACGTGGTCGGCATCATCGGCGACAAGGACGGCGACGGCCTGTGCAGCAAGGCCATGCTGCGCCGCGAACTGCTGGTGTCGCTGGAGCCCGGCCAGGACAACAGCTTCCGCATCAACAGCGACAACCGCACCGGTTTCGACATCCAGCCGGCGGTCCGGTAACCGCCAGCCCGGGCTCGTCTCAGCCGTTCAAGCGAGCGACGAGGCGCGCCTGCAGCTTCTCCAGTTCAACCGCCTCGGCCTTGTTCGCCGCGTGAATCCCCAGGCCTTCGCCGGCATAGCGCGGGACGATGTGCATGTGGATATGGAACACCGTCTGCCCCGCTGGCGCGCCGTTGAACTGGGCGACCTGCACGCCATCGGGGCTCAGCTCGTCGACGATCACGCCGGTCAGGCGCTGCACCACGCGCATCACCTTGCCCAGCGCGTCGGGATCGACTTCGAGGATGTTGCGTGCCGGCGAGTTCTTGGGAATCACCAGGGTGTGGCCATAGGACTGCGGGAACAGGTCGAGGAAGGCGAGCACGTCGTCGTCCTCGTACAGCTTGTAGCAGGGAGCGTCGCCGCGAATGATCTGGGCGAAGATGTTCTGCGGATCGTAGGTGCCGTGCAGGCTCATGGTGAGTTCCTTTTCCCTTGACTGGGTGTGGGTCCGGTGACTATGGGGCCGCACCATACCGGTTTGTCGCGCGCGGGTCATGACCGGCGACGCGCAGGGGTCTATCCTGAGGCCTTTCGCTCAACAGACCGGAGTTTGCATGTCGGATCTTTCCGCGTTCCCCATCACCCGCAAATGGCCCGCCGAACACCCTGACCGCCTGCAGCTGTACTCGCTGCCCACGCCCAACGGCGTGAAGGTGTCGATCATGCTGGAAGAGCTGGGCCTGCCCTACGAGCCGCACCTGGTCAGCTTCGAGCGCAACGACCAGCACTCCCCGGAATTCCTCTCGCTCAACCCGAACAACAAGATCCCCGCGATCATCGATCCCAACGGCCCGGACGGCAAACCCCTGGCGTTGTTCGAGTCCGGCGCGATCCTGGTCTACCTCGCCGACAAGACCGACTCGCTGATCCTCCCCGGCGCCACCGGCCGCTACGAGACATTGCAGTGGGTGATGTTCCAGATGGGCGGGATCGGCCCGATGTTCGGCCAGATCGGCTTCTTCAACAAATTCGCCGGCAAGGACTACGAGGACAAGCGCCCGCTGCAGCGCTACGTCGACGAAGCCAAGCGCCTGCTGGCCGTGCTCGACCAGCGCCTGGAAGGCCGCGACTGGATCATGGGCGAGCGCTACACCATTGCCGACATCGCCACCTTCCCGTGGATTCGCAACCTGATCGGCTTCTATGAAGCGGGCGATCTGGTGGGCTTCGAGAACTTCCACAATGTGAAGCGCGTGCTGGAGCGATTCCTGGCGCGGCCGGCGGTGCAGCGTGGGCTGGGGATTCCGAAGCGGGACTAAAGCGCGGAGGCGGAGGCAAAGCCGCTATGCGGCTCCCTTCACCCCAGCCCTCTCCCGAAGGGAGAGGGGGGTGTCCGTGAACACTGAGGGTTCAGCCCGTAGGGCGTACAACCGTTCGCGGTTGTACGCCGATACGCCATGATCGTCAGTTGACGCATTGGTTGAGCTAGAAGCACTCGGTGACAAGCGTCCTGGTTGAAGTCGGAGCGGCCGGAAACCCAGGTCAAACGGTGTATAACGTCGAACGTTATACACCCTACGCCTCGACCTGGCTCCATTGCTTCGACAGGCGCTTGTCCGACACCGGCACCTTCGTCCCCAGTTGCTGGGCGAACAGCGAGACGCGGTATTCCTCCAGCATCCAGCGGTACAGCACCAGCTCGGGGTCACGTTTGCCTTCCTGGCAGTGCTTGGCCAGGCGCGCCGAATACTGCTCCCAGTAGCCGGCCATCTCGCCGCTCCACACGCGGTCGCGCTGGACTTGCCCTGCCACCTTGTCCAGACGTTGCTCGACCGCCTTCAGGTAGCGCGGGTACTCCTTGAGCCACTCCAGCGGCGTGTCGCGCACGAAGCCGGGGTAGACCAGCCTGGCCAGTTGCCCCTTCACGTCGTTCAGCGGCACCGTCATGGCCAGGTCGATCTTGCCCTTGAAGCGCTTCTGCAGGCCGTGCCAGAGCTTGAGGATTTCCAGGGTCAGGCGGGCGATGCGCTCGGCGTGCTCGGTCCAGGCGCCGCGCTTCTTCTCGGCCAGCGAGGCGAGCCCGGCGCCATCGCGCGGCAGGCTGCTTTCACCGTCGAGAATGGCGCTGTCCAGGCTGGCCAGCAGGATGTCTTCCACCAGCGCCTCGACGCGGCCCAGCTCGCGGTAGAGCAGGCCCATATCGGTCTGCCCGGGCAGCTTGCCACGCAGGAATTTGGCCGGCTCGGCCAGCTGTTGCAGGAGCAGGCGTTGCAGCGCGCGGCGGTGCTGGTAGTCGGCTTCGGCCTGGGTCGGGAAGCGGTTTTCCTTCACCACGCCGGCCTCTTCCACCAGCGCCGGGTAGACCGTCATCGACAGCCCGGCGACCTTCTGCTGGGTCTTCTCCGCGACCTCGGCGAAGCCTTTGGCCTCCACCGGTTTCTGCGGCTTGTCGGCTTGCGGAATCGCCAGCGCGGCCTGGCTGGCCTCAGCGAAACGCGCTGTGAGTTCGGCCAGATCGCGGCCTTCGCCGAGGAACTTGCCGCGGGCATCGACCACTTCGATGTTCATCCGCAGGTGGCTTTCCACCTGGGTTTCGGCTTCCGCCCAGGCTTCCTCCGCGACGCGGCTGCCGGTCATGCGCTGCAGCTCGCGACCGAGGGATTCGGACAGAGCGCCCTCGGCGAAGACCATCTTGCCCAGCGCCGCCTTGACGAAGTCCGGCACCGGCACGAAGTTCTTGCGGATGGCCTTGGGCAGGTTGCGCACCAGGGCCACGCACTTGGCTTCCAGCAGGCCCGGCACCAGCCATTCCAGGCGTTCGGCGGGCAGTTGCGGCAGCAGCGGCGCCGGCACCCGCAAGGTCACGCCATCGCGTGCGTGACCGGGTTCGAAGTGGTAGGTCAATGGCAGCTGCAATTCGCCCAGGCGCAGGCGGTCCGGGTAGAGGCCGGCGGTGACTTCGCTGGCATCACGGGCGAGGACATCTTCCTCGCGCATGATCAGCAGGTTCGGCTGCTGCTTGTGCTCGCGCTCGTACCACTTCTCGAAGCTGGCGGACTGGTAGATATCCGCCGGCAGGCGCGCGTCGTAGTAGGCGTACAGGGTTTCCTCGTCGGCCAGGATGTCGCGCCGGCGTGCCTTGGCTTCCAGCTCGTCGAGCTTTTCCAGCAACTGGCGGTTGGCCGACAGGCACTTGGCGCGGCTGTTGATCTCGCCACGAACCAGAGCCTCGCGGATAAACATCTCGCGGGATACCGGCGCATCGATCGGGCCGTAATGCACGGCGCGGCGGCCGACGACGATCAGGCCGTACAGGGTGACCTGCTCGTAGGCCACCACCTGGCCACGGCGTTTCTCCCAGTGCGGTTCCAGGTAGTTCTTCTTCACCAGGTGCCCGGCCAGCGGCTCCAGCCAGTCCGGCTCGATCTTGGCGACCATGCGGGCGAACAGCTTGGTGGTCTCCACCAGTTCGGCGGCCATGATCCACTGCGGCTTCTTGCGGCCGATCACGCTGGAGGGGTGAATCCAGAAGCGCCGCTGGCGCGCGCCGAGGTAGTCGCCCTCCTCCGCCTTCTGGCCGATCTGGCTGAGCAGGCCGGAAAGGATCGCCTTGTGCACCGCGGCGTAGTCGATGTCGCGCGTCTTCGGCTCATCCGCCTTGGCCACCGGCTGGCGACCGCGATTGTCGTGCAGCTTGGCCTGCTCGCGAGCGGGCTCGGCCTTGCGCTGGGCACCTTCTGCCTTGGCGCCAAAGGGCAACTGCAGTTCGCGGCAGATCAGCGTCAGCTGGCGATGCGCATCGCGCCACTCGCGCAGGCGCAGGTAATTCAGGAAGTTCTTCCGGCACCAGTTGCGCAGCGGGTTAGAGCCCAGCGCCTGGCGCTGCTCCTCGAAGCCGCGCCAGAGGTTGATCAGCGCGGCGAAGTCCGAATCCGGGTCCTTCCACTGGGCGTGGGCCTGGTCGGCGGCCTGCTGGCGATCCATCGGCCGCTCGCGCGGGTCCTGCACCGACAGCGCGCTGGCCACGGTGAGCACTTCCGGCAGGCTGCCCAGTTGCGCCGCTTCCAGCAGCATGCGGCCCAGGCGCGGGTCGATGGGCAGGCGCGCGAGCTGGCGACCCAGCGGCGTCAGCTGGCCCTCGCGGTTCACCGCCGAGAGTTCCTGCAGCAGGGTGAAGCCGTCGTTGATCGCCTTGCCGTCCGGCGGTTCGATGAAGGGGAAAGCCTCGATGTCGCCCAGGCGCAGATGCAGCATCTGCAGGATCACCGCCGCGAGGTTGGTGCGCAGGATCTCCGGATCGGTGAAGGCCGGGCGGCCGTTGAAGTCTTCCTCGCTGTACAGGCGCACGCAAATGCCCGGCTCGACCCGGCCGCAACGGCCCTTTCGCTGGTTGGCACTGGCCTGGGACACGGCTTCGATGGGCAGGCGCTGGACCTTGGCGCGGTAGCTGTAGCGGCTGATGCGCGCGGTGCCGCTGTCGATCACGTAGCGGATGCCCGGCACGGTCAGCGAGGTTTCCGCGACGTTGGTGGCAAGCACGATCTTGCGCCCCGGCATGGGCGCGAAGATTTTCTGCTGCTCGGCTGGCGTCAGGCGCGCATAGAGCGGCAGCACTTCGGTGTGGCGCAGGTTGGCCTTGCGCAGCATGTCGGCGGCGTCGCGGATCTCGCGCTCGCCGGGGAGGAACACCAGCACGTCGCCGGGGCGCTTGCCGATCTCGCGCTCATGGGCGGCGATCTCGTCCAGCGCGCGGAGGATGCCCTGGTCCACGGAAAGATCATCGAACAGCGCTTCACCGTCCTCGTCCACTTCCGCCGCCAGCGGGCGGTACCAGGTTTCCACCGGATAGGTGCGGCCGGAGACCTCGACGATGGGCGCATCGCCGAAGTGCTTGGAGAAGCGCGCAAGATCGATGGTCGCCGAGGTGATGATCAGCTTGAGGTCCGGGCGGCGCGGCAGCAGCGTCTTGAGGAAGCCGAGCAGGAAGTCGATGTTCAGGCTGCGTTCGTGGGCTTCGTCGACGATGATCGTGTCGTAACGCTCGAGGTAGCGGTCGTGCTGGGTCTCGGCGAGCAGGATGCCGTCGGTCATCAGCTTGATCAGCGTGCTCTCGTCGCTCTGGTCCTCGAAACGCACCTGATAGCCGACCAGCGAGCCCAGCGGCGTACCGATTTCCTCGGCGACACGGGTCGCCACGCTGCGCGCGGCGAGGCGGCGCGGCTGGGTGTGACCGATCAGGCCGTGGGTGCCACGGCCCAGCTCCAGGCAGATCTTCGGCAGCTGGGTGGTCTTGCCCGAACCGGTTTCGCCAGCGATCACCACCACCTGGCTCTTCTGCAGCGCGGCCTTGATCTCGTCGCGCTTGGCGGCGATCGGCAGGCTGTCGTCGTAGCGGATCGCCGGGATGCTCGCGCGGCGCGCCTCGACCTTGGCGCAGGAGGCCTGGAAGCGCTCGGCCCACTGGGCCAGCTTGGCGTCGTCCGGGTGCTTGCGCAGTTCGTGGAGCTGCCGGCGCAGGCGATGGCGATCGCGGATCAGCGCGTGATCCATGCGTTGCAGGAGCTGTTCGGGAGTAGGCGTGCTTTCGGCAGTCATGGGCTTCGCGGGCATCTGGGCGGGAGCGGCGCGAGCGGGTGCGGAGCCGGTCCCTGGAATGGGCTGTCATGGCGACAATCCGCGAATTGTCGCAAAAGACCGGCACGGGCCGCCACGTCGATCGCTTGGCGGACTACCCTGCCAGGCCGAACGCCCCTGATGCAGGCAGGCATAAAAAACCCGCCTTGCGGCGGGTTCTCTGTCCTTCGGCTCAGGCCTTGGCCTTCTTGAGCTCCTGGTCGCGCAATTCGCGGCGCAGGATCTTGCCGACGTTGGTGGTCGGCAGGCTGTCGCGGAACTCAACGGACTTGGGACGCTTGTAACCGGTGAGGTTGTCGTGCATGTGCTGCATGACTTGCTCCTTGGTCAGGGTGACACCCGGCTTGGACACCACGAAGACCTTGATCGACTCGCCGGACTTCTCGTCCGGGATGCCGATGGCGGCGCACTGCAACACGCCCGGCAGGGTGGCGAGCACGTCTTCCAGCTCGTTGGGGTACACGTTGAAGCCCGACACCAGGATCATGTCCTTCTTGCGGTCGACGATGCGCATGTAGCCGTCGTCCTGGATGATCGCGATGTCGCCGGTACGCAGCCAGCCGTCCTTGTCGAGGATCTCGTCGGTGGCTTCCTGGCGCTGCCAGTAGCCCTTCATCACCTGCGGGCCCTTCACGCACAGCTCGCCACGCTCGCCCAGCGGCAGGTCCTGGCCGTCATCGCTGATGACCTTGCACAGGGTCGACGGAACCGGAATGCCGATGGTGCCGATCTGGATGTTCTGGAACGGGTTCACCGACACCACCGGGCTGGTTTCGGTCATGCCGTAGCCTTCGCAGATGGCGCAGCCGGTGACGTCCTTCCAACGCTCAGCAGCGGCCTGCTGCAGGGCCATGCCGCCGGAGAGGGTCAGCTTCAGCGCGGAGAAGTCCAGCTTGCGGAAGCCGTCGTTGTTGCACAGGCCGACGAACAGGGTGTTCAGGCCGACGAAGCCGGTGAACTTCCACTGCGACAGTTCCTTGACCATGCTCGACAGGTCGCGCGGGTTGGTCACCAGGATGTTGTGGTTGCCGGTGAGCATCATCGCCATGCAATGGAAGGTGAAGGCGTAGATGTGGTACAGCGGCAGCGGCGCGATGAGGATCTCGCAACCTTCGTTGAGATTGGCGCCCATCAGAGCCTTGCACTGCAGCATGTTGGCGACCAGGTTGCGGTGGGTCAGCATCGCGCCCTTGGCCACGCCGGTGGTGCCGCCGGTGTACTGCAGCACGGCCACGTCGTCGCTCTTGGGCGAAACTTCCTTCACCGCCTTGCCACGGCCCTTGGCCAGGACGTCGGTCAGCTTCTGCGCCTGCGGCAGGTTGTAGGCCGGCACCATCTTCTTGATGTGCTTGACCGCGAAGTTGACGATGAAGCGCTTGAGCGGCGGCAGCATGTCACCCACTTCGGTGACGATGACGTTGCGGATGCCGGTCTTGGGTAGCACTTCCTCGGCCAGGTGGGCCATGTTCGCCAGGCACACCAGCGCCTTGGCGCCGGAGTCGTTGAACTGGTGCTCCATTTCCCGCGCGGTGTACAGCGGGTTGGTGTTGACCACGATGAGGCCGGCGCGCATGGCGCCGAAGACCACGACCGGGTACTGGAGCACGTTGGGCAGCTGCACGGCGATGCGATCGCCGGGCTTGAGATCGGTGTGTTGTTGCAGATAGGCCGCGAAGTCCCCGGAGAGCTTGTACATCTCGCCGTAGGTCAGGGTCTTGCCCAGGTTGCTGAAGGCAGGCTTGTTTGCAAAGCGTTGGCAGGACTCTTTGAGTACCGCGAGGATGTTCGGGTACTGGTCAGCGTTGATCTCGGCAGCGATCCCCACTGGGTATTTGTCCTTCCAGAAATTGTCGGTCATGGAAGCCCACTCCTAAGCAACAGCTCATCTTTACCGCAGTGCGGTTCGTTGTTGTGTTTATGTCGCTTTCCCTGGAGGCAGGGAGCGAAAAGCGGGCCGAGATTAGCAGCTTTGAGAAACAGCGACCAGCACCAAACACAGCCTTGTCAGTCAGAAAAATGACCAGAAACAGCTGTTTCGGTCACCCACCTCCCACTCGTCGGAAAAGCCCGTCCCAGAAGGGCCGCAGCCTTGTTGGATTGTCTGACAAAGACGATTTCAGGGAAATGAAACCGGAAAAAAGGACGGGGACTGGAGGTCAGGCCGGTCTCCGCCACGGGAGTCAATCGCCGGAGTTCGATCAGGCGATTTCGCGCAGCCCCACTCGATGTCCCATCGTCGCGGAGTCTTCAGTGATCTACCTCAACACTCGCCAGATCCGGATCCCGCAAAGTGCTTTTGCACTCTCCTGGAGAACCCTCATGTTTCCCGAATTCCGTGAAAAGATTACCCGCCTCAAAGCCGAGGATCCGCACTTTGCAAAGCTCTTCCATAGCCACAACGATCTCGACCAGCAGATCAAGAACATGGAAGCCGGTATCACCCCTGCATCGCACGACGCCATCGAGGCGCTGAAGAAGCAGAAGCTGCAGCTCAAGGACGATCTCTACGAGATCCTGCGCAAGAAGGACGGCTGCTGTGGCGGCTGTGGTGGCTGACCGGCTCTGGCCGACAACCCGCCATAAAAAAGGGGGCTGATCCTGGATCAGCCCCCTTTTTCGTCCACGCTCACCTCACGCGGTTTCGCGCAGCTCCCGTCGCAAAATCTTGCCCACCGGCGTCATTGGCAGTGCGTCCTTGATGACGATGTGCTTGGGCACCTTGTAGCCGGTGAAATTCTCCTTGCAGTAGGCCTTGAGCTCTTCCACCGTCACCCCACCCTCGCGCGGCACGACGAACAGCTTCACCGCCTCGCCGGATTTCTCGTCCGGCACACCCACCGCCGCGCAGTTGGCGACTTTCGGGTGGGCCATGACCACGTCTTCGATCTCGTTGGGGTAGACGTTGAAGCCGGAAACGATGATCAGGTCCTTCTTGCGGTCGACGATGCGCACGAAGCCGTCCGGGTCGATCACCGCGATGTCGCCGGTACGCAGCCAGCCTTCGGCGTCCAGCACCTCGGCGGTGGCTTCCGGGCGCTGCCAGTAGCCCTTCATCACCTGCGGGCCCTTCACGCACAGCTCGCCGCGCTCGCCCAGGCCGAGGTCGCGGCCGTCGTCATCGATCACCTTCAGCGCGGTGCCCGCCACCGGGATGCCGACAGTACCCAGGCGCGCCTTGTCGCCGTAGGGATTGGTGGTCACCACAGGCGAGGTTTCGGTGAGACCGTAGCCTTCGACCACAGAGCAACCGGTCATGGCCTTCCAACGCTCGGCGGTGGCGGTGACCAGCGCGGTGCCGCCGGAGTTGGTGACCTTCAGGTTGGAGAAGTCGATCTCCTTGAATTCCGGGCGATCCATCAGGGCGACGAACAGGGTGTTCAGGCCCAGTAGCGCAGAGAAACGCCACTGCTTCAGCTCCTTGATGAAACCAGGAATGTCGCGCGGGTTGGTGATCAGCACGTTGTGGTTGCCGTTGACCATCATGCACATGCAATTCGCGGTGAAGGCATAGATGTGGTACAGCGGCAGCGGCGCGATCATCACCTCGTTGCCCACCTGCATCAGCGGCTTGCCGTCCGGGCCGTGTTGCTGCAGGCAGGCGTGCACCTGCTGCATGTTCGCAACCAGGTTGCCGTGAGTGAGCATGGCGCCCTTGGCCACGCCGGTGGTGCCGCCGGTGTACTGCAACACCGCGATGTCTTCCAGGCCAACCTTGACCGGCTGCAGGCCATGGCCACGCCCCTGGCGCAGGGCGTCCTTGAAGGAGACGGCCTGGGGCAGGCTGTACTCCGGCACCATCTTCTTCACGTGCTTGACCACGGTGTTGACCAACAGGCCCTTGAGCGCGGGCAGCAGGTCGCCCATGCGGGCCTCGATCAGGTATTCGATGCCGGTGTCGGGCAGCACTTCCTGCACCAGCTTGCCGAACAGGTTCACGTAGACCAGCGCGCGAGCGCCGGAATCCTTGAACTGATGGCGCATCTCGCGGGCGGTGTAGAGCGGGTTGGTGTTGACGACGATGAGGCCGGCACGCAGGGCGCCGAACACGGCAATCGGGTATTGCAGGACGTTCGGCATCTGCACGGCGATGCGGTCGCCGGGCTTGAGATCGGTATTCTTCTGCAGGTACGCGCCGAAGGCGGCGGACAGGCGGTCCAGCTCGGCGTAAGTCAGGGTCACACCCAGGTTGCTGAACGCCGGACGGTCGGCGAACTTCTTGCAAGAGCGCTCGAAGACTTCCACCACGGACTTGTAGGCGCCCAGGTCGATGTCGCTGGGCACGCCGGCCGGGCGTTTGTCGTTCCAGAAATCAGGTTGCATGTTTTTCTTATCCTCGTACCTGAGCGAAACCAAACCGCCATTGCGGTCATTTGACGGAAGCTAGCAGTTCCCCCGGTCAGCGCAAAGACTCCCGCAAGCGTCATTGACTGCGTGAATCTTGCCCCACCACCCCCGGCCAGGCGGGATCGGCCCCAGTGCCTGGCGTCGCGGGAAGCCTAGGCCAGCCGTGGCAATCCATACAGGAAATGTCCGGGCGCCGGCCTGAGCAAAAATCGCCTGGGCAGACTCGCGCAGCGCTGTACACTGCGCAGCGTCGGCGACGATCGCCGTGTCTCACCTGCGATCGATAATTCGTACAACAATCGGGAAGGACCCATGCCCTACGCTGCCTACTGGCTGACCGCCAGCGACGAGACGCCGTTGTACACCCGCCACTGGGCACCGGAAGGCCCGTCCCGCGGGGCCCTCATGCTGTCCCACGGCATGGCCGAGCACGCCGGCCGCTACGAGCGCCTGGGCCTTGCGCTGAACGCCGCCGGCTACCACCTCTACGCAATCGACCAGCGCGGCCACGGCCGTACCGCCGAACACGGCGAACTGGGCCACTACGCCGACCGCGGTGGCTGGGGCAAGGTGATCGGCGACCTGCATACGCTGAACCGGCACATCCGCGAGGAGCAGCCGGACCTGCCCATCGTCCTGCTCGGCCACAGCATGGGCAGCTACATCGCCAGCGCCTACCTGATGCAGCACAGCGCCAGCCTGAAGGCAGCGGTACTCTCCGGCTCCAACTACCAGCCGGTGGCGCTCTACAAGAGCGCCCGCTCCATCGCCCGCTTCGAACGCTGGCGGCAAGGTCCGCTGGGGCGCAGCGCACTGATCGACTTCCTCTCCTTCGGCTCCTTCAACAAGGCCTTCAAGCCGAACCGCACTGCCTTCGACTGGCTCAGCCGCGATCCCGCCGAAGTCGACAAGTACGTCAACGACCCACTCTGCGGCTTCCGCTGCAGCAACCAGCTGTGGCTGGACCTGCTCGGCGGCCTGGCCGACATCACCCCGACTGAACACCTTGCGCGCATCCGCAGCGACCTGCCGGTGCTGGTGATCGGCGGCGAACGCGACCCGGTCAGCCAGGGCAAGCGCCTGAACGATCTCGCCCAGGCGATGACCCGGGCGGGGGTACGCGACGTCCAACTGAAGATTTATCCCGACGCCCGTCATGAGTTGTTCAACGAGAGCAACCGCGACGAAGTCACCCGCAACCTGATCGACTGGCTGGGCGCGCATTGTCCCGTCCGCCAGCCCGAGACTCTCGAGGAGCCCCTATGACTTCCGTGCAAAACGTCCCCTATGAAGAACTCGAAGTCGGCCAGAAGGCCAACTTCAAGCGCAGCGTCGGCGAGCGAGACATCCAGCTCTTCGCCGAGGTCTCCGGCGACCGCAACCCGGTTCACCTGGACGCCGAATACGCCGCCACCACCCAGTTCAAGGAGCGCATCGCCCACGGCATGCTCACCGGTGCACTGATCAGCGCGGCGATCGCCACCACCCTGCCCGGCCCGGGCACCATCTACCTCGGCCAGAACCTGACGTTCACCCGTCCGGTGAAGCTGGGTGACGAACTGACGGTGGAACTGGAAGTGCTGGAAAAGCTGCCGAAGAACCGCGTGCGCATCGGCACCGTGGTGCTCAATCAGGACGGCAAGGCCGTGGTGAAAGGCGAGGCCGAAGTGCTGGCGCCCGCTGAGAAACTCAACATCGAACTGCCTGCCCTGCCGCCGATCACCATCGGCTGATACGCATTCCGGGGCCGGTTATCCGGCCCCGGAAACTTGTATACAGTTTCCCTCTCAACTACCCTCCCCCTTCGTCAGTTCAATCAACTGGGATAACCGAAGGCCTTCCGCCCGAAACCCCATTACCGGGAATCGGAGCCGCCATGGACCTTCGACTGCTTTTGCTGTCCCTCTGCACCTTCGCCGCCGGCCTCGCCGAGGCCATCCTCACCGGCATCCTGCCCTCGCTCGCCGATGACCTGGGGGTATCCCTCAGCCTCGCCGGCCAGCTCACCAGCCTGTTCTCCCTGAGCTTCGCCATTGCCGCGCCACTGCTCGGCTGGGTGGCCCGGGGCGTCGATTGCCGTCGCCTGCTGGTGATCACCCTGCTGGTGTTCTCCGCCTTCAACGCCGGCGCGGCGCTGAGCCCCGGCTACGCGGCTCTGCTGCTGATGCGCATCGGCATGGCCGCCTGTTGCGGGTTGCTGATCATGCAGGCCAGCCTGCTGGCGGTGGAACTGGCGCCGCCGGCCCAGCGCGGGCGCGCCATCGGCCTGATCTTCATGGGCATCAGCGGATCGCTGGTGTTCGGCGTGCCGGCCGGCGTACTGGTGAACGAATGGGTCGGCTGGCGCTGGATCTTCGCCGCCATCGCCCTCTACTCCCTGCCGCTGGCCGCCCTGCTGCGCCTCGCCCTGCCCCGCCGCACGCTCGGCAGCCCGGCCAACGGCGCGGCGTACAAGCGCCAGTTGCGCAGCCCCGCGCTGAACCTGGCGCAACTGGTGTCGATCCTGCTGCTGGGCGGGCACTTCACCCTGTTCGCCTACATCACGCCGTGGTTCCAGCAGGTCGCCGGCATCGACGACAGCCAGCGCATCGCCCTGACCCTGCTGCTGATCGGCCTGGCGGCCATTGGTGGCGGTTACCTGGGCGGCTGGTTGAGCGACCGCCTCGGCTATCGCCGCGCCCTGGTCGTGGTGCCGGTGCTGTTCGCCCTGGCGATGCTGGCGATCCCGCTGAGCCTCGGGCATCCCTGGCTGTTGCTGATGGCGCTGATGGTCTGGAGCACCATCAGCTGGATGATTTCGCCGGCGGTGCAGAGCTACCTGCTGGCCAGCGACCCGGCCAGCGGCAGCGCGGGAGTGGCGTTGAACACCTCGGCCATGCACCTGGGCGTGGCCCTCGGCGCGGCGCTGGGTGGCGCGGTGATCAGCCTGGCCGGCATCGCCTGGACGCCCTGGGTCGGCCTCAGCCTGGTGACGGCATCGGTGCTTTGCGCGGCGCTGTCCTGCTGGCTGCAGCGCGAGCGGGACGACACGCCCCTCAGTGTTCCTTCACGGTGACGCTGGCGGTCATCCCCGCACTCAGATGCACACCCTCGGGCACCTTCTCCAGGCGGATGCGCACCGGGATGCGCTGGGCCAGACGCACCCAGTTGAAGGTCGGTTCGACGTTGGCCAGCAACTGGCTGTCGGGGATCGCGTTGCGGTCGGTGATACCGCTGCTGATGCTTTCCACGGTGCCGTCGATGGCCGTGTCGCCGCTCATCAGCACGATCCTCGCCGACTGGCCGACGCGAATGCCGGGGAGCTTGGTTTCCTCGAAGTAGGCGGTGACGTAGAAGGACTTCTGGTCCACCAGCGCCATCGCCGGCTGGCCGGCCTGGGCGTAGTTGCCCTGGGCCAGGCGCAGGTTGGTCACCTGGCCGTCGCGCGGGGCGCGCATTTCGCTGCGGCTGAGGTTCAGTTCGGCCAGACGCACCTGGGCCAGCGCCTCGTCGTATTCGCTCTTGGCTATGGCGGCGTTGATCTGCGCGGTCTCCTTGTCTTCGGCGCTGATCGCCGCAATCCCAAGGCGATTGCGCCGTGACGCCTCGCTCTGGCGCAGCAGGTACTGCTGGTGGCGGGTTTCGGCCAGCGCCTTGGCCTGTTCCAGGTTGGCGGCGTAGCGCTCGCGGTCGATGCGCATGATCAGGTCACCGGCCTTCACCTGCTGGTTGTCCTGCACCGCCAGATCGGTGACCCAGCCGGACACGTCCGGGGCGATCACCACCACGTCGGCGCGCACCCGCGCATCGCGGGTCCAGGGCGACAACATGTAGTAACGCCAGAGCCAGGTGCCGGCGAGCACGGCGCAGGCAACCAGAATCAGGGTGATGGCTACGCGAAGGAATCCGCGCATTCAACTTCTCCTCTCAAGGGGCTGCGCTCAGCGCCCAGGTGACACCACAGAGAATCAGCACGAACAACGAGCAATCGAACAACGCCTCGTGCCAGATCCAGCGGCCGAAGGGCGTGGCCTGCAGCAGCAGGCGCAGCACCACGGTAAGGCCCAGGGCCAACACCGCGTAGATGAACAACGGACTGAGGTAGACGCCGCCCCAGCCGACTTCATGCAGTCCCATGCTGATCCTCCAGTCGGCACCACTGCCGCCAAGTGTGGCGCAATTGCGCCAGGGCGGCGCGGGCCAGGCGATTGGGTTCGTTTTCACCGTGGAGATCACGCGCCAAGGCCTCCTCCAGTGGTTCGCAGAGCGATTCCAGGCGCTGCTCGCGGCCGCTGCCAGGCCCCTGTTCCAGCACGCTGGCGAGCGAGGCGAGGAACTGGTCGCGGGCCTTGCGCAACAGACCGTGGGCATTATTGAGGCAGGCGCGCATGTGGATCAGTTCGTTGCCCAGGTCCAACGCCAGCAGGCCGTCCTGCCAGCGCCGCTGCTCCTCCTTGGGCAACAGGGTGTAGTGCCGCGCCAGGCGGATCAGGCGGTCGGCCATGCGCCCGCCGAACCAGTTCTCCGCCTCTTCGATCGGCCGCCGGGTCAGGCGCCCGAGATCGACGCAGGTGGCCTGGATCAGGCGGCGGTTGAGCCAGTCCGCCGGCAGGGTCAACAGGCGGAACACCACGACCGCGAAGCCCACGCCGATGACCACGCCCTGTGCGGAATTGAGCAGGGACGCCAGGTCGTAACGCATCACGTTGCTCGGCGCCACCAGGGTGATGAAGTGGATCGCGAAGGACGTGGCGGTACCGGCCAGCACCGGCGTGGCCATGCCCAGCAAGGCGAAGAACAATGGCACGCCGAGGGCCATGCAGAGCAAGGGGAAACCATTCCACTGCGGCAGCAGCCACTGGGTGACCACCGCGGCGGCGGGTATCGCGTAGAGAATGCCGCGCAGGAAACCCAGGCCGATGGCGACGGCATTGTCGCGGTTGGCGAACAGGCTGCAGATCACCGCCGCCAGCAGCATCCCCCCGGTGGCGGCGGGCCACGCGGTGGCCATCCAGAAGGCCGACATGCCCAGCAGCGCCACGGCGCTGCGCAGACCATAGAACAGCGCCATCAACCAGTCGCGGTGCCAGGACAGCGTGCCGGTCGCCCGCTCGTCCACCGCCCCCGAAGCCACCGAACGCATGGTGTGCTCGGCCTCCACGGCCTTGCGAAGCAACAGCGCACAGCGGGTCAGGCAGTAGCGCAGGTCGTTGGACCGGGTGTCGTCGGTGCCCGCCTGCTCCAAGCGCTCGCCCAGCGCTTTCATCGACTCGACCTGCGGGTCCTGCAGCACCGCCTGCAACTCGTCGATCCAGGGTTGCAGCCGCGCCTGGTCGCGGTCGTCCAGCACGCTGCGCTGGCGGGCCACGCCGCGCGCGGTGCGCAACAGGCTGAGCAGGTCGCGGGAGAGGATGCGCAGCGCCCGCGAACGCATGCGCCCGCGATAGCCCTCGAACCAGGCGTGATCACGCTGCACGTCCACTTCGACGATCTTGCCCAACGCCAGCAGCAGACCCTTGATCTCCCGCGCATCGGCCTCTATCTCGCTGCGCGCGGCCTGCATCCCGGTGAGCCAGGTGGCCCGCGCCTGCTTGTCCAGGTTGGCCTCGACCCGACGCGGCCAGAGGATGGCGCTGACCGCCGAAGCGCAAAGGATGCCCAGGCAGATTTCCGTGGAGCGCGCCACGGCCTGATCGAACACCCCCAGCGGATGGCTGATCGCCGGCAGACCGATGATCGCCACCGTGTAGCCCGAAAGCACGAAGGCATACGACACGTGATTGCGCAGCGTGGTCGAAGCGGCGGTACACAGACCGAGCCATACCGACACGGCCAGCAGGAACAGCCAGGGTGTCTGGGCGAACAGTGCCATGATCACCACGGACATGGCGGTGCCGGCCAGGGTGCCGATCAGGCGGAACAACCCCTTGGCCACCACCATGCCCGACAGCGGCTGGGACACGATGAACACCGTCATCAGCGCCCATTGCGGCTGTTCGAGGTCGAAACGGAAGGCGCACCAGAGCGCCAGACCGCCGGCCAGGAGGGTCTTGATCGCGAACTTCAGCGCCAGCGTATCCGGCGCGAGGAATGCCTGTAGCGTAGGTCGCACGCGGTCTCTCGAAAGGCTCCGGGTCTATCGGCTAAAGATAGTCGGCCACGGGGATGGCAACATCGTTGCCAGATACATTATTAGCAAGCTAACAAAATATCATCCCAACTTTCGAGCAGGCAAAAAAAACGGGCGACCTAAGTCGCCCGAAGTGCCTTGCGTGCTCTGTATATCTGTAAGGATCAGCTCTTCTTGTGGCTGTCCTTCCAGATGAAAATTCCGATCCCACCGAAGAAAACGACCATCAGTCCGACGGTAACGATGCCTGCGAGAACCACTTCGTCGATGAACATGATGCTGGCCTCCTGTTTGCCTACATCGTCTGGGGATGTGTGCAGATTACCGGCGGCCGGGCGGGACAAATTGACCTGGATCAATGGTCGACAGAGCGCTTTCCGGCGAGGGCCGGAGCACTGACGCAGGTCAACTTACGGAGGGGGTCGGGTGCGGCGGGAAGCCGCGCAGAGCGGCACTTTTGCGGGAAAGGGGGCAGTCAGCAGCAGGAAAAATCAGCGCTTCTTCGGTTTGCCCTTCTTGCGCGTCTTGCCCAGCGGCAGCGCGTTCTCGAAGGCCTGGCGCACGTCCTGCAGGCGTTTTTCATGCACGTCGTGGATGCGCTTGTCGCGCTCGGAGGCGAAGTCGATCAGTTTGTCGTCGTTGCTCATGGCTGGGCATGCACCAGGCGGAAAGTCAGATTCAGGCGCGGTGCGACCGGACGGCGCGTCTTGGCGACCTGATGTTGCCAATAATGCTGCGTTGCGCCGGACATGACCAGCAGCGAACCGCCGGACAACTCGATGGAGTGTTCGATTGTGTTGCGTCCCTTGCGGCGCAGGTCGAAGCGCCGCGCGCCACCAAGGTTCAGCGAGGCCACCACCGGGTTGCGCCCCAGCTCGGGCTCGTCGTCGCTGTGCCACCCCATGGAGTCCTGGCCGTCGCGGTAATAGTTGAGCAATACGCCATTGAAGCGCTGCCCGGCCGCCGCTTCGACCCGCGTACGAATCTCCGCCAGCAGCGGCGTCCACGGCAACGGCGCGTGGATCAGGCCGGAGTAGGTATAGAAAGCCTCGGGGTCGCCGTACCAGGTGACCAGCCGCGGCACCGGATAGTTACGCCCGTGCAGGTGCACGCTGGGCTGTTCCCAGGGCGTCTCGGCGACCAGTCGCTCGAACCAGTGCGCCGCCAGCGACGGCGGACACCAGTCGGGCAGCAGGCGCAGCTCGGCATCGGGCAATCGGATCGGGGCATCGTCGAACAGCATGCGGGACTCGGCGCAATCAGGTGTTCGCCCAGCTTACTCCGAGCCTGGCCATCAGATCTCGATATCGATCCAGCGGCCCTTGCGCTGGGCATCCTGCGCGTCGCCCAGTTCCTCGACCTGCTCCAGCTCTTCCAGGGCCTCGCCCTCCGGGGTGCCATCGCTCGCCGGGCGACGCTTGCGGCGGCGCTGGTATTCCTCTTCCAGCGCCTCTTCGTCCGGGCGACGCTCCAGGCCCACGCCGGCGTTGCCCGCGCTGGGCGCGGGCGGGCTCACCGGGGCGACATCCGGTCGCGGCTTGGGCACGTCCTGCTGGGCGGTGACTGGTGTCACGCTGTGGGGAATGGGCAGCAGCATCTGGAAAGGTCCTGTCGGAACTCCTCTGGTCAGGCTATCGGCGGGCCCACTACAGACTTGAGTCCGGCTCGCTACACTTTCGTCATTTGCGGCAACTCCAGCGGGAGCCTTCGACGCCTAGCGCCCTCCTCCCGGCAGGCCTGACCGTCCGGACGACCGGAACCGTCATCGGCCATCGCTGAATGCCGCGCGTTCCGGTACCATAGCCGGCTTTTTTTGGGAGGTGTCCATGGCGCAGTATCAACCCGGTCAACGCTGGATCAGCGACAGTGAAGCGGAACTTGGGCTGGGGACCATCCTGGCGCTGGACGGCCGCCTGCTCACGGTGCTCTATCCGGCCACCGGTGATACCCGCCAGTACGCCGAACGCAACGCGCCGCTGACCCGCGTGCGCTTCGCCCCGGGCGACGAGATCACCCATTTCGAAGGCTGGAAGATGACCGTCCGCGAAGTGGACGAGATCGACGGCCTGCTGATCTACCACGGCATCACCGCGCAGAACGACCAGCGCACCGTGCCGGAAACCCAGCTGTCGAACTTCATCCAGTTCCGCCTGGCCAGCGACCGCCTGTTCGCCGGGCAGATCGACCCGATGTCCTGGTTCGGCCTGCGCTACCACACCCTGGAACACCGCACCCGCCTGCTGCAGTCCTCGCTCTGGGGCCTGGGCGGCGCCCGCGCGCAACCCATCGCGCACCAGCTGCACATCGCCCGCGAAGTCGCCGACCGCATGGCGCCGCGCGTTCTGCTGGCCGACGAAGTGGGCCTGGGCAAGACCATCGAAGCGGGTCTGGTGATCCACCGCCAGCTGCTCTCCGGCCGCGCCAGCCGCGTGCTGATCCTGGTGCCGGAAAACCTCCAGCACCAGTGGCTGGTGGAAATGCGCCGGCGCTTCAACCTGGAAGTCGCCCTGTTCGACCGCGAGCGTTTCCTCGAAAGCGACGCCAGCAACCCCTTCGAGGACACCCAGCTGGCCCTGGTCGCATTGGAGTGGCTGCGCGAAGACGAGAAGGCCCAGGACGCGCTGTTCGCCGCCGAATGGGATCTGCTGGTGGTCGACGAAGCCCACCACCTGGTCTGGCACCCGGAACAGGCCAGCCGTGAATACCAGCTGGTCGAGCACCTGTCGCAGGTCATCCCTGGCGTGCTGCTGCTCACCGCGACCCCGGAACAACTTGGCCTGGACAGCCACTTCGCCCGTCTGCGCCTGCTCGACCCGGACCGCTTCCACGACCTGGAAGCCTTCCGAGCCGAAAGCGGCCAGTACCGCCCGGTCGCCGAGGCGGTGCAGGAACTGATCGACCACGGCCGTCTTTCCCCCGCCGCCCGCGAGGCCATCCACGGCTTCCTCGGCAGCGAAGGCGACGTACTGCTGGCCAGCGTCGAGGACGGCAATGAAGACGCCCGCGCCCGCCTGGTGCGCGAACTGCTCGACCGCCACGGCACCGGCCGCGTGCTGTTCCGCAACACTCGCGCCGCCGTGCAGGGTTTCCCCGAGCGCCAGCTGCACCCCTATGCCCTGGCCAACCCGGTGGAATACATGGAGCTGCCGATCGGCGAGCACCCGGACCTGTACCCGGAAGTCAGCTTCCAGGCCCAGGCCGAGGACGGCGACGAGAACGCCCGCTGGTGGCGCTTCGACCCGCGCGTCGACTGGCTGATCGACACCCTGAAGATGCTCAAGCAGTACAAGGTGCTGGTGATCTGCGCCCACGCCGAGACCGCGCTGGACCTGGAAGACGCCCTGCGCCTGAAGTCCGGCATTCCGGCCACCGTGTTCCACGAGGGCATGAGCATCCTCGAGCGCGACCGCGCCGCCGCCTACTTCGCCGATGAAGAGTTTGGCGCGCAGGTGCTGATCTGCTCGGAGATCGGCAGTGAAGGCCGCAACTTCCAGTTCGCCCATCACCTGGTGCTGTTCGACCTGCCGGCCCACCCGGACCAGCTGGAACAGCGCATCGGCCGCCTGGACCGTATCGGCCAGAAGCACACCATCCAGATCCACGTGCCGCACCTGGAGAACAGCCCGCAGGAACGCCTGTTCCAGTGGTACCACCAGGCGCTGAACGCCTTCCTCAACACCTGCCCCACCGGCAACGCCCTGCAGCACCGCTTCGGCCCGCGCCTGGTGGAACTGCTGGACGGCGGCGACGACGAGGCCTTCGCCGCCCTGCTTGCCGAAGGCATGGGCGCCCGCGAAGCGCTGGAAGCCGAGATGCACAGCGGTCGTGACCGCCTGCTGGAGCTGAACTCCGGTGGTGCCGGTGAAGGCGAGGCGCTGGTGGAGGAGATCGAGGAGCAGGACGACCAGTTCGCCCTGCCGATCTACATGGAGCGCCTGTTCGACACCTACGGCATCCACAGCGAGGACCACTCCGAGAACGCGCTGATCCTGCGTCCGAGTGAGAAGATGCTCGACGCCAGCTTCCCGCTGGGCGACGACGAAGGCGTGACCATCACCTACGACCGCGCCCAGGCCCTGGCCCGCGAGGACATGCAGTTCCTCACCTGGGAGCACCCCATGGTGCAGGGCGGTATGGACCTGGTGCTGTCCGGCTCGCTGGGCAATACCTCGGTGGCGCTGATCAAGAACAAGGCGCTCAAGCCGGGCACCGTTCTGCTGGAGCTGCTGTTCGTCAGCGAAGCCGTGGCGCCGCGCAAGCTGCAGCTCGGCCGCTTCCTGCCGCCGGTGGCGCTGCGCTGCCTGATGGACGCCAACGGCAACGACCTGTCCGCCCGCGTGTCCTTCGAAACCCTCAACGACCAGCTGGAAAGCGTGCCGCGCGCCAGCGCCAACAAGTTCGTGCAGGCCCAGCGCGACGTGCTGGCCAAGCAGTTCGCCCTGGCCGAGACCAAGATCACCCCGCGCCATGCCGAGCGCGTGGAGCAGGCTCGCCAGCAGCTGACCGCCACGCTGGACGAGGAACTGGCCCGCCTGACCGCGCTCAAGGCCGTCAACCCGAGCGTGCGCGACAGCGAACTGGAAGCCCTGCGCAAGCAGCGCGACGACAGCCTGGCGTTGCTGGAAAAGGCATCCCTGCGCCTGGAAGCGATCCGCGTGCTGGTCGCTGGCTGATCCGGATACCGCGCAACGAAGAAGCCGCCACGGGGAAACCTGTGGCGGCTTTTTTCATGGAATGGATTGTGTTCGCGAGCAAGCTCGCTCCTACGAAGAGTCTGCCTGCGCCTCGCCCGATTTCCACCGACGGCGCCGACAACACCTGTAGGAGCGAGCTTGCTCGCGAACCCGCCCATGCACCGTAGGACGTACAACCACTTCCTACGGAAACACCCCGTTACACCGCTCTATTCCCGGCACTTTCGGACACACCGTCTACCATTGACGCTGCGCAAGGGAATCTCGCCCTCGGAGGGATAGAGTTTTCTTACCAAGCCACTCATTGAGGAACACATCATGTACGAGCGCATTCTGGTAGCGGTGGACGGCAGTCCGGTTTCCGACCGAGCCCTGGTCGAAGCGGCCAAGCTGGCCAAGCTGAGCGGAGGCGAGCTGCGCGTCATCACCATCGTCGACAGCCCGCTACGGCACCTGCCCGACTACGCCGTGTACTACAATCCCGAGCCGCTGCGCGAAGCCGCACTGAAGGCCGCCGATGACATCCTGGCCAAGGCCAGGGAGCAGGTCGCCGATTTCCCGGTCAAGGCCGTGTTCGAGCGGGTCTGCCAGGAGCGCGCCAGCGAGGAGATCGCCGAGCGCATCGAGACTGAGGCCGAAGCCTCCAAGGCCGATGTGATCGTCATGGGCACCCACGGCCGCCGTGGCGTGCGCCGCCTGATGCTGGGCAGCGTGGCCGAAGGCCTGATCCGCGTCAGCAACCGTCCGGTGCTGCTGGTGCGCGACAAGTAATTCCAGCCCCGGAAAACGCAAAGGCCCTGCGGCAAACACCGCAGGGCCTTTCTTTTTGCTCCGCTCCCGCTTACTGGGCGGCGGTCATGTTGCGCCGGCAGGAGTGGAAGATGTCCAGGTCCGGCTGGTAGAGGTTGGTGCGCACTTCATACAGGCCAAGCACCGAGTGGAACAGGTTGTCGTGGCTCAGCTCGTCGGCCTTGGCCTTGGTCTCCAGGCAGCCGCGATCGATACCCAGGTCGCCCAACGCGCCGTTGCCGAACCACATCACCATCGGCACATGGGTCTGCGCCTTCGGCGCGATGGCATAGGGCGCGGCGTGCAGGTAGACGCCGTTCTCCCCCAGCGACTCGCCGTGGTCGGAGACATAGAGCATCGAGGTGTCGAAACGGCTTTCGTTGCGCTTGAGCAGGTCCACCACCTTGGACAGGAAGAAGTCGGTGTAGAGGATGGTGTTGTCGTAGACGTTCACCAGTTCCTCGCTGCTGCAGCTACCCAGCTGGTTGGTGTGGCACACCGGCTTGAAGCGTTCCAGGGACTTCGGATAGCGGTCGTAGTACTCCGGACCGTGGCTGCCGTCGGCGTGCAGGACGATGATCGCGTTGTCCTTCAGGCCGTCGATGTAGGCCTGCAGGTCCTGCAGCAGGGCTTCGTCCAGGCAGTTCTTGCCATCGCAGAACGGGCCGGGCTGGGTCTTGGGAATGTCGCGGTTCGGCACACGCAGGCAGGTGCCCTTGCAGTCGCTGTTGTTGTCCAGCCAGAGCACCGACACGCCAACGCGCTGGAGAATGTCCAGCAGCCCCTGGTAGGTCTTGCCCTTCTTGTCGCTGTAGTCCTCGCGGGGGAACTTGGAGAACATGCAGGGCACCGATACGGCGGTGGAGGTGCCGCAGGAGCTGACGTTGGCGAAGTTGATGATGTCCAGCTTGGCCAGTTCCGGGTTGGTGTCGCGGGCGTAGCCATTGAGGGAGAAATGATCGGCACGGGCGGTTTCACCGACCACGAAGACCATCAGCGACTTCTTGCCGTCGGCGCGCACGCGCTGGGTCAGCACGGCATCCTCGCCGATCGGCTGCACCACCAGGTTTTCCTTGATGCCCAGGCGCTGCTTGGCGTACTTGCCCACCGCATAGATGTAGTTGGTCGGGTTGATGAAGTGGGTCAGCTTGTCTTCCTGGCGGAATACCGGCGCGTAGGTGGAATAGAAGCTGCCCACGGAGACCGCCACCACAACCACGCAAGCGACTATCACCAGCACCTTGTTGAGCAGGCCGCGGAAGAACGGACGATAGCTCACCGGAGTCAGCCAGATGATCGCCGCCGGCAGGACGCCCAGCACCAGCAGGTAACCGACCATCCGCGCACTGAACAGGGCCGCGGCTTCGCCGGGGTTGGTCTCGAACACGTTCTGCACCATCACCGTGTCGATGACCACGCCATAGGTGTTCATGAAGTAGGCCGCACCGGCGGACACCAGTGCCACCAGGGTGAGCGCCGGCTTGAGCAGCGGCCGGAACGACACCAGCGTCAGCAGCAGGGTGAAGGCCGCCCAGAGGAAGAAGGCGAAGGAGAGGAAGAATCCGGCGCCCTTCACGCCTTCCAGCGGCACCAGGTTGTTCAGGGCCTTCCAGGTCGCAACGTTGTAGAACAGCACCAGGGCCAGGGAAAACAGCAGGACCAGCCGTGTCGAACTGATCTGCGGGAAGAAGCAACGTTTGCCCTCGGCCATCGAGTGCACTCCTTGAACTGCAAAAGTCGGATTGGAAACCTTGGATGAGAAGGCCTGCCGGCCAGCGGCGACACTTTAGCGGCAAGTTAGTCAAAAAGGTGTCAATTCAGCCACATCAGCTGGCACTTGAAGGCGCTTTGAGAGGTCGTCGCGAATCAGCACGACCGTACGTCGGCAGCGCTCCTCCACTCCGTCGGAAACGCCGGTCATGGCTTGCAGGGCAATGACCACCCCCTAGACTGACATCAAAGTGATATCTACCGCGCCCCGATCACCTCCCGACATCTGGAGCTCCCGGCTATGGAATGGCAGAAGGACGCCGTACCCGACGCTGTGCTGTTGGAGTGCACCCACAATCCCGGTCTGGTGCTGCTGTCCATCCTGATCGCCTGTGCCGCCAGCTACGTCGCCCTGAGCATCGCCAGCCTGATGCTGCGCATGCCCCAACAAGCCCGGCGCTGGCAGTGGGTGGGTGGCATCTGCCTGGGTAGCGGCATCTGGTCGATGCACTTCGTCGCCATGCTCGCCTTCCGCCCCGCGGTGCCGGTGCACTTCAGCACCGGCCTGACCCTGCTGTCGCTGCTCATCGCCATCGGCACCTCGGTGATCGCAATGCGCCTGCTCGTCCGAGCCGGGCTCAGCCCCGTGCAACACCTGCTGGCCGCCTGCTGCATCGGCGCGAGCATCGCCGGCATGCACTACACCGGAATGGCGGCCATCCAGGCGCCGCCCATGCAGCATTACGATCCCACCCTGGTGGGGCTTTCGGTCCTTCTGGCGATCCTGGTGGCCTATGCCGCACTGGTTCTCACTCCCGTCCTTAACCGACAGCCCGCCGAGCACCAGTGGGTCTACCAGATCATCGCCAGCCTGATGCTTGGCGGCGCCATCGCCGGCATGCACTTCACCGGCATGGCGGCGCTGACCCTGACACTGCCCAGCTGGGTCGTACCGGTTGCCGATGCCGCCCAGGGCAACGCCATCCAGCTCGGCCTGATGGTCGGCCTGCTGGCCCTGGCGGTGGTGCTCGCCGGGCTCTGGGCGGCCTGGATCGACGAGAGCCTGGCCAGTAAGGAAAGCGAGCTGAACCGGGTCAACACCCTGCTCAGCCAGCTTGACCACGCCAATGCCTCGTTGCAGCAGCTGGCGCGCTTCGACGGACTGACCGGGCTGCACAATCGCACAGCACTGAACGAAGAATTCGCCCTGCGCCTGGAGCGCAACCGCAAGAAAGGCCAGGGCATGGCGGTGATCCTGCTGGACCTGGACCACTTCAAGCGGGTCAACGACTCCCTCGGCCACGCCGCCGGTGACGAGCTGCTGTGCATCGTCTCCGGGCGCATTCGCAGCGCCCTGCGCGGCTCCGACCTGCTGGCCCGCTTCGGCGGCGACGAGTTCTGCATCCTCGCGGACCTGGGTGAGGATCACGAAGCGCGCATCCTCTCCCAGCGCCTGATGCAGCGCATGAAGGAGCCCATCACCACCGCCGGGCGCAGCCTGGTGATGACCCTGAGCGTTGGCATCAGCCTGTTCCCCAACGACGGGGAGCAGGCCGAGGAACTGCTCAAGCACGCCGACCTCGCGCTGTACCAGTCCAAGGGCAACGGGCGCAACGTCACCCATTTCTTCAGCCCGCACCTCAAGACCAAGGCCACCCAGGAACTGCAACTGGAAGAGGAACTGCGCAAGGCGCTGTGGGACGACGAGCTGGTGCTCTATTACCAGCCGATCCTGCGCATCGACCGCGGCGGGGTGGAACAACTGGAGGCGCTGGTGCGCTGGAAGCACCCGGTCCACGGCCTGCTGTCGCCGGACCGCTTCATCAACCTGGCGGTGGCCAACGGCCTGATCGGCGCGCTGGACAGCTGGGTGCTCCGCCATGCCTGCAAGGACCTGCGCCGCCTGCATGACCTGGGCTTCGGCGAACTACGGGTGGCGGTGAACTGCTGCGCCAGCAACCTGGGCCGCGACAGCCTGG
Source organism: Pseudomonas sp. NY15181 (assembly GCF_048068055.1). Classification (NCBI taxonomy): domain Bacteria; kingdom Pseudomonadati; phylum Pseudomonadota; class Gammaproteobacteria; order Pseudomonadales; family Pseudomonadaceae; genus Pseudomonas; species Pseudomonas sp. NY15181. The sequence continues at coordinate 197,901 of NZ_JBLUPT010000003.1, read as the reverse complement.
TGGAAGAAGTGCAGCGCACCCTGGACGACGCCGGCCTGCCGGCCCGCTACCTGGAGCTGGAGGTCACCGAGAATGCGGTGATGGCCAACATCGACCAGGCCATCCCGCTGCTCAATCGCCTGCGCGAACTGGGCGTGAGCCTGTCGATCGACGACTTCGGCACCGGCTATTCATCGCTGTCGTACCTGCGCCAGCTACCGCTGGATGCCTTGAAGGTGGACCGTTCCTTCATCTGCGACGTTCCCCAGTCCCAGCGGGACAGCGAGATAGCCCAGGCGATCATTGCCATGGCGCAGAAGCTGCACCTGAAGGTGATCGCCGAGGGCGTCGAGCATCCGCAGCAGTTGGCCTTCCTGCGCGACAACCACTGCGAACTGGCGCAGGGCTACCTGTTCAGCCGCCCCCTGCCCTTCGCCGCGCTGGTGGATTTCCTCGACGCCTACCACGAGGACAGCGATTCGGCCCTGCTACGCAATCAGGCCTGAACGCCAGCGCGGCAGCCAGCGCAGCGAGTCGGCGGTGGTGCCGGTGGGGCGGTACTCCGCGCCCAGCCAGCCGTCGTAGCCGACATCGCCGAGCACTTGCAGCGGCACCTCGAAATCCATCTCGCCGGAGCCCGGCTCACCACGCTCGGGATAGTCGGCGAACTGCACGTGGCCGATCTGCCCCATCAGCGCGTAGATGCAATCCACCAGTTCCAGGCCCATGCGCGCCATGTGGTAGAGGTCCAGTTGCGCGCGCAGGTTCTCCCGCGCCACGCGTTCGAGCATGTCCTGCAGGTGCTCGGGGGTATTGATCAGGAAGTCCTTCATGTCGTGGCAGTTGATGGCTTCCATCAGCACGTCGGTGCCGGTGCCAGCGAAGGCATCGCAGGTGGCGCGCAGGCGTTCAGCCAGGGTCTGCAGCGCCACCTCGCGCTCCTGCCCCTCGACCAGACGGCCCGCCAGCACGTTCACGTGCTGCGGCTTGACGATGCGGGCGTACTCCAGCGCCTGGGCCAGCGCCGCCTCGAACTCCGCCGCGCGCTCCGGCACGGCGGCCAGGCCCGGGCCGCCCTGCATCAGGTCGCCGGCAGGCAGGTTGATCAGCACCAGCGGCAGGCCGGCGTCATCCAGCGCGGCCTTCAACTGCTCGGCCGGGATGTCATAGGGGAACTGGATTTCCACGCCATCGAAGCCGGCTTTCGCGGCAGCGTCGATACGCTGCAACAGCGGGACTTCGGTGAACAACAGGGACAGGTTGGCGCAGAGTTTCATGCTTGGAATTCCTTCGACTGACGGTATTGCTCGACCAGGGTAGCCGGGTCGCGTTCGAGATTGCCCTGGCTGCCGTGCAGGCGCATCAGTTGCGCGGCAAGGCCGCTCATGGGCGTGGCCGAGCCTTCCTCGCGGGAAAGCTTCACGGCGGTATCGAGGTCCTTGAGCAGCGTGCGAACGTGCCACTTCACCGGCTCGAACCGGCTTTCGGCCATCTGCGGCGCAAGAATCTGCAGGGGTTTGGAATCGGCGAAGCCGCCGGCAAGCGCCGGGGCGATCAGGCAGGCATCGACCCCGGACTTCTCCGCCAGCGCCACCACCTCGGCGATCACCAGCGCGTTGCAGGCGACAATCATCTGGTTGCACACCTTGGTCACCTGCCCGGCGCCGACATCCCCCATGCGCGTCAGGCGTTGGCCGAGGTTGGCCAGGATCGGTCGAACGCGTTCGATGTCCTCGACCCGACCGCCGGCCATGATCGCCAGGGTGCCAGCTTCCGCGCCCGGCGTGCCACCAGACACCGGCGCGTCGACCCAGCGCATGCCGGTGCGGGCTTCCAGTTCGGCGGCCATCTCGCGGGTGGCGGCCGGTTCCAGGCTGGAGAAGTCCACCAGCACCTGGCCGGCGCGTGCGCTCTCGACAATGCCGCCCGCGCCGAACACCACTTCGCGCACCGCGGCGGTATCGGCCAGGCAGAGCATCACCACCTCGGCGTCTGCGCACAGCTGCGCCGGCGTCTCCACGGCCCGGGCGCCCTCCCCGGCAAGCAGCTCGCGCTTGCCGGCGGAACGGTTCCACACGCTCAGCGGGTAGCCGGCGGCGAGCAGGCGGCGGGACATAGGCACGCCCATCAGACCGAGGCCGGCGAAAGCAATGGAAGGCAGGGCAGACATGTGTAACTCCTGTGAGGCAAAATAGCGGGCACGGGGGCGGCCATCTTAACCCCCGCGAGGCCCAAGGCCGAGCCTGCCGGCAGTGCGTATACCCTAGGTCGGGGAATACGCGGGCAGACCGCCGCTAAACTTCCCAGGCTTTTTCCGCTATTGAACCGGAGACTGCTCCATGCTGAAACGCACCCTGGCGCTCGCCGCCTGCTTTGCGCTGTCCTTTGCTGCATCCGTGACTCACGCCGAAGCCCTGAAGGAACTGAAGGTCTCGGCCATCCCTGACGAAGCCCCTACCGAGCTGCTGCGCAAATTCAAGCCGCTGGGCGCCTACCTGGAAGAACAACTGGGCATGCCCGTGAAGTTCATCCCGGTATCCGACTATGCCGGCGTGGTCGAAGCCCTGGCTTCCGATCGCCTGGACATGGCCTGGCTGGGCGGCTTCACCTTCGTCCAGGCGCGCCTGAAGACCGGCAACGCCATCCCGCTGGTACAGCGTGAGCAGGACCAGCAGTTCACCAGCAAATTCATCACCGCCGACCCGAACGTGAAGTCGATCCAGGACCTGAAGGGCAAGACCTTCGCCTTCGGTTCCGTGTCGTCCACCTCCGGCAGCCTGATGCCGCGCTACTTCATGCAGAAGGACGGCGTGGTGCCCGAGCAGTTCTTCTCTCGCGTGGCCTACTCCGGCGCCCACGACGCCACCGTCGCCTGGGTCCAGGCCGGCAAGGTCGACGCTGGCGTGCTGAACGCCTCCGTGTGGCAGAAGCTGGTCGACGCCGGCAAGGTCGACACCAACAAGGTAAAGGTCTTCGCCACCACCCCGACCTACTACGACTACAACTGGACCGTGCGCGGCAACCTCGACCCGGCGCTGGCCGAGAAGATCAAGAAAGCCTTCCTCGCCCTCGACCCGAGCAAGCCGCGCGACAAGGAAATCCTCGATCTGCAGGCGGCCAGCCGCTTCATCGAGACCAAGCCTGAGAACTACAAGGGTATCGAGGAGTCGGCTCGCGCCGCCGGCCTCCTGAAGTGACCTTGCGACTGACCGGCGTGGAGCACATCCACGCCAACGGCCAGCGTTCGCTCGCCGGCCTCGACCTTGTGGTCGAGGCCGGCGAACGGGTGGCGATCATCGGCCCTTCGGGCGCCGGCAAAACCACCCTGCTGCGAATCCTGGCCACCGCCCTGAAACCCTCGGCGGGCAGCTTCGAACTGCTTGGCGTCCAACCCTGGGCGCTGGGTGGTGCTGCACGCCAGCGCCTGCGCGCCCGCGTCGCGCTGGTGCACCAGGCGCCGCCGCTGCCACCGCGCCAACGGGTGATCACTGCCGTGCTCGCCGGCCGCCTTGGCCAGTGGTCGCTGGTCAAAAGCCTGGCCAGCCTGCTCTACCCGCTCGACAGCGTCGGTGCCCGCGCCGAACTGCAGCGCCTGGACCTGGGCGACAAGCTGTTCGTACGCTGCGACCAGCTCTCCGGCGGCCAGCTGCAACGGGTCGGTATCGCCCGCGCGCTGTACCAGCAGCCCGAAGTGCTGTTGGCGGATGAACCCGTCTCGGCCATGGACCCGGTCCTCGCCGGCCACACCCTCGGCGTGCTCACCCGCGAAGCACAGAGTCGTGGCGTCACGCTACTGGCCAGCCTGCACGCGGTGGACCTGGCGATGGAGCATTTCCCGCGCATCGTCGGTGTGCGCGACGGTCGCATCGCCTTCGACAAGCCGGCGGACAGAGTCACCCCGGACGACCTGCGGGCGCTCTACGCCAACGAACAACTCGGTCGGCAGGACAGCGCCTCGCCGGTGGGCAAGCCGATGGTGGTGCAGATTCCGCGATGCTGAACCCTGCGTTCTCGAAGAGCCCACCCCGCGACCCCGCCGCGCTGCCGCGCCTGCTGCTTACGCTGCTCGCCCTGGCGCTGCTGTGGCCGGGCCTGCGCCTCTCCGAACTGGACATCGCCAGCCTGTTCAGCGGCGACAACGCGCGCACCATGGCCAACTTCCTCGGCGGATTCTGGCCACCGGCCCATGACGGTGAGTTTCTCGGCCTGCTCGGCCGCGCAACGCTGGAAACCCTGGCCATCGCCACCGCCGGCATGGCACTGGCCTGGCTGATCGCTTTCCCCGCCTCGCTATTGGCCACCCGCGCGCTGTCGATCTCCGCCCTGCCCCGTGGCGGCCTGCCGGCCTGGTGGGCGCGCGCGTTGCGCTGGCCGGTGCGCGGCCTGCTGATCCTGCTGCGCAGCGTGCCGGAAATCGTCTGGGCGCTGCTGTTCGTCCGCGCTGTGGGCCTGGGCCCCACCGCAGGCGTGCTGGCCATCGCCATTACCTATGGCGGCATGCTCGGCAAGGTCTACGCGGAAATCTTCGAATCGGTGGACCCGCGCCCGACCCGTGCCGTGCTGCTGGGCGGTGGCTCGCGCCTGCAGGCCTTCGCCTACGGCGTGCTGCCCTCGGCGGCGCCGGAACTGATTTCCTACACCGTCTACCGCTGGGAATGCGCGATCCGCGCCTCGGTGGTGATGGGCTTCGTCGGCGCCGGCGGCCTCGGCCAGCAGATCGACCTGTCACTGCGCATGTTCGCCGGTGGTGAAGTGGCGAGCATCCTCCTGACCTTCCTGGTGCTGGTGCTGGGCGCCGACCTGCTCAGCCGCTTCCTGCGCGGGAGGCTGGAATGAGCGGATTGCTGCGCGGCCTGGCCTGGCTGCTCGTCGTGGTGATCGCCGTGGTCACCTCGTTCGCCTATCTGGAAATGGACACCGGCGGGCTGTTCAGCGCACGCGGGGCCGGCCAGATGCTCGACTACGCCCGGGACTTCCTCTCCCCGGACCTGTCCGCCTCGCACCTTGCCGCCGTCGGCCAGGGCGCCCTGGAAACCCTGGCCATGTCGGCCATCGGCACCTTGCTGGCGGTGCTGATCGGCTTGCTGGTCGCCCTGCCCGCCGCGGGCCGTTTCGGCCGCATCAGCCAGAGCCTGGCGCGGCTGCTGCTCAACGCCCTGCGTGCTGTGCCGGAGCTGGTATGGGGTGCACTGATGGTACTGGCCGCTGGACTGGGGCCGAACGCCGGCACCCTGGCCCTGGCCTTGCACACCGGCGGCGTGCTCGGCCGGCTGTTCGCCGAGGCACTGGAAAACACCCCGAGCGCCCCGGCCGAAGCCGTGCGCCTGGCCGGCGGCGGGCGCATCGCCGCATTCGCCTACGGCACCCTGCCCGGCGTCTGGCCGCAGCTGGTGGCTTACACCCTGTACCGCTGGGAGAACAATATCCGCATGGCCAGCGTGCTCGGCTTCGTCGGCGCTGGCGGCCTGGGGCAGATGCTCTACTTCAGCCTCAGCCTGTTCCAGCAGGCCCAGGCGGCGACGGTGATTCTCGCCATGCTGTTGCTGGTGCTGGGCGTCGATACGCTGAGCGCCTGGGCGCGGCAGCGCTGGGTGAGCAACTGAGGCCCCTACAACCGCGCATCCGGTCGACAGAAACGTAGGGCGCATAACGCTCCGCGTTATACGCCGATTAGCCTTGGCCCACCCCGCGCGGGATTGACTCGACCAAACCCAACCATGACGCGGACGATGGCGCCGGTGAATCGGCGTACAACCTCGAACGGTTGTACGCCCTACGCTGCTCCCCCAACGGAAACGGCGCGCAACAAAAAGCCCGGCACATGGCCGGGCTTTTTACGCTCTTTCCGCTTCGCCTCAGCGAATTACCTCGTCGAGGTCTACCGGGTCGCCATAGTGCGTGCCCAGCTTCTGACGGATGTCCTCGAACATCGCATCGTATTCCTTGTGATTGCGCACGACGGCGCCGAAGCGCGGGTGCAGGCCATGCTTCTGCGCAATGCGGGTGGCATCGCTGGCAAAGTTGAAGGCCTGCTCCTTGGGCATGTCCCACTCTTCGGTGAAGGCATTGCGGTCGATTTCGCCTTTCATGGTGAAGTGCACGTAGGTGCCCTTCTCCGCATCCTTGCGAATTTCGTAGTAGATGTGAGCGTCAATTTCCTGCTGGTCCAGCCCCGGCATGGCCTGGAGGTGCAGATGGCCCGGTTCGAACATGGCGAATCTCCTTCGATGGAATCCAGACAGTCTAGCCCGCCTTTATGAATTGGAAATCGTTCTGTATCAGTGCAGGACGTCTTTTCGAACTCTTTCTTGAACCAGCACCCAGGGCGCGATCACCACGGCCCAGAGTTCCGGATCACGGGCGAGGAAATCCTCCGCCTGGATTACGTCGACCTTGCTCAGCTCACCACTGGCCAGCCAGGCAGCGACCTTGGCCTTGTCATCCTCCGCCACGCCCACCGCAACCTCTACCAGGTCGACGCCAGCCCCGACCTTGAGCAAGTTGCCGCGGGCGAAGAAGGGCGCAAGTTCCTGCCAGGAAATCTTTGCGGTTTCGCCAAGCAACTTGGCATAGAGGGTGCTAGCTTGTTCAGTCATGGATCTCACCTGGTAAACGATCGGCGCCATGATAGCGCCGAGGCCGCGCCAGGCAAGGTTCGGACGCTGCTTTCTGGATGACGGAAAACCCTAAGGGACAAATCTGGCAGGCGCCGTTTTTCTGTACGTTTGTGTCAATCATGCGACATGCGCTCGGCCAGCCCGCCGCCCCCCGCTTTTCAAGCGGTAAAGCGGCACTCTACACTGTACCGGTACAGTTGCCGGTGGGCCTGTCCGGGGCAATCCCGGTCCGGACGTCCAGGCGACCAGGACTACAAAAACGAATAACACAAGAAGAGTGGAGCACTATGAAAAAGGGTACTCAGCGTCTTTCCCAGCTGTTCACCGCCATGGCACTCGCCGGCGTTGCCAGCTACTCCATGGCCGCCGACACCATCAAGATCGCTCTGGCCGGCCCGGTGACCGGCGCCGTCGCCCAGTACGGGGAGATGCAATTCGTTGGCGCGAAAATGGCCATTGAGCAGATCAACAAGGCTGGCGGCGTAGACGGCAAGCAACTGGAAGGCGTGGTCTACGACGACGCTTGCGATCCGAAACAAGCCGTGGCCGTAGCCAACAAAGTCGTCAACGATGGCATCAAGTTCGTGGTTGGCCACCTCTGCTCCAGCTCCACTCAACCGGCATCCGACATCTACGAAGACGAAGGCGTGATCATGATCACCCCGGCGTCCACCAGCCCGGACATCACCTCCCGCGGCTACAAGCTGATCTTCCGCACCATCGGCCTGGACAGCCTGCAGGGCCCGACCGCCGGCAAGTTCATCGCCGAGCACATCAAGCCCAAGTCCGTGGCCGTGATCCACGACAAGCAGCAGTACGGCGAAGGCATCGCCACTGCCGTGAAGAAGACCCTGGAAGGCGCCGGCATCAAGGTTCCGCTGTTCGAAGGCATCAACGCCGGCGACAAGGACTTCTCCGCGATGATCGCCAAGCTCAAGCAAGCCAAGGTGGACTTCGTCTACTACGGCGGCTACCACCCGGAACTGGGCCTGCTCCTGCGCCAGGCCAGCGAGAAGGGCCTGAAGGTCGGCTTCATGGGTCCGGAAGGCGTCGGCAACAAGGAAATCTCCGCCATCGCCGGCCCGGCTTCCGAAGGCCTGTACGTGACCCTGCCGAAGTCCTTCGACCAGGATCCGAAGAACAAGGGTCTGGTTGACGCCTTCAAGGCCAAGAACGAAGACCCGAGCGGTCCGTTCGTGTTCCCGGCCTACGCCGCTGTCGAAGTCATCGCCGAAGGCATCAAGAAAGCCGGCAGCGAGGAAACCGACAAGGTGGCAGCGGCCCTGCGCGCGAACACCTTCGCTACCCCCACCGGCGACCTGGCCTTCGACGAGAAGGGCGACCTGAAGAACTTCAACTTCGTGGTCTACCAGTGGCACAAGGACGGCACCAAGACCGAAGCCAAGTAAGCCACCCGCCGACACACAAAGCCCACTGCACCTGCAGTGGGCTTTGTTTATCCGAGTATTCCGGGGGTCCGTCGCGCCACAAGCGCCGCTTCACGCGACGCCCGAGGAGTTAGGTAATGCCTGATCTCTATCACTATCTGCAACAGCTGATCAACGGCCTCACCGTCGGCAGCACCTATGCCCTGATCGCCATCGGCTACACCATGGTCTACGGCATCATCGGCATGATCAACTTCGCCCATGGCGAGGTCTACATGATCGGCTCGTACGTAGCCTTCATCGTGATCACGGGGCTGGCGATGATGGGAATCGTGAGTCTTCCTGTCGTCATCATCTGCACCTTCGCCGCGAGCATCATCGTCACCAGTGCCTACGGCTACGGTATCGAACGGATCGCCTACCGCCCCCTGCGCGGAAGCAACCGACTGATTCCGCTGATCTCCGCGATCGGCATGTCGATCTTCCTGCAGAACGAGGTCCTGCTCGCCCAGGACTCCAAGGACAAGGCCATACCCAACCTGCTGCCGGGCAACTTCGTGATCGGCGCCGACGAAATGACCGGCGTGACCATCTCGTACATGCAGGTGCTGATCTTCATCATCACCCTGCTGACCATGTACGGGCTGTCCATGTTCATCTCCCGTTCCCGTCTGGGCCGCGCCTGCCGCGCCTGCGCCGAGGACCTGAAGATGGCCAACCTGCTGGGCATCAACACCAACAACATCATCGCCCTGACCTTCGTCATCGGCGCCACCCTGGCCGCCGTGGCTGCGGTGCTGCTGGGTATGCAGTATGGCGTGATCAACCCGCACATCGGCTTCCTGGCCGGCATCAAGGCGTTCACCGCCGCGGTACTGGGTGGCATCGGCAGCATCCCGGGCGCCATGCTCGGCGGGCTGGTGCTCGGCGTTGCCGAAGCCTTCGGCGCCGACGTGTTCGGTGACCAGTACAAGGACGTGGTGGCGTTCACCCTGCTGGTGCTCGTCCTGCTCTTCCGCCCCACCGGCATCCTCGGCCGCCCGGAGGTGGAAAAGGTATGAGCCAGAAACTCAAGACAGCATTCTTCAGCGCCCTGCTGGTGATGGCCGTCGCCTACCCGGTGCTCGGCGTGAAGCTCAGCGTGATCGGCATCGGCCTGCAGCTGGAAGGCGTAAGCCACACCACCCTGTGGGTCATCGCCGCGTGCGCGGCAGCCATGTTCGTCTGGCAACTGGTACGCGACAAATTCCATTTCGTGACCAGCACCCGCCAGTTCCTGTCCAGACCGCACACCAAGCTCGCCGAACGTCTGACCCACTCCTCGGTACAGCGCAAGATCATCCTCGGCATGATCGTCGTCGCCCTCGCCTGGCCGTTCTTCGGCTCGCGCGGCGCGGTGGACATCGCCACGCTGATCCTGATCTACGTTCTGCTCGGTCTGGGCCTGAACATCGTGGTCGGTCTGGCTGGCCTGCTCGACCTGGGTTACGTCGGCTTCTACGCCGTCGGCGCCTACAGCTATGCGCTGCTCTCGCACTACTACGGCCTGGGCTTCTGGACCTGCCTGCCGATCGCCGGCCTGATGGCAGCCTTCTTCGGCTTCATCCTCGGTTTCCCAGTGCTGCGCTTGCGCGGCGACTACCTGGCGATCGTGACCCTGGGCTTCGGCGAGATCATCCGTATCCTGCTGCGTAACCTCACCTGGCTCACCGGCGGCCCCAACGGCATCAGCAACATCGAGAAGCCGAGCCTGTTCGGCCTAACCTTCGAGCGCCGCGCCCCCGAGGGGATGCAGACCTTCCACGAGTTCTTCGGCATCGCCTACAACTCGAACTACAAGGTCGTGTTCCTCTACCTGGTCGCGCTGCTGCTGGTGCTGCTGGTGCTGTTCGTGATCAACCGTCTGCTGCGCATGCCCCTGGGCCGTGCCTGGGAAGCCCTGCGCGAAGACGAGATCGCCTGCCGCGCCCTGGGTCTGAACCCGACCATCATCAAGCTCTCCGCCTTCACCCTCGGCGCCTGCTTCGCCGGTTTCGCCGGCAGCTTCTTCGCCGCGCGCCAGGGTCTGGTGACGCCGGAATCCTTCACCTTCATCGAGTCGGCGACCATCCTCGCCATCGTCGTGCTGGGTGGTCTGGGTTCGCAGCTGGGCGTGATCCTCGCTGCCGTGGTGATGATCCTGCTGCCCGAACTCATGCGTGAGTTCAGCGAGTACCGCATGCTGATGTTCGGCGCCATCATGGTGCTGATGATGATCTGGCGTCCGCAGGGCCTGCTGCCCATGCAGCGTCCGCATCTGGAGTTGCGCAAATGAGCCAGACCATTCTTGAAGTAAGCGGCCTGACCATGCGCTTCGGCGGCCTGCTGGCCGTCAACGGCGTGGCGCTGAACGTGAAGGAAAAGCAGGTGGTCTCGATGATCGGCCCCAACGGCGCCGGCAAGACCACCGTGTTCAACTGCCTGACCGGCTTCTACCAGCCCACCGGCGGTGAAATCCTCCTGCGTGGCGAAGCCGTGCAGGACCTGCCCGGCCACAAGATCGCCCACAAGGGCGTGGTGCGGACTTTCCAGAACGTTCGTCTGTTCAAGGAAATGACCGCGGTGGAGAACCTGCTGGTTGCCCAGCACCGCCACCTCAACACCAACTTCCTCGCGGGTCTGTTCAAGACGCCGGCCTTCCGCCGTCGTGAGGCGGAAGCGCTGGACTACGCCGCGCAGTGGCTGGAAATCGTCAACCTCAAGGACATCGCCAACCGTCCGGCGGGCACCCTCGCCTACGGCCAACAGCGCCGCCTGGAGATCGCCCGCTGCATGATGACCCGTCCGCAGCTGCTGATGCTGGACGAACCGGCGGCCGGCCTGAACCCGCGGGAAACCGAGGACCTGAAGGCGCTGATCGCCATGCTGCGTGCCGAACACGGCGTCACCGTGCTGCTCATCGAGCACGACATGAAGCTGGTGATGAGCATTTCCGACCATATCTACGTGATCAACCAGGGCACGCCCCTGGCCGACGGCACCCCGGAGCAGATCCGCGGCAACCCGGATGTGATCAAAGCCTATCTGGGGGAGGCCTGAGTCATGCTGAAGTTCGACAAGGTTTCCACCTTCTACGGCAAGATCCAGGCGCTGCACGACGTCAGCATGGAAGTCCAACAGGGCGAGATCGTCACCCTGATCGGCGCCAACGGCGCCGGCAAGTCGACCCTGCTGATGACCCTCTGCGGCTCGCCACGCGCCGCCTCGGGCAGCATCAAGTACTTGGGCGAGGAGCTGGTCGGCCAGGAATCCTCCATGATCATGCGCAAGAGCATCGCCGTCGTGCCGGAAGGCCGTCGCGTGTTCGCCCGCCTGACCGTGGAAGAGAACCTGGCCATGGGCGGCTTCTTCACCAGCAAGGGCGATTACCAGGAGCAGATGGACAAAGTCCTGGCACTTTTCCCGCGCCTGAAGGAACGCTTCAACCAGCGCGGCGGCACCATGTCCGGTGGTGAACAGCAGATGCTTGCCATCGGCCGTGCGCTGATGAGCAAGCCCAAGCTGCTGCTGCTCGACGAGCCGTCCCTGGGTCTTGCGCCGATCATCATCCAGCAGATCTTCGACATCGTCGAACAGCTGCGCCAGGAAGGCGTAACCGTCTTCCTCGTCGAGCAGAACGCCAACCAGGCGCTCAAGCTCGCCGACCGTGGCTACGTGCTGGAGAACGGCCGCATCGTCATGCAGGACACCGGCGCCAACCTTCTGGTGAACCCCAAGGTGCGCGACGCGTACCTCGGCGGCTGACGTCCCGCGCTGCAACGAAAAACGGCCCTTCGGGGCCGTTTTTTATTGGGCGTCCTGTGGAGCAGAGATGTATATCCCATTGACATATCCCTGATTCCACCTAGCATGGAAGCACCTTTTTCCCCCATGGAGACCGATCATGGACCAAGGCTCCGTCTTCCAGAGCAATCGCAGCCAAGCCGTGCGCCTGCCCAAGGCCGTTGCCCTGCCCGACGACGTCAAGCGTGTGGACGTGGTGGCCGTAGGACGAACTCGCATCATCAGCCCCGCCGGTGAAAGCTGGGACAGCTGGTTTGATGGCGAAGACGTCAGCCATGACTTCATGGCCGACCGGGAACAGCCCGCCGAGCAGGAACGGGAAGGTTTCTGATGCTCAAGTACCTGCTCGATACCAACATCTGCATCTTCACCATCAAGAACAAACCGCAGGCCGTGCGCGATGCCTTCAACCGCCATCACGGACAACTGTGCATCAGCTCGGTGACCTTGATGGAGTTGATCTACGGCGCGGAAAAATCCGCCGCTCCGGAGCGAAACCTCGCCGTGGTGGAGGGTTTCGCAGCCCGTCTCGAAGTCCTTTCCTACGATGCCAACGCAGCCGCCCATACTGGCCAGCTACGAGCTGAGCTTGCCAAAGCCGGCACTCCCATCGGCCCTTACGGCCAGATGATTGCCGGGCATGCGCGATCGCTGGGTCTGATCCTGGTCAGCAACAACCTGCGGGAATTCGAACGGGTTCCGGGGCTGCGCCTGGAAGACTGGGTGTCGGCATAGCCTCCCTGCAACGTGCAGCTCAGTCCTCCGCCTCGCTCTGGGCAATGAACTCCAGCATCTTCTCGCTACCGTCGACCAGGTCGGTATGAATGGCCGCGCGGGCGGCGGCGCCGTCGCCTTCGCGCAGCGCCCGCAGCACTTCCCAGTGGTGCTCGACGGCCATGCGCTCGTTGAAGTCGGCGTAGGCCTGAGCGATCAGCGGGCCGGTGCGCATCCACAGGCTGTCGAGGAAGGCGCGCAGCAGTGGCATCCCGGCGATGTCGGCCAGAGCGAAGTGGAAAGCCTGGTTGAGCTTGAGCGCCGACACCGTGTCATCGGCGTGGATCGCCTCGAGGTTGTCGCGGATGTTGGCCTCCAGTTCATCCAGCTGCTCGACGCTGGCCCTGGCGGCAGCCGTCTCGGCCGCCAACCCTTCGAGGGCGATGCGGATGCTGCGGATCTCCAGGTATTGCTCGCGGGTGAGCAGCGGCACGCGGATGTCGCGCGGCGTCTTGAGCACCAGTGCCTGTTCCTTGGCCAGCTGCAGGATCGCGTCGCGCACCGGGGTCACGCTGGTCCCCAGTTGCTGGGCCAGGTCGCGGATGCGCAGGCGGTCGTCCGGCTTGAAGCGGCCGGTGATCAGCGCCTCGCGCAGCAGCGCGTAGACGCCGCTGCCCAGGTAGGAATGGTTCAGCCCTTCGATCGGGTAGTTCATCGCTTTCTCATCGCAGTCTCGTCACATGGCGCGGCATGCAGACGCGCATGATGCGGATTGGGCGCCAGGGATGCCAGCGGGATCAGACATGCTGGCCGCCGTTGACGTGGATTTCCGCGCCATTCACATAGGACGCGCCGCTGGTGCAGAGGAAGTGGATCAGCGAGGCGACCTCCTCCGGCTTGCCCAGGCGGTGCATGGGAATGTCGCGCTCGACGATCAGTTCGGTCCCCGAGGACAGGATCGCGGTATCGATCTCCCCGGGCGCGATGGCGTTGACCCGTACGCCATGCGGGCCGAAGTCGTGGGCCATCTCGCGGGTCAGCGCGGCCAGCGCCGCCTTGGAGCAGGCGTAGGCGACACCGGCGAAGGGATGCACCCGCGAACCGGCGATGGAGGTGACGTTGATCACCGAGCCCTTGGCCGCCTTCAGCTCATCGAACAGCCCGCGCGCCAGCAAGGCGGTGGAGAACAGGTTGACGTTGAACACCTTCAGCCAGGTGGCGTAGTCGCTCTCCAGCACGCCCAGGCGCTCCCCTTCCGGACCTTTGGGCGAGATACCGGCATTGTTCACCAGCGCGTGCAGCTGGCCGCCGAGCTTCTCGCGGATCTGCGGCAGGCTGGCCTGGACGCTGTCGATGTCTTCCAGGTCCAGGTGGATATGGTTGATCAGCCCCTCGGCCCAGGGGCATTCGGCGCTCCAGTCCTGGCGCGAGGCGGTGAATACGCGCCAGCCGGCGGCGTTGAAGTGTTTCACCGTGGCGTGACCGATGCCGCGGCTGGCGCCGGTCAGTAACAAGGTCTTGCTCTGGTTCATGGTGAATCCCCCTGTGAAGTGCAACGTCCGAGGTGAGCGATGGCTCAAATAAAAACATGATGCATCATGTTTTGGAAGATGTTTAAATCCCTCCCCGCGTCATCCGATTCCGAACAACAACAAGAAACTGGAGGACATCCCATGCTCGACCGTACCTGTTCCGCGCGCTCCTCACCCTGAGCCAACGGGCGACCGGTCGGCCTGCCAGCTCGGGCCGTCCCAGCCCCTCTCTTGAAGCTGCCCTCTTTTTCATGGGCCGGATTGGCCCGACCAGGAGTACTCGCATGTTCAAGAAAGCCGTAGCACTGATGATGCTGGCCGGCGGCGCCGCCCAGCTCCACGCCGAGACACTGACCGTGGTGTCCTTCGGTGGCGATAACAAGGTGGCCCAGGAAAAGGCCTTCTACAAACCCTTCGAGCAACAGGCCAAGGTCACCGTCCAGGGCGCCGAGTACAACGGCGAGATGGCCAAGATCAAAGTCATGGCCGACACCGGCAAGACCAGCTGGGACGTGGTCGAAGTGGAGTCCCCGGAACTGATGCGCGGCTGCAGCGAAGGCCTGTTCGAGCAGCTCGACTGGTCGAAGCTGGGCAAGCGCGAGGACTTCCTCGACGCCGCCGTGAGCGACTGCGGCGTGGGCATCTTCATCTGGTCCACCGTGCTCACCTACGACGCCAAGAAGCTCGCCAGCGCACCGACCAGCTGGGCCGACTTCTGGGACGTGAAGAAATACCCGGGCAAGCGCGGCCTGCGCCGTGGCGCCAAGTTCACCCTGGAGTTCGCCCTGGAAGCCGACGGCGTGAAACAGGCCGACCTGTACAAGGTGCTGGGTACGAAGGAAGGCGTTGATCGCGCTTTCAAGAAACTCGACGAACTCAAGCCCTACATCCAGTGGTGGGAAGCCGGCGCGCAACCGCTGCAGTGGCTGGCCGCCGGCGACGTGGTGATGACCAGCGCCTACAACGGCCGCGTCGCCACCGCGCAGAAGGAGGGCCGCGACTTCGCCATCCAGTGGAACGGCAGCATCTACGACCTGGACCACTGGGCCATCGTCAAGGGCAGCCCGAAGAAGGAGCTCTCCGAGCAGTTCATCGCCCTGGCCAACAAGCCCGAGCATCAGAAAGTGTTCGCCGAGAACATCCCCTACGGCCCGACCAACAAGAACACCATCCCGCTGATCGACCCGGCCATCGCCGGCAAGCTGCCCACCGCGCCGCAGAACCTGGAAAACGCGCGCGCCATGGACACCGAGTTCTGGATCGACCACGGCGAGGAACTGGAACAACGCTTCAACGCCTGGGCGAGCAAGTGACCGCCGGGGCACCGCCCGACCTCGCGTCGGGCGGTGCCCCGCGATACGCCAGGCCGCTGCACGATTGACCTGCTGGACCCGCTGGAGAAGTACCCGTGCCCCTCAACACCGCCCCCGTTCAAGACCACCTCCTGGAAGCGGCCCCCGCCCAGGTGAGCGACGCCCAGGCCACCGCCATCGCCGAGGAGTATTTCGGCCAGCGCGGCACCCTGCACCGCCTCGCCGGCGAACGCGATCTGAACTTCCACATCAGCCACGGCCACGGCGACGACCGCCTGCTGAAACTCTCGCACCCGCTGGAAGACCCGCAGGTAGTGGACTTCCAGACTCGCGCCCTGCTGCGCGTCGAGGCCGCCGACCCGACCCTGGCGGTGCAGCGCGTCTACCCCTCGCTGAACGGTGAGTACCAGATTCCGGTGGTCGTCGATGGCCAGCCGATGCTCGCCCGCCTGTTCTCCTTCGTCGACGGACTGCCGCTGCACCGCGTACCGCAACGCAGCCGCGCCCTGCGCGAGAACCTCGGCGACGCCCTGGCCCGCCTGGGCCTGGCCCTCGATGGCTTCGAGCACCCGGCGTCCGGCCACGAGCTGCTCTGGGACCTGAAGCACGCCTCGCGCCTGCGCCGCCTGCTGACCTACATCGAGGACCGCGAGCAGCGCGCACTGGTCGAACGCTTCCTCGACAACTTCGAACGCCACGCCCTGCCCCGCCAGGCCACCCTGCGCGCTCAGGTGATCCACAACGACCTGAACCCGCACAACGTGATAGTCGACGCCGCGCATCCCGATCGGCTGCGCAACATCCTCGACTTCGGCGACATGGTCCACGCGCCACTGATCAACGACCTCGGCGTCGCCGCCGCCTACCAGGTGGGCGAGCCGGACGCGCCGTTGGCCACCGCCTGCGAAATGATCGCCGCCTACCATCGCCGCCGCCCCTTGCTTGCGGCCGAGCAGGAAATCCTCGCCGACCTGATCGCCACGCGCTTGATCATGACCCTGTGCATCACCGCCTGGCGCGCCAGCCTGCACCCCGAGAACCGTGACTACATCCTGCGCAACACCCATCACGCCTGGCAGAGCCTGCAAGGCCTGGCCCGCCTGAGCCGGGAACAGGCCCAGGAGCAGATTTTCGCCGCCTGCCAGATCTCCACCGGTAAAGAGGAGCCCCGTCCATGACCATGCCCAACGGATTCAGCCCGGCCGACGCCGACCGCCTGAGCGACGAGGAACGTCGCCTGATCGAGCGCCGCGAGCGCCTGCTCGGCCCGGCCTACCGGCTGTTCTACGAGCGCCCGCTGCACACCGTGCGCGGCGAGGGCGTCTGGCTCTACGACAAGCAGGGCAACCGCTACCTCGACGCCTACAACAACGTCGCCTCCATCGGCCACTGCCACCCCCGCGTGGTGCAGGCCATCGCCAGCCAGGCGGCGGTGCTGAACACCCACACCCGCTACCTGCAGGAAGGCATCCTCGACTACGCCGAAGACCTGCTCTCGACCTTCCCCGCCGGCCTCGAACAGGTCATGTTCACCTGCACCGGCAGCGAGGCCAACGACCTCGCCCTGCGCATCGCCCGCCACTACACCGGCGGCACCGGGGTGATCATCACCCGCTTCGCCTACCACGGCGTCACCGGCGACATCTCCGAACTCTCGCCCGCCCTGGGCTCCGGCATCACCCTGCCCGCCCACGCGCGCACCGTGCGTGCGCCGGACGCCTACCGGCTGGGCGCGGAGAACGTCGGCAAGATCCTGGCCGACGACGTGCGCGCCGCCATCGCCGACCTGCGCGCCCACGGCATCAAGCCTGCCGCGCTGCTGCTCGACGGCATCTTCGCCAGCGACGGCGTGCTGCCGGAGCCGGCCGGCTTCCTCGCCGAAGCGGTCAAGGTTGCCCAGTCGGAAGGCCTGCTCTACATCGCCGACGAAGTGCAAAGCGGCTTCGCCCGCACGGGCGACGCCATGTGGGGCTTCCAGCGCCACGACGTGCAACCGGACCTGGTCACCCTCGGCAAGCCCATGGGCAACGGCCAGCCCATCGCCGGCGTGGTGGCCCGTGCGGATATCCTCGAAAGCTTCGGGCGCAACGTGCGCTACTTCAACACCTTCGGCGGCAACCCGGTGTCCTGCGCAGCGGCCCAGGCGGTGCTGGATGTGATCCGCGACGAGCGGTTGCAGGAGCGCTCGCAGCGCATCGGCAATTTCATGCTGGAAGGTATCCGCCGGCTGGCCGACCGCCATGAGCTGATCGGTGACGTGCGCGGCGCGGGCCTGTTCCTCGGTGTCGAACTGGTGGCCGAACGTGCCGCAAAGACCCCGGCCGCCAGCCAGACCCGCCGCGTGGTCAACGCCATGCGCGAGCGCGGCGTGCTGATCAGCGCCGCCGGCCCGATGGAAAACATCCTGAAGATTCGCCCGCTGCTGGCCTTCGAACAGGAGCACGCCGAGCTGTTCATCGATTGCCTGGATCAGGCCCTGACGGAAGTGGCCGGCTGATTCGCCAGCGCCAGCAGGAACGGGCGAGGCCTGCGGAGTCTACTCACCGCCAGCCTCGCCCGTTTTCAGTTCAGTGACGATCAGAAACCCACGCCGACGTTGACCATCGCCGCGGAATTACCCAGCACCACCAGCTCGGTGCCGACCGCCCCCAGGCGAGCGCCAAACGAAGGAATGATCGCCGGCGCCACGCCGTAGTGGTTCAGCGGGATCTTGTCGCGGTACTTGCCGTGATAGCCCTGCAGCGCGCCACCGGTGACCTTGGCGTAGAACGGCGTGCCTTCCCAATCGAAGCGCTTGCCGGCATAGACGTAGTTGGAGCGCTGGCTGAAGGAGTTACGGAAAGTCGCACCACCGAACACGACGCCATCGGCGCGATTGCGCTCCAGGCCGATCAGGTCCTGGTGATTGTTGTGATCCGGGTCGTGGCTCCAGTGGGTGGTGTAGACGCTGGTCTGCAAGTACCAGAAATCGCCACTCTCGGCCTGGGCAGCGACGCAGCCGAGCGTCAGCAGCAGCGCGATCAACAGGCGATGCATGAGGCTTCCTCCGCTCAGATGGCGACGCGGCTGGCGCCATTGACGGTCAGGATGCGCACACGATCACCGACACGGAACTGCTGGGCCGGGTCCACCGCCTGGACGTAGGCGCGGGTAGCGCCGCTGTCTTCGCGAACCACGATCTCCACGCCCTGGCTGCGGGTGATGCCCTCCTCCACCGCCGAGCCCGCTGCACCGCCCGCGACACCGCCGAGGATGGTGGCGATGGTGCTGCCGCGACCGCCGCCGATGGAGCTGCCGGCAATACCGCCGACTGCGGCGCCGGCCAGGGTACCGATGGGCGTCTTGGTGCCTTCGATCTGTACCGGGCGCAGGGATTCGATGGTGCCCGTGCGCACGTTTTGCACCGCCCGGGCGTCGTCGCGGGAGTAGGACGAGCCCGACAGATTGGATGCGCAACCGGTCAGGGCCAGGGTGGCACTGGTGAACAGAGCGGTCAGCAGCAGCGTGGAACGGTTCATGGTGTGGACCTCGGGAGCGTTCGAAAAGGATGGGCAAAGCCTACTGGCCCCTCGCTGAACTCCCCCTGAACCCTCTCTGAACCAATGCTGAACGAAGCTGAACGAAGTTTCCTTCAGCCTTCCAGCGCGACCAGCTGCTGCCGGCTCTGCTCGAACCAGCGCAGCAGGTAGCCTGCCAGCAGCTGCGTGCGGCGCGGCAGGCGGCCCTGGTACGGATGGATGAGGAACACCGGCTGGCTGCGCGTCTGATAGTCGCGCAGCAGCCAGACCAGTCGTCCTTCAGCCAATTCCTGCTGAATCATGTAGGACGGCAGCCGGCTGATGCCCGCGCCGGCCAAGGCCGCCTTCTTCAGCAAGGTGTAGTGGTTGCTCGCCAGCAGGCCGCTGACCGCCACGCGGAACAGTTCATGATGTCGCTGATAGAGCCAGGTGCCACTGTCCTGGTAATGGGTGTTCTGCAGGCAGGAGTGCCCGGCCAGCTCCTCCGGCGCCTGCGGCACCCCGTGGCGCGCCAGGTAGTCCGGCGTGGCGCAGGTCAGCTCCTGCAAGGCGAACAGCGGCCTGGCCACCACGCGCTCGTCCGCCGCCAGACTGCCGGAGCGGATCGCCAGGTCGAAGCCGTCCGCGACCAGGTCACGCAGGGTATTGGACAGGTCCAGCTCCAGGCGGATCTCCGGGTACTCGCGGGAAAATTCCATCAGCCAGGCATCGAAGAAAGTCTCCCCCAGGGACACCGGCAGGCTCAAGCGCACCGTGCCCCGCGCCTCGTCCTGCAACGCCAGCACCGCCTGCCGCGCCCGCGCCGCCTGGGCATTGAGCGCCTGGGCCTCGGGCAACAGCGCCGCCCCGGCAGCGGTCAGCGACAGGCGCCGCGTGGTGCGGTGCAGCAGGGTCGCGCCCAGCGCCTGTTCCAGCGCCGAGATGCGCTTGGACAACTGCCCCTTGCTGCAGCCCAGGCGCTCCGCCGCGCGGGTGAAACTGCCGCACTCCAGCAGCACGGCGAAGGCGGAGAGGTCTTCCAGATCGCTGGCAATTGTTTCCATATGAAAACCAAAGGTTGTCGATTAGCATGATTATCAAAACAGAATGTCACACTACTCTGAAGCCGTGTTCAACCCAATCCTTCGGAGCCTTCATGAAAATCATCCTGATCGGTGCCAGCGGCACTCTCGGCCAGGCGGTCGCCAACGAACTGGGCCGGCGCCATGAAATCATCCGCGTTGGCCGCAGCAGCGGCGACCTGCGCGTGGACATCACCGACAGCGCCTCGATCCGCGCGCTGTTCGAGCAGACCGGTGGCTTCGACGCCCTGATCAGCGCCGCCGGCAAGGTGCATTTCGGCAAGCTTTCGGAAATGGGCGAAGAGGAAATGGCGATCGGTCTGAAGGACAAGCTGATGGGCCAGGTGAACCTGGTGCTGATTGGCAGCCAGTACGCCAACGACGGTGCCTCCTTCACCCTCACCACCGGCATCCTCAGCGAGCAGCCCATCGTGCTGGGCAGCTCGGCCAGTCTGGTCAACGGCGCGGTGGAAGGCTTCGTGCGCAGCGCCGCCCTGGAGCTGCCGCGCGGCCAGCGGATCAACGCGGTCAGCCCGAACGTGCTGGTGGAATCGATGGAGGGCTACGCGCCGTTCTTCCGTGGTTTCAAGCCGGTGCCGGCCGCCGATGCGGCCCTGGGCTTCGCCCGCAGCGTGGAAGGTGCGCAGACTGGGCAGGTATACAAGATCTGGTAAGCCAAGGGCGCCAAGCGTAGGGCGTACAACCGTTCGCGGTTGTACGCCGATACACCGTGATCCGTAGCGAGTGCCAGGGCCAAGCTCGGAGTACCTCGAGCCCAGGTCAAACGGCGTATAACGTCGAACGTTATACGCCCTACGTTCTCGCGGGCGCCGTACGATCTACTCGGTCTTGCCGGCATAGCAGACGGGCGAACTCCCGTCCCCCTGCTTCTCCAGCTCATCCTCAAGGAAATCAGCCAGCACCTGTGCGTTATTGCGCTCCTCGTCCCTGGCCGCATAGAGCAATGTCAGCGTGCCCTTGCGCGCGAGGTCGAGCAGCCCCATCCAATGCTCAGGATGAGCATTCAGCTCGCGGTGGTAGGCCTGCTGGAAGTCCTCGAACAGACTCGGATCGTGATGGAAACGCTGGCGCAGTTCGTTGGACGGCGAGGCGTCCTTGGCCCACTGCTCCATGTGCAGGTCTTCCTTGCGAATCCCCCGTGGCCACAGGCGGTCCACCAGCACCCGGTGACCATCGTCCTGCGCAGCCGGTTCGTAGGCACGCTTGCAACGAATCATCCGATTTCCTCCCCGGGCCCGGCATTGCCCTTGAGATAGCCGGCTTCGCTGGGTAACGTGGGCCCACTTTAGAGGGAGCCCGTTCCATGCGATCCAGCCGTTTCATTCTGTTCAGCCTGCTGCCCCTGTTCGCTGCCTGCCAGGTGTGGACGCCAAACAAGACCGATCTTAACGCCTCTACCCGCCTGCAAGGCGAACTCAGCCAGCAGGACGGCAAGCTGATGTTCCGCAGCTGCACCGAACAGCGCCGCTTCAGCGTCGACGATAGCGCCAATACCGGTCTGCCCCGCGATGCCAAAAGCCTGTTCGAGGACGGCGCCAGCAAGCTGTTCGTCGATCTGCGCGGCAACTTCAGCGGCAGCTCCGCCGCCGGTACCGACGGCAAGCTGGAAGTGACCAAGGTACTGCGCCTGCAGAACGAAGGCCCCGGCTGCGACGATCCGAACTTCAAGCGCAGCATCGTCCGCGCCCACGGCAACGAGCCGGGCTGGAGCGTACTGATCAACAACCAGGGGCTGCTGCTCGAGCGGCCCGGCAAGGAATCGCTGGTGGTGCCCTACATCGCCGAGGGCCTGCCCAATGGCAGCACCAGCTACTCCAGCGAAGCCAACGGCGAGAAGCTGGAACTCTGGGTCGCTCCGGCACGCTGCCAGGACGGCATGAGCGGCGCACTGACCAGCCTGTCCGCCGAACTGCGGGTGGACAGCCAGGTCATGCAGGGCTGCGCCTACCCGGGCGGCGCCAGCAACGACTGAGACAGCGCGGCGGGGCTCAGAACAGCAGCCCCGCCGCCCTCAAACGCGCCTTGAGTGCGACGAGCCCGCCCTCGTATTCCCAGTAGGCCACCCGGCCGTGGCTGGACGTCACCAGCACATACTTCTCGCTTACCGACTGGATGCGCTCCAGACGCACCAGCTTCTCGACGAACTCCGGCTCGTTGATCTGCTCGACCACCTCACGGTTCTGCTCGTCGTAGCCGTGGACCATGAAAGCCGCACGCACCTTCAGATTGATGAAGCTCATCGGTTCCCCCTGCTCAAAGCGCCCGCTCGGCGGCCCGCCGCGCGTGGATGGCCGTGGTGTCGAACAGCGGCACTGATGCGTCCTGCGGGCCGACCAGCAGGGAAATCTCGGTGCAGCCGAGGATCACCGCCTGCGCGCCGCGCTCCACCAGCGAGGCGATGATGCGCCGGTAGGCCTCGCGCGACTCGTCGCGAATCATCCCCAGGCACAGCTCCTCGTAGATGATCCGGTGCACCACCTGGCGTTCGTCGTCCGAAGGCGTGAGCACTTGCAGGTCGAATTTCTCCTGCAAGCGGTCCTTGTAGAACGCCTGCTCCATGGTGAAGCGCGTGCCCAGCAGGCCGACCCTGGTCACCCCGGCCTCTCGGATCGCCTCGGCGGTCGGGTCGGCGATGTGCAGCAGCGGGATATCCACCGCCGCCTCGATGGCCGGCGCCACCTTGTGCATGGTGTTGGTACAGAGCACCAGGAATTCCGCGCCGGCCGCCCGTAGCGAACGCGCAGCATCCGCCAGGAGCGCCCCGGCGGCGTCCCAGTCGCCGGTGTGCTGCAGGCGCTCGATCTCGTGGAAGTCCACGCTGTACAGCACGATCTTCGCCGAATGCAGGCCACCCAGGCGCTCCTTGATGGTCTGGTTGATCTGCCGGTAATAGGGAATGGTGGATTCCCAGCTCATGCCGCCGATCAGGCCGATGGTCTTCATGGGTTCACTCCAGCCCGCAGTGGGGGACGCTGCCCGGTAGCGCCGCGCCGTGCTCGACGCACTGGCGTACCCCCTCGATCAGCGGGTCGAGGTCGAAGCCCTGGGAGAGCAGCCACAACGGGTTGTAGTAGGTGGTCTCGTAGCGCTCGCCGCTGTCGCAGAGGATCGCCACCACCGAACCGCTTTCGCCGCGCTCCACCATCTCCCGCGCCACCAGCAGCGCACCGATCAGGTTGGTGCCGCTGGAGCCGCCGACATGCCGCCCGAGGCGTCGGGCCAGGTAATGCATGGCCGCCAGCGACAGGTCGTCCGGCACCTGGCAGCAGGCATCGATCACCGTAGGCAGGAACGACGCCTCGACGCGCGGCCGGCCAATGCCCTCGATGCGCGAGCCGTAGCTCAGGGTCAGGTCGCGATCGCCGGTGCGGTAGGACTCGAAGAACACCGAGCGCTCGGCATCGGCGCAGAGCACGCGGGTCTCGTGGCGACGGTAGCGGGCGAATCGGCCCAGAGTGGCGAGGGTGCCGCCAGTGCCCGGGCTGGACACCAGCCAGGATGGCTCGGGGAAACGCTCGTGGCGCATCTGCTGGAAGATCGACTCGGCGATGTTGTTGTTCGCCCGCCAGTCGGTGGCGCGCTCGGCGTAGGTGAACTGGTCCATGAAGTGCCCGCCGGTTTCCTTCGCCAGGCGCTCGGACTCGGCGTAGATCTGCGTCGGGTCATCCACCAGGTGCGCCTGGCCGCCATAGAAGGCGATCTGCGCGATCTTTTCCTTGGAGGTGCTGGAGGGCACCACGGCGATGAAGGGCACGCCGAGCAACCGGGCGAAATAGGCTTCGGAGATGGCCGTGGACCCGCTGGACGCCTCGATCACCGGCGCGCCAGGGCGCAGCCAGCCGTTGCACAGCGCGTAGAGGAACAACGAACGCGCCAGGCGATGCTTGAGGCTGCCGGTGGGATGGCTGGACTCGTCCTTGAAGTACAGGTCAACCCCCGGCAGGCCGGGCATCTCGAGAGGGATCAGGTGGGTATCGGCACTGCGCTGGAAATCCGCCTCGATGATGCGGATCGCCTCGCGGGTCCAGTTACGGTCTTGGGCGGACATGCTGTTACCTCGTCGAATGGCAGAAAGTCAGTCCAGCACACCGGCGGGCGGCGTGGGCGGCGCGCTGCGCCACTGGCTGAGGGCAACCCCGATGAACACCAGCCCGGCAGCCAGCGCCTGCTGGCCACTGAGTACCTCGCCCAGGAACAGGGCGGCGAAGATCAGGGTGAACACCGGGATCAGGTTGATGAAGCCGGTCGCCTGACTCGCCGGCAGGCGGCTGACACCGAAGTTGTACAGACCGTAGGCGCCGACGGTAACCACGCTGCCCAGGTAGATCAGCGCGAACCAGCCGGTCGGTCCGGGCGCCGGCGGCAGGCCCGAAGTCGCCAGCGCCAGGGGCAGGAAGAACAGCGAGCCGATGAAGGCTTGCATGGCGGTCAGGATGAAGGGCGAATAGCGCGACGACAGGTGCTTGAGCAGCAAGGTGTAGCCGGTGGCGCAGAGCATCGCCAGCAGTTCGTAGAAGTTGCCCAGCAGTGGGTTCGGCGCGTGGCCGTTCGATTCGCTGGCCAGGGTCAGCCAGAGCGCGCCGAGCACCGCCAGGGCGAAGCCGAACCAGGTGTTACGGGCGATTTTCTCGTGCAGCAGGAAGAAGGCCCCCACCGCCACCAGCAACGGCAGCAGCGCCGTGATCATGCCGGCCTGGGCGGCGCTGGTGTGCTGCAGCGCCAGGGACTCGAAGATGAAGTACAGGCAAGGCTCGCAGGCGGCGAGCCCGAGCAGCCACTTCCAATCGCCGGCGCGGTAGTCGATGCGCCCGCGCCAGCGCCAGGCGGCGAGGAAGATCAGGCTGCCCAGCACCATACGGGCAAAGATCACCCACATCGCGGGCAATTCCTGGAAGGCGAATTTCAGGGCGATGAAGGAACTGCCCCAGAGCGCCATGGCCAACACCAGACACGCCAGGGCGAACGGCCGGGATTGCTGCACGGGACGCTCCAGTCAAAAGGTCCCCGGAGTATAGGAGGCGCCCGGTGCGGGCCGACAGGTACAGAACGCAGGGGAAACTGTATGGGCCTACGGCAGCTCGGCGATCAGTCCAGACACCGGTAGTGGACCAGGCTGAACTCCGGCCCTTGCTCGTCGGCAAGTTTGGTCACGGTCAGCCGACCCTGTTCGAGGGTGAACACCTGATGCAGCGAGAACTCCCCGTCGGAGGAGCTGACCTGCGAATCGACGCGCCAGCTCTGTCCTCGCTCTCCAGCGGCAATCGCCTGCAGAACGGAAGTCGACTCATAGGACGTGATCTGCCCGGCTTCAATTTTGATCAGCTGTCCGGGGCGATTCTCGCGAGCGACCTTGCAGGATTCGGGGTGATCGGAAATCAGCCACTCCCCGAGAAGGGCCGACGGATAGCTGACTTGTGGGGCGGCCTGGGTCATTTGAACGGTCGTGGCAATGGCCAGGGACAGGAGAGTGAAGGCAGCTTTCATGGAAGGTTTCTCGGGTCAGTAATGCCGTTATCCAAATACAGGGACGGTGCCGGCCAATCCAAGCCCGGTGAGCAAGTCAGGCCGGGGTCACTCCCAAGGCTTCCCCTTGGTCCCCCGCTCCACCGGCGTGCGCTGCTGCATCGCCGCCTTGGCCAGCAGGTGCGCGCTGATCGGCGCGGTGATGAACAGGAACACGGTGATCAGCAACTCGTGCAGGCTGACGCCCTCGCCTCGGGTGCTGAAATACAGCATGGAGGCCAGGATCACCCCGCCAACGCCCAGGGTCGAAGCCTTGGTCGGCGCGTGCAGGCGGGTATAGAAATCCGGCAACCGGTACAGGCCGATGGCGCCGAACAGGGCGAACAGGCTGCCGGCCAGCAACAGCAGGCAGACAAGCGCTTCGATCAGGACTTCTCCACTCATTCGATGATGTCTCCGCGCAGCAGGAACTTGGACAGCGCCACGGTGCTGACGAAGCCCATCACCGCGATCAGCAGCGCCGCCTCGAAGTACAGGCCGGTTCCCTTCCAGATGCCGAACAGCACGATCAGCGCGATGGCCTCGATCGACAAGGTATCCAGCGCCAGGATGCGGTCCGCCGTACCCGGTCCGCGAATCAGCCGCGCCACGGTGAGCAACAGTGCGAGACCGAGGATCGCCAGGCACAGGGGAATCACGTAGCCGAGCATTCGAACACCTCCTTGAGCGGCGCTTCGTAGCGTGCCTTGATGTCCGCCGCCAGGGCCTGCGGGTCCGGCACGTCGAGGCCGTGGACCAGCAGCGTGCGGCGGTCGTCGCTGAGGTCGGCGGACACGGTGCCCGGCGTCAGGGTGATCACGCTGGCGAGAATGGTGATGACCAGGTCGTCGGTGAGCTCCAGCGGAATCTCCACGAAGCCCGGTTGCAACCTGGACTTCGGCCCCAGTACCAGCCTGGCCACCTGCAGGTTGGCCACGACTATGTCGTACAGCACCAGCGCGATGAAACGCAGCAGCAGCCCCGGCCGGCGAATGCGCGGCGCGGACAGCAGCAGGTTGCGGCACAGCAGCGGCAGCGCCAGGCCGAGAGACGCACCGAGCAGCCAGTGGCCGAGGGAGAAATCGTTGACCAGCAGCAGCCAGGTGAACAGCAGAACGGCACTGAGCAGCGGGTGCGGGAGGGCGCGGCGGATCATGCGCCACCTCCCAGCAGGATCGCCTGGCGGTACAGGTCGACGTCCAGCAATTGCGCGGCGGTCGCCTGGGCATAGGCCAGCAGCGGCCGCGCGGCGACCACCATCAGCGGCGCGCTGGCCAGCAGGCCGAAGGTCGCCAGCAGCTTCACCGGCTCGCGCTCGGCGCTGCCCAGCACGGTGCGGCCGGTGCGCCAGAACAGCGTGCTGCCAGCGCGGCTCAAGGCGACTATGGTGACCAGGCCGCTGACCAGCACCACGCTCCACAGGGCGATGGCTTCACTGCCGCCGCTCACCGAGCGCAGCAGCATCAGCTTGCCGAGGAAGCCCGACAGCGGCGGCAGGCCGGCCACGGCGATGGCGCCGAAGAAGAAGGCACCACCGAGCAGGTGCGGTTGCAGCAGCGCCGGGCCCTGCACCAGTCTGCCTGCCTTGTCGCCGCGCTGGCGGGCGATCAGGTCGGCCAGGAGGAACAGGCCACCAGCAACCCAGATGCTGTGCAGCAGGTAGTAGAACGCGGCGGACAACGCCTCCGGCGTGCCCAGGGCGATCGCCGCCAGCAGCGTACCGGCGGAGACCACCACCAGGTACGACAGCAGCCCTTGCAACGTGGTCGCCGCCAGCGCACCCAGCGCCCCGGCAACGATGCCGGCCAGCGCCAGCGGCCACAGCCAGGCCTGGGCCAGGTTCGCCAGCTCACCCGCCTGCTCGCCGAAGATCAGCGTATAGACCCGCAGGATCGAGTAGATGCCCACCTTGGTCATGATCGAGAACAGCGCGGCCACCGGCGCGCTCGCCTCGGCGTAGGCCTTGGGCAGCCAGAAATACAGCGGCAGCAGTGCCGCCTTGAGGCCGAACACCACCAGCAGCAACAGTGCGGCAGCGCGCACCAGCGGCGCCTGTTCGGCACTGAGCTGGGCAACGCGCTCGGCCATGTGCGCCATGTTCAGGGTGCCGGTGACGCCATAGAGCACACCTACCGCAATCAGGAAGAACGCCGAGCCGACGAGGTTGAGCACCACGTAATGCACGCCCGCGCGCACCCGCCCGGCCCCGCCGCCGTGCAACAGCAGCGCGTAGGAGGCGATCAGCAGGATCTCGAAGAACACGAAGAGATTGAACAGGTCGCCGGTAAGGAAGGCCCCGTTCAAACCGAGCAACTGGAACTGGAACAGCGCGTGGAAGCGCTTGCCGCGCCGGTCGTCACCGCGCAGTGCGTAGATCAGCGACAGGCTGGCGAGCAGCGCGGTGGCAGCGAGCAGCAGCGCACTGAGACGGTCAAGCACCAGGATGATGCCGAACGGCGGCTGCCAGTTGCCCAGCGCGTAGAACTGCACTACGCCGCTGTCGGCCTGTTGCAGCAGCACGGCGCAAAGCGGCAGCAACGCCAGGGTCGCGAGCAGCGACAGACCTCGCTGCAGACGCTCGCCCACGAGCAGCAGCGCGCAGCCGGCGAACAGCGGCAGCAGGACCGGAAGAATCAGCCAGTGGTTCATTGACCGCCCTCCCCATTGCCGCCGTCGACATGATCGCCACCCGTCTCGGCCAGCCCGCGCAGGGCCAGCACGATGACGAAGGCCGTCATGGCGAAGCCGATGACGATGGCGGTCAGTACCAGCGCCTGGGGAATCGGGTCACCGGCATCGGCGACCTTGCCGATCACCGCCGGGTCGCCGGCCAACCGGCCCATGGCGAAGAGGAACAGGTTGACCGCGTAGGACAACAGGGTCAGCCCCAGCACCACCGGGAAGGTCCGCGCGCGCAACAGCAGGTAGACGCCGCTGGCGGTCAGCAGGCCGAGAGCGACGGCGAACAGCGCTTCCATCAATGCGCCTCCTTGGACAGCATCGGAGCCTCCGGCGGTGCGCTGACCGAACCGAGGCCCGAAAGGATCAGCAGGGTCGCGCCGACCACCGTGAAGTACACGCCGAGGTCGAAGGACATGGCCGTGGCCAGCTCGATCTCACCCACCAGCGGGATGTTGAAATGGCCGAAGGACGAGGTCAGGAACGGGAAGCCGAAGAACCAGCTGCCCAGACCGGTGAGGCCGGCGATCAGCACGCCGAGCCCGGCCAGGCGTCCGTAGTCCAGTGGCAGGCGCGTGCTCACCCAGCGGCTGCCGCAGGCGATGTACTGCAGGATCAGCGCCACGGAAGTGATCAACCCGGCGATGAAGCCGCCGCCCGGCAGGTTGTGCCCGCGCAGGAAGATGAACACCGAGACCAGCAGCGCCAGCGGCAGCATCAGCCGCGACAGCACGCCAAGGATCGGAGGAAAGCGGTCCGCCGCCCAGGCGCGGCCCTCGTCGTCACGCTCGGCGCGCAGCAGACGCAGGCCGTCGAGCAGTGCGAAGATGCCAACCGCAGCGATCGCCAGCACGGTGATCTCGCCGAGGGTATCGAAGCCCCGGAAGTCGACCAGGATCACGTTCACCACGTTATGCCCGCCACCGCCGGACACGCTGTTTTCCAGGTAGTAGCCGGCGATGCTGTCGTAGGGGCGAGTGAGCACGGCATAGGCCAGCAGGGTCACCATCACCCCCGCGCCAACCGCCACCACGAAGTCACGCAGGCGACGCAGGCTGCTGGAAGACGCAGGCGTGCGCGCCGGCAGGTAGTACAGCGCCAGCATCAGCAGGACCATGGTCACCACTTCCACCGACAGCTGGGTCAGCGCCAGGTCGGGAGCGGCGAAGCGGGCGAAGGCCAGCGCCACCAGCAGACCGGCGATGCTGAGGATGATCAGCGCGGTCAGGCGCTGGCGGTGGAACCACACAGTGAGCGGTCCGCACAGGGCGAGCAGGACCAGCCCGAGCGCCGTGATGCCATCCAGCGGCGCCTGCGCCCGCGTGCCCTCGATGCCCGGCAGCGGCGCGAGACCGGCGAACACCACGACCACGGCCGCCAGCACCAGCAGCATGGCGTAACGCTGCAGCGAGCCGTTCTCGAGGAACCCGGTGACGCGTGCGGCGAAGCGCACCACGCGCTGTACCTGCTGCTCGAACACCAGCTTGGCGTCCATCGCCGGCAACCCGGCATACCAGTCGAACAGCGGCTTGCGCAGCACGTAGAGGAGCACGCCGCCAGCGGTGGCGACGAAGCTCATCGCCAGCGGCGCATTGAAGCCGTGCCAGATCGCCAGGCTGTATTCGGGCAGCGCGCCATTCAGGCTCGATGCGGCGGCGCCGGCCAGCAGCGGGCCGACGATCAGCGACGGCATCACGCCCACCAGCAGGCAGATCAGCACCAGGATTTCCACCGGCACCTTCATGTAGCGCGGCGGCTCGTGGGGGTGCGGATTGGGCAGGTTGACCGGCTCGCCGTTGAAGAACACGTCGTGGATGAAGCGCACCGAATAGCTCACCGAGAACAGCGTGCCCAGCGTCGCCAGGGTCGGGATCAGCCAGTTGAAGCTGCCCATCATGTTCTGCGCCAGGGTCTCGCCGAAGAACATCTCCTTGCTGAGGAAGCCGTTGAGCAGCGGCACGCCGGCCATCGACGCCGAGGCCACCATCGCCAGCACGGCGGTGTGCGGCATGTACTTCCACATGCCGTTGATGCGGCGCATGTCGCGGCTGCCGGTCTCGTGGTCGATGATCCCGGCGGCCATGAACAGCGAGGCCTTGAAGGTGGCGTGGTTGATGATGTGGAAGATCGCCGCGACGTTGGCCAGGGGCGAATCCAGGCCGAACAGCAGGGTGATCAGGCCCAGGTGACTGATGGTCGAGTAGGCCAGCAGGCCCTTGAGGTCGTTCTGGAACAGCGCCATGAAGGCGCCCATCAGCAGGGTCGCAAGGCCGGTGAGGCTGACCAGGTAGAACCACAGGTCATTGCCCGACAACACCGGGTAGAGTCGCGCCAGCAGGAATACGCCGGCCTTCACCATGGTTGCCGAATGCAGGTAGGCGGAGACCGGCGTCGGCGCGGCCATCGCGTGGGGCAGCCAGAAGTGGAACGGGAACTGCGCGGACTTGGTGAACACGCCCAGCAGCACCAGGCACAGCGCCAGCGGGAACAGCGGGCTGGCCTGCAGCGCTTCGCGCGCGCCAAGCACGGTGCTGAGTTCGAAACTGCCGACCACATGGCCGATCAGCAGGATGCCGGCGAGCAGCGCAAGCCCCCCGCCACCGGTGACCGCCAGCGACATGCGTGCGCCCTTGCGGGCATCGGAGCGATGCCCCCAGAAGCCGATGAGCAGGAACGACGACAGGCTGGTCAGCTCCCAGAACACCAGCATCAGCAGCAGGTTCTCGCTCAGCACCACACCGAGCATGGCGCCCATGAACAACAGCAGGAAGGCGAAGAAGCGCCCGGCGGGCTCCTTCTCCGACAGGTAATAGCGGGCGTAGAGGATGACCAGCAGGCCGATGCCGAGGATCAGAAGCGCAAAGAGGAAGCCCAGGCCGTCCAGGCGCAGGCTGAGGTTCAGGCCGAGCTCCGGCAGCCACGGCGCGCTGAAGACCCTGGCTTCACGGCCCAGCACTTCGCGCTGGCTCAACAGCAGGATCAAGCCCGTCAGCGGCACCAGGCCGGTGGCCGCCGCACAGGCGCTACGGCCGAAGCGTTCGCTCAGGAGGGGCAGCAGTACCCCGAAGAAAGGCAGCGCAATGATCAGCGCCAGCATCATGACCCACTCCTATCCGCCGCCGGGCGGCCCCCATACAAACGACCCCGCGCCAAGTGCGCCGGCGTGCGAAGGCCACGATTATCCATATCTATCGATGACGTGTCATGGATTGAAATATTACTAAAATTCAGGCCGCCCGCGCCGGCAGTAACCCGCGCGGAGGAAATCCATCCCCCGAAAACAATAGCGCGCGGCAGCCGAAACGGCTGTCGCGCGCTGGAAGCCGGCTACCCAGGAGCAGCCGGGGGAGAGCTTAGTGGGAAACGCGGCTGGTGCCGTTGACGGTCAGGATGCGCACGCGCTCGCCGACACGGAACACAGCGCCTTCATCGACTTGCTGGACGTAAGCACGGGTGCTGCCGTCGTCTTCACGAACGGTGATTTCCACACCCTGGGTACGGGTCAGGCCTTCCTCGGTAGCGGCACCGAGCAGGCCGCCAGCCACGGCGCCGATGATGGCGGTGACGTAGCTACCCTTGCCACCACCGATGGAGCTGCCGCCGATACCGCCAACGGCGGCGCCGGCAACCGAGCCGATCGGGGTCTTGGTGCCCTCGATCTTCACCGGACGCAGGGCCTGGATGGTACCCATGCGAACGTTCTGCACGGTACGTGCCTCTTCGCGGGTGTAGGTGTCGCCAGTCAGGCTGGACTGGCAACCGCCGAGGGTAAGAGCCAGTGCAGCGAACGTCACGGCGAACAGGGCAGATTTACGCATGTATGAAACCTCCGAATAGGGCTACGAATATTAGACTCCGACGACAGCCCTGCTGTCACGCCAGGCCTTGCAACAAACTCGTTCGGTTCAGCTTTCGTACAGTCTGAGCCAACAAAAGCGAAAATGCCTGTTTCAGCTCAGCTTTATGTGGGCCGACGGATCGGCTAGGGTAGGCGCCCGCACGAGGAGCGCCCATGGATTACTTCATCATCGTCGTCACCACCGCTGCCGGCCTGTACTTCCACTGGTGGATCTACTGGCGCATACGCCGCTGGATGGACCGCGACCTGGCGCTGTCGCTGGCCGGCGACGATCCGGCCAAACGCAGCTACCTGCTGGAGCGCCTGGAAGAGGCCAAACGTCAGCGCGTCAAACGTCGCGACCTGCCGCAGTGGCTGCAACAAGCCGCCGACGATTACCGCGCCGCCTGAGCCAGCGTCCAGAATCGAGCCAGTGCCTCGGCGCGGTTCTCCAGCTCCATTGCGGCCTGCGCACAGGCCTGGGCCAGACTCATTGGCCCCGGCACCAGGCTGAAAGCCGCCTCGATCCCCTCCTCGCGCAACTCGGCCAATCCCTCTCCCAGACAGCCGGCCAGCGCAACCACCGGCACCCCGGCGCGGCGCGCCAGGCGAGCCACCCCGACCGGCGTCTTGCCGTGCAGGCTCTGGCCATCCAGACGGCCTTCCCCGCTGATCACCAGCGCGGCGCCCTGCAGCGCCAGCTCCAGCCCGGACAATTCGGCGACCAGCTCGATCCCCGGACGGAACCGCGCCTTGAGGAAGGCCCGGCTGGCGAACCCCAGTCCCCCTGCCGCGCCGACGCCGGGGAACAGGCTGTGATCCTCGCCCAGCGTGCGCGCGGCCACCTCGGCGAAGTGCCGCAGGGCAGCATCCAGTTGTTCCACCTGCGCCGGACTTGCGCCCTTCTGCGGCCCGAATACCGCCGAGGCACCCTGTGGCCCGCACAGGGGATTGTTCACATCGGCGGCGACTTCGATTTCCACCTGCTGCAAACGCGGATCGAGGCCGGACAGGTCGATCGTCATCAGCGTGCCCAGCGCAGCGCCGCCGGCGCCCAGTTCGGCCCCCTGGGCATCCAGGAAGCGCGCGCCCAGCGCCTGCAGCATGCCGAGCCCGGCATCGTTGGTAGCGCTGCCGCCCAGCCCGAGAATGATCTTCCGCGCGCCGGCCGCGAGCGCCTCGCGCACCAGCTCGCCAGTGCCGCGACTGGTGGTGCGGGTCGCATCGCGCTTGCGTTCCGGCACCCAATGCAGGCCACTGGCGGCAGCCATTTCGATCACCGCAGTGCCGTCCTCCAGCCATCCCCAGTGCGCCGTCACCGGCTGCCCGAGCGGGCCACAGACCCGGCACTCGCGCCGCTCGCCCGGTTTGGCAGCCAGCACGGCGTCCACCGTGCCCTCCCCGCCATCCGCCATCGGCCGCAGCAATACCTCATCGGCCGGGCGCGCGCGCAGCCAACCACGGGCGATGGCCTGGGCAACGTCGGGGGCGGAAAGACTTTCCTTGAAGGAGTCCGGGGCGATGACGACTTTCATGGGCGCGGGTCCGTTGTGCAGTGGATGTAGGCATCCTACACCGCAAGACGAGCTTGCACGGGGACTTGCAGGAGCGGACGCTGTCCGCGATTGCCACGTTGCGAAGAGCATCGCGGACAAAGGGAAATGGCGATGGCGCAGGGCGCCAGGCTCGGGCACCGCGTCGGCGTCGGGATGGGTGTATCGGCGTATAACCGCGAACGGTTATACGCCCTACGGATCAGGGAGCGAGGCGTTCGCGCACCCAGGCGCCGTTTTCGACGCGGAAGTTGAGGCGGTCGTGCAGGCGGCTCGGACGGCCCTGCCAGAACTCGATGCGGCTCGGCAGCAAGCGATAGCCACCCCAGAACTCAGGACAGGTCGGCGCCGATTCGGCGAAGCGCCTTTCGGTTTCCGCGAGCAACTGCTCCAACTCGCCGCGACCGTCGATCACCCGGCTCTGCGGCGAGGCCCAGGCGCCGAGTCGACTGCCCAGCGGGCGCACCCGGTAATAGGCGGCGGATTCTTCGTTGGACACCTTCTCGACCTGCCCCTCGATGCGCACCTGGCGTTCCAGGGCCGGCCAGAAGAAGGTCATGGCCGCGCGCGGGTTTTCACCCAGCTGCTGCCCCTTGGCACTCTCGTAGTTGCTGAAGAAGGTGAAGCCGCGCTCATCCAGGCCCTTGAGCAGGAGCACCCGGCAATGCGGCTGGCCCTGGGCGTCCACGGTGGCGAGCATCATCGCGTTGGGTTCGACCGGCAGTTGCTCGGTCTTCACAGCGTCCTCGAACCACTGGTGGAACAGACTGAACGGCTCATCGGGAGCCTGGGACTCGTTCAGTCCGTCACGGGTGTATTCGCGGCGCATATCGGCCAGGGTCTGGGCCATCGGAAGTCTCCTCGGAACGAAGGCCCTAAGCTTATCCAGAGTTGCGCCTTTGCGCTTGATCCACGACAAGCGACATTCCGCCCGGAATGCCGCTTTCGCGAGAAGGGGATCAGTTCTTCTGCGCCAGCGCCAGCAGGCTGGTGCGCTGGGTCAGCAGCACTTCGACACGGCGGTTCAGCGCGCGCCCCTCGGCGCTGCCGTTGTCGGCGCGCGGCAGGCTCGAACCGACGCCCTTCAGGCGCAGGCGGTCGGCGCCCAGGCCGCTCAAGCGGAAGATCGACGACACCGCCTGGGCTCGCTGCAGGCTGACCTTGTCATTGAGCGCCTTGTCGCCCGAGCTGTCGCTGTGGCCCAGCACCAGCACGCCGCTTTCCGGATCGTTCTGCAGCATCTTCGCCACATTGCCCAGCGGGCCTAGGGTGATGGGCAGCAGCAGCTCGGGACGCTTGGGGTTGAACGAGCTGTCCACCGGCGCGATCAGCACCAGCGCATTTTCGCGACGCTCAATGGTGAATTTGCTGCCGGCCACTGCGGTACGCAGGGCCTGTTCATGCTGGTCCAGCCACTCCTTGCTGACTTGCAGGCTCTGCGGTTTCGCGCCTTTGTCAGCGGCGGCCTGGCTATCGCCAGCGCCGAACGGCCACCACCAGTGGCCGCCAGGCTGCTGGCTGGCAGCTTCGGCAACCTTGGGCGCCTCGACAGGCTTTTTCTCCGCCGCCGGGGCCGCGGCAGTCGCCTCGCCCTCGACGCCGAACGGCCACCACCAATGGCTGCTGCCGGCAGCGGGCGCGGCGGCACTGCCCTCCTTGTCCTTGGCCTGGAACTGACTGCAAGCCGAGAGGCCGATGCAAAGGGCGAGCGTGGAGAACTTCAGCACTTTCATGGGAGCAATACCATCGGTTGGAGCACGAAGGGAGACAGGAGCACGGCAGGCAAATGGCGGCGCCCTGACTTCAACAATCAGCTTAGAAATTGAGCATAACTTACTCAGTTGGAACGAGATTCTAACCTCGAACTGACGAGCGGCAGCTGAACGAAAGCTGTACGGAAACTGAAGCAGACAGACGCCCTTTCGAAGCCCTGGCGGGAAGAAGGTTCCTCCCGTCCGTCGCTACAGGCATTCGCCGACGATGCGCGCCAGGCGCTGCGCACGCGGGTCCATCAGGACGTAGGGGCCAAGGGTGTTGGTGACGAAACCGAACGCCAGCTCACGCTCGGGGTCGGCGAAGCCGATGGAGCCACCGGCCCCCGGATGGCCGAAGGCACGCGGGCCCAGGCCGTAGGTGGCGTTCGCTACGTCCGGCTGGTCAAGCATGGTGCCCAGGCCGAAGCGCGTGCTGGTCAGCAGGGTCCGATCCTCGCCCAGCGCATGCTCCCGGGTCAGTTCGGCCAGCAGCGCCTGGTCCAGCAGCTTGCCCTGCAGCAGGCCGCTGTAGAACCCCGCCAGCGAGCGCGCATTGCCGTGGCCATTTGCCGCCGGCTGCTGCATGCGCCGCCACTCGGGCTTGTTGGTGCTGGTCAGCACCGACGGCGGATTGGTGAAGGCTCGGGTGGAGAGCGCAGTCGGCTCCGTCATCATGGTCTTGAGCAGGCGCTGGGCCGCGGCATCGCCCAGGTTGCCCTTGCCACGGGCGATGTGCGCCACACGGTGGAATTCGGCGTCATCCAGGCCGATATGGAAATCGAGGCCCAGCGGTTCGGCCGTGCGCGCAACGATGGCGGTGCCCGGCTCGCGCCCGTCCACGCGGCGGATCACCTCGCCCACCAGCCAGCCGTAGGTGATGGGGGCATAACCGTGCTCGGCGCCCGGCGTCCACCAGGGCGTCTCGGCAGCCAGCGCGGCGGTCATGGTCGACCAGTCATAGAGCGCCTCCGGCGACAGCGGCTCGCGGATCGCCGGCAGGCCGGCACGGTGGCAAAGCAATTGGCGTACGGTGATGGCCTGTTTGCCGGCCTGGGCGAACTCCGGCCAGTAGCGCGACACCGGGGCGTCGAGTTCCAGCTTGCCCTCCCCAACCAGTTGCAACGCGGCGACGGCGGCGAAGGTCTTGGTACAGGAAAACAGGTTCAGGAGGGTGTCGGACTGCCAGTCCTGCCCCGGCTCCTTGCCCGCGCTGCCAGCCCACAGGTCGACCAGCGTCTCGCCGCCAACCTGAATGCACAACGCCGCACCGCGCTCCTGCGGGTCTTCGAACAGGGCGCTGAAGGCATCGGCAACGGGGGTGAAACGGTGGTCGCAATGGCCGTGCAGGGTCATCGGAATCTCCAGTGGACGGGGCAGGAACGAAGGGGCGGAGACACCATTCTTCCAGTGCCCTCCGCCCCTGTGAACCCCGCTAAAGGCGGGTATCGGTCCTACGAATGCCGAGTCATTGGCTGTCGGCCTGTTCCTCTTCGGCGCCGCTGTCGTTCACCGGCAGGGGCTTGGGCTCCGGCGCGGTTTTGGCCGCCGCACGGGCCTGCTCGTCGATGGCCTTGAGCGCCTGCTGGTTGGCCTTGCGCACCGCGTCGACGAAGCCGGTGAACGGCAGGTCGGTGATGCCGACCAGACCGATGTGGCCGTTTTCGCCGTCGAGCAGGCGGCCAGCCACCGGCTGGTCCAGGTACTGGAACCAGTGTGCGCCGACCACATTCGGCGCCTTCACCGCTTCGGCGAGGAAGCGCTGGTACGCCTCGCCGCGCTGCTGCTCGTTGTACACCTCGGCCACGCCGCCCCAGAACGGCCCGCGATCGCGGGAGCCGAAGTGGAACTCGGTGATCAGCACCGGCTTGTCCAGGCTGTTCAGGTAGGCCGCGTCGTAGCCCTGGTGCGGCAGCGGCACGTAGAGGTTGAAGCTGAGCAGGTCGCAGTACTGCGCGCAGGACGCCAGCGCTTCCGGGGTGCTGACGGCGAAACGCGGACCGAGCAGCAGGTGGTTCGGCGCGTGCCACTGAAGCGCATCCTTGAGGGTCTTGAAGTACTGGTCGGCATACAGGCGCAGGAAGGCGCTGTAGTCCTGGGCGATGGCCAGGTGCGCCTCGCTCGGCTGCGGCGCCTGGAAGCCGGGGGCGTCGAGGTCCTCCCAGGCGGCAATGGGAACGCCCCAGGCTTCGGCGAGCGCTTCGTGATCCTTGTACTTGTCCTTCAACTGCTTGATGAAGGCGCGCTTGGCCGGACTGTCGGTGGACAGTTTCAGCGCGCCGAAGGCCAGCGCGTAGTGCGACTGCGCATCGTCGCCGCGACCGGCCCAGGCCAGCTCGTTGTCGGCGTAGTAGCCGAGCAGCCAGGCATCTTCACGATGGTCGCGGGCGGCGATGGCGATGGCGCGCTCGGCGGCCATGGCAAAACGCGGATCGAAGGGATCGGGCATGGCGCCCCACCAGTCGTAGCCGGTGCTGACGGTGGCGTAATCGCCACTGACCGACAGCGGCACGCTGTACGGCATGCGCGGTTCCGCGGCGAAGGCCGGATCGCTCCAGTCGCCCAGGGAGTTGAAGCCCCAGGCGCCGAGGCGCTGCAGGGTGCGTTCACGCCAGGCGGCCGCGGCGGCATCGCCGGTCAGCCCGCCGTCGGCGCGGAAGCGGTTGGCGGCATAGAAGTCATACCAGCGGCCATTGCCGAAGGCGCGGCCCTGCTGGGCGCCGACACCGCTGCGATCGTCGCTCTGGCCGAAGAAGGCCGCCAGCGGGTCACCGTCCTTGGGCAGGCTGGAGAACATGTACTCACGGCCTTCGACGTAGGTCTGGCTGCTGTCGGCGTTCACCGCGTTGACGCCCAGGGACCAGAAGGAATGCCCCTCGGGCGTCACCAGCCACCAGCGGCCGTTGCGCTTTTCGGTGCGGAAGAACCCGGTGCCTTCGAAGGCCGGGCCGTCCAGCAGGCCACCAAAGGCATCGCGCCCCGCCGCCGGCTGCCATTTCTTCAGTTGCTCGCCTTCAGCCTTCCAGGCACTGGCGAGCTGCTCGGCGCTTTTCACCTTCTCCGGCCAGTCGCCACGGCTGGCCTGGCCGAAGCCATCGACGATGCCCGTATAGGCCTTGCGCCACTGGTCACCGTCGGCGTAGGTACCGAAACGGCCCAACAGGATGTCCTGCGCGGCCTTGGGTGAGTTCAGATAGAGCTTCACCGCGCCGACCTGGCTGCGGTTCAACTCGCCAGTCACCTTGCTGGCCAGCAGCAGGCGCTGGCCGTCCTGGGTGACGGGCATGGGTACGCCGGCGCGCATGCCGAAGTCTTCCGGCGAGGTGGCGCGCAGCGGGATCAGCAGCGTCTGCGCCGGACCGGGCGGCAGCGCGATGCTGGCGTGCAGGCCCGGCGCACCGGCGACACCTTCGATCGCCACTTCCAGGGTGATGGCCCAGTCCATGGCGTTCTGGATGCGCAGGCTCACGCTGTCAGCCTGTGACCAGTCCCAGCTGCCGCTGGACGGCGCCAGGCTCAGGGTCGGCTGCGGCGCCGGGTTGAAGTTCACCCGGCGCAGGATCTCGCCCTCGGGCGTGGCTTCGGCGGTGGCGCTGGGCAGGTCGGTGTTCTGCGTGGTGACCGTGACGACGGCCATGGGCTTGACGAAGTTGAACAGGGTTTCATTGCCGCCGGCCGCCCAGGCCGGGGCGCTGGCGATCGCCAGACTGAGCAGCAATGGCAGGTGCCAACGCATCGATGTCATGTGTACTTGTCCTTGAAACTCGCCCGCCGGCCGGCGGGCGCTCGTTTGACAGCAAGTGCGGGATTACGATCCCGCACACGACTCAAGCGATTTCGCGGCGGAACGGCGGCAGCGCATTAAGAATGGCCTTGCCATAGCGCTGCGTCACCACGCGGCGGTCGAGCAGCGTGATGGTGCCGCGATCCTGCTCGGTGCGCAGCAGGCGGCCGCAGGCCTGGACCAGGCGCAGCGAGGCGTCGGGCACGGCGATCTCCATGAAGGGATTGCCGCCGCGCGCCTCGATCCATTCCGACAACGCCGCTTCCACCGGATCGTCCGGCACGGCGAAGGGAATCTTGGCGATCACCACGTGTTCGCAGTAAGCGCCCGGCAGGTCCACGCCCTCGGCGAAGCTGGCGAGGCCGAACAGCACGCTCGGCTCGCCGTCGTCGACGCGGGAGCGGTGCTTGTTCAGGGTCTCCTGCTTGGACAGGTTGCCCTGGATCAGCACGCGCTTGCGCCAGTCGCGCTCCAGGCCATCGAACACTTCCTGCATCTGTTTGCGCGAGGCGAACAGCACCAGCGAGCCGCGCGAGCCCTCGACCATCGCCGGCAGCTCGCGAATGATGGCGGCGGTGTGGGCGGCCGCGTCACGCGGGTCGGCCTTGAGATCGGGCACCCGCAGCACACCGGCATCGGCGTGATGGAAGGGGCTTGGCACCACGGCGGTGACCGCCGAGCGCGGCAGGCCGGCGCGCATGCGATAGCGGTCGAAGGTGCCCAGCGCGGTGAGGGTTGCCGAGGTCACCAGCACGCCGTAGGCCACGTTCCAAAGATTTCGGCGCAGGGTCTCGGCGGCGAGGATCGGGCTGGCGTTGGCCTCGATGTCGTAGAAGGTGCCGCTCTCGGCCAGGGTCAGCCAGCGCGCCATGGGCGGGCTGTCTTCCGGGTCCTCGCAGGTGAAGGCGGTCCACAGTTCCCAGTTGCCCTGGGCACGGGACAGCAGGCTGCCGAACAGCGGGTACCACTCTTCGGCCTGGTAGCTGGCGACGCCGACGCTGCCCTCCCCGTCCATCGCTTCCTTCAGCAATTCGGTGAGGCGGGTGAAGAGGTCGGTGAGCTTGGAGAAGCCCTTCTTCAGTTCGATGCCCATCTCGCGGATGTGCTCGGGGATCACCCCGCCCTCGAAGCGATGGCGCGGCCGCTCGCGGCCTTCCATGTCTTCGCCGGCGCGGAAATCGCCGATCTCCTCGCAGGCGGTGAACATGAACTGCTGGTGCGTGCGCAGCTCGCGGGCCAACTCCGGCACCTGCTCGATCAGGCGGCCGAGGTCGCCGGGCAACGGATTCTGCGCCAGCAGCTTGGTCAGGTTCTTGTCCACCTGCGCCAACCAGTCTGCAGTGGCGCGCAGGCGGGTGAAGTGGGCGAAGTGGCCGATGGCCTTGTCCGGCAGGTGGTGGCCCTCGTCGAACACATAGATGGTGTCGCGCGGGTCCGGCAGGATCGCGCCGCCGCCCAGGGCCAGGTCCGCCAGCACCAGGTCATGGTTGGTGACGATCACGTCGACCTTGGTCATGCCTTCGCGCGCCTTGTAGAACGCGCACTGCTGGAAGTTCGGGCAATGGCGGTTGGTGCACTGGCTGTGGTCGGTGGTGACCTGCGACCAGTGCGCGTCCTCGATGGCCTCGGGCCAGGAGTCGCGGTCGCCGTCCCAGCGGTTGCCTGCCAGGCGCTCGATCATCTGGTTGAACAGCTTGCTCGATGTCTCGTCCACGTCGAGACGGAAGCCTTCCTCCTCGAACAGCTGGGCGGTGGCGCTCTGCGCCTGGCCCTCCTGCAGCAGGTGGTCGAGCTTGGACAGGCACATGTAGCGCCCGCGTCCCTTGGCCAGGGCGAAGCTGAAGGAAAGGCCGCTGTTGCGCAGCAGGTCGGGCAGGTCCTTGTGGACGATCTGCTCCTGCAGGGCGACGGTGGCGGTGGCGACCACCAGGCGCTTGCCGGCGGCCTTGGCGCAGGCGATGGCGGCGAGGCTGTAGGCGACTGTCTTGCCGGTGCCGGTGCCGGCTTCCACGGCGACCACGGCGGCATCGCCCAGGCGATGGCCTTCCTCGTCGCTGGCGATGGTCCCCAGGACCTTGGCCACTTCGGCGATCATCAGGCGCTGGCCGTAGCGCGGCTTGAGTTCCTTGGCCTCGAGGAAGCGCGAGTAGGCGCCCTGGATCGTGGCCTTGAGTTCGGTGCTGAGCATGGACTTCCCGGGCCCCGGAGCGCGCCTTGCGGACACATCCGGATGCTGGATAAATTTTCAGTAGTTCGATGGGGCGGCTATGATAGCGCGACTGACCACAACCGCCAGCGGAGATCGTCCGAATGACACCCTTTGCCCCCGTCTATGCCCTGCACGTCCTGGCCGCCCTGGTCTGGGTCGGCGGCATGTTCTTCGCCTGGATGGTGCTGCGCCCGGCCGCCGTCGCCGCGCTGGAGCCACCGGCCCGACTGAAGCTTTGGCTGGAAGTATTTCCGCGCTTCTTCCGCTGGGTGTGGGCGGCGGTGATCCTGCTGCCGGTGACCGGTGTGGGCATGCTGCACCTGAGCTTCAACGGCATGGCCGGCGCGCCGCGCTACGTGCAGGTGATGATGGGGCTGTATGTGGCGATGCTCGCGCTGTTCCTGCGCATCCAGGCCTTGCAGCTGCCGGAGCTGCGCCGCGCGGTGGAAGCGCAGGACTGGCCGGCCGGCGGTGCCGCGCTGGGCAAGATCCGCAAGACCGTGGGCCTGAACCTGCTGATCGGCATGGCGCTGGTGGCTTTCGTGGCCGCGCGCCCGCACTGGTAAATCGACGAGCCCGCCCGGTTGCCGGGCGGGCCTTTACTCAAGAACGACAGCTCAGAAGCGCTGCACTTCCAGGCGGCCTTCGCTTCCCTTCGGGCCTTCAGCGCCGCCTTTGCCATCCGCGCCCGGCCCTTCGCCGGATACCGAATAGAACCAGCAACCCTTCTCGCTACTGCGCGGGCCAGCCTTGCCGGGCTTGCCACCTGCCCCACCGGCACCGCCTTCCAGGCGCACTTTCACCCGTTTGACGTCGAACTGCTCCGGCACCTCCAGGCGCACCGTGCCGCCGGCCGCACCGGAACGGCCATCGGCGCCATTCTGACCGTCACCGGCGGGCTTGCCGCTGCCCCACAGGCAACCGGAAGTCTGTGCACTGCCGCCATCCAGGCCGTCATAGCCCGGCGCACCAACGCCGCCGCGAACATCGATCAGCAGGTTTTCCACCTGCACGTCCTGCAGACGCAGTACCAGGTTACGACCGCCGCTGGCCGGCTTATCGAAGCTACCGGAGCTGCCCTGCGCTGCGATAACACTGCCATCGGCCAGGTTGCCGTGCCGCACTTCGATCTGCAGCGCATCGCCGCCGGGGAACACACCCAGGCGCGCATTCTTCGCCAGGTCCAGTTCGCCGATCTTCAGCACCTTCACCTGCGACGGAATCAACAGCGCGCCCTCCGCGCCGACGCTGATGCGATCCAGGCTCAGGCTGTCGCCCTTCACCGGCAGGCGCAGCACGGTATTGGGCTGGACCGAGACGTTTCCGGCGGCCGAACACACCAGCGGCGCGAACAGCGCCAGGCCCAGCAACGACTTACGCATGGGTATCTCCTTCTACTTTCGCGGATGCCGGCTGCGGCAAAGTGGCGAAATGGAACACGCCGAACAGCAGTATCTGCAGACGGTCCATCCGCGGATGAGGACGGCCGCTCAGGCGCTTGCGCAGCGCCACGACTTCAATGATGTGGACCAGCAGGATCAGCACGCCCGCCACATTGAGCAAGGTGCCGAAGGGATGAGCAAAGGACAGGAACAGATTGGCCAGCACCGCCAGCCAGAACAACAGGGCAATCAACTTGCCCAGGCCCAACAACGCTTTCATGAAATGCCCCCGTTTCTTCTTTGCCGGGAACATACCCTGCCGCCCAAAGCGATGCCAGTGGCAGGCCACTATGACAAAGGGGGCCAGATGGCCCCCTTTGCGTACTTCGTCACGCCTGGATCATTGGCGCTTGATCTTGATTTCCACGCGACGGTTCTCGGCGCGGCCTTCCTTGGTCTTGTTGTCGGCGACCGGCTGGCTCTCGCCGTAGCCTTCCACCGACTTGATGCTGCTGGCCGGAACGCCCGCATCCACCAGATAGTTCGCCACCGCGTGGGCGCGGCGCTCGGACAGTTTCTGGTTGTAGGCATCTTTGCCGACGCTGTCGGTGTGACCCGCAATGTTCAGCTCGGTGGTCGCCGCTTCGCCTTTCAGGCGGGAGGCGATTTCGTTGAGCTTGTCCTTGTCCTGCGCATCGACCTTCGACGAGTCGAAGGCGAAGTGCAGATCGCGCACGACGATGGTCTCTTCCTTGGGCAACGGCGCCGGAGCGGGTTCCGGAGCCGGAGCGGGCGGCGGAACCT
This sequence comes from Pseudomonas sp. NY15181, assembly GCF_048068055.1. Lineage (NCBI taxonomy): Bacteria > Pseudomonadati > Pseudomonadota > Gammaproteobacteria > Pseudomonadales > Pseudomonadaceae > Pseudomonas > Pseudomonas sp. NY15181. The sequence goes on along the minus strand of NZ_JBLUPT010000003.1, from coordinate 154,434 downwards.
CAGCCACTTGTTCCCCTGCGCCATGCACCCAGCAGTAGGATGCCCCCAGCACACCACCAATCAAGGCACCCCAGCCGGCCCAGGTGCTGTTCTCGATGGAACCCAGGCCAGCACCGCCGACACCGCCAACCACGGCGCACGTCGGCCAATCGGACTTCTGCAACCCTGCGCAGCCGGTGAGCAACGTGCTGACCAGCAGCAGGGGTAAAGCGGTCCTTGTGATACTCATAAATTCATCTCTCCTCTAATGATCGGGTCTTGACCGACACTTACGCAGTAAAGACGGCACTGGAAGAATGCGCCAGCACTAGGCCACGGGGGTGTCACACGCTAGTCTTCGTCCATTCATCATCGCCTTCGACGAAACCCCATGATTTCATCACGCACACCGCAACAAGCTCTCGCCGCCCTGCTCGACCGCTATGCACCGCAGCGCCTGCTGCTGGTGGGCGCCAGCCAGATTCCCGCGGTGGAGGCCTTCTGCGCGGCGCATCCGGATTGCGAGCTGTTCCACGCCCCCGCCGGCACGCTGCCGGCGGACATCGCCGCGCACCGCTACGACCTGGCACTGCTCGCCGACTGCCTGGAACATCTGCCACGGCGCGAGGCGCAGCAACTGGTGGGGGGTATCCGCAACCTCAACAGCAGCAAGGTTGCCGTGCTAGTCGACCTCGACGCCGCGCAGGCGCAGGACACCGACTTCTATGCACTGGCCATGCAGGCCAGCGAACGCTTCCAGCGCGATTCGCAGGTGCTCACCCTGTTCACCTACGATCTGCACGAATACAAGCAGGTCCCGGACTGGCTCAACGCCAAGTTCTGGGCCAACCCAGAGAATTTCGGGAAGTACTGGTGGTAAACCCATGAACATCAAGGGCTTACCTCACATTGACCGACCTCAACGCCATGCCCGAGCAGGGCCAAGCGTCACCTGCCTGTAGCCAACACTGTCACCAGCCCCGGCAAAGACTGTCGGTCTGGCACTACCGCCGCTCAGGAATCTACTACCTGAGGGCCGCCCTCGGGCTGCTCCTCGCGTAGCTTCACGCTCTCCCTCCGCTCCACCGATACGCCGACCGCAGCGCCGTTCTCCAAGGTCATCTTCGGAGTAACACTGACTGCTCATGGCACCTCGTGATGGGCCTCATTATGGGGCTTAGAGATGGCTATGCGACCAAGGAAACCTCGTCATTATGATCAACACCATCATCAAAATGACGAAAATCGCATCAAAACGCTGCATATTGCGTCTTCTTTATGAACCCTACCAATTTTAGAATTCATTAGGTGAGCCCAATTTGATGGCGTACTCCATGCCAGCGGCCGCCTAATAGCTCACTGCCTTACATGCACCCGCCGCCCTCCCGGCGCAGGCGGAATTATAATAAATCCAATAATGACTTTTAATAATGACCAAACCAAATTCAAGTATCCAACCAAAACCCGATCCTGACTACCTGAAGCAGGAGACGGGAAAATGACCAAACCAAAAAACACCCTGAAACGAACACTATCAACACGCCACCTAAATATGATCGCCATAGGTGGCTCAATTGGCACAGGGCTATTTGTAGCAACAGGTGCTTCTATTGCCAGTTCGGGTCCCGGGGGAACCCTCCTAGCGTACGCATTGATCGGGGTAATGGTTTACTTCCTGATGACCAGTCTTGGCGAAATGGCCGCGTACATGCCTGTCGCCGGCTCATTCAGCACTTACGGAAGCAAATTTGTTGAGAGCGGCTTCGGATTTGCACTAGGCTGGAACTATTGGTTTAACTGGGCCGTGACTATCGCCGCCGAACTTGTAGCCGCTCAGCTAGTTATGAAGTTCTGGTTCCCAGACACTCCTGGAATTTATTGGAGCGGCGCTTTCCTAGCAATAATATTCTTGCTAAATTTCGTATCAGTACGCTGCTTTGGTGAAAGCGAGTTCTGGTTCGCACTGATTAAAGTCTTAGTGGTAATCGTATTCATCATTATAGGATTAGCCACTATTTTTGGATTGATGCACGGAATAGAATCACCTGGATTTAAAAACTTCACAACTGGCGACGCACCGTTCGCAGGCGGCTTCCAAGCCCTGGTTGGAGTTGTAATGATTGCCGGCTTCTCGTTTCAAGGCACGGAAATCGTAGGCGTTGCTGCAGCAGAATCCAAAAATCCCAGTAAAAACGTACCTATTGCTGTCCGCCAAGTATTCTGGCGCATCACGTTATTCTATATTCTTGCAATCTTCGTGATTGGAGCACTGATCCCATACACTGATCCAAGTCTATTACGCAACGAAACGACGGACATTAGCGTTTCCCCATTCACCTTGCTTTTCGAACGTGCCGGTTTTGCATCAGCAGCTGCGCTAATGAACGCCGTCATCCTAACCGCCATTCTCTCGGCAGGTAACTCAGGAATGTATGCATCTACCCGCATGCTCCATAGTCTTGCCGAACAGGGTAAAGCGCCTAAGATTTTCTCTAAAATCTCGCGCAATGGGGTGCCACGCAATGCACTTTATGCAACCACGTTGATCGGCGCACTTTGCTTCCTGACGTCCGTATTTGGCGATAAATTCATATACAATGCACTACTCAACACTTCGGGCATGTGCGGATTCATTGCATGGCTGGGGATTGCCGTCTCTCATTATCGCTTTCGAAAAGGCTTCCTTGCTCAAGGAGGACGCTTGGAAGAACTGCCTTATCGAGCCACTCTCTTCCCATTTGGCCCGCTGTTTGCCTTTAGCCTCTGCATGATAATTGTTCTTGGCCAGAACTATAGCGCACTCATCGGCGAGCATATCGACTGGAGCGGCCTCGTAGCCACCTATATTAGCCTACCACTATTCCTTGCAGTCTGGATTGGTTATCGAATCAAGCACGGCACTCGACTGGTAAATTATAATGAAATGGATGTAGAGGGAAATCGGGTAGACGAACCCCTACCCTTACAAGCACATCTACAACTAAGCCATCGCTAGACTGCCAAGCGCTAATACTGACGAAAACCTGGGCGCTGTGTTACGTGATCACAGCAGCGCCCAGACAGTAATTCAACATCCGCGGCGCAGCCCACAAATATTCTCATATATTCAATAATCAAACGTAACCGGCAAAAACAATACATACCTGTGTATTTTCAAACATGAGACTGACCACCTATGTCCGAATTGCGTCCGGCCACCCTTGATGAGATTGACCTTCAACTCATTGCAGCCCTGAAGATAAACGCCCGTGAAACCGTGGCTGTCCTTGCCCGAACTTTAGGCATCGCCCGCACAACTGTTAACTCGCGACTATCCAAACTTGAAAGTACCAAAATCATCACTGGATATGGAGTTCGCCTAGGACAGCAGCTGCTTGATGGTGGTTTGCAAGCTTACGTTGGAATCACCGTCCACTCGCGGTCAGGGAAGGATGTCGTAAAGCGACTAAGTGCAATGTCAGAGGTAGAACAACTGTGTGCTGTTAGCGGCGAGTTCGACTATGTCGCCTGGTTACGTTCAAACTCGCCTGAGTGCCTTGATAAGATTTTAGATCAAATTGGAAGTCTAGAAGGCGTTGCAAAGACCACCACCTCCATTATCCTCAGCAGTAAAATTGATCGCGGGCATCCTCTTTGATCTGTTTCTTCGGAATTGTAAATAGCTTTACAAAACCGCCTCCTTACCAATACAACTGCTTCTGACCATATTCTTCCGGTCATGCCTCCCGGACTAGTTCCATCGACGCTTCTGGTTACAGCGCTCCCATCGCGAAGATCGCCAAAGCGATTTCGAAAGCTCACACGGGCTGAGCTCCCTCGGACGGCCCTACGGGTCCCTTGAGCTCCTCGCGAACCGTCACCAATGGTGTAACCTTCGTGTCACCAGAACACTTTGAGGACCGCCATGAAGCCCGCTACGCTTGGCCTGCAGCCACCTACGTCCCAGCTCTGGGCCAAATCGGAAAACTTCGGAAAGTACTGGCGGTGACCATGACCGAACCGACCTGCCCCTGCGGCAGCGGTCGTCCACTGACCGAGTGCTGCAGACGCTTCCATGCAGGCGATGCGGCGCCCACCGCCGAAGCCCTGATGCGCTCGCGCTACAGCGCCTATGCCCTGGGCCTGGTGGACTATCTGAAGGACACCACCCTGCCCGCCCAGCAGCAGGGCCTGGACCTGGACGCCATCCGCGCCTGGAGCCTGGGCAGCACCTGGCTGGGCCTGGAGGTGGAGAGCCACGAGGTGCTTGGCGGCCAGCCGGAACATGCGCGGGTCACCTTCGTCGCCCGCTGGCACGACAGCCAGGGCGAGCACAGCCACCGCGAATGCTCGGGCTTCGTCCAGCGCGATGGCCGCTGGTACTTCCTCGACCCGACCGTGCCGATGAAGCTGGGGCGCAACGATCCCTGCCCCTGCGGCGCCGGCGGCAAGCTGAAGAAATGCTGCGGCCCCTGGATCGAATGATGGAGTGCAGGGGGTAGAGCCGTTGGCGGTCGTGCGTCCAATGCCTCGGCCCCGACTAAGGTGTGAAGGCGCCCCACTTGGGGCCGGCAGACGTCTCGGCTAGAATCCGCGCCTTTTTCGGGGCGGCGGCCGTTCGCCGCACCGATAACCCCTGCCGGACCTCGCCATGCTGCTGACCGTTCTCTACATCATCGCCATCACCGCCGAAGCCATGACCGGCGCGCTCTCCGCCGGCCGCCGCAGCATGGACCTGTTCGGCGTGGTGCTGGTGGCCTGCGTCACCGCCCTGGGTGGCGGTTCGGTGCGCGACATGCTGCTGGGGCACTATCCGCTGACCTGGGTGCGCCATCCGGAGTACCTGGCACTCACCGCGGCCGCCGCCCTGGTCACCGTGTTCATCGCCCCACTGATGCGTCACCTGCGCTCGCTGTTCCTCGCGCTGGACGCCGTGGGCCTGGTGGCCTTCACCCTGATCGGCTGCCAGGTCAGCCTGGAGATGGGCCACAGCCTGCTGATCGCCGCGGTCAGTGGCGTGATCACCGGGGTCTTCGGCGGCATCCTGCGGGACATCTTCTGCAACGACGTGCCGCTGATCTTCCGCCGCGAGCTGTACGCCAGCGTCTCCTTCGCCAGCGCCTGGTGCTACCTGATCTGCCTGCAGATCGACCTGCCCAAGGAACAGGCCATGCTGATCACCCTGTTCGCCGGCTTCCTGTTCCGCATGCTGGCGATCCGCTTCCGCTGGGAAATGCCCAAGTTCGTCTACAAGGACGATCCCCAGCAGGGCGACTGATCAGTCCGCCAGCTTGAGATGACTGGTGTCCGGTGCGGGGCCTGCCGGCGCCGCCTTGGCCTGGCCCATGTCGCTGCCGACCGGCGCCAGGCTGAACTGGCTGAGGTCCACGCGCGGAGCCTGGGCTTCGGGCTTGTCGTCCTGCAGGTCGGCGCCCACCGGTGCGAGGCCGAAATCCAGCGCCTCGACCTCGGCGAACGCCGCCATGTATCCGTCGCGCGGCGCGACTTGCAGGCGCCCCGGCGGCGCCGTCGCAGCAGGCTGCTGGGGATCGGCGGACGGCGGCGGCGCCAGCTCGATCTCCTCGATCGGCGCATCCATGTCCACCACCTCGACGATGGCGCCGGCGCGCTCGATCACACTGCGGTACTTCTCCGCCGCCTCGGCATCCAGATTGTTCTTGATCACCATGCGCCGGCCGGAGAACAGCAATTCGATACGCTGCGCATCGGCCTGGAACAGCCTGGCCAGGTTGGCCTTCACACTGTCGAGCTGGACACCGGGCACGATCCGGCCCGAGAAGGCGATCTCATAGCGGCTCATCATCACTCTCCTGTGTTAACCCGCCGGTTACATTCCGCCAGTATGGTGCAGCTTCTTTTAACGTAACAACAACTTGCAGCCGAGCAGGTGCTTGGTACACTGGGGCATCCTGGGGGTCAGACATGAATTATCAGGCGCAAATGATAAGAATTCTCAGCCTGTTCTGGTTGTTCAGCCTCGTGTCAGGTTGCAGCTGGATTGCAGGTGATTTCGAGCAACCCGACGTGAAGCTGCAAAAGGTGGACGTCGTGAAGGCTCGCTTGCTGGAGCAGGAGTTCATCCTGCATTTCCGCATCGACAACCCCAATGACTTCAGCCTCCCCGTGCGCGGCCTGGCCTACAAGGTCAAACTGAATGATGTCGACCTGGCCGAGGGCGAGTCGAATAACTGGTTCACAGTCCCCGCCAATGGCTATGAAACCTTCGAAGTGCCGGTGACCACCAACCTCTGGCGGCACATGAAGTACATCGTCAAGCTGCTGGAGAACCCCGACAAGCCGATCCACTACAGCCTCACCGGCGAAGTGAAGACCGGCCTGCTGTTCGGACGGAGCGTGCACATTGCGCGCAATGGCGAGATAATTCCCGCCGATTTCATCCCCGAGTGAGCGTCACCATGAGCCAGGAACCCCACGTACACGGTCCGAACTGCAATCACGACCATGATCATGACCACCACCATGACCATGGCCACGTGCACGGCCCGCACTGCAACCACAGCCACGAGCCGGTGCGTAACCCGCTCAAGGACGTAGGTCGCAACGACCCTTGCCCGTGCGGCAGCGGTAGCAAATTCAAGAAGTGTCACGGCGCCTGAAGCAGGTCCTGACGCTCCCGTAGAAGGCCCGCCCAGCGCGGGCCTTCTGCTGTCCGCCCCAACTAATTGCCAGCCGCTGCAAATCCCGCCGTGCGCGGCTTGCGTGCCCATCGTCGGCTCACTAACGTAGCGCCTTTCCACGCGACCCTTTTGTGCAGGAGCACACCCCCATGGCCCCGCGAGCCTTCCGCCGGCTTCCCAGCTTCGGCCTTGCCGCCACCCTCAGCGCCGCCGTCAGCCTCGCTGGCTGCCAGAACTGGCTGAACGACCACTACGCCGACAGCGTGACGCCGACCACCGGTGTGCAGCCGATCAAGGGCCTGGCGGACAACGTATCGATTCGCCGCAACAGCCTGGGGATGCCGCTGATCGAGAGCAGCACCTTCCACGACGCGCTGTTCACCCTGGGCTACGTGCACGCCAGCGACCGCATCAGCCAGATGGTCGGCCTGCGCCTGATGGCCCAGGGACGCCTGTCGGAAATGGTCGGCCCCGGCGCACTGGAAACTGACCGTTTCATGCGTACGGTGAACCTGAAGAAGGCCGCGGACGCCCTCTATGCCGGCGCCTCGCCGCGCCTCAAGCGCTTCTTCGAGACCTACGCGCGCGGCGTCAACGCCTACCTGTTCCGCTACCGCGACAAGCTGCCGATGGACCTGGCCGAATCCGGCTACCGTCCCGAGTACTGGAAGCCGGAAGACTCCGCGCTGGTCTTCAGCCTGCTGAACTTCGGCCTGGCGGTGAACCTGCAGGAAGAGATCGCCTCGCTGGTACTGGCGCAGAAAGTCGGCGCCGACAAATTGCCCTGGCTGACGCCGATCTACCCGGACGAGCCGCTGCCGTTCGAAGAAGCCGAGAAGCTCAAGGGCCTGCGCCTGGACGGCAGGATCGCCGGCCTCGACGCGCTGGACCGCGCCGCCGGCCAGGTCGCCGCCCTACAGATGATGGGCGTCGCCGCGTCCAACAACTGGGCCATCGCCCCGCAGCGCAGCCGCAGCGGCAAGAGCATCCTGGCCAACGACACCCACCTGCCGCTGTCCATGCCCTCGGTTTGGAACTACGTGCAGATTCGCTCACCCAAGTACAACGCCGCCGGCGTCTCCATCGCCGGCGTACCGGGCGTGGTGGCCGGCTTCAACGGCAAGCTGGCCTGGGGCATGACCATGGTCATGGGCGACAACCAGGACCTCTTCCTCGAACAGGTGAAGCGCCAGGGCGGCAAGCTCTACTACCTCGCCGACGGCCAGTGGAAACCCGCCATCGAGCGCAACGAGACCTTCTTCATCAAGGGCCAGAGCCCGGTCCGCGAGGTCATCTACGAAACCCGCCACGGCCCGCTGCTCAACAGCGCCCTGGGCGAGCGCAAGCACGACCTGCAACCGCTGCCGCTGTCCAGCGGCTACGGCATCGCCTACCAGAGCATCCAGGGCGAGTCCGACCGTACCCTCGACGCCTTCTTCGACCTGTCCCGCGCCAAGAGCGTCGAGCAGGCCTTCGACGCCACCCGCGACGTCCGCGCGATGGCGCTGAACATCCTGTTCGCCGATGAGAAGCACATCGGCTGGCAGGTCACCGGGCGCTTCCCCAACCGCAAGGAAGGTCGCGGCCTGCTGCCCTCCCCCGGCTGGGACGGCCGCTACGACTGGGACGGCTATGCCGATCCGATCCTGCACCCGTCCGACCAGGACCCGGCACAGGGCTGGCTCGGCACCGCCAACCACCGCAGCGTGCAGCCCGGCTATGGCGCCCAGCTGTCCAGCTCCTGGTACTACCCGGAGCGCTACGAGCGCATCGCCCAGCTGGCCGGCGCCAGCAAGAGCCACGACTACCGCAGCATGATCGCCATGCAGTATGACCAGACCACGCCCTTCGCCGGCAAGCTGCAGTCGATGCTGGACGCGCCGGGCATGGCGCAGCCGCTGAAGAAGGCCATCGACGCGCTGCCCGCCGACCAGCGTGACCGCGCCCGCGAGGCGCTGGACCGGATCATGGCGTTCGACGGCAAGCTTGCTGCGACCTCCTCCGACGCGGCCCTGTACGAAGCCTTCCTGCAGGAAAGCACCAAACAGATCTTCCTCGATGAACTGGGCCCCGAAGACAGCCCGGCCTGGAAAGCCTTCGTGGAGAACGCCAACCTGTCCTACTCGGCCCAGGCCGACCACCTGCTGGGACGCGACGACAGCCCGTTCTGGGACGACACCCGCACCCCGCAGAAGGAAGACAAACCGGCGATCCTCGCCCGCAGCCTGGCCGCCGCCACCGCCTTCTGCGAACAGAAGCTGGGCAGCGACCGCCGCGCCTGGCAGTGGGGCAAGCTGCACACCTACGAGTGGGTCAGCGACAGCACCAAGATGGCGCCGAACCTCAGTGCCGGCGAGCGCGCCAGCCTGAGCGCGATCAAGGGCTACCTGGACCGCGGCCCCTACCCGGCCGGCGGCGACCACACCACTCTGAACGTCTCGGCCTACCACTGGGGACAGGACTTCGACACCTGGCTGATCCCGGCCATGCGCATCGTCGTCGACTTCGGCCAGAGCGAGCCGATGATGGGCCTCAACAGCAGCGGCCAGTCCGGCAACCCGGCCAGCCCGCACTACGCCGACGGCATCGATGCCTGGCTGAAAGGCAACTACATGAGCTTCCCCTTCCAGTCGCAGAACCTGGACAGGGTCTATGGCACGAAGCGTCTGACACTGGTGCCAGGCAAATGACCGACTGAAAAATGCTCCGGGGCCGGGAACTTGTGTCCCGCTCCGGAATCAAAACAGTCGACTTACTCCATGATCATTTTCAGGCACCTTCGGGTGCCTTTCTTTTTTCTGCCGCGCACCACCTCGTTACCCGACGCCTCACTCCCTCGCCCCAACCAGGTGCGCACGCCTGGGTTGCCGCTGCTATACCTTTTTGCAGGACGCGTCCGTCAGCCTTCTCCTATCGCTGGCGTCCGCCGCTCCGTGCCTGGTTCGAAAATTGCTCTCCTTGCGCTGTTGCACAGGTGTTCCCGTTATTTCCACCTGCTTGACCAACCTCTAAGGATTCCATTCGATGAAAAAAGCCTGGTTGACCCTCTCCGCCCTGGTCCTGATGGCCAGCGCCGGCGCCCTGCAAGCCAAGGAGTGGAAAGAAATCCGCTTCGCCACCGACCCTTCCTACGCGCCCTTCGAATCCAAGGCCCCGGACGGTAGCCTGGTCGGCTTCGACATCGACCTGGGCAACGCCATCTGCGAACACCTGAAGGTCAAGTGCGTGTGGATGCCCAACGACTTCGACGGCATGATCCCCGGCCTGAAAGCGCGCAAGTTCGACGGCGTGATTTCCTCGATGACCGTCACTGAAGCGCGCAAGAAGGAAATCGACTTCACCGAGAAACTCTTCACCGGCCCGTCGGCGATGATCAGCAAGAAAGGCTCGGGCCTGGAAGCCACCGCCGAGTCGCTCAAGGGCAAGACCGTGGGCGTGGAGCAAGGCACCATTCAGGAGACTTTCGCCAAGACCAAGCTGGAGCCGGCCGGGGTCAACGTGAAGAGCTACCAGAACCAGGATCAGGTCTACTCCGACCTGGTGTCCGGCCGCCTGGACGCCTCTCTGCAGGACATGCTGCAGGCCGAGCAGGGCTTCCTCACCACCGACCAGGGCAAGGGCTACGAAATCAGCAAGCCGGTGCACGACCCGCTGATGCCGGCGGACATCGCCATCGGCATCCGCAAGGGTAACGACGAACTGCGCGACATGCTGAACAAGGGCATCAAGGCCATCCACGCCGACGGCACCTACGACAAGTTGCAGAAGAAATACTTCGGCGACCTCGACATCTACAACGACTGACCCCCGAGCGCGCCCGCCCCAGCGGTCGGGGCGGGCCCGCTACGGCAACGGCCGCATCACGGGAGCGCTCAGCGCATGCTCCAGGCATTTCTCGAAAGCATCAGTCTCAAGGGTTACGGGTCGATCCTGCTGGACGGCACCTGGATGACCATCAAGCTGTCGATCTGCTCACTGCTGCTGTCGGTCCTGCTCGGCCTGATCGGCGCCAGCGCCAAGCTCTCCGGTTCGAAACTGCTGCGTTTCCCGGCAACCCTTTACACCACGCTCATCCGCGGCGTCCCGGACCTGGTGCTGATGCTGCTGATCTTCTACAGCCTGCAGACCTGGCTGGCCGATTTCACCGACTACATGGAATGGGAGTACATCGAGATCGATCCCTTCAGCGCCGGCGTGATCACCCTGGGGTTCATCTACGGCGCCTACTTCACCGAAACCTTCCGCGGCGCCATCCTCGCGGTGCCGCGCGGCCAGCTGGAAGCGGCCAGCGCCTACGGCCTGAGCCGTGCGCAGCGCTTCCGCTTCGTGCTCTTCCCGCAACTGATGCGCTTCGCCCTGCCGGGGCTGGGCAACAACTGGATGGTGCTGATCAAGTCCACCGCGCTGGTCTCCATCATCGGCCTGTCCGACGTGGTCCGCGCCGCGCAGGACGCCGGCAAGAGCAGCTACCGACTGTTCTTCTTCCTGATGGTGGCGGCGCTGATCTACCTGGCCTTCACCACCCTGTCCAATTTCGTGCTCAACGCCCTTGAGCGCCGTTATGCCATCGGCGTGCGCGAGGCCCTGCGATGATCGAATTGCTGCAGCAGTACGGCAAAGCCTTCCTGTGGACCGACGGCTACCACATCACCGGCCTGGCCATGACGCTCTGGCTGCTGGTGGTGTCCATCGCCTTTGGCTTCACCTTCGCCATTCCCCTGTCCATCGCCCGCGTCTCGCGCAACCCGCTGGTGCGCTGGCCGGTGCAGTTCTACACCTACGTGTTCCGCGGCACGCCGCTGTATATCCAGCTGCTGGTCTGCTACACCGGCATCTACAGCCTGGCGGCGGTGCGCGAGCAGCCGGTGCTCGACGCCTTCTTCCGCAACGGCCTCAACTGCACCCTGCTGGCCTTCGCCCTGAACACCTGCGCCTACACCACGGAAATCTTCGCTGGCGCCATCCGCAACATCGCCCACGGCGAAGTCGAGGCCGCGCATGCCTATGGCCTGAGCGGCTGGCGGCTGTACCGCTACGTGATCATGCCCTCGGCGCTGCGCCGCGCGCTGCCGTACTACAGCAACGAAGTGATCCTCATGCTGCACTCCACCACCGTGGCCTTCACCGCCACCGTGCCGGACCTGATGAAGATCGCCCGCGACGCCAACGCCGCGACCTTCCTGTCCTTCCAGTCCTTCGGCATCGCCGCGATGCTCTACCTGGTGACCTCCTTCACCCTGGTCGGGCTGTTCCGCCTCGCCGAACGGCGCTGGCTGGCCTTCCTCGGTCCCAGCCATGGCTGACGCCCCACATCAAGCCCAACGCCGCCCCTGTACTGCATTCCCGAGGCCCGCATGACCACACTGAAGATCGACTCGCTGCACAAGCGCTACGGCGACAACGAAGTGCTCAAGGGCGTGTCCCTGGAAACCCAGACCGGCGACGTGGTGAGCATGATCGGCGCCAGCGGCTCGGGCAAAAGCACCTTCCTGCGCTGCATCAACTTCCTCGAACAGCCCGACCAGGGCCGAATGATCCTCGACGGGGAAGAAATACGGATGCTGCCCAGCCCCGGCGGCATGCGCGTCGCGGACCCGGCGCAGTTGCAGCGCATCCGCACGCGCCTGGCGATGGTGTTCCAACACTTCAACCTGTGGAGCCACCTGACCGTTCTGGAGAACGTCACCCTGGCGCCGCGCCGGGTGCTGGGCGTGGAACGCAAGGAAGCCGAGGACCGCGCGCGCAGCTACCTGAGCAAGGTCGGCCTGCCGGCACAGGTGGTCGACAAGTACCCGGCCTTCCTCTCCGGCGGCCAGCAGCAGCGCGTGGCCATCGCCCGCGCGCTGGCGATGGAGCCGGAGATCATGCTGTTCGACGAACCCACCTCGGCGCTCGACCCGGAGCTGGTCGGCGAAGTGCTCAAGGTCATCAAGGCGCTGGCCGAGGAAGGCCGCACCATGATCCTGGTGACCCACGAAATGGCCTTCGCCCGCGAGGTGTCCAGCCAGGTGCTGTTCCTCCACCAGGGCCGCGTCGAGGAACAGGGCCCGCCACAGGAAGTGCTGGGCAAGCCGAAGAGCGAACGGCTGCGGCAGTTCCTCAGCGGCAACCTGAAATAGGCTCCTACGAGATATATCTGCGCTCGGGTTGGCCCTCACCCTAACCCTCTCCCAGAGGGAGAGGGGGCCGTTCGGCGCAGGATGAAACCTTGACGTCAGTCGGCTCGGACTGCTCCCTCTCCCTGAGGGAGAGGGCTGGGGTGAGGGGGATGCATCGGCACGGACTCCCCCAGAAGAAGACAGTTGCCCCTACGGGCATCACCCTATTGGGCCTGGCGCATACGCTTCACAGACGAAGCCATCTGGCTTACGCGGAGCGAATCCCAGGCAACAAAAAACCGGGCCAAGGCCCGGTTCTTCATTCGTAGCGAAAGGATCAGGCCTTCGGCAGGGTCACACCCATCTGGCCCTGGTACTTGCCACCACGATCCTTGTACGAAACCTCGCAGGCTTCGTCCGACTGCAGGAACAGCATCTGCGCCACGCCTTCGTGGGCGTAGATCTTCGCCGGCAGGTTGGTGGTGTTGGAGAACTCCAGGGTCACGTGGCCTTCCCACTCCGGCTCCAGCGGGGTCACGTTGACGATGATGCCGCAGCGCGCGTAGGTGCTCTTGCCCAGGCAGATGGTCAGCACGTCGCGCGGGATGCGGAAGTACTCGACGGTGCGGGCCAGGGCGAAGGAGTTCGGCGGGATGATGCAGACGTCGCTGTTGATGTCCACGAAGCTCTTCTCGTCGAAGTTCTTCGGGTCGACCACGGCCGAGTGGATGTTGGTGAACACCTTGAATTCGGCGGCGCAACGCACGTCGTAGCCGTAGCTGGAGACACCGTAGGAGATCACCCGGCTGTCATCGGCACCACGGATCTGGCGCTCGACGAACGGCTCGATCATGCCGTGCTCCAGAGCCATGCGGCGAATCCACTTGTCCGATTTGATGGTCATGGCGAGCGTCCTGTAAGGCGGATGGAAAAAGAAGCGCGAATCTTACCGACAGGCGCGCCGCCCGGCAAAGGGGCGCGCCGGGCGGTGGGTTGTCGCTCCCGGCAAGGCGGGAGCCTAGAACCGTCAGTCGTCGCTGATGGAAATGTTCGGCATCGCCGGGGCTGCCTTCTCGCTCAGGGCGATGCGGGCGCCAACGCAGCGGGCCATCTCCTGGTAGATCATCGCCAGCTGGCTTTCCGGATCGGCGACCACCGTGGGCTTGCCACCGTCGGCCTGCATGCGGATGGCCATGGACAGCGGCAGCGAGGCCAGCAGCTCCACGCCGTACTGCGCCGCCAGCTTCTCGCCGCCGCCTTCGCCGAACAGGTGCTCAGCATGGCCGCAGTTGGAGCAGATGTGCACCGCCATGTTCTCCACCACGCCCAGCACCGGGATGTTGACCTTGCGGAACATCTCCACGCCCTTTTTGGCGTCGAGCAGGGCCAGGTCCTGCGGGGTGGTGACGATCACCGAGCCGGCCACCGGCACTTTCTGCGCCAGGGTCAGCTGGATGTCGCCGGTACCCGGCGGCATGTCGATGACCAGGTAATCCAGGTCGTTCCAGGCGGTCTGGGTGATCAGCTGGATCAGCGCGCCGGAAACCATCGGGCCGCGCCAGACCACCGGGGTGTTGTCGTCGGTGAGGAAGGCCATGGACATGACCTCCACGCCGTGGGCTTCCAGCGGGATGAACCACTTCTGGTCGCGGATCTTCGGCCGGGTGCCTTCGGCGATACCGAACATGATGCCCTGGCTGGGGCCGTAGATGTCGGCGTCGAGAATGCCGACCTTGGCGCCTTCGCGGGCCAGCGCCAGCGCGAGGTTCGCGGCGGTGGTGGACTTGCCCACGCCGCCCTTGCCAGAGGCCACGGCGATGATGTTCTTCACGTTGCTCATGCCCGGCACCTGGGCCTGGGCCTTGTGCGCGGCGATGTGGATTTCCACCTTCACCTGGGCCGAGTCGACGCCGTCCAGCGCTTCCAGGGCCATCTGCACGGTCTGCGCCAGGCCATTCTTGAACAGGCCCGCCGCGTAACCCAGCTCAAGGGTCAGCGAGATGCGCCCGCCCTGGATATCCAGCTCGCGCAGGTAGCCGGCGTCCATCAGGTTCTGGCCGGTGTGAGGGTCGTTGATCTGGCGGAGAAGGTTTTCCACCGTGGCTCGGTTGGCGGCGCCCATGGGTACTCCCGATGAAAGACTGAGCAGAATAGGCGGGCATATTACGCCTCTCGTGGCGCCCGTGCTCGTGATCATCGGTCGCAGGAGCGGCCAAGGCTTACTCCCAGGCGGCGCACGGGTGAAAAATTAATCAGGCCCCTATATAGTTGCCGACTTCCCTCGTTTTTCCGTCACGGCCGATCATCATGTCCGAAGCCCGCAAGATCCTCGTCACCAGCGCCCTGCCCTACGCCAACGGTTCGATCCACCTGGGTCACATGCTGGAGTACATCCAGACCGACATCTGGGTGCGTTTCCAGAAGATGCGTGGCAACCAGGCGGTGTACGTGTGCGCGGACGACGCCCACGGTTCGGCCATCATGCTGCGCGCCGAGCGCGAAGGCATTACCTCCGAACAGTTGATCGACGGCGTGCGCGCCGAGCACATGGCCGACTTCGCCGACTTCCAGGTGAACTTCGACAACTACCACTCGACCCACTCGGAAGAGAACCGCGAGCTGTCCTCGGCCATCTACGTCAAGCTGCGCGAAGCCGGCCACATCGCCACCCGCCCGGTGACCCAGTACTTCGACCCGGAAAAGCAGATGTTCCTGGCCGACCGCTTCATCAAGGGTACCTGCCCCAAGTGCGGCACCGCCGACCAGTACGGTGACAACTGCGAAGCCTGCGGCGCGACCTATTCGCCCACCGAGCTGAAGGACCCGAAGTCCGCGATCTCCGGCGCTACCCCGGTGCTCAAGGAATCGCTGCACTACTTCTTCAAGCTGCCTGACTTCCAGGCCATGCTGCAGCAGTGGACCCGCAGCGGCACCCTGCAGGAGTCGGTAGCCAACAAGATCGCCGAATGGCTGGACGCCGGTCTGCAGGAATGGGACATCAGCCGTGACGCACCCTACTTCGGCTTCGAGATCCCCGATGCGCCGGGCAAGTACTTCTACGTCTGGCTGGACGCGCCGATCGGCTACATGGCCAGCTTCAAGAACCTCTGCGCACGCCGTCCGGAGCTGGACTTCGACGCCTACTGGCAGCAGGGCTCCGACGCCGAGCTGTACCACTTCATCGGCAAGGACATCGTCAACTTCCACGCACTGTTCTGGCCGGCCATGCTCGAAGGCGCCGGCTACCGCAAGCCGACCGCGGTGAACGTGCACGGCTACCTGACCGTCAACGGCCAGAAGATGTCCAAGTCGCGCGGTACCTTCGTCAAGGCCCGTACCTACCTGGACCACCTGGACCCGGAATACCTGCGCTACTACTACGCGTCCAAGCTGGGCCGTGGCGTGGACGACCTCGACCTGAACCTCGAGGACTTCGTGCAGAAGGTCAACTCCGACCTGGTCGGCAAGGTCGTGAACATCGCCAGCCGTTGCGCCGGCTTCATCCACAAGGGCAACAACGGCCTGCTGGTGGACGCAAGCCCTGCGCCGGAACTGGTCGAGTCCTTCCGCAGCGCCGCGCCGAGCATCGCCGCCGCTTATGAAGCCCGTGACTTCGGCCGTGCCATGCGCGAAATCATGGCTCTGGCCGACCAGGCCAACGCCTGGATCGCCGACAAGGCGCCCTGGTCGCTGAACAAGCAGGAAGGCAAGCAGGATGAAGTCCAGGCCATCTGCGCCCTGGGCGTGAACCTGTTCCGCCAGCTGGTGATCTTCCTCAAGCCCGTACTGCCGAAGCTGGCAGAAGCCGCCGAAGCCTTCCTCAACGTCGCCCCGCTCAAGTGGGCCGACCACGAGCAGCTGCTGGCCAACCACCAACTGAATCCGTTCAACCCGCTGATGACCCGTATCGAACCCGCGAAAATCGAAGCCATGATCGAAGCATCCAAGGAAGACCTCGCCGCCGCCAACCAGCCCAAGGGCAATGGCGAACTGACCAAGGACCCGCTGGCCGCGGAGATCAACTTCGACGCCTTCGCCGCCGTCGACCTGCGCATCGCGCTGATCGAGAAGTGCGAGTTCGTCGAGGGCGCCGACAAGCTGCTGCGCCTGTCCCTGGACATCGGCGACGAGAAGCGCAACGTGTTCTCCGGCATCAAGAGCGCCTACCCGGACCCGAGCCAGCTCGAAGGCCGCCTGACCCTGTACGTGGCCAACCTGGCCCCGCGCAAGATGAAGTTCGGCGTCTCCGAAGGCATGGTCCTGGCCGCCGGCCCCGGCGGTGAAGAGATCTACCTGCTGAGCCCGGACAGCGGCGCCAAGCCCGGCCAGCGCGTCAAGTAACTCCGCGACCCGCCCCGAGAACGCCGGCCATTCGCCGGCGTTTTCGTGTGCGACAGGCATCACACTGGCCTGCGCTGGATAATCGCTAGACTCGCCCCCTCAAGGACTCAACGCACGCGCAAGGAACTGCCGACGCTGCTTCCCCGCAGCGCCCTGGGCGCCCGACCATGAAGAAATCCAATCTCGTCTTCACCACCCTGCTCACCGGCGGGGTGCTGTACAGCGTGCTGCACCACAACCCGGTGTACCGCGACCTCTACGCCAACCGCGAGGACTGCCTGAAGGACTGGGGCGCCACGCCCAACGCCTGCGAGCCCGAGTCCAGCAGCAGCGGCGGCTCCGGTGGCTCCAGCTTCAGCTCTGGCCACTACCGGGGGCCGAGCTACGAGGAAGGCTCGCGGCCGAAAACCGCCCAGTCCTACCAGGTACAATCACGCCAACTGGTCACCCGCGGCGGCTTCGGCCATTCCGGCGCCCGCTTCTCCGGAGGCGGCTGATGCGCCGTCTGCGAGTCGAACCCCGCGCCAACTGGCGCGAGCGCTGCGAAGCGGTGGGTTTCACCTTCCACAGCATCGACGGGCTGTATTGGGACGAGTCGGTGGCCTACGAATTCAGCCTCGAACAGATCGAGACGCTGGAGGCCGCCAGCGAAGACCTGCACCAGCGCTACCTGGAATGCGTCGAATGGGTGATCCGCACCGGCCATTTCGAGCCCTTCCACCTGCCACCGGGCGCCCGCGAGGAAATCATCCGCTCCTGGCAGCGCCAGGACCCGAGCCTGTACGGGCGCTTCGACTTTGCCTGGAACGGCCAGGGCCAGCCAAAGATGCTGGAATACAACGCCGACACCCCCACCGGCCTGCTGGAAGCCAGCGTGGTGCAGTGGCAGTGGCTGCACGACGTGAACCCGGCCGCCGACCAGTTCAACTCGCTGCACGAGAAGCTGATCGAGCGCTGGAAGGCCATCGCCCCCGGCGACACGCTGCACTTCACCGCCATCGACGGCCACGAGGAAGACACCGGTAACGTCCTCTACCTGCTCGACACCGCGCACCAGGCCGGGTTGGCGACACGCTACCTGCCGGTGGATTTCATCGGCCACCACGCGGCGCGCGGCACCTTCATTGACCAGTACGAGCAGGACATCCGCCACTGCTTCAAGCTCTACCCCTGGGAATGGCTGCTGCAGGACAGCTTCGCCGAGCATCTGGAGCGCAGCGGCATCCGCTTCCTGGAACCGGCCTGGAAGCTGCTGATGTCGAGCAAGGCCATGCTGCCAATCCTCTGGAAGCTCAACCCCAAGCACCCCAACCTGCTGCCGGCCAGCTATCGCCAGGACATCCCCGGCGCCTACGTGCGCAAGCCGCTGTATTCCCGCGAGGGCGAGAACATCCGCATCGTCGCCGGCGACCTGCAACTGGAAAGCGACGGCCCCCACGCCGACGCGCCCTGCATCTACCAGGGCTACGCGCCGCTGGCCGAATACGACGGCAACCATGCCGTGCTCGGCTGCTGGGTAATCGACGGCCAGGCCGCAGGCCTGGGCATCCGCGAGGACTCCAGCCCCATCACCCGCGACAGCAGCCGCTTCGTTCCCCACTATTTCGTCTAAGGATCCGCCATGAACCTGCTGCAGACCCTGCCCAATTTCCTCGCCTACTTCGCCTCGGCCGTCGGACTGTTCGGCCTGTTCACCAGCCTCTACCTGCGCCTGACGCCCTACGCGGAAATCCAGCTGATCCGCCAGGGCAACATCAGCGCCGCCGTGGCCCTGGTCGGCACCCTGCTCGGCTTCGCCCTGCCGCTGTCCAGCACCATCGCCCACAGCGTCAGCCTGATCGACATGCTGGTCTGGGGCGTGATTGCCATGCTGGTGCAGGTGCTGGTGTTCCTCGGCCTGTCGCGCCTGGTGCCGGAACTCAAAGGCGGTATCGCTGACAACACCCTCGCCCACGGCGTGCTGCTCGGCGGCGCGTCGCTCTGCGTGGGGCTGCTCAACGCGGCCTGCATGACTTACTGAGCGACTTCGCAGTCCACGTCGCCGCCGCCCATGTGCTCGAAGCCTTCCAGGTAGAGGCACGAGCTGTCCGCGGCACAGTCCTGCAGCGAGGCATTGGTCAGGTTCGGCAGCGAGGTGGCGTCGTCCAGGTTCACCTCCGGGAAGATGTCCGCCACCTCCTCCGCTGTCATGAGCTTGTCGAAGGTGACGGTCACCGATTGCAGGCGGCCGTATTCCCAGTCCAGCTGCACTTCAGAAATTCGCGGATTCAGTTGGCTAACCACCGCAGCCGGCAACTGCGGGCCGGCATAGCTGAGGTCCGTGCCGTGGCAGGCATCGCCCCAGTTGCTCATCTGCTTGCTGGCGGCACAGCTGAACTGCGGATCGGCCTGTCCGGTGCGCTGTTCCAGCAGGCAGGCGAAATCGGCCACGCCCATGCGTGGCCAGGTGACCAGGTCGGAGGTGGTGAAGGGCGTAGCGGCGGCCAGATCGCTGACGAGCAGCAGACCGAGGACGATGAAACTCCTGGGCAGGCTTCTAGGCATGGCAACTTCCGTGAAGGGAACTGATTGATTCCAAGGGCAAAGATACTCCTCCGGCCGGCCTCGGCCCCGCAACCGTTTTCCGGGAGTTACAATTGTCCACCTCGCTTCTTGTACATAACCTATGCGCCCTCGCTGCCATAAACCTGCTTACCGCCGGTATCCGAGCATGAATCGCCTCCCTTCGCGCCCAGCCACGAGGGCCCGACAATGACCGAACTCGCCCTGATCCTGGTCAGCGCCATCCTGGTCAATAACTTCGTGCTGGTGCAGTTCCTCGGCCTGTGCCCATTCATGGGCGTGTCGCGCAAGATCGAGACCGCCATCGGCCTGTCCCTGGCCACCACCTTCGTCCTCACCCTCGCCTCGGTGTGCAGCTACATCCTGCAGCGCTACGTGCTGCAGCCGCTGGACCTGGAGTTCCTGCGCACCATCGGCTTCATCCTGGTGATCGCCGTAGTGGTGCAGTTCACCGAGCTGCTGGTGAAGAAGAGCAGCCCGCTGCTGTACCGCGTGCTGGGCATCTTCCTGCCGCTGATCACCACCAACTGCATCGTCCTCGGCGTGGCGCTGCTCAATGCCAACAAGCCCGAATACGGTTTCCTGCAGTCCACTTTCCAGGGCTTCGGCGCGGGGCTGGGCTTCTCCCTGGTGCTGGTGCTGTTCGCCGCCATGCGTGAGCGCATCGCCATCGCCGACGTGCCCAAGCCGTTCCAGGGCGCCGCCATCGGCATGATCACCGCCGGCCTGATGTCCCTGGCCTTCATGGGCTTCACCGGGTTGCTCAAGCCATGAGCGCGGTGCTGCTCGCCGTCGCCATCGTCGCCCTGCTCTGCCTCGCCAGCGGTGCGCTGCTGGGTTATGCGGCGGTGCGCCTGAAGGTAGAAGGCGACCCGGTGGCCGAACAGATCAACGCCCTGCTGCCGCAGACCCAGTGCGGCCAGTGCGGCTACGCCGGGTGCAAGCCCTACGCCCAGGCCATCGCCGCGGGCGACGCGATCAACAAGTGCCCGCCCGGCGGCGCCGCCACCATCGCCGCCCTCGCCGACCTGCTGGACGTCGAGCCGCAACCGCTGGACGCTGCCGCGGAAACCCCGCCGCGCGTGGCCTACATCCGCGAAGCCGAGTGCATCGGCTGTACCAAGTGCATCCGCGCCTGCCCGGTGGACGCCATCGTCGGCGCGGCCAAGCTGATGCACACGGTGATCATCGACGAATGCACCGGCTGCGACCTGTGCCTGGAGCCCTGCCCGGTGGACTGCATCGAGATGCGCGAGCTGCCGGTGCGCGTCGCCGACTGGAAATGGCCGCTGCCGGATACCCAGCTGATCGCCAGCGATCGGGAGCAGGCAGCATGAATGCGCAGGTGTGGAGCTTCCCCGGCGGCATCCATCCGCCGGAAAACAAGCAGCAGTCCACGGCCACGCCAATCCAACGGCCGCCGCTGCCGCGCCGCCTGGTGCTGCCGTTGCAGCAGCACATCGGCGAACCAGCGCAGCCCTGCGTGGAGATCGGCCAGCGCGTGCTCAAGGGGCAGGTGATTGCCAGGCCGGGCAGCGCCATCAGCGCCGCGCTGCATGCGCCGACATCCGGCACCGTGGTCGCGCTGGGCGAACAGCCTTACCCGCACGCCTCCGGGCTGACGGCGCCAGCCATCGTCATCGACAGCGACGGCCAGGATGAATGGACGGCGCTCGAACCCTGTTCCGAGTACGCGTCTCTCTCGGCCATCGAGCTGCTGGAGCGCATCCGCTACGCCGGCATCGCCGGGCTGGGTGGCGCCGGCTTCCCCACCGCCGCCAAGCTGGCCACGCGCCCTCAGGACGACCTGCACACCCTGGTCATCAACGGCGCCGAGTGCGAGCCCTACATCAGCGCCGACGACCTGCTGATGCGCGAGCGCGCGGTGGAGCTGGTGCAAGGCATCGACATCCTCGTTCACATCCTGCAGCCGGAACAGGTGCTGATCGGCATCGAGGACAACAAGCCCGAGGCGCTGGCCGCCGTGCAGGCCGCCATCGGCGAGCGGAACATCGCGCTGCGGGCGATCCCGACCAAGTATCCCTCGGGTGGCGAACGCCAGCTGATCCAGATTCTCACCGGCCGCGAAGTTCCCGCAGGCGGGCTGCCGGCGGACATCGGCATGCTCTGCGTGAACGTCGGCACCGCCGTGGCCGTGGCCGACGCCGTGCTGCACGGACGGCCGCTGTTCTCGCGCATCACCACCCTGACCGGCGCGGCGCTGGAGCGCCCCTGCAACGTCGAGGCGCTGCTCGGCACGCCAGTGGGCGAGCTGCTGGACTTCGCCGGCCTCGACCGCTCGAAGCTGGACCGCCTGATCCTCGGCGGCCCGCTGATGGGCGTCAGCCTGCCCTCGCTGGACGTGCCACTGATCAAGACCAGCAACTGCCTGCTGGCCGCCAGCCGCGCGGAACTGCCGCCAGCGCCGCCGGCCATGCCCTGCATCCGTTGCGGCGACTGCGCCCAGGTCTGCCCCGCCAGCCTGTTGCCGCAGCAGTTGCACTACTTCGCCCTCGGCGCGGAACACGAGCAATTGCAGGCGCACAACCTGTTCGACTGCATCGAGTGCGGCGCCTGCGCCTACGTCTGCCCGTCGAGCATTCCGCTGGTGCAGTACTACCGCGTGGCCAAGGCCGATATCCGCGAGCTGCAGCAGCGCCAACTGAAGGCCGAACAGTCGCGCCTGCGCTTCGAACAGCGCCAGGAGCGCCTGCGCCGCGAGGAAGAACAGCGCGCCGCCGAGCGCCTGGCCCGCCAGGAACGTGCCGCGCAGGTACAGGTAAATGAGGCCGAAGTGGAACCGACCGCTCCGGCGGCCCAATCGGTGATCGAGCGGGTGAAGGCCGAGAAGGCCGTGGGCAATGCGCCGGACCAGCTCAAGCGACTGAAGATCGAGGCGAGCATGGCCCAGGTCGCGCTGAAGAAAGCCGAGAAACAGCTCGCCACCCACGACACCGAACAACTGCGCGCCCAGGTCGCCGAACTGCGCAGCGCTGCCGAGCAGTCCAAGGCCGCGCTGGCCGCCGCCGAAGCGTCGGAGGCAAACACCGCACCAGCTCCCGCGGCGCCTCTGGCCGACAACGACGCCGCACTGAAAAAAGCCAAGATCGATGCCGCCATGGCCCGCGCCCAGCTGAAGAAATCCGAGAAGGCCTTCGGCGAGACGCCCACGGACGAACAGCGCACCACCCTCGCCGCCCTGCGTGAGGATGTGGCACGCATCGAGCAGCGCCTGAACGAGCTGCAATCCGCCGCCACACCGGCCCCGCAAGCCAGCGAACCCACTGAGGGCGTACTCGCCCTGCGCCAGGCCAAGCAACACTACGTGACCCAGCGCGACGCCCTGCGCCAGGCCGAGCGCGACGGCGCCTCCGACGAGGAGCTGACCTCGGTGCGCCAGACGCTGGCCGATGCCGAACAGGCCCTGCACGCCGCCGAAGACGCCAGCGGCAAGCCGCCTCCGGAGCTGGTGCGTACCGACAAACGCCCGGTCAGCCCTGCCCTGCGCGCCGCCAAGACAGAACTGGCCTACGCCCGCGCCGACCTGAAGAAACTCGAACGCGAAGACGCCGGCGACGACGCCCGGGCCAGCGCCCGCGCCCGCCTGCAAGCCGCCGAACGCGCCGTGGCCGATGCCAGCGGTGAGGACTCCTGATGAAGCTGCCCCGAATAACCTCGCCCCACACCACCGGCAGCAACCGCTCGCAGAAGGTCATGCTGACCCTGCTGGCCGCCTGTGCGCCGGGCGCCCTGGTGCTGCTCGGCCTGTACGGCGTCGGAACCCTGTTCAACCTGCTCTGGTGCAGCCTGATTGCGCTGGCCACCGAGGCGGCGATGCTCAGGCTGCGCAACCGCCCACTGGCCTTCTTCCTCAGCGACGGCAGCGCGCTGGTCACTGCCGTGCTGCTCGCCCTCGCCCTGCCGCCCTATGCGCCCTGGTGGCTGAGCCTGATCGCCACGGCATTTGCCCTGGTGTTCGGCAAGCACCTGTATGGCGGCCTGGGGCAGAACCCGTTCAACCCGGCCATGGTCGGCTACGTGGTGGTGCTGGTGTCCTTCCCGCTGCAGATGAGCCAATGGCCGTCGCCGGACAGCGCGCTGGGCTTCGGCGACGGGCTGCGGCAGATCTTCGGCTTCGCTGGCCAGGCGCCGGACGCCTGGGTCGGCGCCACCGTGCTGGATGTGCTGCGCAACAACCACAGCCTGACCATGGACGAAATGGCGACCCAGTCCAGCGCCTTCGGCCACTTCGGCGGGCGCGGCGTGGAGCTGGTCAACCTGGCCTTCCTCGCCGGTGGGCTGTTCCTGCTCTGGCGCAAGCTGTTCACCTGGCACGCGCCGGTGGGCATGCTCGGCGCGCTGTTCGTCATGAGCCTGCTGTTCTGGAACGGCTCCGGCTCGGATTCCCACGGCTCGCCGCTGCTGCATCTGTTCAGCGGGGCAACCATGCTCGGCGCCTTCTTCATCGTCACCGACCCGGTTTCCGGCGCCACCAGCAACCGTGGGCGCCTGGTGTTCGGCATCGGTGTCGGCGTGCTCACCTACGTGATCCGCGCCTGGGGCGGCTACCCGGACGGCGTGGCCTTCGCCGTGCTGCTGATGAACCTCGCCGCGCCGACCATCGACTACTACACGCGCCCGCGCACCTACGGGCACAAGAAGCCGGAGCGCGGCTTCAAGGTGGGGGACTGACATGTCCGACGCCAACCGCTCGATGCTCAAGAACGCCCTGGTGCTCGGCCTGTTCGCCGTGGTCACGGTGGGCGTGGTGGCGCTGGTCCACCAGTTCACCGCGCAGCGCATCGACAACGCCCAGCGCGAGGCGCGCGGCCGCGCCCTGCTGGAGCTGCTGCCAGCGGGCAGCTATGACAACCATCCGCTGGACAGCCAGGTGGAAGCCTTCGATCCGAAGCTGCTCGGCCGCAACGAGCCGGTGCCGGCTTTCGTCGCCCGTCGCCAGGGCCAGGCCACCGCGGTGATCCTCCAGCCCATTGCGCCGGACGGCTACAGCGGCTCCATCCAGCTGCTGGTGGGTGTCACCGCCGAAGGCCGGCTGCTCGGCGTGCGGGTGGTGGCGCACAAGGAAACCCCGGGGCTGGGCGACAAGATCGAGCTGGGCAAGAGCAACTGGCTGCACGGCTTCGACGGCCGCTCCCTGACCGATCCGGGCGATGCCGGCTGGCGGGTGAAGAAGGACGGCGGCCAGTTCGACCAGTTCGCCGGCGCCACCGTCACCCCGCGCGCGGTGGTGAAGGCCACGCACAAGGCGCTGCAGTACTTCGACGCGCACAAGACCGAGCTGCTCGCGCCCGACGCGCAACCGGCCGCAGGAGACCGCCATGAGTGATCCCGGCTACCGCGAACTGGCCCTGCAGGGGCTGTGGAAGAACAATCCAGGGCTGGTGCAGTTGCTCGGCCTGTGCCCGCTGCTGGGCACCAGCAACTCCATGGTCAACGCCCTCGGCCTGGGCCTGGCGACCATCTTCGTGCTGGCGTGCTCCAACGCGGCGGTGGCACTGATCCGTGGGTCGGTGACCGAAGCCGTGCGCCTGCCCGCCTTCGTCCTGATCATCGCCGCGCTGACCACCTGCATCGAACTGCTGATGCAGGCCTGGACCTATGAGCTGTACCAGATCCTCGGCATCTTCATCCCGCTGATCACCACCAACTGCGTGATCCTCGGTCGCGCCGAAGCCTTCGCCTCGCGCCACAGCGTGGCCCGCTCGGCCTTCGACGGCCTGATGATGGGCAGCGGTTTCGCCCTGGTGCTGCTGGTGGTCGGCACGGTGCGTGAACTGCTCGGCCACGGCACACTGCTGGCCGGCATGAACCTGCTGTTCGGCCCGGCGGCGGCCGCCTGGAAAGTCCAACTGTTCACGAACTACCAGGGCTTCCTGCTGGCCATCCTGCCGCCCGGCGCCTTCCTGGTGCTGGGCCTGCTGATCGCACTGAAGAACCGAATCGATGAAAGCCTGGCGGAACGCGCCAGGGCGCAGGCGGGCGACGTACCCGCGACCGAGCGCCAGCGCGTCCGCGTGACCGGAGTGATTGAATGAACGCCGCCAAGCGTGCGGAGATTTTCCGCCGACTGCGAGAAGACAACCCCAACCCCGAGACCGAACTGGCCTACAGCACGCCCTTCGAGCTGCTGATCGCGGTGGTGCTCTCCGCCCAGGCCACCGACGTCGGGGTGAACAAGGCCACGGCCAGGCTGTACCCGGTGGCCAATACCCCCGAAGCCATCTACGCCCTGGGCGTGGAGGGACTGTCGGAGTACATCAAGACCATCGGCCTGTACAACAGCAAGGCGAAGAACGTCATCGAGGCCTGCCGCATCCTCATCGAGAAGCACGGCAGCCAGGTGCCGGACAACCGCGAAGACCTCGAAGCCCTGCCCGGCGTCGGCCGCAAGACCGCCAACGTGGTGCTCAACACCGCCTTCCGACAGCCGGCGATGGCCGTGGACACCCACATCTTCCGCGTCGCCAACCGCACGGGGATAGCCCCGGGCAAGAACGTGCTGGAAGTCGAGAAGAAGCTGCTGAAGTTCGTGCCCAAGGAATACCTGCTGGACGCGCACCACTGGCTGATCCTGCACGGTCGCTACGTTTGCAAGGCACGCAAGCCGCAGTGCGGTAGTTGCCGGATCGAGGACCTGTGCGAGTACAAGCACAAGACCTCGGACGATTGAGCGTTATCGGAAAAATCCGTCGGACCCATTGAAAAAATCTTTTTTACCACCCGGTCCTTTGTCGATATAAGGGGCGCCAACACACCCCGTGTTGTGGAGTGCACCGAATGGCTAACGACAAAGAAGACCTCGAACTCGAGGACGATGTCAGCACAGAAGACAGCGACGACGGCGCCGAGGCCTCGGCAGAGGTCGCCAAGACCAACCTGACCAAGCGCCGCATCATCGACAACTATCTGGAAGAGCGTCGCCTGCAGCGCCAACTGTCCGACTACGATTTCGATCTGTAAGCCCTCTCCCTGAACGTAAAGCCTGTATGAAAAAGCCCCGCATCGTCGCGGGGCTTTTTGTTTGTGCTGCCAGGTTGAATCGCGGCCTCAGTTCGCTCGAACTGCTCCCTCTCCCAGAGGGAGAGGGGACTGTCCTCTGCCAAGCGTCCGCTTTCAGTCAGCCGGCCATGGCCGGACTGCGCTGCACCACCCGATAGCACGGCTCATACGCCGCGCCACCCGGCAGCTTCATCCGATGCTGCTCGACGAAGGCCTGCAGCAGCGCATCCAGCGGTTCCATGATGGCCGCATCGCCGTTGATCTCGTACGGGCCGAACTCCTCGATCATGCGGATGCCACGGTCCTTCACGTTGCCGGCGACTATGCCGGAGAACGCCCGGCGCAGGTTCGCCGCCAGCTCATGGGCCGGCACGTCGCAACCCAGATCCAGGCCCGCCATGTTCTCGTGGGTCGGTTCGAACGGGCGCTGGAAACCCTCGTCGATCTTCAGCAGCCAGTTGAAGTGGTAGGCGTCGTTGCGCTCGCGGCGGAATTTCTTGACCCGCTTCAGGCCGTCGCTCATCTCCCGCGCCACTTCCGCCGGGTCGTCGATGATGATGCGGTAGCGCTTCTGCGCCGCCTCGCCCAGGGTCGCGCCGACGAAGGCATGCAACTGCTCGATGTAGGCCGACGCGCTGCGCGGCCCGGTGAGCACCAGGGGGAACGGCATGTCCTGGTTGTCCGGGTGCATGAGGATCCCCAGCAGGTAGAGGAACTCCTCCGCCGTGCCGACGCCGCCGGGGAACACGATGATGCCGTGGCCGACGCGGACGAAGGCCTCCAGGCGCTTCTCGATGTCCGGCAGGATCACCAGTTCGTTGACGATGGGGTTCGGCGCCTCGGCGGCGATGATCCCCGGCTCGGTCAGGCCCAGGTAGCGGCCTTCGATATTGCGCTGCTTGGCATGGCCGATGGTGGCGCCCTTCATCGGCCCCTTCATCACGCCCGGGCCGCAGCCGGTGCAGACATCGAGGCTGCGCAGGCCCAGCTCGTGGCCGACCTTCTTGGTGTACTTGTACTCGTTGGTGCTGATGGAGTGGCCGCCCCAGCACACGACGATCTTCGGCTCCACCCCGGGGCGCAGCGCGCGGGCGTTGCGCAGCAGGTGGAAGACGTAGTCGGTGATGCCGGCCGAGCTCTCCAGGTCGAAGCGCCGGCTGTTGAGTTCGTTCTGGGTGTAGACGATGTCGCGCAGGGCGCTGAACAGCATCTCGCGGGTACTGGCGATCATCTCGCCATCGACGAAGGCGTCGGCGGGGGCGTTGAACAGCTCCAGGCGCACGCCACGGTCCTGCTGGTGGATTTCCAGTTCGAAGTCGCGGTAGGCGTCGAGGATGTGCTTGGCGTTGTCGATCTGCGTGCCGGTATTGAGGATGGCCAGGGCACACTGGCGGAAGAGTTTGTAGCTACTGCCCGAGCCCGCTTCGCTGAGCTGGTGCACTTCACGTTGGGAGAGGGTTTCGAGGCTGCCCTTGGGGCTGACCGAGGCGTTGTTTACCGGTCTTGGGGACATGCTGTATTCCTTGACTTAGGCTGCCGGGCGCAGAGCGCCGGGCACCCGGAAAAATCGGTGCGGCCGTCCATCGGTCGTCATTATCGAAAGCGGCGCGACGGGGATTGTCCGGCCCGCGCGATGCTCCTCTGTCTCTGACAAGCAAATGGCGAAAACTGCTTCCGCAATCGACGCATCCGACGTCGATGCAGGATTGAGTATGACCGCTCCGGTGTCGTTCTGATGACAGCTTCAAAAGAAAAACCCCGCCTAGGTGGCGGGGTTTCTCCAGAGACGCGTGGCAAGGAGCGAGCGATCAGTCCTTGCGCTGCGGCGAGAGCAGCTCGATCTTGTAGCCGTCCGGGTCCTCGACGAAGGCCAGGATGCTGGTGCCGTGCTTCATCGGCCCCGGCTCGCGGGTGATCTTGCCGCCACGGGAGCGGATGTCCTCGCAGGCCTTGTAGACGTCCGCCACTTCCAGGGCGATGTGGCCGTAGCCGGTGCCCAGCTCGTACTGGTCCACGCCCCAGTTGTAGGTCAGCTCGATCACGCTGTTCTCGTCTTCGCTGCCGTAGCCGACGAAGGCCAGGGTGAACTGGCCGTCCGGATAATCCTTGCGGCGCAGCAGGGTCATGCCCAGGACTTCGGTATAGAAGGCGATGGATTTGTCCAGGTCGCCGACGCGCAGCATGGTATGCAGCAGTCTCATCGATTCTTCCTCATCAGGCGCCCCGGATGCGGGGCCTATAAACGCAAACCCCGGCTCGTGGCCGGGGTTCGCTTGTCACGGGATCACAAGCTTATCAGAACAGCTTGCGGCCCTTGTTCGCAGCGATGCGCATGCGCAGCGCGTTGAGCTTGATGAAGCCTGCAGCATCGGCCTGGTTGTAGGCGCCGCCGTCTTCCTCGAAGGTCGCGATGTTGGCATCGAACAGCGAGTCGTCGGACTTGCGGCCGACCACGATGACGTTGCCCTTGTACAGCTTCAGGCGCACGACGCCGTTCACGTACTCCTGGGAGGCGTCGATCATCTGCTGCAGCATCTCGCGCTCCGGGCTCCACCAGTAGCCGGTGTAGATCAGCTTGGCGTAGCGCGGCATCAGCTCATCCTTCAGGTGAGCGACTTCGCGGTCCAGGGTGATCGACTCGATGGCGCGGTGTGCCTTGAGCATGATGGTGCCGCCGGGGGTCTCGTAGCAGCCGCGGGACTTCATGCCGACGTAGCGGTTCTCGACGATGTCGAGACGGCCGATACCGTTGGCACCGCCGATGCGGTTCAGCTCGGTCAGCACCTGGGCCGGAGTCATGTCCTTGCCGTCGATGGCGACGATGTCGCCCTTGCGGTAGGTCAGCTCGATGTAGGTCGGGGCGTCCGGGGCCTTCTCCGGGGAGACGGTCCACTTCCACATGTCTTCTTCGTGCTCGGTCCAGGTGTCTTCCAGCACGCCGCCTTCATAGGAGATGTGCAGCAGGTTGGCATCCATGGAGTACGGCGATTTTTTCTTGCCGTGGCGCTCGATCGGGATGTTGTGGGCTTCGGCGTAGTCCATCAGCTTCTCGCGGGACAGCAGGTCCCACTCGCGCCAGGGAGCGATCACCTTCACGCCCGGCTTCAGCGCGTAGGCGCCCAGCTCGAAGCGAACCTGGTCGTTGCCCTTGCCGGTGGCGCCGTGGGAGATGGCGTCGGCGCCGGTGGCGTTGGCGATCTCGATCAGGCGCTTGGCGATCAGCGGACGGGCGATGGAAGTACCCAGCAGGTACTCGCCTTCATAGATGGTGTTGGCACGGAACATCGGGTAGACGAAGTCGCGGACGAACTCTTCGCGCAGGTCCTCGATGAAGACCTCTTTCACGCCCAGCTGCTTGGCCTTGGCGCGGGCCGGCTCGACCTCCTCGCCCTGCCCCAGGTCGGCGGTGAAGGTCACCACTTCACAGTTATAGGTATCCTGCAGCCACTTCAGAATTACGGAGGTATCCAGGCCACCGGAATACGCCAGGACTACCTTCTTCACGTCCGCCATGCCACTCAACTCCACGGGGGTTGTCACGAAAGGGATCGATTCTACTGCCCGCCCAGCATAATTTACAGAGGCGCGACAGCTTTAGATGACAAAGCGACAAATTCTATCGTCGGTGCGACTCGCTGCCGCAGGCTCAGCCCTTGGGCGCCGCCGGGGTTGCCGCAGGCGGTGTGGCAGCGTTGGCGGCGGGAGCCACGGGAGCTGCGTGGGCCGGTGCACTGGCGCTGGGCGCTGGCTCGGCAGGCGCCGCCGGAGCTTCGGCCGGGGCTTCGTCGAGGGCCGGCCCGCGAGACAGGTTCACCGTTACCCGGCGATTGCGTGCCCGGTTGGCTTCGGAGCTGTTC
Organism: Pseudomonas sp. NY15181; assembly: GCF_048068055.1. Classification (NCBI taxonomy): domain Bacteria; kingdom Pseudomonadati; phylum Pseudomonadota; class Gammaproteobacteria; order Pseudomonadales; family Pseudomonadaceae; genus Pseudomonas; species Pseudomonas sp. NY15181. The sequence goes on along the minus strand of NZ_JBLUPT010000003.1, from coordinate 123,939 downwards.
TTCACCAACGGATAACGCTCGCCATAGAAGCGCACGATGATCTGCGATTCCGGCACACCATTGGCCTTGAGGTATTCCATCACCGCGACGGCGCGACGACGCGACGTATCGCGATTGACCAGGCGATTCCCGCTGTTGTCCGAATGACCATCGATCTCGATGCGGTTCACGCTCGGGTCGGCCTTCAGGTATTGCAGGATGATGTCCAGCTTGGCTCGGCCCAGCGCATCGAGTTCGGTGCCGCCGGGGAAGCCGATCTGGCTCTGCCGCACCTGGTCGAAATTGACCGGCAGCATCTTCGCCGAACAATCCTGGAACTGCGCGTAGCCGGCGGCAAAATGCGTCGGCAGCAGACGCACCAGCAAACGATCGCCGTCCCGGGTGCGGTGCCGCACTTCCGGCGTGCGCCCCTCCAGCAGACCACTGAGCAAGCGCCCGGCCTGCTGCTGGCTGCTGTTGAACGGTACCTCGCCGCCACCGACCTGCACCGCCCCCAGGTTCACGTCGCCCTGCCCCGGCCGCCACGGTGGAGCCGCTGCAAGGAGCGTCGCCGAACCGCGACCGAACCAGTCCTGCTGCGACTTGAGACGGAAAGTCGGCTGCTCGCCGGCGCGCCAGACGAACTCGCCCAGGCCGAAGCCCGCCACGTTCTGCGACAGCCGGCACTCGAACTGATCGCCCGCCACCGTCCATTCGGCGCTTTCCAGGCGCGGCTGGAAAGTCAGCCCCCAGGCCGGAAGGCTCGCGCAAAGAGTGAGCAGGAGAAGATAGGGCTGGCGCACGGCGGCATCCACACAGATAAAAAGGCGTCCCAGAATCTATCGGTAGACTGCGGCGAAACTTGATAGCGAGTGCCGGCGGCGGCCTTTTCCGGTAGCATTTCCCTACTCTTTCCGCTGCAACCGCCTTCCTGGAATCCGCATGTCCGACCGCCTGACACTCCTGCGCCCCGACGACTGGCACATCCACCTGCGCGACGGCGCCGCACTCGCGCAAACCGTCGGCGACGCCGCCCGTACCTTCGGCCGCGCCATCATCATGCCGAACCTGGTTCCGCCGGTGCGCAACGCCGTCGAAGCCGACGCCTACCGCCAGCGCATCCTGGCCGCCCGCCCGGCCGGCAGCCGTTTCGAGCCGCTGATGGTGCTCTACCTCACCGACCGCACCAGCGCCGAAGACGTGCGTGCCGCCAAGGCCTCGGGCTTTGTGCATGCCGCCAAGCTGTACCCGGCCGGCGCCACCACCAACTCCGACTCCGGCGTGACCAGCATCGACAACATCTTCCACGTACTGGAAGCCATGGCCGAAGTCGGCCTGCCGCTGCTGGTGCATGGCGAGGTGACCCGCGCCGAGGTCGACGTGTTCGACCGTGAGAAGCGCTTCATCGACGAACACCTGACCCGCGTGGTCGAGCGCTTCCCGACCCTGAAGGTGGTCATGGAGCACATCACCACCGGCGATGCCGTGCAGTTCGTCAGCGCCGCCCCGGCCAACGTCGGCGCCACCATCACCGCGCATCACCTGCTGTACAACCGCAACCACATGCTGGTCGGCGGTATCCGCCCGCACTTCTATTGCCTGCCGATCCTCAAGCGCAACACCCACCAGGAAGCCCTGCTGGATGCGGCGACCAGCGGCAGCCCGAAGTTCTTCCTCGGCACCGATTCCGCGCCCCACGCTCGCCACGCCAAGGAAGCCGCCTGCGGTTGCGCCGGCTGCTACACCGCCTATGCCGCCATCGAGATGTATGCCGAAGCCTTCGAGCAACGCAACGCGCTGGACAAGCTGGAAGCCTTCGCCAGCTTCCATGGCCCGGACTTCTACGGCCTGCCGCGCAACAGCGACCGCATCACCCTGGTGCGTGAAGACTGGAATGCCCCGGCAACGCTGCCGTTCGGCGATTACGAAGTGGTCCCGCTGCGTGCCGGCGAGAAACTGCGCTGGCGCCTGCTGGAGACCGAGGCATGAGTGACGAGAACGAAGTCTTCGAAGAAGAACTCGACGGTTCCTTCCCGCCCGGCCCGCGCCACCCGATGGCGCGCCGCTTCCGCGGCTACCTGCCGGTGGTCGTGGACGTGGAGACCGGCGGCTTCAACGCCGGTACCGACGCACTGCTGGAAATCGCCGCCGTCACCATCGGCATGGACGAGAGCGGCTACCTGTTCCCGGAGCACACCTACTTCTTCCGTGTGGAGCCCTTCGAAGGCGCCAACATCGAGCAGGCCGCGCTGGAGTTCACCGGCATCAAGCTGGACCACCCGCTGCGCATGGCCGTGCCGGAAGAGCAGGCGCTGACCGATATCTTCCGTGGCGTGCGCAAGTCGCTGAAGTCCAATGGCTGCAAGCGGGCGATCCTGGTCGGCCACAACAGCAGCTTCGACCTCGGCTTCCTCAATGCCGCGGTGAACCGCAGCGGCGTGAAGCGCAACCCGTTCCACCCCTTCTCCAGCTTCGACACCGCCACCCTCGCCGGCCTCGCCTACGGTCAGACCGTACTGGCCAAGGCCTGCCAGACCGCGGGCATCGAGTTCGACAACCGCGAGGCGCACTCGGCGCGCTATGACACCGAGAAGACTGCCGAGCTGTTCTGCGGCATCGTCAACCGCTGGAAGGAGTTCGGCGGCTGGATGGAAGACGAGGACTGATACTCTTCCGCTCCCTATGAAAAAGCCCTGCACCTGCGGGGCTTTTTCTTTTCCCCTCCCACAGCGCTTGCGAGCTTTCTGTAGGAGCGAGCTTGCTCGCGAACCACCGTCCTCGCGGAGGTTGATCCTGGCGGCTATGCCCACCTGCTCCGTTATTCACGAGGAAGCTCGCTCCTACGAAAAGCAGGCCCTCGCGCGCCCATAAAAAAGCCCCGCCGAAGCGGGGCTCTTTCATGACCAGGCAGCCTTACAGATTGCCGGCATGCTGGGCCAAGTAGGCGGCAACGCCTTCCGGCGATGCGGTCATGCCGCTGTCGCCTTTCTTCCAGTTGGCCGGGCAGACTTCGCCGTGCTCTTCGGTGAATTGCAGGGCGTCGACCAGACGCAGCAGCTCGTCCATGTTACGGCCCAGCGGCAGGTCGTTGACGATCTGCGAACGCACCACGCCGTTCTGGTCGATCAGGAAGGCGCCACGGAACGCGACACCGTCGGCGGACTCGACGTCATAGGCCTTGGCGATCTCGTGGGTGATGTCGGCGGCCAGGGTGTACTTGACCGGGCCGATGCCGCCCTTGTCCACCGGGGTGTTACGCCAGGCGTTGTGGGTGAAGTGGGAGTCGATGGACACGCCGATCACTTCGACGTTGCGCGCCTGGAACTCGGGGATGCGGCGGTCCAGGGCGATCAGCTCGGACGGGCAGACGAAGGTGAAGTCCAGCGGGTAGAAGAACACCAGGCCGTACTTGCCCTTGATGGCTTCGGACAGCACGAAGCTGTCGACGATCTCGCCGCTGCCGAGGACGGCGGCTACGTTGAAGTCGGGAGCTTTCTTACCTACGAGTACGCCCATTCCATATCTCCTTCGGGGGTGAGGACGTGAGGGAGTGCACGATGCCCTGCTCGGCTCGAAAAGCCGGATCGGCGGGTCATCCACTCCAGTGGGGCGGCCATGATACACCGCCGATTTCCGACGCGCCCAGCGCTTTCCCCGGTCGCCCGACAGGCTAAGCCATTGACTGAAATGACCATTTATCTGGTCACGGAAAAGCCCGTCCAGCAAACTTTGACAATCATTCTCATTAAGATTAGTATCGCCTCCAACAACCCCACAGCGATGCGTAGTGCAACCATGTACGTCTGCCTCTGCCAAGGTGTCACCGATACCCACATCCGCGAAGCGATCTACGAAGGCTGCTGCAATTACCGCGAAGTGCGTGAAAGCACCGGTGTCGGCACCCAGTGCGGCAAGTGCGCCTGCCTCGCCAAGCAGGTCGTCCGCGAGACCCTGAGCGAACTGCAGAGCGCCCAGTCGATGAACTACTCCCTCGCCTATGCGGCCAACTGATCGACGCGACTGACGGTCAACTCAGCAGAGATTCCGAAGAAAACCGGGCCTTGCCCGGTTTTTTTATGCCTGAAATTCAGCGTTTTAACGCCGAATTGCGGAATGAAAACATTCGCATTCATATTCCTTTTTATAGCAAATTCAAGCACTTATGTTTGACACTCAGTTATAAGAGGACCACACTTTCAGACTCTCCCACTCCACACGGCAGGACACCGGCATGAAAGGCGACAAGAAAGTCATCCAGCACTTGAACAAGGTCCTCGGTAACGAGCTGATCGCCATCAACCAGTATTTCCTGCACTCGCGCATGTGGAACGACTGGGGCCTGAAGCGCCTCGGCGCGCACGAGTACCACGAGTCCATCGATGAGATGAAGCACGCTGACAAGCTCATCGAACGCATCCTGTTCCTCGAAGGCCTGCCCAACCTGCAGGACCTGGGCAAGCTGCTGATCGGCGAGAACACCCAGGAAATGCTGCAATGCGACCTGAACCTGGAACTCAAGGCCTGCAAGGACCTGCGCGACGCCATCGTGCATTGCGAAAGCGTGCATGACTACGTGAGCCGCGACCTGCTCAAGAACATCCTCGAGTCCGAGGAAGAGCACATCGACTACCTGGAAACCCAGCTGGGCCTGATCCAGAAGGTCGGCCTGGAGAACTACCTGCAGTCGCACATGCACGAAGACGACTGATCAGGCAAAAGGCACCGGCGCGGTTGTGGACGCCGGTGCCCTTCCCTTCTAAGCGCTCGCCTTCGGCGGACGGCGCACCAGTGAGGCCTTGAGCACCAGCCCGGCGCAGAGCCCCACCACCACCAGCAACGCCAGACGCAGCCCCACGTGCTCGGCGAGGAAGCCGATCAGCGGCGGCCCCAGCAGCAAGCCCCCATAGCCGAACGATGCCACTGCCGCCACACCTCTGGACGGCTCGACGCCCGGCCGATTGCCCGCCGCACCGATCAGGATCGGTACCACCACCGACAGCCCCACGCCCACCAGGGCGAAACCGGCGATGGCACCCGCCACCCAGGGGGTGAACAGCGCCAGCAGCATCCCCGCGATGGCCAGCAGCGCCAGATTGCGCACCAGCGCCTCGTCGGCGAAACGCACGCGCAGGCGGTCGCCGAACAGCCGTCCCAGCACCATGGTCGCGGAGAACGCCGCGAATCCCAGGGCAGCCAGACGCTCGGACGCACCCATCACCTGATGCAGCAGCAAGGCGCCCCAGTCCGCGACCGCCCCTTCGGAAACGAACGCGCACACCGTCAGCAATCCAAGACCGATCAAGGCCGGTGGCGGCAGGCGCCAGCCACGTTGGGCCGGCGCCTCCTCCTCCGTGGGCTGCGGGCGCCCCTCGAACAGGTTGCGGGCGAAGAACGGCAGGATTGCCAGCGCAATCCCCGCCAGCAGGGTGAAGTGCCAGATCGGCGCAAGATCAGCGAAGGCCGCCGCACCCACTGCGCCGACCAGCCCGCCCAGGCTGTACATGCCATGCAGGCCGGCGATGCACGGCCGACCGAGGCGCCGCTCCACCTCCACCGCCTGGGTGTTCATCGCCACATCCATGGTGGCGAAGGTCAGGCCGACAATCAGGAAGCCCGCCGCCAGCTCCCAGACATTCTGCGCAAGCCCCAGCAGCGGGAACGTCGCCATCAGCGCCAGGCCGGAGACAACAGTGATCGCCCGGCTGCCGTAGCGGCGCACCAGGGCGCCGGCGAAGACGAACGCCAGCAGCGCGCCGAAGCCCGCGCCCAGCAGCGCCTGGCCGAGCTCCTGCTCGTCCACCCCGGTCATGCTCTTGAGCGCCGGCACGCGTCCCATCACGCTGCCGTGCACCATCCCGCCCATGGCGAAACAGTAGCCGCAGGCCCAGCGTGCGGCGTTCGTCCTTGCTTGTTCGGTCATTTATTCCTTCCCAAAAACAAAGCCCCGCCGAGGCGGGGCTTTGTGCAACAGCGCGAAAGACTCAGGCGTTGGCCTTGTCTACAGCGTCCTTGATCAGCGGTTGCAGCTCGCCCTTCTCGAACATCTCGGCCAGGATGTCGCTGCCGCCGACCAGCTCACCGCCGACCCACAGCTGCGGGAAGGTCGGCCAGTTGGCGTACTTGGGCAGGTTGGCGCGGATTTCCGGGTTCTGCAGGATGTCGACGTAGGCAAACTTCTCACCACACGCCATCAGCACCTGCGCGGCGCGGGCCGAGAAACCGCACTGCGGAGCGTTCGGCGAGCCCTTCATGTACAGCAGGACGGGGTTGTTGGCGATCTGTTCTTTGATGGTATCGATGATATCCATGAACTTCCTCGGCTGAACTATCTGATACTGACCCGGCAGCGCCACAGGCGGCGTTTGGCCGGCACGGTTGGGCGCATTGTACTGCAAAGCCGAGCACTACGCTCGGCTTTGCAGGGGCACTGCGACAGCCTGTCAGGCCGCCTCGACCTCGACCGGCACACCGTTCAGCGCGGTGTTGCCGGAGAGCGCATCCAGATGGCGCTCGTCGGTCAGGTCATTGGCGCTGGCCCCGCCCTGCTCGCGGGCAATGGACAGGTGCACGCCCGGGCGCCCATGCCCCCAGCCGTGGGGCAGGCTGACCACGCCGGCCATCACCTCGTCGCTGGCCGCCACCTCGATCTCGATGCTGCCGACCCGCGAGCGCACCCGCACCTTCTGCCCGTCCACCAGCCCGCGCGACGCCAGATCCTGAGGGTGCATGAGCAACTGGTGGCGCGGCTTGCCCTTCACCAGGCGGTGGTAGTTGTGCATCCAGGAGTTGTTGCTGCGCACGTGGCGGCGGCCAATCAGCAGCAACTGGTCCGCCGCCGGCGCCTGGGTGTCGGCGAAGCGGCGCAGGTCGTTCAGCAGGATCTCCGGCGCGGCTTCGACCTGGCGGCTGGCGGTCTTCAGGCGCGCCGCGAGGTTGGGCCGCAGTGGGCCGAGGTCCAGTCCGTGGCGATGCTCGCGCAGCCGGGCGAGGTTGAGCTTGTGCTCGGAGGCATCGCCATAGGGGCCGAAGCGTAGGCCCATCTCGATCATCTGCTCGGGCGCCACGGTCGGTTTGAGTTCGCTGCCCGTGCGCGCGGCGTAGGCCTTGGCGAGGCCGACGAAGATCTCCCAGTCGTGCAGCGCACCCTGCGGCCTGGGCAGTACCGCTTCGTTGAAGCGCGTGACGTTGCGCACCGCGAAGATATTGAAGGTGGTGTCGTAGTGATCGTGCTCCAGCGGCGCGGTGGGTGGCAGGATCAGGTCAGCGTAGCGGGTGGTCTCGTTGATGTAGAGATCGATGCTGAGCATGAACTCCAGGCCGTCCAGCGCCTGCTCCAGGCGCCGGCCGTTGGGCGTGGACAGCACCGGGTTGCCGGCCACCGTCACCAGCGCGCGGACCTGCCCGTCGCCTTCGGTGAGCATCTCCTCGGCCAGCGCCGCCACCGGCAGCTCGCCGCCATACTCCGGCAGGCCGGACACGCGGCTTTGCCAACGGTTGAAGGCGCCGCCGGAGGTGCTCGCCACCAGGTCCACCGCCGGCGTGGTGCACAGCGTGCCACCGACCCGGTCGAGGTTGCCGGTGAGCAGGTTGATCAGTTGCACCAGCCACTGGCAGAGGCTGCCGAATACCTGGGTGGAAACGCCCATACGGCCGTAGCAGACAGCCTTGTCGGCGGCGGCGAAGTCCCGCGCCAGCTGGCGAATGTCATCGGCCGGCACTCCGCAACGGGCGGCCATGGCTTCGACCTTGAACGGCGCCAGCGCTTCACGCACCGCATCCAGGCCGTTCGCCGGCAGATGAGTCTCACGGGTCAGCCCTTCGCTGAACAGCGTGTCGAGGATGCCCAGCAGCAGCGCCGCGTCCTCGCCGGGGCGGACGAACAGGTGCTGGTCCGCCAGAGCCGCCGTTTCAGTACGGCGCGGGTCAACCACCACCAGCTTGCCGCCGCGCGCTTTCAGCGCTTTCAGGCGTTTTTCCACATCCGGTACGGTCATGATGCTGCCGTTGGAGGCCAGCGGGTTGCCGCCGAGGATCAGCATGAAGTCGGTATGGTCAATGTCCGGAATCGGGATCAGCAGGCCGTGGCCGAACATCTGCTGGCTGACCAGGTGGTGCGGCAGCTGGTCCACCGACGTGGCCGAGTAGCGGTTGCGGGTTTTCAGCTGGCCGAGGAAGTAGTTGCTGTGGGTCATCAGCCCATAGTTGTGCACGCTGGGATTGCCCTGGTACACGGCGACGGCGTCGTTGCCGTGGCGCTCCCGGATATCCGCCAGCCGTGAGGCGACGAGTTCGAAAGCCTCGTCCCAGCCGATCGGCTGCCATTCGCTGCCGACCCGCCGAACCGGCTGGCGCAGGCGGTCGGGATCATTCTGGATGTCCTGCAGCGCCACGGCCTTGGGGCAGACATGGCCACGGCTGAAGCTGTCCTGCGCATCGCCCTTGATCGAGAGGATGCGCTCGTCCTCGGTCTCGATGGTCAGGCCGCAGATGGCCTCGCAGAGGTGGCACGCACGGTGGTGGAGGGTCTTGCTCATGGCTCGCCTCATTGTTGTTGTCGCCGGCCGCTCGTGGCGCCGGTCGTGGGGTCGCAGAGCACTATGGAACGTGCTCCCGATAAGCACCACCAGCTTCTGTCGGGTGAATCCCCCGGCATCAGGAACGACCATGGAGAAGCCCCGGCCGCCGGGGCCTCCGGGCGAAACTTGCGTATATCCGTCATTTCCTTATAGGATCGCGCCTTCCCCCATTTCCCGCTCCATGCGGTCCCGCCGCAGGTTCAGCCCGTTTTTTCTCACGAAATCCGGTCGGTTCCTCGGCCCGATTCTGAGAATAAGTAGTAGGTACGAACCATGAGCGCACGTCACTTCCTCTCGATGCTGGATTACACGACCGAAGAACTGCTCGGTCTGATCCGCCGCGCCACCGAGCTGAAGGACCTGCGTAACCGAGGCGTGCTCTACGAACCGCTGAAGAACCGCGTGCTGGGCATGATCTTCGAGAAAGCCTCGACCCGTACGCGGATTTCCTTCGAAGCCGGCATGATCCAGCTCGGCGGCCAGGCCATCTTCCTCTCCCCGCGTGATACCCAGCTGGGCCGTGGCGAGCCGATCGCCGACGCCGCGCGGGTGATGTCGCGGATGGTCGATGCGGTGATGATCCGCACCTTCGCCCACAGCAACCTGATCGAATTCTCGGAAAACTCCCGCGTACCGGTGATCAACGGCCTGTCGGACGACCTGCACCCCTGCCAGCTGCTGGCCGACATGCAGACCTTCCACGAGCACCGCGGCAGCATCGCCGGCAAGACCGTGGCCTGGATCGGCGACGGCAACAACATGTGCAACAGCTACATCGAGGCGGCCATCCGCTTCGACTTCCAGCTGCGCGTGGCCTGCCCGGAAGGCTATGAGCCCAACGCCGCCCTGCTGGAGCTGGCGGGCGAGCGCGTGACCATCACCCGCGACCCGCGCGAAGCGGTGGCCGGCGCGCACCTGGTAAGCACCGACGTCTGGGCCTCCATGGGCCAGGAAGACGAAGCAGCCGCGCGCCTGCGCCTGTTCCAGCCATATCAGGTAACACGTGCGCTGCTCGATGGCGCGGCGGCGGATGTACTATTCATGCACTGCCTGCCGGCCCACCGTGGCGAAGAGATCAGCGAAGACCTGCTGGACGACGCGCGCTCCGTGGCCTGGGATCAGGCGGAAAACCGTCTCCACGCCCAGAAAGCGCTGCTCGAACTGCTGGTCGAGCACGCCCACTACGCCTGAGAACCTGTCCATCCTCTGCCCGTGCTTGCCCGGGCAGCGTTGGAAGCAGGAGCCGGCGTAGACTGCGCTACTTTTCCTGCTTCCGCCCGGCCTGAACTGTGCTCGGCGAAATGCCGAACAGGTTCCAAGCCCGATGTCCCAACCGCTGCTGCTCACCCTCGATAACCTTTCCTGCGGCTATGAACAGCAACGCGTGGTGCAAGGGGTCAGCCTGCACCTGAACGCCGGCGACATCGGCTGCCTGCTCGGCCCCTCGGGCTGCGGCAAGACCACCACGCTGCGCGCCATTGCCGGCTTCGAACCGGTGCAGGGCGGGCACATCGAACTGGCCGGCGAAGTCATCTCCCGCCCCGGCTTCACCCTGTCGCCGGAGAAGCGCCGGATCGGCATGGTGTTCCAGGACTACGCGCTGTTCCCGCACCTGTCAGTGGTGGACAACATCGCCTTTGGCATCCGCAAGCACCCCGAGCGCGAGCGCATCGTCGACGAGCTGTTGGAGTTGGTGAAACTCGGCGGCCTCGGCCAGCGCTTCCCCCACGAGCTCTCCGGCGGCCAGCAGCAACGCGTGGCCCTGGCCCGCGCGCTGGCTCCGCAACCGCAACTGCTGCTGCTCGACGAACCCTTCTCCAACCTCGACGTGGAGCTGCGCCGCCAGCTCAGCCATGAGGTGCGCGACATCCTCAAGGCACGCGGCACCAGCGCCATCCTGGTCACCCACGACCAGGAGGAAGCCTTCGCCGTCAGCGACCATGTGGGCGTGTTCCGCCAAGGCCGGCTGGAGCAGTGGGATACCCCGTTCAATCTCTATCACGAACCGCAGACGCCCTTCGTGGCCAGCTTCATCGGCCAGGGTTACTTCATTCGCGGCCAGATGCACGGGGCCGACGCGGTGCAGACCGAACTGGGCGTGCTGCGCGGCAACCGCGCCTACAGCCTGCCCGATGGCAGCGCGGTGGATGTCCTGCTGCGCCCGGACGACCTGGTGCCGGCCGCCGACGGCGCGCTCAAGGCGCGGATCGTCGGCAAGTCATTCCTCGGCGCCGCTACCCTCTACCGCCTGCAGCTGCCCACCGGCACCCAGCTGGAATCGATCTTCCCCAGCCATGCCGATCACCGGCCCGGTGACGAGGTAGGCATCAGCGTCGCCGCCGAGCACCTGGTGCTGTTCCCTGCCCTGGGCAGCGTGGAAGCGCAGCAGGTCCTCAGCCGCCAACGCTGATAATCAGATGACGATCCGGCCGCTGGCAATAAGCCGCGAGTGGCCGGCGATGCGCACCCGATCCCCCTCAAGACTGCACCACAGCTCGCCGCCACGCGCCGAACACTGGTAGGCGTGCATCTGCCGCTTGTTCAGACGCTGCGACCAGTAGGGAATCAGGCTGCAATGGGCGGCGCCGGTCACCGGGTCTTCGTTGAGGCCGATGGCCGGGGCGAAGAAGCGCGAGACGAAGTCATGGTCTTCGCCACGCGCGGTGACGATCACACCCAGATACGGCATGCGCGCCAGCGCCGCGAAGTCGGGCGAGCAACTGCGTACCGCGTACTCCGACTCCAGCAGGACCAGCAGGTGTGCCTGGGTATTCAGGGCATCCACCACCGGCAGGCCCAGCGCCTGTTCCAGCTCCACCGTGCTGCCCGCCTCCCGCGGCGGCTGGGCGGGGAAATCCAGGGCCAACCGGCCTCCCTCGCGGAACACCCGCAACGGCCCGGATTGTGAATTGAACTCCAGGGACTGGCCCGGCTCGCCGAACACCTCGAACAGCACATGGGCGCTCGCCAGGGTGGCATGGCCGCAGAGCGGCACCTCGGCGGTGGGGGTGAACCAGCGGATGCGCCAGCCGTCGGCCTCATGCACCAGGAACGCGGTTTCGGACAGGTTGTGCTCGGCGGCGATCTTCTGCATCAGCTCGTCGGCCAGCCAGGCATCCAGGCGGTAGACCATCGCCGGGTTGCCGGCGAAGGGGCGGTCGGTAAAGGCATCGACCTGATGGAAGTCGAGTTGCATGGCAGTCTCCTGAAAAATGATGCCCGAGCATGACAGAAGCCGGCGAACAGCGAACCGTACAGAAGGGACCAGTCAGTCGTCTGCTTCGACCGATCAGCTTCGACCGATCGGTGCGAACTTCGCGGACGTCAGCGCGGCCAGCGTCTCGGCACTCAGTTCCACTTCCAGTCCTCGGCGACCGGCGCTGACGTGGATGGTCGGGAAGCCCTGGGCGGATTCGTCGATAAAGGTGCGCAGGCGCTTCTTCTGCCCCAGCGGGCTGATGCCGCCCACCAGGTAGCCCGTGGCGCGCTGGGCGGCGTTGGGGTCGGCCATGTCGGCCTTCTTCACCCCGGCGGCATGGGCCAGCGCCTTGAGGTCCAGGGTGCCCACCACCGGTACCACCGCCACCAGCAGCTCGCCCTTTTCGCTGGCGGCGAGCAGGGTCTTGAACACCCGCGCCGGGTCGAGGTTGAGCTTCTCGGCGGCCTCCAGCCCATAGGACGGCGCCTTGGGGTCGTGCTCGTAGCTCAGCACCTGGTGTTCGGCGCGGTTCTTCTTCAGCAGGTCGATGGCGGGGGTCATGATCGGGCGGGCTTCTCGCAAGCGGCTTTCCAGCGCATAACAGTAAGCCAAGGTGTGGCGCGCTGCACGGAGTTCGCTTCACCGACGGGGATGAATCCCGTATGTTCTGCGCCATTCTCCTCTCGGCTCCCGCAGCCGGGATCGCCGAACGGAATCCGCACAAGGCCGCCACCATGACCGACCTGAAGAACAAGAAATACGTCGTTGCCCTCGACCAGGGCACCACCAGTTCCCGCGCCATCATCTTCGACCATGACGCCAACGTGGTCAGCGTGGCCCAACGCGAGTTCGCGCAGATCTACCCGCAGCCGGGCTGGGTCGAGCACGACCCCATGGAAATCTGGGCGACCCAGAGCTCGACCCTGGTCGAAGCCCTCGCCCAGGCCAACATCAGCGTTGCCGAAGTGGCGGCCATCGGCATCACCAACCAGCGCGAGACCACCCTGGTGTGGGACAAGAACACGGGCCGGCCGATCCACAACGCCATCGTCTGGCAGTGCCGGCGCAGCGCGGCGATCTGCGAACAGCTCAAGCGCGACGGCCTGGAACAGCACATCCGCGACACCACCGGGCTGGTCATCGACCCCTACTTCTCCGGCACCAAACTCAAGTGGATCCTCGACAACGTCGAGGGTGCCCGCGAACGCGCACAGCGCGGCGAGCTGCTGTTCGGCACCGTGGACAGCTGGCTGATCTGGAAGCTCACCGAGGGCGAGGTACACGTCACCGACTACACCAACGCCTCGCGGACCCTGCTGTTCGATATCCACAGGCTTGACTGGGACGAGCGCCTGCTCAACGCCCTGGACATCCCCCGCGCCATGCTGCCGCAGGTGCGCGCCTCCTCCGAAATCTACGGTCACTGCAAGGTCGGTGGCCTGGGCGTGCACCACACGCCGATCGCCGGGATCGCCGGCGACCAGCAGGCCGCGCTGTTCGGCCAGATGTGCGTGGAGCCGGGTCAGGCGAAGAACACCTACGGCACCGGCTGCTTCCTGCTGATGAACACCGGAGCCAAAGCGGTGAAGTCCACCCACGGCCTGCTCACCACCATAGCCTGCGGGCCGCGTGGCGAAGTGGCCTACGCGCTGGAGGGCGCGGTGTTCAACGGCGGCTCCACCGTGCAGTGGCTGCGCGACGAGCTGAAAGTGATCGGCGATGCCCGCGATTCGGAATACTTCGCCACCAAGGTGAAGGACAGCAATGGCGTGTACCTGGTGCCCGCCTTCACCGGCCTCGGCGCGCCCTACTGGGACCCGTACGCCCGTGGCGCGCTGTTCGGCCTGACCCGCGGGGTGAAGGCCGACCACCTGATCCGCGCCACCCTCGAATCCATCGCCTACCAGACCCGCGACGTACTCGACGCCATGCAGCAGGACGCCGGCGAGCCGCTGCGCGCCCTGCGCGTGGACGGCGGCGCGGTGGCCAACAACTTCCTCATGCAGTTCCAGGCCGACATCCTCGGCACCCCGGTGGAGCGCCCGCAGATGCGCGAGACCACCGCCCTCGGAGCCGCCGTGCTGGCGGGCCTGGCCTGCGGATTCTGGGGGAGCCTGGCGGAGCTGAAGAACAAGGCGGTGATCGAGCGGGTGTTCCAGCCTGCGTGTGACGAAGCCGAGCGCGCGCGCCTGTATGCAGGGTGGAAGAAGGCGGTCGAACGTACCCGTGGATGGGCAGCTGAAGACTGAAAGTAAGGTGCCATTTCCGCCCTCACCCCAGCCCTCTCCCGGAGGGAAAGGGAGCCGTACCGAGGAGCCGGCTAACACCGCTCTCCCCTGCAACTCAGGACAGTCCCCTCTCCCTCTGGGAGAGGGTTAGGGTGAGGGAAAACCGCACGCACCGAACTCACCCGGCATGACAGCGGCGCCCTACTCCGGCATCCTTGCCCCTTCGGCCCGTCCTAACGAGCACCGCGCATGAACCTGCCACCCCGACAGCAAAGCATCCTCGACCTGGTCCGCGAGCGCGGCTACCTGAGCATCGAGGAGCTCGCCCAGCAGTTCGCCGTCACCCCGCAGACCATCCGCCGCGACATCAACCAACTCGCCGAACAGAGCCTGCTGCGCCGCTACCACGGCGGCGCCGCCTGGGACTCCAGCGTCGAGAACACCGCCTACAACACCCGAGCCGACCAGATGCGCGACGAAAAGCAGCGCATCGCCGAAGCCATCGCCGCGCACATCCCGGACAACGCCTCGCTGTTCATCAACATCGGCACCACCACCGAGGCCATCGCCCGCGCCCTGCTCGGCCACAACCACCTGAAGATCATCACCAACAACCTGCACGTGGCCAGCATCCTGGCCGGCAAGGACGACTTCGAAGTGCTGGTCGCTGGCGGCACCGTGCGCAGCGACGGCGGCGTGGTCGGCCAGGCGGCGGTGGACTTCATCGAGCAGTTCCGCGTCGACTTCGCCGTGGTCGGCATCAGTGGCATCGACGAAGACGGCAGCCTGCTGGACTTCGACTACCAGGAAGTGCGCGTCTCCCGCGCCATCATCGACAACGCCCGGCAGGTATTCCTCGCCGCCGACTCCAGCAAGTTCGGACGCAACGCCATGGTGCGCCTGGGGCCGATCGCCCTGGTCAACCGTGTGTTCACTGACAGCCCGCCCCCCGCCGCCGTGGCCCGCCTGCTGACGCAGCACAAGGTCCAGCTCGAACTGGTCTGAGCCGGCGCCTTTCATCCCGAACGTTCAATTTCGAAGAAACTGACGAACGCCTACGCGAATTCGCGCTTTTGGCTGGTCATGTTTCGTTCATCGATCTAAGATATTTTCGAAAACGAACATAATTGCGTTCACTTCCAATACCGAGGCGTCCCCATGAACCCACCCCATTCGCGCCACGCGCCCCTGGCCGAAGTCTATGACCTGGCCGTCGTCGGCGGCGGCATCAATGGCGTGGGCATCGCGGCGGACGCGGCCGGGCGCGGCCTGTCGGTGTTCCTCTGCGAACAGCATGACCTCGCCAGCCACACCTCCTCCGCCAGCAGCAAGCTGATCCACGGTGGCCTGCGTTACCTCGAACACCACGAATTCCGCTTGGTGCGCGAAGCCCTGGCCGAACGCGAAGTCCTGCTGGCCAAGGCGCCACACATCGTCCACCCGCTGCGCTTCGTCCTGCCGCACCGCCCGCACCTGCGCCCGGCCTGGATGATCCGCGCCGGACTGTTCCTCTACGACCACCTCGGCAAGCGCGAAAAGCTGCCCGGCTCGCGCGGCCTGCGCTTTGGTCCGGAGAGCCCGCTGAAAGCCGAAATCAGCCGCGGCTTCGAATACTCCGACTGCTCGGTGGACGACGCCCGCCTGGTCGTGCTCAACGCCATGAGCGCCCGCGAGCACGGCGCGCATATTCATCCGCGCACCCGTTGCGTCAGTGCGCGGCGCAGCAAGGGGCTGTGGCATCTGCACCTGGAGCGCAAGGACGGCAGCCTCTACTCGGTCCGCGCCCGCTGCCTGGTCAATGCCGCAGGCCCGTGGGTCGACCGCTTCCTGCGCGAGGAACTGCGCCAGAAGCCGCCCTACGGCATCCGCCTGATCCAGGGCAGCCACCTGATAGTGCCGCGCCTGTACGACGGCGATCACGCCTACATCCTGCAGAACGAGGACCGTCGCATCGTCTTCGCCATTCCCTACCTGCAGCGCTTCACCCTGATCGGCACCACCGATCGCGAGTACCACGGCGATCCGGCGCAGATCCGCATCAGCGAGGAAGAAACCGATTACCTGCTGAACGTGGTCAATGCCCACTTCAAGCGCCAACTCGGCCGCGAGGACATCCTGCGCAGCTTCTCCGGCGTACGTCCGCTGTGTGACGACGAGTCCGACGATCCGTCCGCCGTCACCCGCGACTACACCCTGGCACTGGACAACACCCCCGGCGAAGCTCCGCTGCTCTCGGTGTTCGGCGGCAAGCTGACCACCTACCGCAAGCTCGCCGAAGCCGCGTTGGAACAACTGGCGCCCTACTTCGCGGGCGTCATGGGCCCGCGCTGGACCGCCGCCGCCCCGCTGCCCGGCGGCGAAGCGCTGACCAGCGTTGAAGACCTCGCCGTGCAATTGATGGAGCAGCTGCGCCAGCTCGACCCAGCCCTTGCCCGGCGCTGGGCCAGCACCTACGGTAGCCGCGTGTGGAAGCTGCTGGGCGGCGCCGCCAACCTCAGCGAACTGGGCGAACACCTGGGTGGCGGGCTCTACGCCCGCGAAGTGGAATACCTGTGCCGCGAGGAGTGGGCGCGCGAAGCCGACGACATTATCTGGCGGCGCACCAAGCTCGGCCTGTTCCTCACCGCCCGGCAACAGGAACGGCTGGAGCAGTTCCTGCACAGTGAACGTCCGCTGGAGCCGAGCACGCAGGTGGCCTGAACGCCGCCCTGAGTCGGCACGGCATCAAAGCGAGGCGTTGAGCTCGCTGATCAGTTCTTCGCGCTGCCGCAGCGACTCCAGCGCGCTTTCTCCCAACCGCCCCGCCACTTCGCTGAGCAGGCCCTGCGCCAGCAGCATGAAGGCGCACATGCTGTTGCTATAGAACAGGCTGTGGTTCGGCACGTAGAAACTGTGGCGCGCCACCCGCGCCAGCGGCGAGCTGGACGAATCGGTCAGGGCCACCACCTCGATGCCATGACGCACCGCGACTTCCGCCGTGGCCAGTACGCTGGGCGTGTAAGGGAAGCAGCTGGCGACCACCAGCACGTCACCGACATCCAGCTGCGCCAGCGCGTCCGCGACGCCCTGGCGGCTGGCGTCCAGCGCCGCCACGTCCTGGCGCAACATGCCCAGGCCGTAGGACATGAACAGCGCCAGCGAGGTGAACTGCCGCATACCGTGGATGCGCACGCGGCGGGCGCTGGCGAGCAGCGCCACCACGCGGGCGAAGACTTCCGGCTCGACCTGCTCGATCATCCCGGCGATGTTGGTGCTTTCCTGTCGGCCCAGGCGGGTCAGGCGCGACAGCGTGGTGTCCGCCGGGGTCAGCAGTAGGCGCGAGGCCTGGTCGCTGTAGAAACTCTTGCCTTCAGTCAGTTCACGGCGGAACACGTCCTGGAACTTGCTGAAGCCGCCGTAGCCCAGGCGCTGGGCCAGGCGCGACAACGTCGAGGCGTTCACCCCGAGTTGTTCGGCCAGTTCGCTGATGGAAGACACCGCGGTGCGCTGCGGCGCCTCGATCAGCGCCGCCAGCACCCGCCGCGAGCTGCCGCCCAGGGAGATATCCGTCTCGCCCCGCTCGATAGCCTCCAGCAGCTGCTTGAGGGCTCCCAGGTTATCGGGCAATGCGGCGGGCGCTTGGGTCATCGTGCAGGTCCGTTGGCAGAATGAGGGCGGATACTGCCGGCAGCTTCGACGTGCTGGACGTCCGGCTGGCAGTAGACGCGCCATTCTACCGAGTTCGCCCCGATGCGAAATACGGCGGTGGCCAGGGTATTTTCCTCGTCCGGATCGTCCTCCGCGCGACGGTAGATCGGCAGCTCGGCATCGGCACCGTCGCGCAGGATCGACAGCGCACGCGCCTCATCGAGCGTCCCGCCGGCATCGCCGAGCAAGACATCGACGCGCCGCTGGCGACTGCCGGAGCTGCCGGTGATGCGCTGGCCGAAGGCATCCAGCCCGGCGTCCAGCAGATGGTTGGAGTGTCCGCCGGGGCGGCGCACCTCGCGCACCATGACGCCGGATGAGCAGGCTTCGACGCTTAGCAGACAAGCCGAGCCGACCTGCCCGAGGGCATGGTGGAAGGCACCGGCGCGGCCCGCTCGGGACAACACCGCGACGGCCTCATCCAGGCTCGCGCAATCCAGTACCGCACGAGCCAGCACCTGGCGCGGCAGGCCGGCCGGAATGCGGGTCGGACGGATATTGTTCACCGTGCTGACCAGCCCGGCGGCATTCACCGCGAAGGTGTGGCCGGGAATGGAGCCGGGATAGACGAAGCTGGTGAAGGCCATACCCTGTTCCGGCGCGGCCTGCAGCAAGCCACAGGCGCCATCGAGGGACGGCAGGCCGTCCTCGTTGTGGGCGATCAGCCAGCCCTCGGCGGACGGGCCGAACACCGTGGTGCAGCCGTCCACGCTCTGCGAGCGGACGAAATCGCCCCGGCAGTTCCACAGGAAGACTTCTTCGACCGGCAACGCCAGACCGTCGGCCAGGCCGCGGATCTCCTCCCAGATGCGCGGGAAGTCCGCCTCGACCTGCGCCTGCATGGCCTTCGCCACGCTGGAGCCGGCCAGGTTCGCCAGGCTCTGCCACAACGGCAGCGGGCGCAGGCGCTGGTGCACCGCGTCGCGGCCGAAGCGACCCAGGCCCAGGCCGATGTCATAGGGGCTGCCGCCCAGGTTCAGGGTTTGCAGGATCATCGACGCACCTCAGGCGACATGTTGCAGGAACTCGCGCAGGCGCGGGCTGGTGGGATTGCCGATCAGGCTGGCGGGGTCGCCATCCTCGGTGATCCGCCCCTTGTCGATGAAGATCAGCCGCGAGGCGACCTTGCGGGCGAAGTCGATCTCGTGGGTGACGATGACCATGGTCATGCCCTCCTCCGCCAGGTCCTTCATCACCTGCAGCACCTCGTGGCGCAGCTCCGGGTCGAGCGCCGAGGTGGGCTCATCGAACAGCATCAGCTTGGGCTTCACCGCCAGGGCGCGGGCGATTGCCACGCGCTGCTGCTGGCCGCCGGAGAGCTCCGACGGGTAATGCCCGGCCCGCTCGGACAGACCAACCTTGGCCAGCAACGTACGCGCCAGCGCCTCGGCATCGGCCTTCTTGGCTCCGCGTACGCGGACCGGTCCAAAGGCGACGTTCTCCAGCGCGGTCATCTGCGGGAACAGATGGAACTGCTGGAACACCATCCCCGCCTCCTGGCGGATCAGGCGCTCGTCCACTTTCGGATCGTTGACCTCCATTCCGTCGACGAACAGTTCGCCGCCGGTGATCACTTCGAGCTTGTTGATGCAGCGCAGCAAGGTGGACTTGCCGGACCCGGACGGGCCGATGATGACCACCACCTCGCCGTTGCCGATCTTCAGGTTGATGTCGTGGAGCACTTCGGTCTGACCGAAGTGCTTGGAGACCTTCTTGAACTCGATCATAGGATCTTCAGCCTCGATTCCATGCGCCGCAGCACGTAGCTCAGTACCAGGGTGATGATCAGGTAGATCACCGCCACCGCCGACCAGATTTCCATCGCGCGGAAGTTGCCCGCGATCACTTCCTGGCCCTGGCGGGTCAGTTCGGCGACGCCGATGACGATGAACAGTGAGGTGTCCTTGATGCTGACGATCCACTGGTTGCCCAGCGCCGGGATCATCCGTCGGAAGGCCAGTGGAGCGATCACGTAGCGCAACGTGTCGCGCCCGGACAGCCCCAGTGCCAGCCCCGCCTCGCGGAAGCCCTTGTTCACCGAGAGCAGCGCGCCGCGGGTGATCTCGGCGATGTACGCCCCGGAGTTGATCATGATGGTGACCACCGCCGCGCTGAACGGATCGATGCGCACCGGGATCATCAGCGGCAGGGCGAAGTAGATGAACATCACCTGGACCATGATCGGCGTGCCACGGATCAGCTCGACGAAGACAAGCGCCAGGCGGCTACCGAAGAAGCCGCCGTAGGCTCGGCCGACGCCGGCCACCAGGCCGATCACCGCGCCGCCGATCAGGCCGAGAATGGATATCCACAGGGTCAGCCGGGCGCCTTCGAGCAGCACCGGCAATGCGTCCCAGATGGCGGACCATTGGAAATGCATGGATGACTACCTCCGCCTTACTTCGGGTCGGTGCCGAACCACTTGCGATAGATCTGCGTGTAGGTGCCGTTCTCGCGCAGCTTCTTCAGCGCGGCGTTCACCGGTTCACGCAGCTCGCTGCCCTTGGGGAAGCCGATTCCGTACTGCTGGGCCATCATCTGCTCGCCCACGGCCTTCACCTGCCCGTCGCCGGCGGTCTTGATGTAGTAGAGGACATTGGGGGTGTCGTGCATGGCGGCGTCGACGCGACCGGTGCGCAGTTCCAGGTAGGCGTTGTCGACGTTGGGGAACTGACGCAGGTCGCCGGCCTTGAGGTTGGCCTTGGCGTAGTCCGCCGCCGAGGTGCCGCTCTTCACCGCCAGGCTCTTGCCGGCGATGTCGGCCGAACTCTTGATGCTGTCGTTGTCGGCCTTGACCATCAGCAGGAAGCCGCTGTCGTAGTAGCCGTCGGAGAAATCGATGACCTGCTTGCGGTCTTCCTTGATGGTGATGCCGGCCAGGGCAGCGTCAACGTTGCGGGTCTGCAGCGCGGGGATGATGCCGTTGAAGTCCATCGGCTTGAGCTGGTAGGTCACGCCCATTTCCTTGGCGATGGCCTCCAGAGGTCGATGTCGAAGCCGACGTACTTGTCGCCCTGCTTGAACTCGAAGGGTACGAAGGCGGTGTCGGTGGCGATCAGCAGTTCCTTGTCGGCGGCCATCGAATGACTGGCGGCGATCAGGGACAGCGCGGCGAACGAGGCTTGAAGCAGCTTTTTCATGCAGGACTTCCTCTTGCGGGTCAGCGGGATGCGCCGTGCCCTGGGGCCGGCGCGTATTAGCGGCAGTTCGATGCAACGGACCAGGGCCCGGACTTTATTGTTTTGAGCGGCTAACCCACTTTCTGGGCTGCATGCACTTGAGTGCTTTTATGCAAAATAAACATGCAAATTAAATCATTGCAAGCATTTTCCGCCGGCATGCGAATCGACCAAAACAACCTAAACCGCCAATTTCATACGTATTAACGCTGAAATAGCGGGCTCCAGCGCGCATAGCTCATCCTCCAAATGCGCAATAAAAATTTGCCAATCGCAAAAATGCATTTAATATTTGCGCAAACTCCCTGGAGGTCACCATGAGCCACGTCCTGCACCGCAGCCTCACTCAGTCCTACCCCACGGCCGTACGCGGCGATGGCGCCTACCTGATCGACAGCGAGGGCCGCCGCTACCTCGACGCCAGCGGTGGCGCAGCGGTGTCCTGCCTGGGGCACAGCGATGCCGAGGTGATCGACGCGGTGCGCCGGCAGATCGGCACCCTGGCCTACGCCCATACCTCCTTTTTCACCAGCCAGCCGATGGAAGAGCTGGCCGACTTCCTGATCGCCCGCGCCCCCGCCGGGATGCGCTCGGTGTACTTCGTATCGGGTGGTTCCGAAGCGGTGGAAGCGGCACTCAAGCTGGCCCGCCAATACTTCGTGGAGATCGGCCAGCCAGAGCGCACGCACCTGATCGCGCGGCGCCAGAGCTACCACGGCAACACCCTCGGCGCCCTTGCCACCGGCGGCAACGCCTGGCGGCGCCAGCAGTTCCAGCCGCTGCTGATCGACGTCAGCCACGTCAGCCCGTGCTATGCCTATCGCGGCCAGGCCGAAGGCGAAACGCCAGAAGCCTACGGCGAACGCCTGGCCCAAGAGCTGGAAACGGAAATCCTCAACCTGGGCCCGGAAAAGGTCATGGCCTTCGTCGCCGAGCCGGTGGTGGGCGCTACCCTGGGCGCTGTGACCGCTGTGCCGGGCTACTTCAAGCGCGTGCGGGAAATCTGCGACCGCTACGGCGTGCTGCTGATCCTCGATGAAGTGATGTGCGGCATGGGGCGTACCGGCAGCCTGTTCGCCGCCGAGCAGGAAGGCATCAGCGCCGACCTGATCACCATCGCCAAGGGCCTGGGCGCCGGCTACCAGCCGATTGGCGCGACCCTGGTCAGCCAGCGCATCCACGACGCCATTGCCCAGGGTTCGGGCTTCTTCCAGCACGGCCACACCTACATCGGCCACGCCACAGCCTGCGCGGCCGCCCTGGCGGTGCAGAAGACCATCGAACAGCGCGATCTCCTGCCGCGCGTGCGCGACCTCGGCGAGAAACTGCAGCAACGCCTGCGCAGTGCGCTGGGCGAGCATCCGAACATCGGCGAAATCCGTGGTCGCGGGTTGTTCCAGGGACTGGAGCTGGTGGCCGACCGCGCCAGCAAGATGCCCTTCCCCGCCGAGGCGAAACTGCATGCGAGGGTCAAGAAAGCCGCCATGCAGGAGGGTCTGATGTGCTATCCCATGGGCGGCACGCTCGACGGTCGCAGTGGCGACCATATCCTTCTGGCCCCGCCCTTCATCCTCGAAGAGGCGCAGCTGGACGAACTGGTCGAGAAGCTGCAGCGCGCCATCGTAAAAGCCGTCGGCAGCCTCTGAGGGACTGAACATGAAGATCGATTCGCGCCTCACCCCGCTCACCGACGCGAACATGGACGATGAACAACGCCGCGTGCTCCAGGATATTCTCAGCGGCCCACGCGGCAACCTCGACGGCCCATTTCTGGCCTGGGTGCACAGCCCGGGACTGGCGGACAACGCGCAGAAACTCGGCGCCTTCTGTCGCTACGGCACACGCCTGGAGCTACGTCTGAGCGAACTGGCGATCCTGGTCACCGCCGCCTGGTGGCAATCCCAGGCGGAATGGCAGATCCATGAACCCATCGCGCGCCAGACGGGCATCAGCGACGAGGTGATCGAAGCCCTGCGCACCAACCGGGCGCCGGTTTTCGAACGGGACGACGAGCGCCTGATCCATCGCCTGGGCCGCTCGCTGTACGAGACCCGACGTATCGACCCAAGCTTGTACGAGGAAGCGACGGCCTGCTTCGGCGAGGCAGGCCTGGTAGAGCTGGTGGGGATCTTCGGTTACTACGCGCTGGTCGCCATGACGCTCAACGCCTTCGCCGTGCGGCGCGGCAGCGAGACGCCGCTGCCGTTCAACGAACCCTGAGGTTCGTCAGGCGCGCTCGGCCAGGCTGGCTTCCAGCTCCGCGATACGCGCCTGCAGGCGTTCACGTTCGGCGCGCTCGGCGCTGATGTCTTCGAACACGCTGATCAGGTGGTCGGGCAGGCCGTCCTGGCGGCGGCGCTGCAGCGAGGTGCGCACGCGCACCCACACATAGGCACCGTCACGCCGACGCACGCGTTTTTCCACCACGTAGCGGTCGAAGTGGCCGGCCAGCAACTGGCGCAGCAGCTCGAGGTTCTTGCCCAGGTCCTCCGGGTGGGTGAGTTCCTGGAAGGTCATGGCGTACAGCTCCAGCGGGCTGTAGCCGAGCAGTTCGCAGAGGCTGCCGTTGACCCGCTGCCAGCCGCCGTCCAGACCGATGTAGGCCAGCGCGCCCCAGGTCAGCTCGAAGATCGCGCGGAAGCGTTCCTCGCTGTTGCGCAACGCTTCCTCGGTGATCATCCGCGCGGTGTTGTCCATGCTGATGCCGACCATTTTCACTGGCCGCCCCACGGAGTCCTGCACCACGGTGGCGCGGGAGGCGATCCAGCGCAGCGAGCCGTCGGGCTGGAAGATACGGAAGTCGCACTCGCAGGTGCCGCCCTCGGCGATGCCGCGGTCGTACATGGCCTGCATGGCGGCGACGTCCTCCGGCGGAAGGTGGCGCCAGAAGTCCTGGTTGGAGGTGACCGGCCAGCCGTAGACGACTTCGACGTTGGGCGAGTAGGTCACTTCGTCGCTGATCAGGTTCCATTCCCAGGTGACGATGCGCGCACCTTCCTGGGCGAGCTTCATGCGGGCTTCGCTTTCCATGATCTCGGCGGTGTAGCGACGACGCAGGTCGGTCATCGGCAGCTCGATCGGCTCGGCCTGCTGCACGTCGCGCAGGGCTTCCTCGCCGTAGCGCAGCCAGATCCAGTTGACCTTGAGGAAGTCCGCCAGCTTGCGCAGGTTGTCGTAGTCGATCTCGCCGCCCTTGGTCCACTTGTGCACCGCGGTGCGCGAAATGCCCAGGGCTGTGCCCACCGCCTGCAGGGTCAGCTTGTGGAGTTCGAGCAGTTCCTTGAGCCGGAAGGCGAAGCTGTTTTCCTGCATGGAAGGCATGGTCCCTGAAGGTCGTCGAGGACCGCAGTATACACAGCTGTAAACTGATGGATAACAGATGCGTGGTGGTTGCGGATGGAAGGGGAAGGACCTCTCGCAGGAGCGGATCTTATCCGCGATCCAGCCGCAAGGCCGGCCACAACGACCGTCCCGGCTTTGCCGGGATTTCGCGGAGAAGCTCCGCCCCTACCGGATGGCTCTGCGCCCCGGATCAACCCTCACCCTAGCCCTCTCCCAGGGGGAGAGGGAACCGTTCGGTGAAGGATGCAACCACAGCGTCAGCCGGCACAATCTGCTCCCTCTCCCCGGGGAGAGGGCTGGGGTGAGGGGGAAACACAGGCACGGACTTTCGGGAAAAGACAGTCGCTCCTGCGAAAGCATCGCGTGCCTTAGAGCATCGGCGTACAACCGCGAACGGTTGTACGCCCTACGCACAGGTCAGAGATCGATCACCAGCCGCTCGCCACGCGCACGCGAGACGCACAGCATCATGGTCTGCTGCGAGGCTTTTTCATCGTCGGAGAGGTACTGGTCGAAATGCTCGACCTCGCCTTCGAGGATTGCCGTCTCGCAGGTGCCACAGACACCCTCGCGGCACAGGCATTCCACCTTGGCGGCCTTCACGTTCTCGATGGCCTGGATGATGGTCATGCCCTCCTCCACCCGCAGTTCGCGGCCGGAGCGGCCCAGCACCAGGGTGAAGGCGCCGCCGCTGGCCGGGGCCGCGGCGAATTGTTCGAAGTGCACGCGCGCGTCGGCGATGCCGGCCTTTTTCGCGCCGTCGATCACCGCGTCGATCAGCGGCTTGGGACCGCAGACATAGACGTGGGCGTCGTCGGCCAGCGAGGCGAACAGCCCGGCGAGGTCCAGGCGGCGCTCCAGGCTGTCGATGTAGAAGCGCACGCTCTGCGCATGCGGGCCGTCGGCCAGGTCGCCCTGGAAGGCGCCGTGCTCCGGGCTGCGGAAGGCGTAGTGCAGTTCGTAGGGCACCGCGCCGCCTTCCAGCTCATGCAGCTGGGAGAGGAACGGGGTGATGCCGATACCACCGGCGATCAGTACGTGGCGTCCGGCCTTGGGGTCCAGGCCGAACAGGTTGTTCGGGGTGGAAATGGTCAGCTCGCTGCCGACTTCCACCTGCTGGTGCATGAAGGCCGAGCCACCCTTGGACTGTTCTTCCAGGCGCACGCCGATCTGGTAGTGGCTCAGGTCGCGCGGGTCGCTCATCAGCGAGTAGGCGTTGCTCAGGCCCTCGGTCATCTTCACGATCACGTGGCTGCCGCCGGTGAAGGCCGGCATCGGCTGGCCATCGGCGCGCGCCAGGGTGAAGCGCTTGATCTGCGGGGTCGCCTGTTCTACCGCGGTCACCCGCACGCTGAACATCTCGTATGTGTTGGCCATCATTCACCTCAATTGCGACACGGGGCGGCGGCCTCGCCGCCCCGGCTATTCCTCGCCCGGCTCACACCGCCAGGCAGAGGTACTTGATTTCCAGGTAGTCCTCGATGCCGTACTTGGAGCCTTCGCGGCCCAAGCCCGACTGCTTGACGCCACCGAAGGGCGCGACCTCGTTGGAGATCAGCCCGGTGTTGACCCCGACCATGCCGTATTCGAGACGCTCGGCGACCCTGAACACGCGGGCCAGGTCGCGGCTGTAGAAGTACGCGGCGAGGCCATAGAGGGTGTCGTTGGCCAGCTCGATCACTTCGGCGTCGGAAGAGAAGCGCACCAGCGCCGCCACCGGGCCGAAGATCTCGTCCTGCAGCAGGTCCATGCCGGGGCGGATGCCGCCGAGCACGGTGGGCTCGAAGAAGTTGCCGCCACGCGCATGGGGTTTGCCGCCCAGCACCAGTTCGGCACCCTTGGCGGTAGCGTCGTCGACCAGGCTCTGCACCTTGGCCACGGCCTTGTCGGTGATCAGCGGACCGATCTGGGTGCCCTGCTCGGCGCCGTGGCCGACCGCCAGTTCACGCACACGCTCGACGAAGCGTGCGGAGAAGCGCTCGTACACCGCGTCATGCACATAGAAGCGGTTGACGCACACGCAGGTCTGCCCGGCATTGCGGTACTTGGCGATCAGCGCGCCTTCCACCGCCGCCTCGATGTCGGCGTCCTCGAAGACAATGAAGGGCGCGTTGCCGCCCAGCTCCAGGGAAACCTTCTTGATGGTCTCGGCGCACTGGCCCATGAGCAGGCGGCCGACCGGCGTGGAGCCGGTGAAGCTGAGCTTGCGCACCAGCGGGTGGCCGGTGAGCTGGGCGCCGATGGCTGGCGCATCGCCGGTGACCACGCTGAGCACGCCCGCCGGCACGCCGGCACGCTCGGCCAGTTCCACCAGCGCCAGTGCGGAGAACGGCGTCTCGTTGGCCGGCTTGATCACCATGGTGCAGCCGGCGGCCAGGGCCGGCGCGGCCTTGCGGGTGATCATCGCCGCCGGGAAGTTCCACGGGGTGATGGCCGCGCAGACGCCGATGCCCTGCTTGATCACCAGCAGGCGCTTGTCCGCCGCCGGGCTGGGAATCACATCGCCATAGATACGCTTGCCTTCTTCGGCGAACCACTCGATGAAGGACGCCGCGTAGCGGATTTCCCCGAGGGCTTCGTGCAGCGGCTTGCCCTGCTCGAAGGTCATCAGGCGGGCCAGGTCTTCTTCGTGTTCGAGCAGCAGTTCGAACCAGCGACGCAGGATCTGCGCACGCTCTTTGGCAGTCTTCGCCCGCCAGCCTTCGAGGGCGGCGTTGGCCGCTTCGATGGCGCGCACCGCTTCGGCGCCGCCCATCAGCGGCACGCTGCCCAGGCGCTCGCCGCTGGCCGGGTCATGCACGTCCAGGCTGCGGCCGTCGTCGGCGTCGCACCAGCGCCCATCGACGTAGGCTTGCTGGCGGAACAGGTTGGAATCGTTGAGTTTCACGCAAGGCACTCCGCGAGAGGCCGCCGACCGCAGGGGCCGGCGGCGAGCTTCATCAGTCGAGGTGGGAGACGGCGATCAGGTTGTGGAAGTGAGCGATACCGTGCTCGCTGATGCCGGAGCGCTCCTTGTCCACCATGATCCGGCCCTGGCCGCG
Source organism: Pseudomonas sp. NY15181 (assembly GCF_048068055.1). Lineage (NCBI taxonomy): Bacteria > Pseudomonadati > Pseudomonadota > Gammaproteobacteria > Pseudomonadales > Pseudomonadaceae > Pseudomonas > Pseudomonas sp. NY15181. The sequence continues at coordinate 96,708 of NZ_JBLUPT010000003.1, read as the reverse complement.
GTAGCCGCGGGACTTCAGGCCCTTCTGCACGCTCTCGACCAGGCGCAGGTCTTCGGGGCGGAAGACTTCGCGGTACCAGTCGATCAGCTTCTGCTGCTCTTCGGTGATGTCCTTGTTGAGGAAGTAGATGTCGTAGTGCTGCAGGGTGGTTTCGGCGTCGACCGGGAACTCGTAGATCACGGTCATGAAATTGGCACCCGGCGGCACGTTGAACATGGTGCACGGCCAGGCCCAGAAGCCGCAGAAGGACGGATCGGAAACGCCCTCGTCGACCTTGAACGACTGCTCGGACGACTTGGCGATGCCGTACTGCAGCGACCAGTTGCCGTGCAGGGTGTGGGTGTACTGGCCGACGTCCACGGAGTCGGCGAAGCTCGGGTGAGCCGGGCCGCAGTGGTAGCACTCCATGTAGTTGTCGACGATGGACTTCCAGTTGGCCGGGGTGTTGCTGACGAAGCGGGCGGCCAGGTGCAGGTCGTCGATCACGCCACAAGCCTGGCGCATGCGCGCTTCCAGGCCCGGCAGTTGCTCTTCGACGCTGCCGGCATTGGGGTCCATGTTGATGAAGATGAAGCCGGCGTACTCTTCGACCTTCACCGGCACCAGGCTGTAATCGCCCTTGTCGAAGGCTTCCACCTGGTCGCAGTTGCGCACGTGGGTCAGTTCGCCGTCGAGCTTGAAGGTCCAGGCGTGGTACGGGCAGGCGATGACGTTCTTGGCGATGCCGCCGGTGCCTTCCAGCAACTGGTGACCGCGGTGCGGGCAGACGTTGTAGAAGGCGCGCAGCACGTCGTCGCGGCCACGGACGACGATGATGCTCTCGCCAATCACTTCGCGGACGATGTAGGCGTTCTTCTGGGCCACTTCGCTGCGGTGGCCCATGCAGATCCAGCTGTGGGCGAAGATCTTTTCCTTCTCGTGCTCGAACACGGCGTCGCTGGTGTAGAACTTCGCCGGGATGGTGTAGGCGTGGTTCGGGTTGTTGCAGAAATCGGCGGGCAGGCGTTCGAAATCGGTCATCTCGTATCTCCAGGCTTCAACGACTCGCGGCGGGGCGGTCGATTTACTTATTGGTTAACTGCAATCTGATGGTTAACAAAACAGGCAAAAAAAAGCCTGCGGGTGGCGCCGCCCAGAGGCGGACGGCGCCACGCAGGAATTACTGGGCCATTGCCTCGGCCAGCGGCTTGCGCAGCGGCACGGGCTCGGCGCTTTCCGGCAGCGCCTCGTCGGCCATGGCGGCGGCCTCCTCCTCGATGCGGTAAGCCGGCACCTTGGAATAGTCCTCCAGCATCCACTTGAGGAAGCCATAGACCTTCACCAGCAGGATCAGGGTGAACGGAATCGCGGTGAGCACCACGGCGGTCTTCATGGTCGACAGCGAGGCCTTGGCGAACAGCATGGCCAGCGGCACCAGGGTCAGGGTGATGGCCCAGAACAGACGGTGGGTCGGGGTCGGGTCGTCGCCTTCTTCCAGGTTGCGGGTGCTGGTGGCGGCCACGGCGTAGGCAGCGGCGTCCATGTGCGAGGCGCAGAACACGGCCATGATGAACAGGTACACGGCGAGGAACACCTTGCCCCACGGCAGGCCGATCAGCAGCGCTTCCACCGCGCTTTCGCCACCCTGCTCGGTGAGGATCTTCGGTACGTCGATGGCGCCGGTGATGAACTGGTGCATGCTGTAGCTTTCCAGCGCGCCGAAGAAGAACCAGCAGCCGAAGCTACCGCCCAGCAGCAGGGCGAACACCACTTCCTTGATCTGCCGGCCACGGGATACGCGGGTCACGAACATCGCCACGCCCGGTGCGTAGGACACCCACCAGAGCCAGTAGAACACCGTCCAGTTGCGGGTGAACGCGCCATCGCCCGCCGGGTCGGTAAACAGGCTCATGTGCACGTAGTTCTGGATCATCAGGCCGATGCCGTTGGCGGTGTTGTTGATAGTGAACTGGGTCGGACCGACCAGCAGCACCACCGCGGCGAACACCAGGGCGCCGTAGCAGACGATCTTGCTCAGCTTCTGCAGGCCGCCGTCGATGCCGATGTAGGAACTCAGGGAGAACAGTACGGCGATCATGCCGATCACCATGACCTGCACGGTGAAGGTGTCCGGGGTGCCGACCAGGCCGGAGAGGCCACGGGTCAGGGTCGAGGCGGTGAGCGCCAAGGACACGGTGAGCGCGCCCATCATGGTCAGCAGGAACACCAGGTCGACCAGGCGGCCGACGGGGCCGGTGGCCTTGAAGCCGGTGACGGCCTCGACGATGGACGCCAGGTTCAGGCCGCTCTTCTTGCGCACGTGGAAGTGATAGGCCATGGCCAGCGAAGCCAGGGCGTAGATCGACCAGGCGCTGATGCCCCAGTGGAAGAACGAGTAGCTGACGCTGTACTCCAGGGCCTCACGGGACTGCGGGACGATGTTCAGGCCGGGCGACTGGTAGTAGTAGGCCCACTCCATCACGCCCCAGTAGAGGGTCGAGGAGCCCATGCCGGCGCAGATGAACATGAATACCCAGGTGGCGGTGGAGTATTCCGGCTTGCCGCTGCCCAGACGGATGTTTCCGTACTTGCTGAAGGCGATGTACAGCACCACCAGCGAACTGCCGAAGATCAGCAACTGGACCGCGGTGCCGAAGGAACGGGTGGAGAACTCGAACAGCTGATTGGCCGCGTGTTCCGCCTCAGCCGGGAAGGCAGCCAGGCCGATCACGGTGAGCAGGACGGCAACCAGGCTCATAGTGATCAGGAATACATCGACCTTTTTATTCTTGTGGGACATCAGGCGTCTCCTGGGACGATTTTATTGTGCTTCACATCCCGCGCAGGCAGGCGATGGGACATGAAGTGCAGCGCTTGGGCAGGTTGACGTTTCTCCTATCTATCAACCACTGGTTAACATAGATCTATTGGTTAACAGTGTGCGGTGGTTTGTCGCGCAACGCAAGAGCAGTCCATCGCCTCATGACAGCGCCACACCCCGTCCAGGGCGGGCGCCGCCATGAAGCGAAGGGATCAGCCGGCGACGATCTCGGCGATGGCCTGGCCGACCGCCTGGGTCGACAGCTTGCCGCCCATGTCGCGGGTCACGTCGCCGTTGGCGATGACCTGCTCAATGGCGCTCAGGATGTCGTCGTGGGCGGCGCGGTAGCGCGCGTCGTCCTGGCCGAGGAACTCCAGCATCAGCGCGCCGGACCAGATCATGGCGATCGGGTTGGCGATGTTCTGGCCGAAGATGTCCGGCGCCGAACCGTGTACCGGCTCGAACAGCGAGGGGAACTTGCGCTCGGGGTTGAGGTTGGCCGACGGCGCGATGCCGATGGTGCCGGCGCAGGCCGGGCCGAGGTCGGAGAGGATGTCGCCGAACAGGTTGGAGGCCACCACCACGTCGAAACGCTCCGGCTGCAGCACGAAGCGCGCGCAGAGGATGTCGATGTGCTGCTTGTCCCACCTGATTTCCGGGTAGTTGGCGGCCATCGCGGCGGTGCGCTCGTCCCAGTAGGGCATGCTCACGGCCATGCCGTTGGACTTGGTCGCCGAGGTGACGTGCTTGCGCTCGCGGGTCTGGGCCACGTCGAAGGCGTACTTGAGGATGCGGTCCACGCCACGGCGGGTGAACACCGACTCCTGCAGCACGAACTCATTCTCGGTGCCTTCGAACATGCGGCCGCCCAGGGAGGAGTACTCGCCCTCGGTGTTCTCGCGGATCACCACGAAGTCGATGTCGCCGGGCTTCTTGTTGGCCAGCGGGCACGGCACGCCGGGGAACAGGCGCACCGGGCGGATGTTCACGTACTGGTCGAACTCGCGGCGGAACTTGAGCAGCGAACCCCACAGGGAGATGTGGTCCGGCACCTTGTCCGGCCAGCCGACGGCGCCGAAGTACAGGGCGTCGAACTGCTGCAGCTGCTCGAACCAGTCGTCCGGCATCATCTTGCCGTGTTCCAGGTAGTAGTCGCAGCTGGCCCACTCGAAGTGTTCGATCTCCAGATTCAGGCCGTGCTTTCGCGCCGCCGCCTGAACCACGCGCAGGCCCTCGGGAAGGACTTCGTGGCCGATACCGTCACCGGGAATGGCAGCGATTCTGTATGTCTTGCTCATGAGGGCACCCTTGCAGATGGGATGGGGAAGAAGTGGCCCTCATGCTATAAGCCGACAAATCAAACATAATCACCACTTCCGTGGATTCTTGGATCACGATTCGTGAACAATCTTCCCAACCTGGAGGACCTGCGGGTCTTCATCCAGGTCGCCCGCCGCTCCAGCTTCGCCAACGCCGCCGCCGAGCTGGGCATGTCCACAGCCTTCGTCAGCAAGCGCATCCGCCTGCTGGAGGAGGACCTCGGCGTGCGCCTGCTGCATCGCACCACTCGTCGGGTATCGGTGAGCGAGGATGGCGAGCGCGTCTACCAGTGGGCGCTGCGCATCCTCGACGCGGTGCAGCGCATGGGTGACGACGTGTCCGCCCTGCACCGCGAACCCAGCGGCCAGCTGCGCATCGCCAGCAGCCTCGGCCTGGGCCGGCGCTTCGTCGCCCCGGCGCTGTCGGAACTGGCGACGCGCCACCCGCAGCTGGATATCCGCCTGGATGTGCAGGACCACCTGGTGGACCTGATCGACGAAGGCTTCGACCTCGACGTGCGAGTAGGCAACGAGATCGACCCGCACCTGATCGCCAAGCCCCTGGCGCGCAACCGCCGGGTGCTCTGTGCCGCCCCCGCCTACCTCGAGCGGCGCGGTACACCGCGCACCCTGGCGGACCTGGCCGGGCACGACTGCCTGGTGATCAAGGAACGCGACCACCCCTTCGGCATCTGGCACCTGCAGGGCCCCAATGGCGAGGAAAACGTGAAGGTGACGGGACCGTTGTCGTCCAACCACGGCGAGGTGGTGCACCAGTGGTGCATCGACGGACGCGGCATCCTGCTGCGCTCCTGGTGGGACGTGCACGACAGCCTGGCCGACGGGCGCCTGCAGCGGGTGCTGCCGGAGTACCAGCAGCCGGCGGACATCTGGGCGGTGTACACCGCGCCGCTGGCCAGTTCGGCCAAGGTGCGGGTCGCGGTGGAGTTTCTCCGGCAGTACTTTGCCGAGCGCTACAGCTTGCCGGAAACGTAACGGTCATAGGCCCCGCGCTTCCCCAGGGCTTTTGATCTCGTAGGAACAACTGTCTTCTTCTGGATAATCCGTGCCTGCGCTCCCCCTCACCCCAACCCTCTCCCCAAGGAGAGGGAGCCGTCCGTGCCGGCTGACACCTCGGTTTGATCCTGCGCCGAACGGTCCCCTCTCCCCCTGGGAGAGGGTTAGGGTGAGGGCCGCCCCGAGTGCAGATGTATCTCGTAGGAACAACTGTCTTCTTCTGGATACTCCGTGCCTGCGCTCCCCCTCACCCCAGCCCTCTCCCCAAGGAGAGGGAGCCATCCGTGCCGGCTGACACCTCGGTTTGATCCTGCGCCGAACGGTCCCCTCTCCCCCAGGGAGAGGGTTAGGGTGAGGGCCGCCCCGAGTGCAGATGTATCTCGTAGGAGCGGACCTTGTCCGCGAAGTGGTCCGATTCACGCCGGGCCGTTCAGGGCGCGCCGGTCGGGACTTCGCGGAGAAGCTCCGCTGCTACGAAAGCCGCCCAGATCCGGAGGAGCGGCTCATGCCTGCGAAGAGCGCCTCTACAGTCTGGCGCTACGCAGGATCAGAGCTGCGCCACGTGCCCGCTACCCTGGTGCGCCCGCAGGTAGGGCAGCACCGCACCGAGCAGGGGTTCCTTGAAGTCTTCCTGGAATCGATGCGCCATGCCGGGGATCAGCTTCAGCTCCGAGCCGCGGATATGCGCCGCCACGTGCACCCCGTGCATCACCGGCAGCAAGGGATCGGCGGTGCCATGGACCACCAGGGTCGGCACATCCAGGCGGTTGAGCAGCTCCACCCGGCTCGGCTCGGCGAGGATCGCCAGCAATTGCCGCTGCACGCCCTCGGGGTTGAAGGCGCGGTCGTAGGAACGCGCCGCCTGTTGCAGCAATTGCAGGCGATCGTCACGCACATCGGGGCTGCCCAGCGCGGCGAGCAGATCGGCCTGTTGCTCAATGGCCTGCTCGCGGCTGGCCGCCTCGCGCCGGGCGAGCAGGCGCAGCAGCGACTCGCTGGGCGCCGGCAGGCCTTCGGCGCCGGAGCTGGTCATCACCAGGGTCAGGCTGATCACCCGGTCCGGCGCAAGGTCGGCGACATGCTGGGCGATCATCCCGCCCATGCTCGCCCCCAGCACATGGGCGCGCTGGATGCGCAAGGCATCGAGCAGGCGCAGCGAATCACCGGCCATGTCGCTCAGGCTGTAGGGCGCGCTCACCGGCAGGCCCAGGCGGTAGCGGATCACTTCATAGGTCAGGTTGCCGGTGGGCGTGGGGATGCGCCAGGCGGACAGGCCGACGTCGCGGTTGTCGTAGCGGATCACCCGGAAGCCTTGCTGGCAGAGCGCCTCGACCACCTCGTCGGGCCAGTGGATCAGCTGGCCACCCAGGCCCATGATCAGCAGCAGCGCCGGGTCCTGCGGACGACCGATGCTCTGGTAAGCCAGGCGCACATCCCCCAGGTCGACCAACTCGGTCGGCACCCTGGCATCGCAACGATCGCCGGCAAAAGAAAGAGAGGGCAGTCCGCACAAAAGGGCGACCGCCAGCAGCAAAGCTCGCATCATGAAAATCCGGAACGCAAAACCCCAGTGAAAGCGGATTCTGATGAATTCCCGTCGCTCGCTCTGCCACAAGTCCGTGACAATTTCATGAAACACGCCGAGCGGTCATGCGCCCGGCATGACGCGGGTCATGGGCGAGCCCGGGCCCACTGGCGAAGATAGCGGCCCCACCCTCGGAACCCGCCGCCATGGCCTACCCGCTCCTGCTCATCCTGCACCTGCTCGCCGCCATCCTGTTCGTCGGCACGGTGTTCTTCGAAGTGCTGATCCTGGAGAGCGTCCGCCACCAGGTACCGGCGCGGGCGATGCGCATGGTGGAAGCAGCCGTCGGGCGGCGCGCCCGGCGCCTGATGCCGTGGGCCATCCTCACCCTGTTCGGCGCCGGCCTGGGCATGCTGCACCTGCGCTACCAGCCGCTGCTGGCCGACCCGCTGGCGTCCACCTTCGCCACCCTGCTCAGCCTCAAGCTGCTGCTGGCCACCAGCGTGCTCGGGCACTTCGCCTTCGCCATGTACTCCTTCCGCAGCGGCCGCATGACCGGCCAGCGCTCGCGGCACATCCACTACAGCGTGTTCGTCCACGTGCTAGCCATCGTGGTGCTGGCCAAGGGCATGTTCTACCTCTGACTCACTCCCGAACGCGCCCTCAGGCGCACTCGCGGCGCTCGATCCCGGCCACTGCAGCGAGCACTTCCGGCGCGGCGGGCTGGTTGATCGCCCGCGCCAGCAGGGCCACCTCGGCGCACTTCTGCGCGGCGGCGACCAGGGAATCGTCCGGAGCGTCCGCCGGGCCTTGCAGCGATGAACAGGATGACGCCACCCACAGCCGCTCACCCAGCCGCTCATGGGCATGGCGCAGCACATCCAGCGCTGACTGCAGATCGTAGCCCCAGTCATTGCCGCCGCTCACCAGGCCCAGGGACAGCACCTTGTAGGACGGCAAGCGGTCGAGGACGGCCTGATACTGCCGCGGCGCGCTCACCAGATCGACGTGCAGACCGTCCAGCGGCAGGCTGGCCGCCAGGCCGAGGTTGTCCTCAAGGCCACCAAAATAGGTGGCGATCAGCTTCTTCAACGGCTCACGCTGGAGCAGGTTGTAGGCACGCTCGAAGGCGTTCCTCCACTCCTGCGGCAGGTCGAGCACCAGGATCGGCTCATCGATCTGCACCCATTCCACGCCCTGGGCGGCGAGGCGCTGGAAGATCTGGCCGTAGACCGGCAGCAGCCGCTCCAGCAGATCGAGCTTGTCGAAGCCGGCGTGCTCGCCCTTGAGCTTGCCCAGCCAGAGGTAAGTCAGCGGGCCGATCAGCACCGGTTTGACGGTATGCCCCAGCGCCAGCGCCTCATCCACCTCCTCGAACAGCTGCTCCCAGCTCAGCTCGAACTGCTGGTCAACGCTGAACTCCGGGACCCAGTAGTGGTGGTTAGTGTCGAACCACTGTGCAGCATGCGCACCGTTACCACCCTCGGCCATTGCGAACAGTGTTTGCAGGGCTGGCTTGCCGCCCTCAGGCATCACGCCGAAGGTCAGCGAGTGGGTCAGCACCGGGTCGTGCCAGGCGAAATCCCCCACCGGCAGCAGGTCGATGCCCGCGTCCTTCTGTACCTGCCAGCGCACGGCGCGCAGATCGCGCCCCACTCGACGCAGGTCGGCTTCGTCCAGCGCGCCTTTGCAGAAAGCGTCCAGCGCCTTCTTCACTTCAGAGGCGTGGCCGATGTGGGGAAAGCCGAGGGTGTGGGCCAATGCCATGGCGAAAAACTCCAAACCAATACGTCAGATGCACCCATTGTCGACAGCCGGCCACTCATGAGACAAACTCAATTCATTCGCGTTGAAATCAAGTTTTCCTCATATTGAGGTCGAGGCCGGCAGCATGCTTGAACTCCGTCACCTGAAAACCCTCCACGCCCTGCGCGAGGCCGACAGCCTCGTGGAGGCGGCCGAGCGCCTGCACCTCACCCAATCCGCCCTCTCCCACCAGTTCAAGGAGCTGGAAGACCGCCTCGGCCTGTCGCTGTTCATCCGCAAGACCAAGCCGGTGCGCTTCACCAGCGCCGGCCTGCGCCTGCTGCAACTGGCCGATAGCGTGCTGCCGCAATTGCGCGGCGCCGAACGCGACCTGGCGCGCCTGGCCGGCGGCACCGCCGGCCGCCTGCACATGGCCATCGAGTGCCACAGCTGCTTCCAGTGGCTGATGCCGACCATCGACCAGTTCCGCGACGCCTGGCCGGAAGTCGAACTCGACCTCGCCTCGGGCTTCTCCTTCGCCCCGCTGCCGGCACTGGCGCGCGGCGACCTGGACCTGGTGGTGACCTCCGACCCGGTGGATCTGGCCGGCATCACCTACGTGCCGCTGTTCACCTACGAGGCGCTGCTGGCGGTGGACAACCACCACGCGCTGGCCGGCAAGTCCTACATAGTCCCGGAAGACCTGGCCAGCCTTACCCTGATCACCTACCCCATCGAGCGCGACCGCCTGGACATCTTCACCCGCTTCCTGGAGCCCGCCGACATCGAGCCGGCACAGGTGCGGACCTCGGAACTGACGGTGATGATGATGCAGCTGGTGGCCTCCGGGCGCGGCGTCTGCAGCCTGCCCAACTGGGCGCTGCACGAATACAGCTCGCGCGGCTACGTCACCGCCAAGCGCCTGGGCGAGAAAGGCCTGTACTGCACGCTGTTCGCCGCGATCCGCGCCGACATGCTGGATGCGCCGTTCATGCGCGACTTCCTGCTGACCGCGAAGGACACCTCCTTCGCCACCCTGGAAGGCGTCAGCGCAGCGAAGAACTGACACGGGTGCCCCGAGGTCGGCCGTGAAAGAAAAAGGGCCCATCCTTGCGAATGGGCCCCGGGGACACAGTTCAATCATCGGCTTATCGTTATTGTCAGGTTGCCGACGCCACGCGATGGGGGAGCGCGGCGTTGGGGCAATCATTGATCAACCGTGCAAACCAGCAAAGAAAGCTACAAGCAAAAAAGAAACTTCCCACATGACTTGAGACCGTTTTCGCAGAATTCGCAGCGGCGTCTCCCCCCGTCCTCACCTGCGGCTACGCCCCTGCCTCTGGCATCAGGGCGTCTTCGCCTCGACGGCCCGCGCATGCTCCGCCGCCCACTGCTCGTCGCGCTCGCGCACGCGGGCGAAAGCCGGCCGCGAGGTGATGAGATCGACGTAGCGCTCGAACACCGGCAGCTTGGGCACCACTCCGAAACCGATGGTCCAGCTCAGCGCCGTGCCCCACAGCACGTCGGCGGCGGTCATGCGGCTGCCCAGCAGGAAGGGTCCGTTTTCCAGTTGCTCGGCGAGGGTGCGCATCACGCTGTCGTAATCGCCGTACGGGCTCATGGCCGGCGGCGCGGGGTCGCGCTTGAGCGCACGATCGAGGATGGCCGGTTCGAAACAGGAGCCGTAGAACACCAGCCAGCGCAGATAGGGACCGCGCAGCGGGTCGTCCAGGGCGGGGGCAAGGCCCGCGCGTGGGAACAGGTCGGCAAGGTAGAGGTAAACCGCGCCCTGCTCGGTCACCAGCGCCTCACCGTGGCGGATCGCCGGAACCTTGCCCAGCGGGTTGATCGCCAGGTAGGCCGGTTTGCGCTGCTCGCCGGCCTTCATGTTGATCAACTCGAGGTCATAGTCGGCACCCAGCTCCTCCAGCAGCACCAGGGTGCCGGTGGAGCGTGTCTGGGGCGAGTGATAGAGAGTGATGCGGGACATGGCGGTGTCTCCTGTGGCGCGCCACTGCATGGAGCCCCCAGCATAGCCCCGCCCGGGCGTCACGCCTCGTCGAAACTCATCTCCGGCGGTTGCTCGCGGAAGCCGGCGGTGATCACCGCCAGGCAGATCACGCCGAGCAGCAGCCAGGTGGCGCCGAGCCAGATCGCCAGGTGGTCGAGGCTGACCATCAGCCACAGGTCAGCGACCAGGCCGATCAGCGGGAACAGCAGGAACAGCACCAGTTCGCGCGGTCCACGGCGATCGGCGTTGAGGTAGTAGTGGAAGATCACCGAGAGGTTCACCAGGCTGAAGGCCAGGAAGGCGCCGAAGTTGATGAACGAGGTGGAGGTGGTGACGTCCATGCGCAGCGCCAGCAGGGCCACCACGCCGCACAGCACGATGCTGTTCACCGGGGTTTCGAAGCGCTGGCTGATGCGGCCGAAGAACGGGCGCGGCAGTACGCCGTCGCGGCCCATGGCGAACAGCAGGCGCGAGGCGCTGGCCTGGGCCGACAGGCCGGAGGTGAACTGGCCGACGATCAGGCCGATGAGGAAGAAGCTGACGAACAGGTCGCCGCCGATGTTGCGGGCAATTTCGTAGGCGGCGGAATCAGCGTTCTGGAATTCCACCGACGGGTGTGCGAGCTGTACGAAATAGCTGGCGGCGATGAAGATGCCGCCGCCAATCAGGGTGATCAGCAGGATGGCGCGCGGAATGGTCTTGCGCGGCTCATGGGTTTCCTCGGTCAGGGTGCTAACCGCGTCGAAGCCCAGGAAGGAGTAGCAGGCGATGGCCGCGCCACCCATGATCAGCGGTAGTTGGGTGCCTTCCTTGAGGAAGGGTTCCAGGGTCCACAGCGGACGGCTGGCGTCGCCCATCACGTAGTGGATCGCAAGGCCCACGAAGGCGATCAGCACGAGGAACTGCACCAGCATCAGCACCCCGTTGATGTTCTTCGCCAGGCGCAGGCCGACCACGTTGATCGCGGTGGTCACGCCGATGAACGCCAGCACCCAGAGCGCCTGGGGCACCGCCGGGAAGGCCGAGTGCAGGTAGGCCGCGCCGATCAGCCAGATGGCCATGGGCAGGAACAGGTAGTCCAGCAGCACGGCCCAGCCGGCGAGGAAGCCCAGTTTCGGGCTGATCGACTTGCGCACGTAGGTGTAGGCGGAACCGGCCACCGGGAAGGCCGCAGCCATGCGTCCGTAGCTGAGCGCGGTGAAGAGCATCGCCACCGAGGCGACCAGGTAGGCCGAGGGCACCACGCCACGGGTGACGTCGGCGAGGATGCCGAAGGTGCCGAGGACGATGATCGGGGTCATGTAGGCGATGCCGAACAGCACCACCGAACCCAGCGACAGGGTTCGTTTCAATTGAGCCATTACTGCTTACTCCGCGTTGTGTTTGTTATGGCAGTGCAGTGGCTTCCGCTCACCCGGAAGCCGACGAGGCTTGGGGAGCCCGTCTTTCTTGGAGGATCGCTGTGGTGGCGCGGCCCTGCGCCTCGGCCCGGAAAAACCGGGCCGGAAGGAAACCTCAGGCCGGAATGATCAGCTCGCGCAGGCCGCCTTCGTGCTCGCGCATTTCGCCCGGCAGGACGAAGCGGCGTTCGGCCAGGTAGCTGTAGTCGCGGCGCGCCTGCGCCAGGCGCTCGAAGTCCAGTTCGACGATCTGCCGGCACTCTTCGCGGCCGGCTTCACAGAGGAGTTGGCCGAAGGGATCGACCACGGCGCTGCCACCGGCGAACACCAGGCCGTCGTCGCCCTTGCCGACGCGGTTGACCATCACCGCGTACGCCTGGTTTTCCATGGCGCGGCCCATGATCGCGGTGCGGTGGGTCGGGCCGTAGGGGTCCATGTTGCCGTTGGTCACGATGACCAGTTCGGCGCCCAGTTGGCCGAGGGCGCGGACGCTTTCCGGGAACTCGATGTCGAAGCAGATCGCGATGCCCACGCGGATGCCGTTCCACAGGCAGGTGGCGTAGCGGTCGCCGGGGGTGAACACGCCGCGGTCCGACGCCCACAGGTGCGTCTTGCGATACTGCAGGACGATGCCTTCGGGGCTGATCAGCAGCGTGGTGTTGTAGAAGCGGCCGTCCGCGGCGGCCTCGGCGAAGCCCACGGCAACGCTGATGTTCTTCTCCCGCGCGGCGCGCTGCACGGCCTGCACGCTGGGGCCGTCGATCGGCTCGGCAATGGCGGCGATGTTGGCCTCGGTGGGGAAGCCGGTCAGCTGGGTCTCGGGGAACACCACCAGTCGGGTGTCCGCTGCGCAGGCGTGGATGGCCTCCAGGGTGCGGGCCAGGTTCCAGGCCACATCGCCATCACGGCCGGCCAGTTGCACGAGTTCGACTTTCATGGGCTTCCTCTGATTCCTGTCTTCCAGTGACCGCGCGCTGCAAAAGGGTCAAACTGCGCACCGCGCCGGCTCAAGGTATCGGTCGAGTATGCCGGCGGCGCCCTCACCGGGTAATTACGCCCGCGTGGTAACCCAACGGGGGTAGAGTCATGGAGCTTTCCCTGCAGGACATTGCCTGGCACCGCTCGGTCGGGCAGCTGATCGAGGCGCTGGACAAGCCGAACTTCTGGACCCTGCTGGTACGCCTGCTGGGCCAGTATGTGCCGTTCGACAGCTGGGTGGTGCTGCTCTTCAGCGAGGGCAGGCCCCAGGTGTTCGCCGAGTGCCCGGGCGAGGACGGCGGGCCGGACCCATTGTTCCAGGACTACCTCAAGGGCCTCTACCTGCTCGATCCCTTCTACATCGCCAGCCGCGAGGCGCCGGGCAGCGGACTGTTCCGCCTGGACGACGTGGCGCCGGAGATGTTCGAGCAGACCGACTACTACCAGCGCTACTTCAGCCTCAACGTGGTGGCCGACGAAGTGCAGATCAACGTGCAGCTCGATGGCGAGCGCACCCTGTGCTGTTCGGTGGGCAGCAAGGGCCGCTTCAGCCCGGAGCAGATCGCCCTGCTGGGCCTGGTGCAGCCCTGGGTGGCCGGGTTGATGCGCCAGCGCATGACTTTCGAATGCGAAGTCCAGGAAGCGCCGCCACCGCCGCGCTGGCAGAACCGCCTGGAAGCCACCGCGCAGCAGGTGGAAACGCCGCTCACTGCCCGCGAACTGGAAGTCGGCCGGCTGATGCTCAGCGGCTGCTCCAGCAAGGAAATCGCCCGCAAGCTGGCCATTTCCGCCGAGACGGTGAAGGTCCACCGCAAGCACATGTATGCCAAGCTGGGCATCAAGTCGCAGTCGGAGTTGTTCTCATTGTTCCTGCAGGCGCAGGGGTGACGCCGCGCCTCGTGCTTTCGTAGGAGCGGACTCTGTCCGCGATGCTGATTGGGGATTGGTGTCCTGCGCCGCTTCGGCGTGTACTGGGACTTTTTGTTTCGCCCCCTCGGGCGACCTACTTTGCCAAACGACGCAAAGTAGGCAAAAGTCTCTGCCCCTGCATCCGGGTCCCGCTTCGCGGGACTTCCCTCGCTCCATCGGCCTCCTGAAGGGGCGTTCCGGTGCGCGCTGGAGTTTCTCTGGAAATCTTCAGTGCCAAGCAAAAGCACAGCGTCTTGCTCCAAGCTGCTTCTGCTCTCGTAGGAGTGGGCCATGCCCGCGATTCGCACAAAACCACCGGCCGTCGAGCGGCCGGTGAGCATCCGCGCCGTTGCGGGTCCATGCTTGAGGACAGGAGGAATTCCCCATGAGCCTCAGCGTTTTCGACATGTTCAAGCCCGGCGTCGGGCCGTCCAGCTCCCACACCGTGGGGCCGATGCGCGCCACCCGCGAGTTCGTCGACCGCCTGCGGACGGACGGCCTGCTGGAACGGGTCGCAGCCATCGAGGTGCACCTCTACGGTTCCCTCAGCGCCACCGGCAAGGGCCACGCCACCGACCGCGCCTGCCTGATCGGCCTGCTCGGCATCGACCCGGCGGAAGCCGACCCGGCCGCGCTGGCGCCACAGGTGGACGACATCCTGCGGCGCCATCGCCTGCGCCTGGGCGGCGTGCGGGAAATCGACTTCGACCCGGCGCAGCAACTGGTCTTCCACGACGACAGCCTGCCCTCCCACCCCAACGGTCTGCACCTGCGGGCACTGGCGGCGAATGGCGAGCTGCTGGCCGAGCGCATCTGCTACTCCGTGGGCGGTGGTTTCGTGGTGGACCAGGCCGACTTCAACACCGACCGCGCCCTGCCCGACAGCCCCATGCCCCACCCCTTCCATAGCGCCGAGGAACTGCTGCGCCTGTGCCACCAGCACGACTTCAAGCGCATCAGCGACCTGATGTGGGCCAACGAACTCGCCGTGCGCAGCGAGGCGGAAATCCACGCCGGCCTTGCGCATATCTGGGAGGAAATGCAGGCCTGCGTGCGCCGTGGACTGGAAACCGAAGGCATCCTCCCCGGCGGGCTCAAGGTGCGCCGTCGCGCGCCCATGCTCTACCGCCGGCTGAACGAAGCCGACAGCGGCAACCTGATCGCCAGCACCCTCGGCGCGATGGACTGGGTGGACCTCTGGGCACTGGCGGTGAACGAGGAGAACGCCGCCGGCGGACGGGTGGTGACCGCCCCCACCAATGGCGCCGCCGGCATCGTCCCGGCGGTGCTGCACTTCTACGCCCGCTACGACACCCAGGCCAGCACGGACGCCATCGAGCGCTACCTGCTCACCGCCGCCGCCATCGGCATCCTGTGCAAACTCAACGCCTCGATCTCCGGCGCCGAAGTAGGCTGCCAGGGCGAAGTGGGCTCGGCCTGCGCCATGGCCGCCGGCGGCCTGGCGGAAGTCCTCGGCGGCAGCCTGGAGCAGGTGGAGAACGCCGCCGAGATCGGCCTGGAGCATAACCTCGGACTGACCTGCGACCCGGTGGCCGGGCTGGTGCAGGTGCCCTGCATCGAGCGCAACGCCATGGCCTCGCTCAAGGCCATCAACGCCGCCCAACTGGCCCTGCGCGGCGACGGCCAGCATCTGGTCAGCCTGGACAAGGCCATCGACACCCTGCGCGACACCGGGCGCGACATGATGGACAAGTACAAGGAGACCTCGAAGGGTGGACTGGCGGTGAATGTGATCGCCTGTTAGTTGGGCAGGGTGCGGTTCGCGAGCAAGCTCGCTCCTATGAAGAGCACGCGCCCTGCCCCATTTCTTGCACCGTCGGAGACAAGCTTTCTCACCCTCGGAGAAAATCGTTAGCTAGCTTTCTTTTTTTCCGTCTTCGGACTAACGTCGGTCCACCAACACTCGAAATATTCCGAAAGCAGGCCGCATTGCGCTTCACCCAGGCGCATTCGTGCAACGAATGCCATGCTCTAGCGGTCCTTTCGATTCACCCTTACCGTGTTCAGCCCGACGACTGGAGACTCCATGAACCTGTCGCTCTTAAGCCGTTATGCCTTCTTTACCGCGTGTGTCCTGTTCACCCTGATCAGCCTGCCGTTCCTCGGCGACGTCTGGCCACTGACCCTACTGACCTTCGCCCTCAGCGTGCTGGGCGTCTTCGACCTGCTGCAGGAGCGCCACGCCGTACGGCGCAACTACCCGATCCTGGGCAACATCCGCTACCTGGTGGAAGGCATCCGCCCGGAAATCCGCCAGTACCTGCTCGAGGGCGACAACGATGCCCTGCCCTTCTCCCGCGCCCAGCGTGCGCTGGTGTACTCGCGGGCGAAGAACGAGAGTGCCGACAAACCCTTCGGCACCCTGATCGACGTCTACCAGTCGGGCTTCGAATTCATCGCCCACTCCATCCGCCCGGCGCCGGTGTCCGATCCCCGCACCTTCCGCGTCGACGTCGGCGGCCCGGAGTGCAAGCAGCCCTACTCCATCTCGGTATTCAACATCTCGGCGATGAGCTTCGGCTCCCTCAGCGCCAACGCCATCCGCGCGCTGAACAAGGGCGCGAAGATGGGCAACTTCATCCATGACACCGGCGAAGGCAGCATCAGCCCCTACCACCGCGAGTACGGCGGCGACCTGACCTGGGAGCTGGGCAGCGGCTACTTCGGCTGCCGCACGCCGGACGGCCACTTCGACCCGGAGCGCTTCGCCAAGCAGGCGGTCGACCCGCAGGTGAAGATGATCGAAATCAAGCTCAGCCAGGGCGCCAAGCCCGGCCACGGCGGCATCCTGCCCAAACACAAGGTGACTCCGGAAATCGCTTCCACCCGTGGCGTGCCAATGGGACAGGACTGCATTTCGCCCTCCTCCCACAGCGCCTTCAGCACCCCCAAGGAGCTGCTCGACTTCATCGTCAAACTGCGTGAACTCTCCGGCGGCAAGCCGGTGGGCTTCAAGCTGTGCATCGGCCATCCGTGGGAGTTCATGGGCATCGCCCGGGCCATGCACGAGACCGGCATCCTCCCCGACTTCATCGTGGTCGATGGCAAGGAAGGCGGCACGGGCGCTGCGCCCCTGGAGTTCACCGACCACATGGGCCTGCCGATGCGCGAAGGCCTGCTGTTCGTGCACAACACCCTGGTCGGCCTGGGCCTGCGCGACAAGATCCGCATCGGCGCCAGCGGCAAGATCGTCAGCGCCTTCGACATCGCCAGCGTGCTGGCCATGGGCGCCGACTGGGCCAACTCGGCGCGCGGCTTCATGTTCGCCATCGGCTGCATCCAGTCGCAGAGCTGCCACACCAACAAGTGCCCGACCGGCGTGGCCACCCAGGACCCGCTGCGCCAGCGCGCCCTGGTGGTGCCGGACAAGGCCGAGCGGGTACTCAACTTCCACCACAACACCTTGAAGGGCCTGGCCGAAATGATCGCCGCCGCCGGCCTGCAACATCCCTCGCAGCTGGAGGCCAAGCACCTGGTGCGCCGCGTCTCGGCCACCGAGATCCGCCTGTTCTCCCACCTGCACTACTTCCTCAAGCCCGGCGAACTGCTCTCGGGCAACATCGAGGGCGAGTTCTACGAGCGCATCTGGCGCATGGCCCGCAGCGACAGCTTCGAGGCGGCCGCCGGCTGAGTCACGAAGACGGTCTCGTCCCGGAGCGCACTGCGGGAATCACGCAGCCGGGCCGGGACCGGCGCACCACCCTTAACGGCAACTGACAAGACGCCGGCCGCACTGGCAGAATCCACGGCAACCCACATGGAGGCTGGTGGCCGTGGAAACCCTGTACTTCTCGCCGATGCTGCTCGGCCTCAATCTGATGCTCGCCAGCGCCATCGCCTGCACCGGCCTCTGGTACTTCGCCCGCCCCTACCGCGGCCCCGGCCTGTGGATGAGCGGTGCCTGGACGCTGATCCTCGGCATCCTGCTGTTCATGGGCTTCATGGCCAGCGGCAGCAAGCTGCTGAACATTCTCGGCAACGCCCTGCAACTGGCCGGCGAGGCGACCCTGCTGCTGGGCGTGTACCGCTTCCTCGGCCTGCCGCCGCCCTGGTGGACGGTCCCGGCCAGCGCCGGGGCGATGTCCCTGGCGCTGAGCTGGCACTGGTGGCGGGCGCCGATCAACTCCGAATACCTGATCGCCATCTACGCCACCATCGGCGGCCTGCTGCCGATCCAGGCGTGCCAGGCTTTGCTGCGTGCGCCGGGCGAAAGCGAGCTGCGCGGCGTGCGTCACTTCGTGGCCGCGGCGCTCGGCGGCTATGCACTGGTCACCCTGGCCCGCGCCGGCATCGGGCTGCACGATGGCCTGCTGGGCATCGAGCATGCCGATGTCACTCGCTCCTTCAGCTACCTGCTGCCTTACAACTTCGGCATTCCGCTGTGGGTCATCGCCCTGGTGGGCATGGCGCTGATGACCATGCGCCACATCCTCGCCGACAGCCAGCGCCACGCCCGCGAAGCCGCCGCCAGCGCCGAGCGCTTCGAGCGCCTGATGCAGGTCGCCAACGCCGGCATGCTGGTGCTGCGTGAAGGGCGCGTGGTGGATGCCAACCCGATGCTCGAGCGCATGCTGCTCTGGCCCCGCGAGCGCCTGCTCGGCCAGCCCTTCGGCGAACTGTTCGTCAGCGAGGCCCGGAGCGACCTGCAGGGGCTGCTGGCCAGCGCCGACGGCAAGCCCCATGACATCCTCGCCATGCGCGACGACGGCAGCACCTTCGCCGCCGAACTGAGCATCGAGCGCCTGGCCGACGGCCAGCAGCAGGTGGCGGAAATCCGCGACGTCAGCCACCACAAGGCGCTGGAAAACCAGCTGCGCCAACTGGCCACCCTCGACCCGCTGACCAACGCCCTGAATCGCCGCGCCTTCCAGGCCCAGGCCGAGCGCGAGCTGGCGCGCAGCGCGCGCTATGGCACGCCGCTGAGCCTGGCGGTGCTGGACCTCGACCACTTCAAGCGCATCAACGACCAGCACGGCCATGCCGTCGGCGACCTGGTGCTCTGCCGCTTCAGCGAGCTCTGCCGGCAGCAGGCACGCAGCACCGACCTGTTCGCCCGCTTCGGCGGCGAGGAGTTCGTGTTCCTCCTGCCCAACACCGAGGCCGACGCCGCCCGGCACTTCCTCGAACGGCTGCGGGAAAACCTGCAGGACCTCAGCCTCGAGGTCGAGGGCGGTGTGCTGCGGGTCAGCGTCAGCATCGGCCTGGTGTCGGTGGACACGGCCTGCGGGCTGGCCCAGCTGCTCGAGCGGGCCGACCGCGCGCTGTACCGGGCCAAGGCCAATGGCCGCAACCGGGTGGAGTGCACCCAGGGCTGATCGCCTCAGAGGATGCCGTTGTTGCTCAGCGCCTCGCGCAGGTGTTCGATGAAGGCGTGGATCTTGCGCGTGGCGCGGCGGTTGCTCGGGTACACCGCGAGAATCTGCGTGCCGAAGGTGTCCGGCTCGAAGTAGAACTCATCCAGCACCGTGACCAGCCGCCCGGAGCGCAGATGCTCCAGCACGCTCCAGCGCGGGCACGGCAACAGGCCGTGCCCGCCCAGGCAGGCGGAGAGCAGCACCGCCTGGTTGTCGCTGCTCAGGCGGCCGTGGCGCGGCGTCGAAAAACGCTCGCCGCCCAGGTCGAACCACCAGCGCTCCTCCAGCGCCGGATGGCGATAGATCAGGCAATCGTGCTCGATGACCTCGCGCGGGTGCCGGGGCGTACCGCGCCGCGCCAGATACGCGGGACTGGCGCAGACCACCAGGCGGCTGCCGGCCAGGGGCTGGGCGATCAGCCCCGGCAGGTCGCTGTTGCCCATGCGCAGCGCGAGGTCGTAGCGACCGTCGAGCAGGTCGAGGTAGCTGTCGGAGAGGTCCACCTGCAGGCGCACGTCCGGATGCAGGGCGAGGAAGTCCGCGCAGGCCTGGTCGAGGAAGGCCGGGCCGAACACCAACGGCGCGGTGATCCGCAGCACACCGCGCAGGCTGTGCTGCAACTGGGCGATCTCTTCGGTGGTCTCGCGCATGCGCTCCAGCACTTCGCGGGCGCCGTCCAGGTAGAGCTGGCCGGCCTCGGTCAGCGACATGCTGCGCGTGGTGCGCTCGAACAGCCGTGCGCCCAGCTCGCCTTCCAGCAGGCCGATGGCCTTGGTCACCGCTGAAGGGGTCTTGCCGAGGCGCTCGGCGGCGCGGCTGAAACTGCCGGTTTCGGCACTGGCGACGAACATCTCGAGGCTGCTGAACTTGTCCATATTCGTTCCAAACGTTCACAAGTGTTATGAGCGATAGCGCCTTTCGGGCCGCCGGCCGCCTCGATAGCCTCTTGCGCAGACCAATAAAAATCAACCGGCACGCAAGGTAACCTCATGCATACGTGGCTCAAAGGCGCACTGGCAGTAGCGATCGCGCTCAGTACTTTGGAAGCACAGGCACAGAACGCGGACCTGATCCTGCTCAACGGCAAGGTCTTCACCGCCGAGCCCGGCCAGGCACTGCAACAGGCGGTCGCGGTGGCGGACGGCAAGGTCCTGAAAGTGGGTTCCAACGACGAAATCCGCGCCCTGGGCGATGCCAAGAGCAAGGTCGTCGACCTGGGCGGCAAGGTGCTGATGCCCGGCTTCGTCGACAGCCACTCGCACTCCGTCTTCGGTGGCCTGGAGCTGATCTCCGCCAGCCTGGTGGACGAGCAGATGGACCTCGACGCGTTCATGAAGCGCCTGGAGCAGGACCGCGACAGCGGCAAGGCGCGGGTCGGCGACATCGTGGTGATGAACGGCATGCACTCCAGCTATTGGTCCCAGGCCGACGGCCTGGCCAAGCGCCTGAACCACGGCGAGTGGGCCAAGGTGCCGGTGGTACTGGCCGGCAGCGACCACCACACCGCCTGGGCCAACGCCGCCATGCTCAAGCGCGCCGGGCTCGACGCGAAACGCCTGCGCACCCTGAGCAAGCTGGAACAGCAGAACATCGCCCACGACAAGAACTTCAACCCCACCGGCTTCGTCGTCGACTCCGGTTTCGACCTGGTCGCCGCCGCCATGCCGGCCGCCGACGCCAAGACCATGGATCGCGCGGGCCAGGCCGCCGTGAAGTACAACAACAGCTTCGGCATCACCGCCTGGATGGACCCGGCCGCCAACGGCAGCCCGGGTGAAGCGGTGTTCAACATCAAGCCCACCGAGAAGTCGGTCGGCGTACTGCCGGTGTACCGCAACCTGTCCCAGAACGGCCAGCTCACCGCCCACGTCGCGGCGCTGCAGGTAGTCAATCCGAAGAGCACCCCGGCCGATCTCGACGTGATCGAAAAGGTTCGCCAACAGTTCCAGGGCATCCCCAACCTGACGCTGCCGGGCATCAAGGTGTTCGCCGATGGCGTGATCGAGTTCCCGGCGCAGTCCGCCGCCCTGCTGGAGGACTACAAGAACAGCCACAAGCCCGGCGAACTGCTGATCGATCCGAAGCACTTCGGCGAGCTGGTCAGCGCCGCCGACGCCCGTGGCTGGCTGGTGCACATCCACGCCATCGGCGACCGCGCGGTGCGCGAATCGCTCAACGGCATCGAGCAGGCGCGCAAGGACCGCCAGAGCGGCATCACCCACTCGATCACCCACCTGCAGCTGGTCACCCCGCAGGATTACCCGCGCTTCAAGCAACTGGGCGTGATCGCCTCGATGCAGCTGGACTGGGCCGCCGCCGAACCCTACACCGTCGAACTGGTGAAGCCCTACATCGGCGATGACGAATACCGCGGCATGTACCCGGCCAAGTCCCTGCTGGACAACGGCGCCACCATCGCCGGCGCCAGCGACTGGCCGGTGTCCACCCCGGACCCGCTGAAAGCCATCTACCAGGCCGTCACCCGCAAGGGCGAGCTGGGCGTGCTCAACGCCGAGCAGCGCGTCGACCGCGAAACCATGTTCTATGCCTACACCCGCAATGCCGCGCAGACCATCGGCATGAGCCAGACGATCGGCACCCTCGCCCCCGGCAAGCAGGCCGACATGGTCGTTCTCGACCGTGACGTGTTCAGCGTGCCGGACGAGCAACTGGCCGAAGCCCGCGTGCTGCACACCCTGTTCGAAGGTCGCGAAGTCTACCGCGCCGACGACGCTCCGGCTCTCTGACCGAGTCGGGCTCCTGCGCCGGGGCCTGAACACCCCTGGCGCCCTGCCCGCCAGCCCAGCCTTCTCTTCCGCTCCCTCGGCGACGGGGAGAGCACTGGCGCTGCGCGGGCCTTTTCGCACTGCCCCACACACAATCACAACAAAGGGACATCCGCATGAACCGCCCCCAATGGCTCATCGGTGCGTTGCTCACCTGCGCGCCGCTCACCACCACCCTGGCCGTGGAACTCAACCAGGACTTCCTCCTGCAGATCGATACCGCGCTGGTCAGCGACTATCGCACCCGCGGCATCTCGCAGACCCAGGGCGACCCGGCCGCCCAGTTCGGCCTCACCCTGCAGCACATAAGCGGCCTGTACCTTGGCTCCTGGACCTCCAACGTCGACTACGGCTACGGCTACGACACCCGCCAGGAAGTGGACTACTACGCCGGCTGGTACTGGCAGGCCAACGATGACGTGGCCCTGGACCTGGGCTACGTCAAGTACACCTATCCCAAGTCGAGCCAGTTCAACCAGAGCGACACGTACGCCATCCTCCACGCCTACGGCTTCGAGGCGGGGGTCTACTACGGCAACGACTATCCCAACTACTTCGGCGACAAGAACAGCAACCTCTACACCTACCTGGCCTACAACGCCGAACTGCCGGCCGAGTTCAAGCTGCGCACGCGCTTCGGCCACAACGACGCCAAGGACCCGATCTACCTGTCCGGCAGCGGCGACACCCGCGACGGCTACAACGAATGGGAGGTCAAGCTGAGCCATGAACTGGTGGGGCTGGACTGGTCGCTGAGCTATGTCGACACCGACCTTTCGCAGAACGAGTGCTTCAACAACCAGGGTTACAAGGACCTCTGCACCGCCACCGTGGTAGCGGGCGTCTCCAAGACCTTCTAACGCAGGGCGTTCGGGCGGGGCGGCCGCGCGCCCCGCTCGCCCTGCAGGGCGATCAGGCACAGCGCCAGCGCGGCGATATTGGTGGTGACCGGATTGAAGGCGCCCAGCAGCAGCGCCGGCGAGAACAGCGCCACGTCCACCAGCAAGGCCAGCAGGGCCACACTGGCAAGCCACAAGGGCCAGCGGCTGCGACGCAACAAGAGGATGGCGAGCCCCAGGACCACTTCCGAGGCGCCTGCCACCTGGGCGATGCGCAGGGTCGACAGCGGCCAGTCGTGGGCCTCGATCATGCGCACTTCGTCGGGACTCAGGAACAGCAGCTTCGGCACCAGCCCGTGGTAGAGGAACACCACGCCCAGCGCCAGACGCGCGATGGCGGCGCTAGCCATTGCCCAGGAAGCGCCCTCGGTATTCCGGCGAGGGCACCAGGCAGCGGTCCTCGCGACCGAACAGGCGGTAGCGGTTGAGGGCGATACGGTCATACAGCGCGTCGCGCCAGGACATGGGCACCAGCCACAGGACCCGCAACCAGTTCCACGGCGCCGGCAGCTGGCCGATCACCCGCAGGAAGGCCTCGCTGCGGTCGTAGCCGCAGTGGCCGTCGATGTACAGCATGGTGTCGAAATAGTCGGTCGGCAGCCCGAACCAGTCGAGGATCGCCTGGCCTTCCGCCGACTGCACGCTGCACAGCTTCATGCGCTGCTCGCGGTCATGGCGCAGCAGGAAGCGGCTCCAGCCGTTGCACAGGCGGCAGGCGCCGTCGAACAGCACTACTTTGTCACCGGGAAGCATGTTGGGGGGCAGCGGCATGGCTTCGTCTCCAGAACCCTGGTCCGCACACTCTGCCCGCCGTATGTGACAACTACGGGTTTTCATCGCTCACCCATTGGCCAATGAATACAAGCGGTATTCCACCCAGCCCGGCCCCAACCGCCCCTCGCCCACCGCGAGGAGATGGTTCAGCCAGCGGTAGCGCTCGTCACCGACCTCGAAGCGCGGCTGGATCATGAAGTAGGTGTCACCGTACTCCGCGCTCTCGCCACGGGATACCGCCGTGATGATCTTCGGGTTGGCCACCAGCAGCCCGTTGTGCTGCATCAGTATCCGCGCGCCATCGTCGGTACGCAGCACCAGGCGCACCTCCAGGTGCCAGCCGCCATCGCTGTCCACCAGGATCCAGTCGCCCCCGCCGGGCAGCACCTCGCCGTTCAGCCGCTGCCCCTGGAAGGTGCCCCCGCCGGCCGCCGAAATCAGGCGTTGGCCGTGGGGCACCCGGCCGATCTCCAGCGGCACGCTCGCCTTCACGTGCATGTTCATCAGCGGCTCGAGTTTCATCGGCAGCTCCTGCGAGACATCCTCATCGATCCTTGAGTAAAGCAGCTGGCCCCGTCACCAGCCACGCCCAGCCGACGCGGCCAGCTTCAGCCAAACCGATAACGCAGTAGCCGCCCCATGCGCCGCAGCGGCGGAATCGCCAGGGTGATCCGGTACAGCAGGCGCACGCCCAGGGACATCCGGGCGATCTGCGCATTGTCGTAGGGAGCGACTGCATCGACGAAGCGCAAGCCGGGCACCTGCGCTTCCAGTTCGGCGGAATCATCGATGCCCCAGTGCAGGATGGCGCCGGTCCTGCGGATCATCGGGTGGTACTGCATCCAGCGGATGCTCTGCCGGGTGTAACCGTCGAAGATCAGCTCGCCGCTGCCGCAGTGCGCCACCAGCGCCCGCAGCAGCCAGGGCACCGCCTCGCTTTCCACATAGGGCAGCACGCCCTCGGCGACGATCAGCACCGGCCGCCCTACCGGCACCACATGCCACCAATCCGGCGTGGTCAGCGCGCTGGCCAGCAAGTGGCAGTTCTCCCGCGGCGGATACAGGCGCTCGCGCAGGGCGATCACCTCGGGGAAGTCCACCTCGAACCACTGCACGGTGGAGGGCGGATCAATGCGCCAGACCCGGCTGTCGAGCCCGCAGCCCAGCTGCAACACCACCGCCCGCGGGTGGCGTGCGAGGAAGTCGCGCACCCAGTCGTCGAACAGCTTGGCGCGCAGCGCCACGCCGATCCATCCGGAGCGGCCGAGGTGCAGGCGGGCGAAGTCATAGTCGACCCGGCCCAGCGCCCGTCGGGCGAAATGGTCGCGCAGCAGGCTGTCGGGCAGCTCGCTCTCCTTCGCCTTGGCATAGAAGGTGATCAGCAAGGTTTCCGGCGTACCGCGCAGACCGATGCGTTCCACGTCACTCGTGCAGGTAGTAGAGCTTGTTGATAATCGACCACTGCGAGCCGATGCGCAGCAGCGACAGGTAATCGGTGAAATGCATGCCGAGGAAGTCGTCCGTCACCTTCGCCACCGCGCTGTCGCCGGTGATGTCCAGCGACTTCAGCTCCCACACCGGCGGTGCGCCGGACGAAGGAGGCGATTCGGCCTTGATCGCGCCGATGAAGTCGTCCAGCGAGGCCCATTCCAGCTCACCGTGGTAGTTGCCGATGATCTTGCAGGACGGATGGAACGCCTGGCGCAACCTCGCCTCGTCGGCGAAGGTCATGCCCTCCACGTAATCCGTGAGAACCCGGTTGATGGCGGCACTTTCCGCCGTGTAGTTGCTCATCTGTGCAGCCCTCCCCACCGGTGCGGCCGGTATCGGGCAAGGCTAGCACCCCACCCCGGCCACGCCGCTTGCGGCGACGACCGGGGCGGAGGTCAGGCGCGATCCGGATCGGCGCGCGACTGCAGATAGCTCGCCAGGGCGGCAAAGCGTCGGCGCGTGGCCCGCTCGAAAAGCTTCGCCACCGATGCATCCACCCATCGCCCCAGCCAGCGCGGGCGCACCGACAGGTCGAAGCTGTAAAGCAGTTCGGAACACCCCGCGTCGAGGTCGTGGTGCTGCAGCGTGGCCGCCCAATGCTGGAACGGGCCGCTGGGCTCGACCAGCACGGCAGCAGCGCGCCTGGGCGGATCGACATTGACGAAGCGCGTGCGCAGCACGAAGCAGCGCCGCAGGCCCCGACCACGATTCACCGAGACCGCCCCGATCGACGGGTGAGTCGCCCCTCCCTCGACGTAGGCCTCGGACAACAGCGTGTCCCAGAGCAGACGCTGGCGATGATCGTGGAAAGCCTCGAATACCACGTCAGCCGGCGCCGGCATGATGAAGCGAAGACGGCGCACGGCCACCTCGTCAGACCATCGCCAGATGCCGCTTGCGCGTGGGCGGCGGGAAGGCGCTGTCGAGCAGCACGAGGTCGTCGGCGCCCAGGCGCAGCTGCAGCGCGGCGGCGTTGTCGCGTACGTGCAGCGACTCCACCGCCTTGGGGATGGCGATCACGCCCGGCTGGTGGATCAGCCAGGCCAACGCCACGCGGGCCGGGGTGGCATCGTGCCGGGCGGCGATCTCGGCCAGAACGCGATGCCGCAGCAGGCTGCCACCCTGCCCGACCGGGCAGTAGGCCATCAGCGGCATGCGTTCTTCCTGGCACCAGGGCAGCAGGTCCCATTCGATTCCGCGCTCCTCCAGGCTGTACTGCACCTGGTTGGTGGCGCAGGCAGGCTCGTTCAGCTCCCGCATGTCGTCGAGGTCGAAGTTGGACACGCCCCAGCGGCGGATCTTGCCGGCCTCGCGCAGGCGCTCGAAGGCTTCGACCGTTTCCTCCAGCGGATACTGGCCGCGCCAGTGCAGCAGGTAGAGGTCCAGGCAGTCGGTGCGCAGGCGCCTGAGGCTGCGTTCGCAGGCTTCAGGGATACCGCGCCGGCTGGCATTGTGCGGATAGACCTTGCTGACCAGGAAGACCTGGTCGCGCAGCCCGGCGATGGCCTCGCCGACCACCTCCTCCGAGCCGCCCTCGCCGTACATTTCGGCGGTGTCGATGAGGATCAGGCCGCGCTCGATGCCCTCGCGCAACGCCGCCACCTCGCGCGGTCGCTCGGCGCGGTTCTCGCCCATGCGCCAGGTGCCCTGGCCGATGGCGGGAACGGCGGTGCCGTCGGCGAATACCACTGTGTTCATCACGTGCTCCTTGTCGTTGGGTTGGGGATCACGGGGCCGGCCACCCATCGGGGCAGCGGGCTGGACAGGGTAGCGCAGCCGGCAGGATTTCGCGTGGAGTCTCAGTGCCAGGGATCGTAGGTGCCGAAACTCCAGATGTGTCCTTCCAGGTCGCGGCAGGTGAAGCCCTGGCCGCCGTAGTCCTCGTCCTTGATGTCGATGACGATCTGCGCGCCGCCGCCCACCGCCGCGCGGTACAACGCCTCGGCGTCCTTCACCACGACGTAGATGCTCTGGGTGCAGCCGCCGACCTCGTCGGGCTGGCGCATCAGCCGGCCGTACTCGTTGTCGTGCAACGAGCCGAGCATCAGCAAGCCGCTGCCATCCTCGAGCACCAGCTGCGCATGGGCGATCCCCCCATGCTCATCGGCCACCACCAGTTGGCGCTGGAAGCCGAAGGTGATGCACAGCCACTCGATGGCCCGGGGCGCATCGCGATAGCGCAGGCAGGGGATGACGCTGGGGCGGACGGCGGGAACGGGCGTGGGCATGGCGATCTCCGGCGCGGGGCGGGCGCAATGTTTCCAGCATAGCCGCCCGCCACATCCACTCGGCAGTGGCATCCCGGCGAGCCGATGACGCCAATGCGCAGACGCTCGAAGCGCAATTTTCTGCAAGACCGGCTCCGGAAGGAGCCGTAGTGTCAGGCGACTCATTTGAAGGAGCACAGCATGACCCAGCGCCAACCGATCAACCTGCGGGACAAGCTCTCGCGTCTACACGAAACCTGGCAGCCCCGCGTCATTGCGGAGATGAACGACTACCAGTTCAAGGTGGTGAAACTGCATGGCGATTTCGTCTGGCACAGCCACGCCGACACCGACGAGACCTTCATCGTGCTCGACGGCGAGCTGCGCATCGACTTCCGCGACGGCCCGCTCACCCTGCGCGCTGGCGAGCTGTACGTGGTGCCCCGTGGCGTCGAGCACAAGCCGTATGCCGAGCACGAGGTGCAGGTGATGCTGATCGAGCCGCGCGGAGTGCTGAACACCGGCGACGCTGGCGGCGAGCGCACGGCGGAGAATGATCGCTGGGTCTGAACGCGGATCGGCTCGCGCTCAGAGGTCCAGCAAATCGGGATGGACGCCCAGTGCTTTCGCGACCTTCTCCCGGGTGGGTTTGCGCGGCCGGGTGGCAGCTTCCTGCTGGGCATAGGCGGATTGGCTGATACCAATCCGCTCGGCGACCTCCGCCTGAGTCAGGCCCCGATGCTTGCGCCAGGCCCCGATTGCAGTCAGCCCTTCCTTGACCATGAACCCGACGACCTCGTTGGGTACCAGATCCTCCCGTGGGTGACTGGCGATGTAGTCCGCATAGGGAATGACCACGAAGGCCGGCACACCGTCCGCTCCGTTGATGATCTGCACATTAGTACGTGTGCTCATCGCGCTTCCTGACCTCTTCGATATTCACGATCCTGACTCCACCATCCCAGTCGAACAGCACCCGGTAATTGCCTACCCGCAGGCGGTAACCCTGGGTGTGGTTGATCGGCTTCTTCACGTTCTGCACATTCGGCATCCACGCCAGGCCCTGCACGGCGTCGTAGATCATCGGCTGGTCTGCCTTGCTGAGCTTGCCGAGCTGCTTCACGGCCTTTTTTGTCCAGTTGATCCTGTTCATGCCTGCCTCGCTGACGAGGCAGGAAATATAAGCATCTCAATAAGTATTTTATCGCAACTGCAGCAATTTGAGACTGCGTTCTCGACCAAGCCGCACAGCATGCTGAGCGCACGGCGCAGAACGATCGCTGGATCTGACCGTCGATCGACTACCTCGCGCACCGCCGATCAGCGGCCATGGTCGGCACCGGCCCGGCTGCTATGCCTGTGGAGAGGAAACCGCTCCCAGCCGGAGGCTGTAACGCCTGGGATACACGGGCGCGACCCTGGCAGCGGTGCCGATTCGGGTCCGCGAATCTTGCCTGCCCGGACCCGGGCCGGAGGTGCGACATGCTCTATCTGGTGCACTGGACCATTCCCATGGAAAACCGCGACAAGGTCATCCAGCGCTTCCTGCAGACCGGCGGCCAGCCGCCGGCCAACGTCAAGCTGGTCGGGCGCTGGCACGCCATGGGCCACATGATGGGCTTTGGCCTTGCAGAAGCCGAGAATCCCCTCGACGTGCAACGCTGGATGCTGCAATGGACCGACCTGATGAACCTGCAGGTGCATCCGGCCATGACCGACGCCGAATACGCCCCCCTGCTGGTGCAGCAGATGGAAGCGGCGATGTCGGTCAGTCCCTGACGGCGGCCTCGGCCTGCCTGGCGCCGAAGCGCTTGCGGTAGTCGCTGGGCGACATCCCGGTGATCTTGCGGAAGGTGCTGCGGAACGAGCCGGGGTCGAGATAGCCGACCGTAAAGGCGATGTGGTCCACCGTGCCATTGGTGAACTCCAGCATCTCCCGCGCCTTGCCCACCCGCAGGTGCTGGCAGTATTCGGTGGGCTTGAGCCCCGTCGCCGCCCGGAAGCGGCGCAGGAAGGTACGCTCCTCCAGCCCGGCGCGGGCGGCCATTGCCGGCAGGCTCACGTCCACCGCGCCGTTGCCCTGCAGCCAGTGCTGGACCCTGAGGATCGCCGCGTCGCCGTGACCGAGCAGCGGTGCGAAGTTACTGCCGCACTGCTGCGCGCTGTCGCTGTGTTCCACCACCAGGAACCGGGCGGTGCGCGAGGCGATGCTCGGCCCGAGCAGGCGGTCGACCACGCGCAGCCCCACTTCCGACCAGGCCATCAGACCGGCGGAAGTGATCAGGTCGCCATCGTCGACGATGGGCTTGTGCGCCTCCAGGCGTACTTTGGGGAAGCGCCGGGCGAACGCCTCGGCCCCGCTCCAGTGGGCGGTGGCGGAGCGCCCGTCGAGTAGGCCGGCCTCGGCCACCAGCAAGCCGCCGATGCACACCGAGCCGACGATGGCGCCGTCCGCGTGGCGCGCGGCCAGCCATTGGGTGAGGTGGCGCAGGGGCGTGGCGTCGGGCAGGCCGAACAGCGACGGCGGCACCAGCACGGCGACCAGGGGGCTGTCGGCGTCGAGCGGCAGGTCCGGATGGGTATCGAAGATGCGCCGGGGCGCGGCGCCGTCCTCGCCGGACCAGTGACTGACCCGCAGTGCCGGCAACTGCTCGCCGGCCTCTTCGCTGGCGATGCGTTCGGCCACCGCGAACAGATCGGTCAACCCGTGCAGCGCCGCCGCCTGAACACCGGGATAGATCAGCAGGCCGATCTCGACGACGCGCCTTTGCCCAACCATTGTCACTTTACCCCTCGTTATTGTCGTTCCGACTGATCCCGCGCCGGCGCGGCATGGCCAATACTGGCTCCACTTCCCACTCACCAAGGACTTCGGAAATGGCAAAGCAAGCGCTCATCCTAGTGGATATCCAGAACGACTACTTCCCCGCCGGCAAATGGCCGCTGGTCGGCATCGAGCCCGCCGCCAACCAGGCTGCCAAGGTGCTCGCCGCCTTCCGGGAGCGCGGTGACCTGGTCGTACACGTCCGCCACGAGTTCGAAAGCGCCGACGCGCCCTTCTTCGCCCCCGGCAGCGAAGGCGCGCAGATCCACGCGAAAGTCGCCAATCTGCCCGGCGAAGCCGTCGTGCTCAAGCACTTCGTCAACTCGTTCCGCGGCACCGAGCTCAAGGCGATCCTTGACCAGCACGGCATCGAGTCCGTCGTCGTGGTCGGCCACATGAGCCACATGTGCGTGGACGGTGCCGTCCGTGCCGCCGCCGACTTCGGCTACGGCGTGACCGTGCTGCACGATGCCTGCGCCACCCTGGACCTGGAGTTCAATGGCGTGAAGGTGCCGGCCGCCCAGGTACATGCGGCCTACATGGCAGCGTTCGCCTTCGCCTATGCCGAGGTGATCTCGACTGCCGAGTACCTCGACCGCTGATCCGCGCGCCACACCGCAAGGGCCTCCTCGGAGGCCCTTCGTCGTTCAGAAAAGTGCCGCAGCACTGCCTGCGAATCAACGAAGCGAGACGTGAGAAGTTCCCCAACGCCCTACCGGCTTTCCGCTATCATCGAGGCTCAATCGCCTGCCGATAAGGACATCCCATGAGCGTTTCGTCGATCGTCACCCTCGCCATCATCGCCGGCGTGGTCTTCCTGCTGGTCAGCGTGTTCAACCGCCTGGTGGCGCTGCGCAACCGCTACCAGAACGCCTTCGCCCAGATCGAGGTGCAGCTCAAGCGCCGCTACGACCTGATCCCCAATCTGGTGGAAACCGCCAAGGCCTATCTCAAGCACGAGCGCGAAACCCTGGAAGCCGTGATCGCCGCCCGTAACGCCGCGGTCGCAGGTCTCAAGGCCGCTTCCGAACAGCCCGGCGACGCCGGCCGCATGGCGCAGCTGGCCGCCGCCGAGAATGCCCTGGGCGGCGCCATGGGCCGCCTGAACGTGACCCTGGAAGCCTACCCGGACCTCAAGGCCTCGCAGAACCTGCAACAGGTCAGCGAGGAGCTTTCCAGCACCGAGAACAAGGTCGCCTTCGCCCGCCAGGCCTACAACGACTCGGTGATGGACTACAACACCTACCGCCAGTCCTTCCCCGCCATCTTCCTGGCCACCACCTACGGCCACAGCAAGGACGCCAGCCTGCTGGAGTTCGAGGACAGCAAGGAAATCCAGGCCGCGCCGAAAGTCGCCTTCTGACCTGAAGCAGCATGAACTTCTTCGAACACCAGGATCGCGCCCGGCGGCAGACCGGGCGCCTGGTCCTGCTGCTCACCGTCGCGGTGGTCTGCCTGGTCACCATCACCAGCTTCGCCCTGGGCTGGCTCTGGCGGCATCTGGGCGAACCGGAGCTACGCGTGCGCAGTTCGCTACCCGATGCCGAGCTGTACCCGACGGTGGCAGGCATAATCATCGCGGTCGTCGTCCTCGGCGCGCTGTTCAAGCAGCGGCAACTGAGAGCCGGCGGCAAGGTGGTGGCCGAGCGCCTGGGCGGCCGGCTGCTCAACCTCAGCGCCAGCAATGCCGACGAACGCCGGCTGCTGAACGTCGTCGAGGAGATGGCCCTGGCTTCCGGCTCGCCGGTGCCGCCGGTGTACGTGCTGGAAGAAGGCTCGATCAACGCCTTCGCCGCCGGCCTGACCCCGCGAGATGCGGTGATCGGCATCACCCGCGGCGCCATCGAGCAGCTCGAGCGCCATGAGCTGCAGGGCGTGATCGCCCACGAATTCAGCCATATCCATCACGGTGACATGCTGCTCAACACGCGCCTGACCGCGCTGCTGCACGGCATCCTCCTGCTTGGTCTGATCGGCGAGGGCATGCTGCGCATCTGGTCTGATAGCAGTTACAGCATTGGCGGCGGCAGCCGCCGCAGCAACAGCGATGACGAGAAGGGCAGAACCGGTAAAGTCATATTGGTAGTGGTCGCCTGTGGCGTGGTGCTCTATGTGCTGGGCTACGTCGGCACCTTCTTCGGCCAGTTGATCAAGGCCTCGGTCAGCCGTCAGCGCGAGTTCCTGGCCGATGCCTCGGCGGTGCAGTTCACCCGCGATCCCTCGACCATCGCCGGCGCGCTCAAGAAGATCGGCGGCAATCCCTTCGGCGCACTGCTCAGCGCTCCGCGCGCCGCGGAATTCAGCCACATGTACTTCGGCGACGGCGTGGGCAGCAGTTGGTTCGACACCCACCCGCCGCTGAAGGAGCGCATCCGCCGTGTCGATCCGGGCTGGGACGGCCGCTACCCGAAATTCGAACCGCGCCTGGACGTGGCGCTGATGAGCAAGGAAGCCTGGACCGCCGCCGTCAGCGGCCAGCCCTACCAGCCGAGCGCCGTCGACGTGGCGGTCGCCGCCGTCGGCGCCCCTACCGTCGCTCACCTGCAGGCGGCCCGTGGCACCCTGCAACGGCTGGACGAACGCCTGCAACGCGCCGCCCACGACACCGAGGGCGCCCAGGCGCTGGTCTACGGCCTGCTGCTGGACAGCGAACCCGGCCTGCGCGCCCGCCAGCTGGAACAGCTCAAGACTCGCCTGGGCCTGAGCCTGGCGCTGCAACTCGACCTGCTGGAAGAGTCGCTGTTGCACCTCGACCCCGGCCAGCGCCTGCCGCTGCTGGACCTGGCCATGCCGGCGCTGAAGCAGCTCGACGCCCTGGGCTTTACCGCCCTGCGCGAGAACATGGCGCTGCTGATCAAGTTCGACGGCAAGGTGAAGCTGCTGGAGTGGACCCTGCTGCGGATCGTCGAACGCAACCTGCGCCCCGGCAGCGCGAAGATCGGCAATGTGGCGCTGGCGGAACTGGAAGAACCGGCCGCCGTACTGCTGGCCTTCCTCGCCCGCATCGGCGAAACCTGCGCTGCGCAGACCGAGCAGGCCTTCTCCGATGCCTGGGGCGGCCTGCCCTTCGCGCCCCGCCCGCTGCCGGCCGCGGGCCAGCTGCGCGAACTCGAAGCCGCGCTGAAGAAGCTGGAGCAACTGCGCCCGCTGCAGAAGCCGCAACTGCTCAAGGCCATGGCCCGTTGCGTCGAGCAGGATGGTCATATCAACGTCAGCGAGGCGGAGCTGATGCGGGCGGTGGCGGATATCCTCGACTGCCCGATGCCGCCGTTGCTGGCGGTATGAAGGAAGGAGTATCCGCTTGCGTAGGGCGTACAACCGCTTGCGGTTGTACGCCGATACACCATGCATCCAGTCGGCTCTGTGGTCAGGCTCGGAGCGCTTTAAACAGCAGCTCCGGGTTGGATTCGGAGTGCTCCGAAACCAAGGTCAATCGGCGTATAACGTCGAACGTTATACGCCCTACGACGCCTGATGCCTCAGTGGAAGATGCGCAAAAGAAAAGGGCCTCCGAAGAGGCCCTTTCCATTTACTCAACCGTCACTCACGCACGGCTGGCGGCAACGCCCTGCTCGCCTTTCGGCGCCAGGTTCAGCGTGTAGTACAGCACCGTCAGCAGCACCAGGAAGGCCGGGCCGATGTACAGCGCGATGCGGGTGTCCTCGAAGAACGCCATCAGCACCACCACCAGCACCAGGAAGGCCATGGCCAGGTAGGAGCTGACCGGGTACAGCCACATCTTGAACTGCAGCTTGCTGGCTTGCGCGGCGGAGAGGCCACGGCGGAACTTCAGCTGGGCCAGCAGGATCATCGCCCAGGTCCAGATCGCACCGAAGGTGGCGATGGAGGTCACCCAGGTGAACACCTTTTCCGGCACGAGATAGTTCAGCAGCACGCCCAGCAACAGCGCGGCGATGGACAGCAGCAGCGCATTGCGCGGCACGCCGCCCTTGGAGGTCTTGGCGAACACGGCCGGGGCCTGGCCGTGCTGGGCGAGGCTGTAGAGCATGCGGCCGGTGCTGAAGATGCCGCCGTTGCAGGACGACAGCGCGGCGGTGATCACCACGAAGTTGATGATGCCGGCCGCGGTCTTGATGCCCAGGCGCTCGAAGGTCATCACGAAGGGGCTGCCCTGGGTGCCGATCTCGTTCCACGGGTAGATCGACATGATCACGAACAGCGCGCCTACATAGAACAGCAGGATGCGCCAGAACACCGAGTTGATCGCGCCCGGGATGGTCTTCTGCGGGTTCTTCGCTTCGCCGGCGGTGAGGCCGATCATCTCCACGCCCAGGTAGGCGAACATCACCATCTGCAGCGACATCAGCACGCCGGTGATGCCATGGGGCATGAAGCCGCCGTTGCTCCACAGGTTGGCAATGCCGGTGGCGACACCGTTGTTGCCCAGGCCGAAGAGGATCATGCCGCCGCCGACCAGGACCAGGGCGACGATGGTGACGATCTTGATCAAGGCGAACCAGAACTCGAACTCACCGAAGGCGCGTACCGCCACCAGGTTGATGGTGCCCATACTCGCCAGCGCGGCCAGCGCCCAGATCCAGCGCGGCACGTCGGGGAACCAGATGCCCATGTAGATGGCCACCGCGGTGATCTCCGCAACGCAGGTCACCAGCCAGAGGAACCAGTAGTTCCAGCCGGTCAGGTAGCCGGCCAGTGGGCCGAGGTAGTCCTGTGCGTAACGGGCGAAGGAGCCGGCCACGGGATTGTGCACGGCCATCTCGCCGAGGGCGCGCATGATCACGAGGATGGCGAGACCGCCGATGATGTAGGAGAGCATGATGGCCGGGCCGGCCATCTGGATGGCCTTGGCGGAGCCGAGGAACAGGCCGACGCCGATGCAGGCGCCGAGGGCCATGAGACGGATGTGCCGCTCGTTGAGATCCCGCTGGAGATCGTGGGACGACATGGTGATGCAACCTCATTTTGTTCTTGGGAAGTATCAGCTGAGGACTCGAAGTGCAGTCGGGATGCGGAAGCGCCGGAAAAAAGCTTCGCCACCGCGCCGGTCGGCACGGAGGGCGGAAATTTCTGGCAATTCCAGGACGGCACACCGGAAGAGGCTGCCCACTCTTGTGGAGCGGACGTAGGCATTGCGGGAGTGGACCACGGCTGAGGTCGCTGCCGAATTTACACAAGTCCGTAGGAGACGTCTGCCCCAAAAGGGTGCCATTTGACCAAAGGAGTAGGGACGATTCGTCGCGCTAGAGGGCCTCGCTCCGTGTCAAGCGCAACCCGGTCTCACTCGGCCAGCGCTTGAAGCTCCAGCAGCAACGAACAGGGTTTTCCGCTCTCGGGATGGCGCGGCTCGCGCAGTTGCCGCACACGCCAGCCGCTGCTGGCGAGCAGCGCCAGCCAGGACTCCAGGGTGCGAAAGTACCAGGGCATCGGCGCGCTGAACGCCTCGCCGAAGGCGGCGAAGGTCTCCAGCCGCCAGCCATCGGCGTAGGGCTCATCACCGCAGGCGGACCAGGGATGCACGGTCTGGATCAGCAGGCGGCCTGCGGGTTCGAGGAGCTCGCGCAGCGCCAGCAGCAGCGGCGCGATGGATTCGTCGAGCAGGGCGAAATTGCAGACCAGCGCATCGAAGCGGCCCAGGGATTCGCCCTCGGTAATCAGCCCGGCATAGTCCATCACCTCGAAGCGCCCACCGCCCGACTGCCGGGCGGCCTCGACCAGCGACGCGGAAGCGTCCACCCCCACGCACTCGCTGCCCCGCCGCGCCAGGGCCCGGCACAGCCAGCCTTCACCGCAGCCGATGTCCAATACGCGGCGTGCCGGCCCTGCGGCGACGGCGCTGAGTATCGCTGCGTCAGTCACCAGGCGCCGGCTCTCGATGCGCTGCTCGCGCACGGCGCGGGTCCAGGCGTCGGCGTTGGCCTGCCAGCTGTGGAGGATGCGGGCTTGCTGGTCGGTCATGGTCTCCTCCTTGATCGCAGGGCAATGCCCCACGCCGGACTCACCGGAAACGTAGGGCGTATAACGTTCGACGTTATACGCCGTTTGACCTTGGTCTCAGGACACTCCGAAGCTGACCCGGAGCCGCCGCTTGAGCGTGCTCCGAGCCTGGCCACGGAGCCAACAATACGCACAGCGTAGCGGCGTACAACCGCGAACGGTTGTACGCCCTACACGGCAGGCCCTGTCACTAGGTCTTCCACACCTTGGGCACCGCCAGCCCCTTGGGTGGCGGGGTCTGCGGCAACATCTCGCGGCAGCCGGCGTCGCGGAACGGCCCGCCGATCTTCTGCCAGCCTTCCCCCGGCGAGGTCTGCTGGCAGGTGTAGCTGCCGTCCAGCTTGCTCTGCCACCTGTAGAACGGCATGGGCGCGGCGACAGCGCAGAGCGAGGCCAGCAGCAGGGGCACGACGGGCAGAAATAACGAACGCATGGCCGAGGAGTCCTGTCGAAGGAATTAGGGTCTGCTGGCGCCCGGGCACAGTACGGCGAAACGCAACAGACCTGCCTATTGCACCTGCTGGCCGTCGGCAAATCAATCCGACCGGCAAGGATGGGTGCTGCGCGGCGCGCAGATTTTCCGCCGCCTACTACGCTGGATGTTAGGAAAGCCGCTATCTCAGGGCTTTCGCGGCGTCGGGAGGGGCGCCGGTCGTCACGTGGGCGGAGTCCGCTTACCTAGGCTGTGGTCTGAGCATGGGCAGGTCGTGAAATGGATAGCTCGAAGCATTCCGGTACGCATAATGCAGGTCAACCGGGTCGCTCGGAGCCCGGTATTTCCCCAACGAAAGTCCACCATCACCGTTTCCTGCTGCTGTTCCTCTTTCTCCTGCCGTTGCTTGCCGCCATCGGCGCCGCGCTGCTTTATGAAGCGCGCACCTCCAAGCTGCAGGCGCGCGAGCTGGCGCGCTACGCCGGCGAGCTGACCTGGCAACTGGCGCAAGGCCCCAGCAGCGCGGTGGTGTACCCGCAGAGCGGTCCGTTCGACCGCCGGCTGGGCTACCTGCAATTGCCGACCTTCCTCGACCGCCTGCACCAGCGCAACTTCATCACCCTGAGCCAGACGCGCTTCTCCGAACCGCTGATGCAGTACACCGGCCACGGCCTGTTCCCGCCGTATCCCGAGAAGTCCCAGGCCGGCGTGGACATCGCCGACTGCCGCGGCCTGCCGATCTACAACTTCCGCTACCCGCAGCGGCTGTACAGCAACTTCGACAGTATTTCCCCGCTGATCGTGCAGAGCCTGCTGTTCATCGAGAACCGCGACCTGCTGGACGCCCAGCGCCCCTACCTGAACCCGGCCATCGACTGGAGCCGCTTCACCCAGGCCTCGCTGGCGCAGGTGGGCAAACTGGTCGGCATGGGCAACCACGCCCCCGGCGGCAGCACCCTGGCCACGCAGATCGAGAAATACCGGCACTCCGAAGACGGCCGCACCAACTCCATCACCGACAAGCTGCGGCAGATGGCATCCGCCAGCGTACGCACCTACCAGGGCGGCGCGGAAAACCTGGCGGCGCGGCGCAACGTGGTGCTCACCTACCTCAATTCGGTGCCGCTCTCGGCGCAGCCGGGCTACGGCGAAGTCAGCGGCCTGCCGGACGGGCTGTGGATCTGGTACGGCGCCGACTACCAGCAGGTCAACCAGTTGCTCAACGCACCGCCGGCCAGCGGCGTTTCACTGGCCGAACAGGGCAAGGCATTGCGCCAGATCATCTCGCTGATGATCGCCCACCGCCGCCCCTCCTGGTACTTGGCGCGCGGCCGCGACCAGTTGTCCGGGCTGACCGACAGCTACCTGCGCCTGCTCGCCCAATCCGGGCTCATCAGTGCCTCGCTGAGCGATGCGGCACTGAAGCAGCAACTGGTGTTCCGCGATCCGCGCAACCAGCCCACCGTCACCCCGCTGGAAAACAACAAGGGCGTGACCCTGGCGCGCACCCGCCTGGCCGGGATGCTCGACGTGCCGCTGTATGACCTGGACCGCTTCGACCTCTCCTTCACCACCACCCTGCAGCACGAGCTGCAGGAACAGGTCACCGCCTACCTGCGGCACCTCTCCGAACCGGACTTCGCCGCGCAGATCGGGCTGTTCGGCGAGCACCTGCTATCGGAGGACAAGACCCGCGACGTGCGCTACAGCTTCACCCTGTTCGAGCGCACCCCCAGCGGCAACCGCGTGCGGGTGCAGACCGACAACACCGAACAACCCTTTGACATCAACGAAGGCAGCAAGCTGGAACTGGGTTCCACCGCCAAGCTGCGAGTGCTCTCCACCTACCTGGAAACCATCGCAGACCTTCACGACCAGTACGCGCCGATGAGCGCCGCCGAGCTGAAGAAGGTGCAGGTGGAGCCGATAGACTTCATCAGCCGCTGGGCGATCGACTACCTGATCACCGCCAAGGACCGCAACCTGCCGGACATGCTCAGCGCGGCCATGCAGCGCAAATATTCCGCCAGCCCCTACGAGGCGTTCTTCACCGGCGGCGGCATCCATACCTTCAGCAACTTCCGCAAGGAGGACAACGGCCGCATCCCCACCGTCCAGGACGCCCTGCGCGAGTCGATCAACCTGCCCTTCGTGCGTCTGCTGCGCGACCTGGTGCGCCACGACATGTACGCCAACGAAGGCAGCAAGGTCGCCGTGCTGGCCGACGACAAGGACCCGCGTCGCCAGGACTACCTCAACCGCTTCGTCGACAAGGAAAGCCAGGTCTACCTGCTGCGCTTCTGGCAGAAATACAAGGGCAAGACCGCCGATGACCGCCTCGACACCTTCCTCGATGGCCTGCGCGCCTGGCCGGTACGGCTGGCGGCGATCCACCGCTACCTGCAACCGCAGGCGGACCTGCCGACCTTCACCACCTTCCTCCAGGACCGTCTGAAGAAAGGCAAGTACGTCGGCGAGAAGCTGACCGACAAGCGCATCGGCGACCTCTATACCCACTACGGCCCGGGCGCCTTCGACCTCAACGACCAGGGCTACGTCGCCCGCGTACACCCGCTGGAGCTCTGGCTGCTCGGCTACCTGCAACAGCAGCCGGCGGCCACCTTCAACGACGCGGTGGCCGCCAGCGTGGCGGAGCGCAAGCAGGTCTACGGCTGGCTGTTCAAGTCGCGGCACAAGTACGCGCGCGACAAGCGCATCCGCATCATGCTGGAGGTGGAAGCCTTCCTCGACCTGCATGAGCAGTGGAAGCGCCTGGGCTACCCCTTCGACCACCTGGTGCCGTCGCTGGCCACCGCGCTGGGCAGCTCCGGCGACCGCCCGGCAGCCCTGGCCGAGCTGATGGGGATCATCCTAAACGATGGCGTGCGCCTGCCGACCCTGCGCATCGACAGCCTGCGCTTCGCCGCCGACACACCGTACGAGGCCAGCCTCGGCCCGCAGTCGAACACCGGCCGCCAGGTGATGCGTTCGGAAGTGGCCCAGGCCCTGCGCACCGCGCTTTCCCAGGTGGTGGACGCCGGCACCGCGCGGCGCCTGTCCGGCAGCTTCAAGCTGGCCGACGGCAGCCCGCTGGTGATGGGCGGCAAGACCGGTACCGGCGACAACCGCATCGAGAGCGTGACCCGCAGCGGCTGGGTGAAGAGCTCGAAGGCCATGAACCGCACCGCGACCTTCGTGTTCTACCTTGGCCCGCGCCACTTCGGCACCCTCACCGCCTACGTGGCCGGCAGCGAGTCGGACAACTTCAAGTTCACCTCGGCCCTGCCGGTGCAGGTGCTCAAGGGCATGGCGCCGATGCTGCAGAGTTATCTGGAACCAGGGATCAGCACCGGGTGCCAGACGCCGATCGACAACCTGCGGGTGAGCTGGAGGTAGGGCGTACAACCGTTCGCGGTTGTACGCCGATACACCGTGCCTATTGTCGGCTGCGTGGCCAGGCACGGAGTGCTCTGGAGCGGCGGCTCCGGGTCAGATTCGAAGTGCTCGGAGACCAAGGTCAAACGGCGTATAACGTCGAACGTTATACGCCCTACACTCCCGATGCCGTAGGTGCTGGGCAAGCCACCGCGCCGATGCCTCCTACGAAAAGCCCTTACTTCCCCTGCACCATCTTCACGTACAGCCCCTCCACCTGCTCCCGCGCCCAGGGCGTGCGGCGCAGGAAGGTCAGGCTGGACTTGATGCTCGGGTCGTTCTTGAAGCAGCGGATGTCGATGCGTTTGGCCAGCCCGTCCCAGCCGTACTGCGCAACCAGCTGGTTGAGGATGGCTTCCAGGGTCACGCCATGCAGCGGGTTCTTCGGTTTGTCGTTCATATTCGGTGCCGTCGTGCGGAGAATGCGCGGCACCTTAGCATCAGGCCCGCAGCCCGGCCACGCCGGCGATGATCAGGGCGACCGACGCCAGCTTGGTCAGGGTCAGCGCCTCACCCAGCAGCAGGAAGCCGAAGAACACCGTGCCCAGCGTGCCGATCGCCGTCCAGATCGGGTAGGCGATGCTCACCGGCAACTGACGCATCGCCAGGGTAAGGAAGAAGATCCCGCCGACCACCGCGACCACCGTCACCACGGTCGGCAGCGGCCGGGTGAAGCCCTCGGCATATTTCATCGACACCGCGAACATCACCTCGAACGCGGCCGCCACCATCAGCATCGCCCAGGCCATCACGCACGCGCCCACTCGCTCTCGGCGAGATCGGCCAGCTCCCGCTCGGCCCGCTGGTACGACGCCTGGAAGGCATCGGGACTGCCCTCCTCGCCTTCGGCGGCGATCACCCGCACGTCCTCGATCCCGAGGAAACCCAGCGCCACGCGCAGCCAGGCGTCGGCATGGTTCATCCACTCCAGTTCACCGCCCGGCCCCATGCCGGCGCCGCCGCGACTGGTGACGATCAGCGCCTTGCGCCCCTTGAGCAACGGCTCGTACTCGGCCTCGCCGTCGTTCACGCGCAAATCGAAGGTGCGGCCGAGGCGGACGATCTGGTCGACCCAGGCCTTCAGGCCGCTGGGCACGCTGAAGTTGTACATGGGCGTGGAGATCACCAGCAGCTCGTGGCCGAGCAGTTCGTCCACCAACTGGTCGCTGAGCGACAGGTCGGCCTGCATGGTCAGCGGGCGATGGTTCGGCTGCGGATGAAAAGCCGCTGCGATGAAGGCTTCGTTGACGTGCGGCAGGCTGGCGCGGCCGACCTCGCGACGAGTGACCTCGGCCTGCGGCAATGCGGCGAGAAAGCTCTCGGCCAGACGCCGGGAATGAGAACGCTCGGCGCGCGGACTGGCGTGGATGGCAAGAATCCTGTTCATCTGTAGCTCCTCACTGGGTATACACTGCAGAGAACTCGAATCCGCCTCTGCCTTGCCGCCAAAGCTATTTTCCGGCCGCCTTGCGGACAACTGAGGGAAACTCCGCCGAGATGAATGCAGCTCACCCATGGAGAGCCACATGTTCGCCAGCCTGCCGCTTCCCGCCCTGCGCACCTTCGAATCCGCCGCGCGCCAGCTGAGCTTCAAGGCCGCCGCCCAGGAGCTGTCGGTGACGCCCACGGCGGTGTCCCACCAGGTCCGCGCGCTGGAGGACTGGCTCGGCCTGCCGCTGTTCGAGCGCCTGCCGCGCCAGGTGCGCCTGACCGAGGCCGGCGAGCGGCTGTTCCGCAGCCTGCATGGCGCGCTGCTGGAGGTTTCGCAGTCGGTGGACAGCCTGCGCCCGCAGCGCAGCGCCAGCAGCCTGACGATCTCCACCACGCCGGCCTTCGCCGCGCTCTGGCTGGTGCCGCGACTGGGGCGCTTCTATGCGCGCCATCCGCACATCCGCCTGCGCCTGGACAGCCAGTGCGAACTGCTCGACCTGCAGCAGGACGCCAGCGTCGACCTGGCGATCCGCTACGGCTTCGGCGACTACCCGCGCATGCACAGCCAGTTCCTGCTCGGCGAGCGCTTCGCGGTGTACGGCGCGCCGTCCCTGGTGGCGACCGCCGACGTGGAGGTGCCGGAGATGATCAGCGTGCGCTGGCACAATTCCGAGCTCTACGAGCGCGGCTGGAAGGCCTGGTGCCTGGCCGCCGGCGAGGAATGCCTGCTGACCCAGGCGGTGCAGCGCGAGTACGAGGAGGAGTTCTACGCCCTGCAGGCAGCCATCGCCGGCCAGGGGCTGGTACTGGCCAGTTCGCTGCTGGTTTCGGAATCCGTGGAGAAGGGCCTGCTGGTGCCCTACCACCCCGAAATCAACGTCCCCGGCGCCCGCTACACCGCGCTCTGCGTACCCGGCCGCGAGCGCCACCCGCCGGTGCGCGCGTTTCTCGACTGGCTGGCCGAGGAGGCCGCGCAGGCGGCCGACCCGCTGATCGACAACGCCGCCTGAGCCTGCCGCTGCGCCCGCGCATGTGTCCCTTTGCCGTGCGCGGACCGGGATGCGTGGGTAGAATTAGCCACCGCCGCAACAACAATTCTTCTTTGCCCGGACACGCCGCGCGTGATCCCAAGGCACGGCCTGAGCCCCATCTCACCTCAGGATTCCCATGACCACCGCGCAAGAAACCCGCACCGGCAGTTGGCTGAGCGTCATCGCCCTGGCCCTCGCCGCCTTCATCTTCAACACCACCGAGTTCGTTCCGGTGGGCCTGCTCAGCGACATCGGCGCAAGCTTCGACATGCGCCCGGAACAGACCGGACTGATGCTCACCCTCTACGCCTGGGTGGTCTCCCTCACCTCCCTGCCGCTGATGCTGCTGACCCGCAACATGGAGCGCCGCCGCCTGCTGGTGGTGATCTTCTGCCTGTTCATCGGCAGCCACCTGCTCTCGGGCGTGGCCTGGAACTTCAGCGTGCTGATGCTCAGCCGCTTCGGCATCGCCTTCGCCCACGCGGTGTTCTGGTCGATCACCGCTTCGCTCGCCGTGCGCGTGGCGCCGCCGGGCCAGCAGGCGAAAGCCCTCGGGCTGCTCGCCACCGGCACCATCCTGGCCATGGTGCTGGGCATTCCGCTGGGCCGCGTACTGGGCGAGGCACTGGGCTGGCGTGCGACCTTCCTCGCCATCGCCGGTGTCTCGGTAGTGGTGGTACTCTGGCTGGCGCGTTCGCTGCCGCTGCTGCCGAGCCAGAACTCCGGCTCCCTGCGCAGCCTGCCGCTGCTGCTGCGCCGCCCGGCGCTGGTGTCGATGTACGTGCTCACCGTGCTGGTGATCACCGCGCAGTTCACCGCCTACAGCTACATCGAGCCCTTCGCCCGGGAAGTCGCGGCGCTGGACAGCCAGCGCACCACCCTGCTGCTCCTGCTGTTCGGCGGCGCCGGGCTGTTCGGTTCAATCCTCTTCAGCCGCTACAGCGAGCGCTTCCCGCGCGCCTTCCCCTGCATCGCCATCGCCGTGCTCGGCGCCTGCCTGTTGCTGCTCCTGCCGCTGGCGCACTCGCCGGTCGCACTACTCGGTCTGAGCCTGTTCTGGGGCGCGGCGA
Organism: Pseudomonas sp. NY15181; assembly: GCF_048068055.1. NCBI lineage: Bacteria > Pseudomonadati > Pseudomonadota > Gammaproteobacteria > Pseudomonadales > Pseudomonadaceae > Pseudomonas > Pseudomonas sp. NY15181. Next base: position 53,271 of record NZ_JBLUPT010000003.1, on the reverse strand, counting down.
TCCTCTGCTTCGGCCTGGCGCTGCAGGCCAAGGTGCTGCAACTGGCCCATGACGCCACCGACGTGGCCATGGCGATGTTCTCCGGCCTGTACAACGTCGGCATCGGCGGCGGCGCGCTGCTGGGCAGCCGCGTGGCGGCGGGCGTGGGACTGCAATGGATCGGCTACGTCGGCGGCGCGCTGGCGGTGGCCGGGCTGTTGCTCTGCCTGTTCGCCTGCTGGCGGTATGCGGCGGCGCTCAGTGGTGGGCATTCCCATTCGTAGGGCGTACAACCGTTCGCGGTTGTACGCCGATACACCGGACAGATTGTCGGCTCCGTGGCCACGCGCGGGGGGCTGAAACGACGGCTCCGGAACGAGGTTCGGAGCGCCCTGAGATCAAGGTCAAACGGCGTATAACGTGGAACGTTATACGCCCTACGCCCTACGCTCTTCGCAATTCTTGCGGACATGAAAAAGGCCGCGCCCCTTTCGGGAGCGCGGCCTTTTTCATTCAGCGAGAGATCAGCGGCTGGTCACCGGAATGCCGGCCGGCTGAGTGGCCTCGGCGTATTCCGCCTCGGCTTCCTCGAAACGCTGGATCATCGCCTTGGACGGGGCGGTGCCGATCAGGCTGAACACCACGATCGAGACGCTGGAGAGGATGAAGCCCGGGATGATCTCGTACAGGCCGAGCCAGCCGAACTGCTTCCAGACGATCACGGTGAGCGCGCCAACGATGATGCCGGCCAGAGCGCCGTTGCGGGTCATGCCCTTCCACAGCACCGAGAACAGCACCAGCGGACCGAAGGCGGCACCGAAGCCGGCCCAGGCGTAGGACACCAGACCCAGCACGCGGTTTTCCGGGTTGGCGGCCAGGGCGATGGCGATCAGCGCCACCAGCAACACCATGGCGCGACCGACCCAGACCAGCTCCAGCTGGCTGGCGTTCTTGCGCAGGAAGGCCTTGTAGAAGTCTTCGGTCAGCGCCGAGGAGCACACCAGCAACTGGCAGCTCAGGGTGCTCATCACCGCGGCAAGAATGGCGGACAGCAGCACGCCGGCGACCCACGGGTTGAACAGGATTTTCGCCAGTTCGATGAACACGCGCTCGTGGTTCTCACCGACGGCGCCAGCCTGCTCCGGATGCGCCTGGAAGTAGGCGATGCCGAAGAAGCCCACGGCAACCGCGCCGCCCAGGCACAGGATCATCCAGGTCATGGAGATTCGGCGGGCAGCCGGGATCGACTTCACCGAGTCAGCCGCCATGAAGCGCGCCAGGATGTGCGGCTGGCCGAAGTAGCCCAGGCCCCAGGCCATCAGCGAGATCACGCCGACGAAGGAAGCGCCCTTGAGCATGTCGAAGTTGGCCGCGTCCTTCAGCTCGATGGCGGCGAAGGTCGGCTCCACGCCACCGGTGGCGAACAGCACGATGATCGGGGTGAGGATCAGCGCGAAGATCATCAGCGAGGCCTGCACGGTGTCGGTCCAGCTCACCGCCAGGAAGCCACCGACGAAGGTGTAGGCGATGGTCGCGGCGGCACCGGCCCACAGGGCGGTCTCGTAGGACATGCCGAAGGTGCTTTCGAACAGGCGGGCGCCGGCGACGATGCCGGAGGCGCAGTAGATGGTGAAGAACACCAGGATCACCAGCGCGGAGATCACCCGCAGGACGCGGCTGTTGTCTTCGAAGCGGGTGCTGAAGTAGTCCGGGAGCGTCAGGGCGTTGCCGTTGTGCTCGGTGTGCACGCGCAGGCGGCCGGCGACGAACAGCCAGTTCAGGTAGGCGCCACAGATCAGGCCGATGGCGATCCAGCTTTCGGAGATGCCCGACAGGTAGATGGCGCCCGGCAGGCCCATCAGCAGCCAGCCGCTCATGTCCGAGGCACCGGCCGACAGCGCGGTGACGAAGCTGCCGAGGCTGCGGCCACCGAGGATGTAGTCGGAGAAGTTGTTGGTGGAACGATAGGCGGCCAAGCCGATCAGAACCATGGCCGCGATGTAGATCACGAAGGTGATCAGTGTTGGCGTGTTGACGCTCATGGGGACTCCCCTACAGCTTGTTTTTATCCAGGCGCGCTGGGTAATGCGTGCCCTTGACTGGCAGCCGGCGTGGTTGACGCCGACCGGTTAGCGCTTGCTCACAGGCAAACCGGGTTGCGCGTGGCGCCAACTGGCACCGAACCGCTACGCATCCCGTCGCAGGCTCGCCCTCGTCCATGCTGGCGATTGCCTGCGGCCGCCGTCTCACCACGGCGACCTTCGCCCCGTCCTCGCGGGTAGGCGAGGCACGGGCCGTTTACCGGGCGACGCCCGGTGATCCTTCAGGCGCCGGAAACGGCGCCTGCACTCCGATGAAGCCCTGCACGCCACACGATACGGGGCCTGCGGCGGCATTCACCGGAGTCATTCAGAACTGTGCTTACGCGCGCATTGAGAAGCGGCAGGGGGCGGCCGGCGCACGAGGGCGCGGATTGTACAGAAAGCAGGGGAGTCGATTGCGCCACTGGTCCGACCAGCGACGGCGCAAGGCCACAGTCGGGCGTCAGGGGCCGGACCGTGGAATGAAGGGCGCAGCCAGGTGCAGGCGCGCCGCAGGCGAAGACAGAACCGGTGATGGGCATGCTGCCCCTCCCGCGTATCGAGCTGGATGTTGTTCTTGGTCTGACCGGGTTGCGCCTTGGAACACCAGCAACGCGGTTGGCGGACTCTATGGGTTGCACCCATGGATTTCTTGCTGAAAACTCCGGATTTCTTGCAAAAGACTCCGGCACCTGCACGCCATTACTGACCATTCGGTCAGCAATGGCGCCGATTCAGGCCCGGGATTTCAGCTGCGGCGCAGGCTGCCGGGGGTCAGCCCCAGGTAACGCCGCATGGTGGTGGTCAGCGCGCTCTGGCTGGAGAAGCCGCACTCCCCCGCCACCCGAACCAGCGGCAGATCGCTCTCGCGCAGCAGGCGTGCGGCCCGGTCCAGGCGCTGGCGCAGCAGGTACTGATGGGGCGTGAGGCCGACACGATCCTTGAACTGCGCATGGAACTGACTGGGACTCAGGCAGGCGACCTGCGCCAGTTCGGCCACCGTGATGCGCCGGGCGAGGTGTTCGCCGATGTAGGCATCCAGCCGCTCCAGGTCCAGGGGACCGCCACGCGGCGCCATCACCGCGCCGAACAGACGCAGGTGCAGGGCCCGCAGCAGCACGCCCCCCAGGGCGCGGGCCAGCAACGGATCGTTGCCGTAGCGGGCTATCTCGGCACCGGCGTAACTGAGCAGGTTCTGGAAATCGGCGTCCAGAGTCGGATAGCGCGGCGCTTCGAACAAGCGCGCCAGCAGGTCGCGATCCTGCTCGCCGGTGCTGGCTTCGTCGAGGTCGACGATCAGCATATGGTTGTCACCCATGCCGGCGAATTCGTGCCCGACATCCCCGGGCACCAGGCAGGCGCGCATCCGGCAGACCTCACCGCCCCGGCCTTCGACCTCGAATTCCGCGCGACCACAGAGCGACATCACCAACTGGTGATGACCGTGGGCGTGGTGATGGGTCTGATCGGACAGACGGGCGAGGCGGGTTTCGAACATGGCACGCGCTGATCAAATTTTGCGCATGTTACGTGAGTTGCACCGGGATGCACAGTTGCGCTCCGTCGGGTTGCACCTCGAACACGTCGCTTTGCCGAACCCGGTTCTGCTCACAGGCGCTGATCGTCCCGAGCGGAACCGCCCAGCGAAACAGGAAATGGCGAAAAAGTCAGTTTCCGTTGGGACTATCTGCACGATCTCTGCAATTAAATGCATTTCACGAATCCCCTGGCAGCCGGGAAACCTCCTGCAACATCCGCTGCGCTCAAGGGATTGAAACCCTGCGACGACTTCCCCATCTAGACTGTCATGTCCTATCAGTCAGGTGCCTCATGAGCGACCACGACGAGATCCACGATATCCATAGCGCCGAAGAGGTCAGCAATACCGGGCTCGTGCTGCCCGGCCAGAACCTGCCGACCACGGTCTATGTCATTCCGATCCACAACCGCCCGTTCTTCCCGGCGCAGGTGCTGCCGGTGATCGTCAACGAGGAGCCGTGGGCGGAAACCCTCGAACTGGTGGCCAAGACCGAACACCACAGCCTGGCGCTGTTCTTCATGGACAACCCGCCGGAAGACCCGCGCCATTTCGATCCCAACAGCCTGCCCGAGCACGGCACCCTGGTGCGCGTGCATCACGCCAGCCGCGATGGGGGCAAGCTGCAGTTCGTCGCCCAGGGCCTGTCGCGGGTGCGCATCCGCGGCTGGATCAAGCGTCACCGCCCGCCCTTCCTGGTAGAGGTGGAGTACCCGCACACCCCCAGCGACCCGAGCGACGAGGTGAAGGCCTACGGCATGGCCCTGATCAACGCGATCAAGGAACTGCTGCCACTCAACCCGCTGTACAGCGAAGAGCTGAAGAACTACCTGAACCGCTTCAACCCGAACGATCCGTCGCCGCTGACCGACTTCGCCGCCGCGCTGACCACCGCCCCCGGCGCCGAGCTGCAGGAAGTGCTGGACACCGTGCCGATCCTCAAGCGCATGGAGAAGGTGCTGCCGCTGCTACGCAAGGAAGTGGAGGTCGCGCGCCTGCAGAAGGAGCTGTCCGCCGAGGTGAACCGCAAGATCGGCGAACGCCAGCGCGAGTTTTTCCTCAAGGAACAACTGAAGATCATCCAGCAGGAACTGGGCATCACCAAGGACGACAAGAGCGCCGACGCCGACGAATTCCGCGCCCGCCTGGAAGGCAAGGTCCTCCCCGAGCAGGCGCAGAAGCGCATCGAGGAGGAACTGAACAAGCTGTCGATCCTGGAAACCGGCTCGCCCGAGTACGCCGTCACCCGCAACTACCTGGACTGGGCCACCTCGGTGCCCTGGGGTCTGCTGGGCACCGACAAGCTCAACCTGAAACACGCGCGCAAGGTGCTCGACAAGTACCACTCCGGCCTGGACGACGTGAAGGACCGCATCCTCGAGTTCCTCGCCGTGGGCGCCTTCAAGGGTGAGATCGCCGGCTCCATCGTGCTGCTGGTGGGTCCGCCCGGCGTGGGCAAGACCAGCATCGGCAAATCCATCGCCGAGAGCCTGGGGCGGCCGTTCTACCGCTTCAGCGTCGGCGGCATGCGCGACGAGGCGGAGATCAAGGGTCACCGCCGCACCTACATCGGCGCCCTGCCCGGCAAGCTGGTGCAGGCACTCAAGGACGTGCAGGTGATGAACCCGGTGATCATGCTCGACGAGATCGACAAGCTCGGCAGCAGCTACCAGGGCGACCCCGCCTCGGCGCTGCTGGAGACGCTGGACCCGGAACAGAACGTCGAATTCCTCGACCATTACCTGGACCTGCGCCTGGACCTGTCCAAGGTGCTGTTCGTCTGCACCGCCAACACCCTGGACTCGATTCCCGGCCCGCTGCTGGACCGCATGGAGGTGATCCGCCTCTCCGGCTACATCGCCGAGGAAAAGCTGGCCATCGCCAAGCGCCACCTGTGGCCCAAGCAGCTGGAAAAGGCCGGCGTGCCGAAGAGCCGCCTGTCGATCAACGATGCCGCCCTGCGCGCGGTGATCGAGGGCTACGCCCGCGAGGCCGGCGTTCGCCAGCTGGAGAAACAGCTCGGCAAGCTGGTGCGCAAGTCGGTGGTGAAGCTGCTGGAAGACCCGGAGTCGGTGGTGAAGATCGGCGCCAAGGACCTGGAGGACTACCTCGGCATGCCGGTATTCCGCACCGAGCAGCTGCTCTCCGGCATCGGCGTGATCACCGGCCTCGCCTGGACCAGCATGGGCGGCGCCACCCTGCCCATCGAGGCGACGCGCATCCACACGCTCAATCGCGGCTTCAAGCTCACCGGCCAGCTGGGTGACGTGATGAAGGAGTCGGCAGAAATCGCCTACAGCTATATCAGCTCGCACCTGAACAAGTACGGCGGCGACACCAGCTTCTTCGACCAGGCCTTCGTCCACCTGCACGTGCCGGAGGGCGCCACGCCCAAGGACGGCCCCAGCGCCGGCGTCACCATGGCCAGCGCCCTGCTGTCCCTGGCGCGTAGCCAGGCGCCGAAGAAAGGCGTGGCCATGACCGGCGAGCTGACCCTCACGGGCCAGGTGCTGCCGATCGGCGGCGTGCGCGAGAAGGTCATCGCCGCGCGCCGGCAGAAGATCTACGAGCTGATCCTGCCGGAAGCCAACCGTGGTGACTTCGAGGAGCTGCCGGAGTACCTCAAGGAAGGCCTGACGGTGCATTTCGCCCGTCGTTATGGCGATGTGGCGAAGGTGTTGTTCCCAGCCTGAGGTCAGACGGATCGCGGATAAGATCCGCTCCTACGAGAGCCGAAACTCCCTGTAGGAGCGGACCTTGTCCGCGAAATCCACCGCGGATGAATCCGCCCCCCACAAGGAAATGCCGCTGTCTCGCGCCTGCGTAGGAGCGGACTCCGTCCGCGATGCTTTTTGTAGGCGCTCATCCCGCAACGTGGATGCAGTGGCTAGCCTTCGCGGACAAGGTCCGCTCCTACGCAGGGCAACACCGCACAGTCTTCCCTCTTCGTACGATTGCGATATCCTGCGGCCAGTCTGGTCCCCACCCCAGGAGTCGTCATGCCGTCGTACCGCCTGTTGCTCCCCCTCTCCCTGGCCCTGCTCGCCGGCTGCGCCGGGCAGTCCAAACCCGTGGTCACCCTGGAAAACGCCAGTGACTGCAAGCCCCTGAAGCTGCACGAAGGCCAGGAGCTGGTATTGATCCTGCCGAGCAACCCCACCACCGGTTTCCGTTGGGAAATGCGCAATGCCGCCAATGGCCTGCTGCGCAGCCTGGGCCCCGAGGTCTACAGCAACCCGGAAGACGCAGGCCTGGTCGGCAGCGCCGGCGAATCCACCTGGCGCTTCCGCGTGACCGGTACCGGTGAGGACAAGCTGGAACTGGCCTACCGCCGCCCCTGGGAGCCGGAAGTCGCCCCCGCGCAGACCTTCACCTGCCCCATCGCCGTACGCTGAACCCGGCGCCATAAGCCCCTCGCGCTGACGCCTTCGGCCTGTGGCGGCGCCGCACCCTGCGGCACAGTGGACGCTCATTTCCCAGGGAGGGAACCCCATGCGCTGGGCATTTCTGGCACTCATTGGCGGCATCGCCTACCTGCTGGCCGTCACCTTCGACCTGCCACCCCTGCGCATGCTGTGCAAGCCGCTGCCGGTGCTCGCGCTGCTGTTCTGGGTGCTGAGCACAGCGCCGGACGCCTATCGACGCTGGATCGCGGTGGGCCTGGTGCTGTCGATGCTCGGCGACATCCTGCTGGAGTGGCCGGTCAACGCCTTCGTCCCAGGGCTCGCCGCCTTCCTGCTGGCGCACCTGGCCTACCTGGTCGCCTACCTCGGCGATACCCGCCGCCCGGCTCCGGCGGGCCTGCTGTTCGCCACGCTATTGGGGGGCGGTCTGTTCGCCCTGCTCTACAGTCGGGGCCTGGGCCCACTGCTGCTGCCGATCGCACTCTACAGCCTGACCATCAGCTGCATGCTATGGCGCGCCATCGCCCGCCTCGGCTGCGCCGACCTGCCGGCCGCCAGCCGCAACCTCGCCGCCGTCGGCGCCCTGCTGTTCGTCAGTTCCGACGCGATGATCGGCATCAGCCGATTCGTCGGCGCCTTCGACGGCTCCTCCTTCGCCATCATGCTCACCTACTGGCTGGGCCAGTTCGGCATCGCGGCGTCCGTCACAAGTCGTCATCAGGCTCTGCCATACTCCCCGGGACAGCCCACTACCCGAGTCTGACATGCTGCGTTTCGCTGTGCCGGCTCTACTCCTGTGCAACGCACTGATCGCCAGCGCCGAGCCACTGCGCCTGGCCGGGGACGATTGGTGCCCCTACATCTGCCCGGATAACCCGGACAAGCCCGGCTACCTGCTCGAAGCCCTCACGCACATCCTCAACCAGCCTCCGGCCTTCGAACCCCTTCCCTGGCCACGCGCCCTGCAGATGGCCCGCGAGGGCCTGGTGGATGGCGTGGTCGGCGCCTATCCGGAAGAGTCGGAAGACCTGGCGATCGGTCGCGAGCCCATCGGCTGGGTGACCATGCGTTTCTACACCCGCGCCGACAGCCAGTGGCACTACCAGGGCCCGACGTCGCTGGACGACCAGTCCATCGGCCTCGCCCAGGGCTACTCCTACGGCGCGCAACTGGACGCCTGGCGCGACAGCCATCTGGAGGATCACGAGCAGGTACAGATACTCAGCGGCGAGCGGGTGCTGGAGCGCAACATCCAGAAGCTGCTGCTAGGTCGCATCAGCGTGCTGCTCGAAGACAGCCAGATCGTCGAGCACTACCTCCATCGCCACCGCCTGTCCGGGCAGATTCGTGCCGCCGGGCAGCTTGCCGATAAACGTCCTATGTACGTCGCCCTCAACCCTCGCCTGGAGTCGGTCGAGGAGCGCCTGGCGGAGCTCGACGACGGCCTGCGCGAGTTCCGCCGGAACGAACAGTGGAAACCGCTGATGCAAGGATACGGAGTGGCTGTGGAATAGGCTTTCCAGTGCGTGAGAAAAGTCCGGCACAGCGCTTGGGCATCGGCTATAGATCAATTACAAGAGACCGCGATTAAGGGGAGCTCCATGCGTGCAGTAGTTCGCTCGATGATGTTGCTGGGAGCCTGCGTGATGCTCTCGGCTTGCGGCAGCCTGCTGCCCAGCGAACGTGCGGAAGTGCAGTCACCTTTCCTGGATTACCAGGATGCACAGAGCCGCTTCAACCAGGTCGAGACGGGCAAGACCACCCGCTCGCAGCTCTATGCACTGGGCTTCGACCCGTTGTCCCAAGGCAACGCCAAGATGCTCTCGTTCATCGACGTGCGGTTGATGTTCGTGCAACCCAACATCCCCATCGACTACCTGCCTGACGGCCTGATCACCTGCCTGCAGGCCAAGGATCGCTGCGTCGGCTACGCCTTCGACTTCAGCAAGACCGACAGCCAGCGGGTGGGCAGCTTCTGGGCGGACATCTTCAATTTCCGCAAGCGCCGCGAGGTTCAGGGCTGGTCGTTCCGCCCGGTGTTCGTGCTGATCGACGACGTGGTGGTGCACAAGACCAGCAACGGCGAACCGAACATCCGCCGCCGGGAAGACAAGAAGAATCCGCTCGGCCCGCTGCAGGGCGCTGGCGAATACTTCTCCGACCAGCTTAAGTGACCCTCGTCCGCTAACGGTTGGGCGCACAGGGCGCCTCGGCTACAATGCGCGCCCCGGCAATCCGGGCGCGCCGCGCCCTGCTGCCTGTTCAGCGTAACGAGGCCCCATCCAGCGTGAGCGAATCCGACCGCATTTTCGCCCAGCCGCAACCCCAGGTTCCCGACTTCACCTTCAACGAGGACGTGGTGCGCGTCTTCCCGGACATGATCAAGCGATCGGTACCGGGCTACCCCACCATCGTCGAGAACATCGGCGTGCTCGGTGCGCGCTTCGCCGCCCCGAACAGCGTGCTGTACGACCTCGGCTGCTCCCTCGGCGCGGTGACCCAGGCGCTGCGCCGCCACGTGAAGACCGAAGGCTGCCGCGTCATCGGCGTGGACAACTCCGCACCGATGATCGAGCGCTGCGGCGAATACCTGCGCGCCCAAGACGCCATGTACCAGGAGCTGTTGCCGGTCGAGCTGATCGAAGCGGACATCCTGAGCATGGAGCTTGCACCCTGCTCGCTGATCGCGATGAACTTCACCCTGCAGTTCATCGCCCCAGAACAACGCCTGGAACTGCTCACCCGCCTGCGCCGCAGCCTGTTGCCGGGCGGCGCGCTGATCCTCTCGGAAAAGCTGCGCTTCGCCGACGAGCAGGAGCACGACCTGCTCACCGACCTGCACATCGACTTCAAGCGCGCCAATGGCTACAGCGAACTGGAAATCGCCCAGAAACGCACCGCCATCGAGAACGTGATGCGCCCCGACACCCTGGAAACCCACCGCGAGCGCCTGATGGCCGCCGGTTTCTCCAAGGTCGTGCCCTGGTTCCAATGCCTCAACTTCGCTTCCCTGATTGCCCTGCCATGATTGACCGCTTCGACCTCGACCGCCTGAGCCTTGAACTGACCGGCACGCCACTGGAAACCTGGGCCGCCTCACTGCCCGCGCAACTGGCCGCCAAGGTCGACGATGGCCATGGTGACCTGGAGCGCTGGCTGGCGGCGGTCGACCGCCTGCCCGAGCTGGCTGCGGCGGCTGTGGAGCTGCGCGACCACTTCACCCTGGAAGGCGACTGCGACGAAGCCACCCGCGACCAGCTGAAACTGGCCCTGCAGGGGCTGATCCCGTGGCGCAAGGGTCCCTTCCACCTGTTCGGCGTGCACATCGACACCGAATGGCGCTCGGACTGGAAGTGGCAGCGCGTCTCGCCGCACATCGACCTGCTGGGCAAACGCGTCCTCGACGTCGGCTGCGGCAATGGCTACTACCAGTGGCGCATGCTCGGCGCCGGCGCGCGCAGCGTGGTGGGCGTGGACCCGAACTGGCTGTTCTTCTGCCAGTTCCTCGCCATGAAGCGCTACCTGCCGGACCTGCCAGCCTGGCACCTGCCCTTCGCCCTGGAAGACCTGCCGGAGAAGCTGGAAAGTTTCGACACCGTATTCTCCATGGGCGTGCTCTATCACCGTCGCTCGCCCATCGACCACCTGCTGGCGCTCAAGGACTGCCTGCGCCGCGGCGGCGAGCTGGTGCTGGAAACCCTGGTGGTGGAAGGCGACGTGAACACCGTGCTGGTGCCCGAGGACCGCTACGCGCAGATGCGCAACGTGTGGTTCCTGCCGTCGGTGCCGGCGCTGGAGCTGTGGCTGCGCCGTGCGGGATTCACCGATGTGCGCAGCGTGGACATCAGCCGCACTTCGGTGGAAGAGCAGCGTGCGACGGAGTGGATGCGCTACCAGTCGCTGCCGGACTTCCTCGACCCGCAGGACCATAGCCGCACCCTCGAAGGTCTGCCAGCGCCGCTGCGCGCCACGCTGGTGGCGCGCAAGCCCTGACGGGTGCCCAGTTCGAACACGGAGTCAGTGGAGGCTTCGGCTAAATGGCGGATAGCGTCGAACGCTGTCCGCCCTACGCTGAACCGTACATTGGCGTAGGGCGGACAACCGTTCGCAGTTGTACGCCGTTACACCCGACCAGACCATCAGCTTCCTGGCCGGGCTCGGAGCACCGATCAGCGATTGGCCGCCGCCACGATCAAAGCCTTCATCTCCGCAACCGCCTGCTTGAAGCCCACGAACAGCGCGTGAGCAACGATGGCGTGGCCGATGTTCAGCTCATTGATCCCGGCGATGGCCGCCACCGGCTCGGCATTGTGGTAATGCAGGCCGTGGCCGGCGTTGACGATCAGCCCATGGGACAGGCCGAATTCCACGCCATCACGGATGCGCGCCAGCTCGTGGGCGGCTTCGGCCGGATTGTGCGCGTCGGCATAGCGGCCGGTATGCAACTCGACGGCCGGTGCACCGACGCGTGCGGAAGCCTCGATCTGACGCTGGTCCGGGTCGATGAACAGCGACACTTCGCAGCCAGCGGCCGCGAGGCGCTGCACCGCCTCGCGGATGCGCGCTTCCTGGCCAGCGACGTCCAGGCCGCCTTCGGTGGTCAGCTCCTGCCGGGTTTCCGGCACCAGGCAGACGTGGGCCGGCCGAATGATCTCGGCGAACTTCATCATCTCCTCGGTGACGCCCATCTCGAAGTTCATGCGGGTCTGCAGCACGTCGGCCAGCACGCGCACATCGCGGTCCTGGATGTGCCGGCGGTCCTCGCGCAGGTGCACGGTGATGCCGTCGGCGCCGGCTTCCTCAGCGTCCAGCGCGGCTTTCACCGGGTCGGGATAGCGGGTGCCACGGGCCTGGCGCAGGGTCGCGACGTGGTCGATGTTCACACCCAGCAGAATACGGTTGGCTTCAGTCACGGGAGTTGTCCTTGCGATTCATGAATAGCTCGCGGCTGACCAGCGGTCGGCCGCCAAGATGGGGCGCCAGGGCCTGGCGCATCAGACGTTTAGCCGCCGCCAGCGCGCCCGGAGCGCTCCAGTCGGCCTCGGCCATCGCCAGCAGGTCGGCGCCATGGAACAGTCCCGGCTGCAGGCTGCCGACCGGCTCGAGGCCGGAATCCGGGAGCAGGCGGTAAAGACCGTCGGGGGCCACCGGCTGGCCGACGATATCGCTGTCGAGGGAGAAACCATAACCCAGTTCGTCCAGCAGCCGCCATTCGAAGGCACGCAGCAGCGGCTCCAGCGGGCTGCCGGCAGCCAGCAGCGGCAGGGTCGCGCGGTAATGCTCGAACAGCGCGGGATGCGGGTCTTCCGCCGGCAGCAGGCGGATCATCAGTTCGTTCAGGTACAGGCCGCTGAACAATGCCTCGCCACTGAGCAGGTTGGGAATGCCATTGGCTTCCAGACGCACGACGTTCTTCAGGTCGCCGCGCCCTCGGAACTCCGCTTCCAGCGGGACGAACGGCCGCGCCAGCGCACCGGCCTTGCCGCGCGCGCCGCGCAATACGGCCCGCAGCCGACCTTGCGGCGTGAGGAAATCCACCAGCGCGCTGGTTTCCTTGTAGGCGCGGCTATGCAGGACGAAGGCGGCTTGGGCGGGAGAAGCGAGGCTCATGGCGCTGCGCCTGGAGTGGAAGTCGGGAAGCGGGCGCGCTCAGGCGCAGGAAGGTGCGCCCCGCGAATGATGCGCGGGGCGCTATCGGTCAGAGGTCGCCGTAGCCCAGCGAACGCAGCGCGCGCTCGTCGTCGGACCAGCCGCCCTTCACTTTCACCCAGAGGTTGAGCATGACCTTGGAGTCGAACAGCACTTCCATGTCCTTGCGGGCGTTCTGGCCGATGCTTTTGATGCGCTCGCCCTTCTCGCCAATGATGATTTTCTTCTGGCCATCACGCTCGACCAGGATCAGCGCGTGGATGTGCAGGATCGGGCCATCCTGCTTGAACTCCTCGATCTCCACGGTGACCTGGTACGGAAGCTCCGCGCCCAGCTGGCGCATGATCTTCTCGCGCACCAGTTCGGCGGCGAGGAAGCGGCTGCTGCGGTCGGTGATCTGGTCTTCCGGGAAGAAGTGCTCGCTCTCGGGCAGGCGCTCGGCGACCAGACCTTCGAGAACGTCGAGGTTCTGCCCGTGTTGGGCGGAGATCGGCACGACTTCGGCGTTGGGCAGCTGTTCGGCCAGCCACTGCAGGTGCGGCAGCAGCTCGCCCTTGTCTTCCATGCGGTCAACCTTGTTCACCGCCAGCAGCACCGGGCAACTGACGTGCTTGACCTTGTCGTAGACCATCTGATCTTCGTCGGTCCAGCGGTTCCGGTCGACGACGAAGATCACCACGTCGACATCCTTCAGCGCGGCGCTGGCCGAGCGGTTCATGTAGCGGTTGAGCGCCTTGTCGTTGTCCTTGTGCAGGCCGGGGGTATCGACGTACACCGCCTGGACATCACCCTCGGTCTTGATGCCCAGCAGGGTGTGGCGGGTGGTCTGCGGCTTGCGCGAGGTGATCGCCAGCTTCTGCCCGAGGATGTGGTTGAGCAGGGTCGACTTGCCGACGTTGGGGCGGCCGACAATGGCGACGTAGCCGCAACGGACGGATTCTTGCTGCTCTTGGTCTTGCTGATGGTCACTCATGGCCGTTCTCCACGCCCAGGGCTGCCAGAGCGGCGGCGGCGGCCACCTGCTCGGCGATGCGGCGGCTGCCGCCGTGACCGTGGGTCTTGTCATTCAACAGGGCAACCTCGCACTCGACGAAGAAGGTGCGGCAATGCGGTTCGCCCTGGATGTCCACCACGTCGTAGCGCGGCAACTCGCACCCGCGCGATTGCAGGAACTCCTGCAGGCGGGTCTTGGGGTCCTTGTTGGTATCCACCGGGGTCAGCTCGCGCAGCTGCGGGCCAAGCCAGGCCATGATCCGCTCGCGGGCGGAATCCATGCCGGTGTCCAGGTAGATGGCGCCGATCAGCGCTTCCATGGCATCTGCCAGGATCGACTCGCGGCGATAACCGCCGCTCTTCAGCTCGCCCGAGCCCAGTCGCAGGTAATCCCCGATCTCGAAACCGCGGGCCAGCAGGGCCAGGGTCTCGCCTTTCACCAGGCGCGCGCGCAGGCGCGACAGCTGACCTTCACGGGCCTGGGGGAAGTGGGTGAACAGGGCTTCGCCGATGACGAAGTTGAGGATGGCGTCGCCCAGGAACTCCAGGCGCTCGTTGTTGCGCCCGGCGAAACTGCGATGGGTCAGCGCCAGGACCATCAGGTCCTGGTCGCGAAAGGTATAGCCAAGCTTGCGCTCGAGTCGATCCAGACTGTTACTCACGGCATTCGTACACGGAATTCTTTGTCAAATTTCACCACCAGGTCGATGTTCTGCACCAGTGGCTCACGTTTTTCGTATTTCAGGTGGGCGCGGAACTCGTTGTTCTCGAGCTTCACGTCCAGGGCGTCGTCCAGCTTGAGGTCCCGGATGTTATTGAGCATCAGCGCCTTGCCCACGTAAGAGTAAAACTCCGGGACAGTGCGCACTTCGGCGGCCTTGTCGGTTTCCACCGAGGTGATGGCCTTCTCGATGGCGTAATAGTCCAGGTAATGCGGAATGACCTTGAACGCCGCACTGGCCAGGAACGCCACCACGGCGAGAACTACAAGCCAGCTCAGCAACGACATGCCCTTCTGCGAACGTGCGTACTTCATATCGACCTCATGTCGGTATCGTTCTTATTGTCCGCCAACCGCGGCGGGTCCAAGTGCAAGCGGGGCTGCCTCGCTCCCCGCGTGCAGCCCCGCCCGGGTTTCTAGCACTGTTCGCCGCCCGAAGGCTTCGAACATCTCACAACTTTAGTGGATCACGCCCACTCGTGAGAAATTCGGTAGATTGCGCTGCTTGGGCTCCGGCCAGCTCATCCACACCGCGAACGCCTTGCCGACGATATTGCGGTCCGGAACCATGCCCAGCAGGTCCTTCGGGATCTTCGGGTCGTTCCAGTAGCGGCTGTCGTTGGAGTTGTCGCGGTTGTCGCCCATCATGAAGTAATGATCGGCCGGCACCTTCCACTGCCTGCCCGGCTCGACACGGTAACGGGTCATTTCCTTGCGGATCAGGTGCTCGACGTCGCCCAGTTTTTCCTTGTACAGCGTCACGCTGCCCAGGCTGCCCGGCTCCTCGCCGATCAGCTTCTCGGCAACCAGTTGATCGTTGACGTAGAGGCGCTTGTCGCTGGTATAGCGGATGGTGTCACCAGGAACGCCGATCACACGCTTGATGTAGTTGATGTTCGGGTCGCTGGGGTAGCGGAACACCATGACGTCGCCGCGCTGCGGATCGCCCACCGGGATCACCTTGGTGTCCAGCACCGGCAGGCGGATGCCGTAGGCGAACTTGTTGACCAGGATGAAATCACCGACTTCCAGGGTCGGCTTCATTGAACCGGACGGGATCTGGAACGGCTCGACCAGAAAGGAGCGAAGCACCAGCACGATGAACAGCACCGGGAAGAACGACTTGCCGTACTCGACCAGCACCGGTTCCTTGTTCAGTTTTTCCAGCACTTCCGGATCAGGCTCGCCGACCGTGCCTTCGTAGGCGGAAATGGCTGCCCGGCGGCGCGGTGCGAACAGCACCAGGTCCACCAGGGCGAGAACGCCGCACACAGCAACGGCAATCACCAGCAACAGCGGGAAATTCAGCGTCATAGGGTTCAACTGTCCACTTTGAGCACAGCGAGGAAGGCTTCCTGCGGAATCTCCACGCTACCGACCTGCTTCATCCTTTTCTTACCGGCCTTCTGCTTTTCCAGCAGCTTGCGCTTACGGCTCACGTCACCACCATAGCACTTGGCCAGCACGTTCTTCCTGAGCGCCTTGACCGTCGAGCGGGCGATGATCTGCCCACCGATGGCTGCTTGAATCGCGACGTCGAACATCTGCCGCGGAATCAGTTCTTTCATCTTTTCCACCAGCTGACGGCCCTTGTAGGGGGCGTTGTCGCGGTGAACGATCAGGGCGAGGGCGTCGACCTTCTCGCCGTTGATCAGCACGTCGAGACGGACCAGGTTGGCCGGCTCGAAGCGATCGAAGCTGTAGTCCAGCGAAGCATAGCCACGGCTGGTGGACTTCAGGCGGTCGAAGAAGTCCAGCACCACTTCGTTCATCGGCAGGTCGTAGATCACCTGGACCTGGCCGCTGAGGAAGTGCATGTCGCGCTGTACGCCGCGCTTTTCGATGCACAGGGTAATGACGTTGCCCAGGTGCTCCTGAGGCACAAGGATGGTGGCGCGGCAGATCGGCTCACGCATTTCGTCGATGGACGAGAGGTCGGGCAGCTTGGACGGGTTGTCGACATAGAGGATGTCGCCGTTCTTCTGCACGATCTCGAAGATTACGGTCGGCGCGGTGGTGATCAGGTCCAGGTCGTACTCACGCTCCAGGCGCTCCTGGATGATCTCCATGTGCAGCATGCCGAGGAAGCCGATGCGGAAGCCGAAGCCCAGGGCCTCGGAGCTTTCCGGCTCGTACTGCAGCGCGGCGTCGTTCAAGGTCAGCTTCTGCAGCGCTTCGCGGAAGTCCTCGAAGTCATCGGAGCTGACCGGGAACAGGCCGGCATAGACCTGCGGCTTGATGCGTTTGAAGCCCGGCAGGACTTCCACGTCCGGGGTGTTGGACAAGGTCAGGGTGTCGCCCACCGGCGCACCGAGAATGTCCTTGATGCCGGCAATGATGAAGCCCACTTCGCCGGCCTTGAGGTCCGGGGTCTCGGTGTGCTTAGGGGTGAAGACGCCGACGCTGTCCACCTGATGGAGCTTGCCGGTGGACTTCACCAGGATCTTGTCGCCTTTCTTGACGCGGCCGTGCTTGACGCGCACCAGGGAGACTACGCCCAGGTAGTTGTCGAACCAGGAGTCGATGATCAGCGCCTGCAGCGGTGCCTCGATCTCGCCCTCGGGCGCGGGGATCTCGTTGACCAGGCGCTCCAGCACGTCTTCTACGCCCATGCCGCTCTTGGCCGAGCAGGCCACGGCGTCGGTGGCGTCGATGCCGATGATGCTCTCGATCTCGTCCTTCACGCGGTCCGGGTCGGCCTGCGGCAGGTCCATCTTGTTCAGCACGGGCATGACTTCCAGACCCTGCTCGATGGCGGTGTAGCAGTTGGCGACCGACTGCGCCTCCACGCCCTGGCCGGCGTCCACCACCAGCAGCGCGCCTTCGCAGGCGGCCAGCGAGCGGCTGACTTCATAGGTGAAGTCGACGTGGCCGGGGGTGTCGATGAAGTTCAGCTGGTAGGTCTTGCCGTTCTTCGCGTTGTAGTGAAGGGTGACGCTATGCGCCTTGATGGTGATGCCGCGCTCGCGCTCCAGGTCCATGGAGTCAAGGACCTGCGCCTCCATCTCACGGTCGGACAGGCCGCCGCAGATCTGGATGAAGCGGTCAGCCAGCGTCGACTTGCCATGGTCGATATGGGCGATGATGGAGAAATTGCGGATATGACTCAGGTCACTCACGGCTGAACACACTCGAAAGGCTGAAGGCGGCGATCCGCCGAAAAATAGCCGGGGAGTTTACTTGAATCCCACACCATCCGCCACGCCTGTGCCGGACGGACAGGCATGAAAAAGGGCGGTAAAGACCGCCCTTTTTCAGTGCCGGGCTTACTCGGCGAGCTTGAAGGTGATGAAGCTCGCACGGCCCTGGCGCAGTACGCGCATGGAGATGGAACGATCCTTCGGCAGAGCCTTGGCGATCTCGGAGAAGGTCTTGGACGAATCCACCGCGCGGTTGTTCAGGTGGGTGATCACATCGCCCTGACGCAGGCCGATCATCGCCGCCGGACCGCCCTGGACTTCCTTGATCACCACGCCGGCCTTGATGTCCAGCGACTTGCGCTGCTCAGCGGTCAGCTCGGCGACGGTCACGCCCAGGCGATTGCTGCTGCGCTCGGCGCCCTTGCCTTCGACGGCGGCGACTTCCTCGTCCTCGTCCGGCAGATTGCCGATGGTCATGTTCAGCGTCTTGCGGTTGCCATCGCGAATGACTTCCAGAGCAGCCTTGTCGCCCGGCTTCATGTTGCCCACCAGGTGCGGCAGATCGGCCGACTCGTTGATGCCCTGGCCATTCAGGCTGAGGATCACATCGCCTACCTGCAGGCCACCCTTGGCCGCCGGGCCGTCTTCGACCAGCTGCGCCACCAGGGCGCCGGACGGTTTGTCGAGCCCGAAGGACTCAGCCAGATCCTTGTTCACTTCCTGGATCACCACGCCCAGCCAGCCGCGGCTGACCTTGCCAGCCTTCTTCAGCTGATCGGCGACGTTCATCGCCACATCGATCGGGATCGCGAAGGAAAGCCCCATGAAGCCGCCGGAACGGGTGAAGATCTGCGAGTTGATACCCACCACTTCACCCTGCAGGTTCAGCAGCGGACCACCGGAGTTGCCCGGGTTGATCGCCACGTCGGTCTGGATGAACGGCACGTAGTTCTCGTTCGGCAGGCTGCGGCCCTTGGCGCTGACGATGCCGGCGGTCACCGAATGGTCGAAGCCGAAGGGCGAGCCGATGGCCAGCACCCACTCACCGACCTTCAGCTTGTCGGAATCACCCAGCTTGAGGGTCGGCAGGTTCTTGGCCTCGATCTTCAGCACGGCGACGTCGCTGCGCGGGTCGGCACCCACCAGCTTGGCCTTGTGCTCGCTGCGATCGGACAGACGCACCAGAATCTCGTCGGCGTCGGCCACCACGTGGTTGTTGGTCAGGATGTAGCCATCATCGGAAATGATGAAACCCGAACCCAGGGACTGCGCCTCACGCTGCTGGCCACGGGGCGCCTGGCCCTGGCCGCGGGGGATGCTGCGCTCGAAGAACTCGCGCAGGCCCGGCGGCAGGCCTTCGAGATCCGGCATGGACCCGCCAGCCATGGCGCGATCCGGAAGCTTCTGCGTGGTACTGATGTTGACCACCGCCGGCGACGCCTTCTCGACCAGCGGCGTGAAGTCCGGTAGTTCGGCGCGCGCAGTGACCGACAGGCTCAAGGCCAGCAGGGCAATCAGCGCAGCCATGCTGCGTTTCAGGGTTTGCATTGACTACAGCTCCCGTGATGTTGATTGGGAAAGACACTAAACCGGGCCGAGTGGCCCACCGACCAGCGCACGCAGCACAACCGGTTGCATCGCTGGATCATCCGAATGGCGCCGCGCCAGGCGACGCACGAGCAACCAGGCCAGCAGGAATCCCGCAAGCCCGGCCGCCATGACCAGAGGTTCCCCGAAACCGAGCCGTGCCGCCAGTAGCGCCAGCGCGAAAAGTCCAAGCAAAGGGGAAAGATAGAAGAGCAGGGCACTCTTCAGAAGAAGGTCCTCGCCTACGCCCAACACGACCTCGTCGCCAGGCGCCAGCTTCAGCGAAGACAGGGCGCGCACGCGGCCACGCCCACCACCAACACCCAACCACCCCAGGATACCCTGGCCGCAGCCGGCATTCATCGAACATCCCGAGCAGGTGGAGCGACGCAGCGTTTCGACCCAGACTGCTCCGGACTCGACCGCTATCACCCTCCCCCGCTCCTCAATCACTCGGGCTGGGCTCCCGCCGGCCGCATGGACAGCGCCACCCGCTCGGCCGTGCCGCTGGGAATCTCGCCGACCACGGTCACCATGGTGCCGCCATCTTCACTGGCGTAACGCCGGGATACCACCGTCGTCGGGCCCAACTGGGTACGCGCATCGTCGACCTTGGCGCCATGCAGCGGCTCAAGGAACACCGAGAAGCGCGCCAGGCCATCCCCGTATGCCAGGCAGAGCACCTGGTCGTTCGACACCGGGCTGCGCTGCTGCAGGGTACTGTCAAGGGTGAACCCCGGAGGCACCCATTCCGAATGCCAGCCGGTTTTCACGCTGGCACTCTTGAGCTCCTTGACCGGCTGGCAGGCCGACGTCGGCTGCAGCTCGGCATCGTCAGGTGCCGTCAGGTCGATACGGGTGAACTGCAAGCGCTCAATGATCTGCCCCTTGTCATTGAGCAGCAGGGACTTGAGCGGCAGACCGGTTTCCTTGTCCAGATGAAGCTCGAGACCGTAGCGATGCTGGTCGCGCGGCAGCACCGCGAGCACCACGGCCGGGCGATCGGCGATTCGCGACTCGCCCGCCACGCGGATGTCATACCAGGAGGAAAGATCCTGCGGATTCAACTTGCGCGCTGGCCAAAGCTGTCCCGCCGCCACCTGACCGGCCATGCCGCCACCCACGCACTGGGTGGAGCCATCGACCCGCAGGACCTCCTGGCGCGGACCATCGGCCTGCACCAGGCGCTCACGCACCGAACCGTCGGCTTCGACCCGATGCCAGACATCGTGCGTCGAGAACGTGCCGCTACGCTCGTAGACGAAAGTGCCCTGGAAATTCTGTTGCTGGTCCGCCTCGGAGAGGCGCTTGATCCAGTCCAACGCATCGGCGGCCTGGACTGGCAAAGCCAGCAGACCGCCAAGGATGAACAGCAGTGCTGTCGTCGCGCGCATGTCGCTCCTTAAGGTCGCAAAATCAGCGGCTTTCCAGGCTCGCGGCGCGCGCGTAAGGCAGGGCGCTGTCAGTGCCGCTTACGGCGGACTGTTGCGCATGTTGGCGCAGATAACCCGGAAGACGCTGCTCATGCCAGGTGGTCTGCCCGCCCCGGGCATTGGTGATCACCTGCGGCGCCTCGTCCTGAGTGTAGCCTGCCAGAACCGCCGGACCCTGCACCTGCGGCAGAGCGATCTGCTGGGTGGCAGTAGCCTGCTGGGCCAGACCGTTGGCGACTCCGTTGTCCTGATGGTACAGACGCACGCCCGCCAGCACGGCCAGGGTCACCGACGCGGCGACAGCCAGGCGGCCGACGTTGCGCCACGGATTGGGCTTGCTCGGCGCCGGCGCGGCTTCATCGGCCAGGGCAGCGGACACGGCGGCGGCGATATCCAGCTTGGGCATCGCCGGCTCCTTGTGCATCACCGCACGGGCCAGTTGATAACGGGACCAGGTGGCCCGCAATTCGGCGTCCTCGCCGCAGGCTGCAAGCACTCGCCGCAGCTCAAGCTCATCCGCTTCGTTATCCATGACAGCGGACAGCGACTCCTGCAGGGCTTCACGACTCATAGCGGTACCTCTCTTGGCTGTTGCCGCTGTATCAGACTTCTTCATGCAACAAAGGCTGCAAAGCTTTGTCGATCGCTTCCCGCGCACGGAAGATCCGTGAGCGGACCGTTCCCACCGGACACTGCATCACGGTGGCGATATCTTCGTAACTCAGGCCTTCGAACTCACGCAGGGTCAATGCCGTGCGCAGATCCTCGGGCAACTGCTGGATGGTGCGATGGACGGTTTCCTCGATCTCATCCCGCAGCATGGCTCTTTCCGGCGACTCGATGTCCTTCAGGGCATGGTCGCCCTCGAAGAACTCCGCGTCTTCCGCCGTGACATCGCTGTCTGGCGGCCGCCGACCGCGCGCCACCAAGTGGTTCTTCGCGGTATTGATGGCGATACGGTACAGCCAGGTATAAAAGGCACTATCGCCTCGGAAGTTACCCAAGGCGCGATACGCCTTGATGAATGCTTCCTGTGCGACATCCTGGGCTTCCTGGGCGTCGTGCACGAAACGCACGATCAGCCCGAGGATCTTGTGCTGGTACTTCAGCACCAGCAGATCGAATGCCCGCTTGTCTCCGCGCTGTACCCGCTCAACCAGTTGCTGATCCTGTTCCTGGGTTAGCATGAATGCTCCTCTACGAACCTGGAGGAGCTTCGAGCACCCTGGTGAATCGTCCTGCCAAGATAGACTCGGGACGTCTGCAAAAGTTCTCCCCTCCAAGCATGCGCCGCACAGTTTTTTCACATTCGCGGCAACCGGACCCAGACATGCGTCCGAAGCCCGTTGAATTCAACTGTATCGGGCGAAACACCCGCGCCCTCTCCGCACAGTCCGAGCCTGCGCGTAAAGCGACTTAAGGTATTCCGCGTTGGAACCGGAACGACTTAAAAAGTTCCGGCGCTTTGCCACGATCCATCACCGTCGATGCGATGCCTGCGCGCCTCGTTTCACGGCATGAGCGAAAGTCCGGAGGACCCGCCCTGCGACTGCCGTACGCTGCAGGCGCCTTCGGTGTAATCGGTTCGCCAGTATTGTGCCGTGACACCCTTCTATATACTAGGGCGCCTTTTTGGTGGAGCCGGACATGGGTCAGCACTTCCAGCATGATGTATTGGTGATCGGCAGCGGGGCCGCTGGCCTGACGCTCGCCCTGACTCTGCCCGCGCACCTGCGCATCGCCGTCCTGAGCAAGGGCGAACTGTCCCAGGGCTCGACTTTCTGGGCCCAGGGCGGGGTCGCAGCCGTGCTGGACGACACCGACACCGTCGAGTCCCATGTCGAGGACACCCTGGTCGCCGGTGCAGGCCTGTGCCGCGAAGATGCCGTGAAATTCACCGTCGAGCATAGCCGCGAAGCCATCCAGTGGCTGATCGAACAGGGCGTGCCTTTCACCCGCGACCACGAGCCGGGGCGCGAAGACGGCGGTTTCGAGTTCCACCTGACCCGCGAAGGCGGCCACAGCCACCGCCGCATCATCCATGCCGCCGACGCCACCGGCGCGGCCATCTTCAATACCCTGCTGGAGCAGGCGCGCCAGCGACCGAACATCGAACTGCTGGCGCAGCGGGTCGCGGTCGACCTGATCACCGAGCGCAAGCTCGGCATGAAGGGCAAGCGCTGCCTGGGCGCCTACGTACTGGACCGCAGCACCGGCGAAGTCGACACCTTCGGCGCCCGCTTCACCGTGCTCGCCTCCGGCGGCGCCAGCAAGGTCTACCTCTATACCAGCAACCCGGACGGCAACTCCGGCGACGGCATCGCCATGGCCTGGCGCGCCGGCTGCCGGGTCGGCAACCTGGAGTTCAACCAGTTCCACCCGACCTGCCTGTACCACCCGCAGGCCAAGAGTTTCCTGATCACCGAAGCCCTGCGCGGAGAAGGCGCCCTGCTGCGCCTGCCCAATGGTGAGCGCTTCATGCAGCGCTTCCACACCCTCGCCGAACTGGCGCCGCGCGATGTCGTGGCCCGCGCCATCGACCACGAGATGAAGCGCCTGGGTATCGACTACGTCTACCTGGACATCAGCCACAAGCCGGCCGAGTTCATCCGCGAGCACTTCCCCACGGTCTACGAGCGCTGCCTGGACTTCGGCATCGACATCACCCACGAACCAATCCCGGTAGTGCCCGCGGCGCACTACACCTGCGGTGGCGTGCTGGTCGACCAGCACGGCCACACCGACGTGCCGAACCTCTACGCCGTCGGTGAAACCACCTTCACCGGCCTGCACGGCGCCAACCGGATGGCGAGCAATTCCCTGCTGGAATGCTTCGTCTACGCACGCTCCGCCGCCGCCGACATCGTCGCCAAGCTCGCCCGTGCGCCCGCCCCCGCCGCCCTGCCCAGCTGGGACGCCAGCCAGGTGACCGACTCGGACGAAGACGTGATCATTGCGCACAACTGGGACGAGCTGCGGCGCTTCATGTGGGACTACGTGGGCATCGTGCGCACCAACAAGCGCCTGGCCCGCGCGCAACACCGGGTGCGCCTGTTGCTGGACGAGATCGACGAGTTCTACTCGAACTACAAGGTCAGCCGCGACCTGATCGAGTTGCGCAACCTGGCCCAGGTGGCCGAGCTGATCATCAACTCCGCCATGCAGCGCCACGAGAGCCGCGGCCTGCACTACACCCTGGACTATCCGGACCTGCTGCCCGAGGCCCGCGACACTATCCTGGCGCCGCCCACCTATTGCGGCTGAAGCGCAGCCTCACCCGCAGGCGCCGGTGTATGTCCGGCGCCAGGGCATCGGCCGGGACGCAGACACTGCGCGCCAGCCACTGGCCAGGACGGCGGAAACGCAGCACGACCAGCGCCGGCAGCGCCAGGCTGTCCGGTGCCAGTTGCACCGGCTGCCAGCCCTCCCGCTCACTCCACACCTGCCAGCCCTCCGCACCGTGGCGCAAGGCGCGTATGGACGTTGCGGCGCGCAGCAATACCTGGCGCGGCAGGACGTACCACGCGTGCAGCGCGCAGGCCAGCAGGCCGAGCAGACTCAGGGAAGCGGGAATGGCGGCGAGCAGCAACGCCAGGACGGCGAGCGACTGCGCGCCGAGATAGGCCGCCAGCAACCCGATGGACGGTCGCCAGCGGCATTCGAAGGGGTCACTTCGGCTGGACACGGTCCAGAATCATGCGAACGATGTGGCGCAGGTCGGCGTCTTCCGGCTCGCCGCGCTGCATGAACCAGCCGAACATGTCCTGGTCCTCGCACTCCAGCAGCTTGCGGAAACGCGCCTGATCTTCGGCGCCCAGGCCCGGATAGACCTCCTGCACGAAAGGCACCAGCAGCACGTCCAGCTCCAGCATGCCGCGGCGGCTATGCCAGAAAAGGCGTTTGAGTTCGATTTCGTCGGTCATCTGCAGGTACCTCGAATAACAGCGGGCGATTACATCGGATCGTTCGCGCCGCCATGGGCCGGCGCAAGTCGAGCGGCATTATACGCATGCGGCTTGGCTCCCGGCACCCGCTGACAAGCCACGGTCCGGGCTCTATCATGAGGCCCCTAACTTTCTTCCAGCGAATCGTGATGACCGCCTCCGCTTCCTTCACCGAACTCAATCACGAAGGGATTCTCGCCGTGCGCGGCGTGGACGCCGCCAAATTCCTCCAGGGGCAGCTGACCTGCAACCTCAGCTACCTGAACGCCGAAACCGCAAGCCTCGGCGCGCGCTGCACCCCCAAGGGGCGCATGACCTCCAGTTTCCGCATCCTCGCCGAGGCTGACGGCTACCTGCTGGCGATGGCCAGCGACCTGCTGGAAAGCCAGCTCGCCGACCTGAAGAAATACGCCGTGTTCTCCAAGGCCAGCCTGTCGGATGACAGCGCCCTGTGGACACGTTTCGGACTGAGCGGCGCCGACGCCCTGCTCGCCGACCTCGGTCTGACGCTGAACGGCCAGGCCGATCAGGTGGCGCGCCATGAAGGTCTGATCGCCATCGGCCTCGGGCATGGGCGCGTCGAGCTCTGGGTACCGGTGCCGCGCGCCACTGAGTTGCGCGAACGGCTGGGCGCCCAACTGGCCCACGGCAACCTCAACGACTGGCTGCTCGGCCAGGTCCGCGCCGGCGTTGGCCAGGTGTTCGGCAGCACCCGCGAGCTGTTCATCCCGCAGATGATCAACCTGCAGGCCGTCGGCGGCGTGAGCTTCAAGAAAGGCTGCTACACCGGCCAGGAAATCGTCGCGCGCATGCAGTACCTCGGTCGCCTCAAGCGCCGCCTGCACCGCCTGGTGCTGGACGGCGGCGAGCTGCCGGAGCCGGGCCGCGAGCTGTTCTCGCCGGTGCACAGCACCAGCGTCGGCGAAGTGGTGCTCGCCGCCCGGGCGGCGGAAGGCGTGGAACTGCTGGCCGTGCTGCAGGACGACGCCGTAGCCGATGGCCGCGTGCGCCTGGGCGAGGCCGAAGGCCAGCCGCTGCGCCTCCTGGACCTGCCCTACACCCTGGACAGCGACCGCGAGATCCAGCGCTGAAGGCTGCCGGGTGGGGAGCCCGGCACCAGGCAAGGCGTGAGAAACATGATTTGGTGATCCACCTAACCGACGAGTCATGCGGCACCGTGCACAATGCAACCCGTCCCTACGGGTTGCTCGGCAACACGACTCACCCAGAAGCGACATCAGACCCAATCAGGAAGTGCCATGAGCAAGCTTGCCGACAAAGTACAACAGGATCTGCTGCGGGCCATCGAGAACGATGAACTGGTGCTGCCGACACTGCCGGAAGTCGCCCTGCGTGTGCGCGAGGCGGCGGAAGACCCGGACAGCACCATCCAGGATCTGAGCAAGGTGATCGGCAACGATGCCGCGCTGACCGCGCGCATCATCAAGGTGGTGAACAGCCCACTGCTGCGCACCAACAAGGAAATCACCGACCTGCAGATGGCGATCGGCCGCCTGGGCATGAACTACACCTGCAACCTGGCCACCGGCCTTGCCATGGAGCAGATGTTCCAGGCCACTTCCGACGTGGTCGATCGCAAGATGCGCGAAGTCTGGAACAAGAGCACCGAGATCGCCGGCATCTGCCACGCCCTGTGCCGCCACTACACCCGCCTGGCGCCGGACCAGGCCACCCTCGCCGGCCTGGTACACCAGATCGGCGCGCTGCCGATCCTCACCTACGCCGAGGAACACAGCGAACTGCTGGCCGACTCCATCAGCCTCAACCATGTGATCGAGCGCATCCACCCGATCATCGGCGACCGCATTCTCAAGGCCTGGGACTTCCCGACGCCGATCGCCGCAGTGCCGGGCCAGCACCTGGACTTCGAGCGCGACTCGGTCAAGGTCGACTACGTGGACATCGTCCAGGTTGCCACCCTGCAGAGCTACCTGGGCAGCCAGCACCCGTACACCGAGCTGGACTGGAGCCGCATCCCGGCGTTCGCCAAGCTCGGCCTGGACCCCAAGGCCAACCTCAAGGAAGACGAGGACCTCTCGGCGGCGATGGAAGCTGCGATGAGTATGCTGCAGTAACGAAACTGGGGCGCCCTTGCGGCGCCAATCGCGGACGGAGTCCGCTCCTACGTTTCGGTTGAAATCCCCGTAGGAGCGGACTCCGTCCGCGATGCTTTAATCCAACACCGAAACCCGCCGGATCTGGCGGGTTTCGCGTTTCTGACTCAGAGGCTTTCCACCGGGAAGCTCACCCGCACCAACAACCCACCCAGCGCCCCCTGCGCCAGTTCGATGCGCGCACGGTGCGCGCTGCAGATCTCGCCGACGATCGCCAGTCCCAGGCCGGTGCCCTGCTGGCGACGGCGGTAGAAGCGGCGGAACACCTTGTCACGCTCCTCCGGCGGAATCCCCGGACCGTCGTCCTCCACCTCCAGGCCGGCCGACGACAGCACGCGGATGATCACGTTGCCGTCCGCCGGGGCGTGGGCGATGGCGTTGTCCACCAGATTGCTGAGCAGCTCGTTGAGCAGGGTCGGATCGCCCTTCACCCACACCGGATCGTCCGCCTCCAGCGCCAGCGCGACGCCGCGCGCATGGGCCAGCGGCGCCAGCGCCAGGCCCAGCTCCCGCGCCAGCTGGCTGAGATCGACGTCCTCCCCCGCCCCTTCGGCGATGGCGCGCGCGCCGCTTTCGACGCGCGCCAGGGACAGCAACTGGTTCGCCAGCCCGGTCACCCGGTCGGTGTTCTGCACGGCGTCCACCAGGGTGGCGCGCCATTGCTGCGGGTCCTGCTCGCGCAGGCCCAGCTCCAGCCGCGCCTTGAGCGCCGCCAGCGGCGTGCGCAGTTCGTGGGACGCTTCGGCGATGAACTGCGACTGGCGATCGAACAAGCCACGCAGGCGCACGGTAAAGTGGTTGAGCGCCGCCACCAGTGGGCGCAACTCGCGCTGCACCCGCACCACCGGCAATGGCCGCAGGTCATCCGGCTGCCGCTCCTCCACCGCCGCGCGCAAGCGATCCAGCGGGCGCAGGCCGGCGCTCACCGCGTACCAGACCATCAACAATGCGGCGATGGCCGACAGCGCCAGGTTCAGCAGGGTGTCGCCGAGCAGATTGCGCGCCAGCCGCTCGCGGGCGCCCAGGGTTTCCGCCACGCGTATTTCCGCCATGCCATTGACCGTCGGCTGGCTGACCGGCTGCAGCAGGCTGACCACCCGCACGCCCTGCCCCTGGTACTGGGCGTCGTAGAATTTGGCCAGCGCCGGGTAGTCATCGGTGCGCGGCGTGTCCGGCGCAGGGGCTGGCAGGCTCTCGTAGCCGGAAATCATCCGCCCCTGGGGATCGATCACCTGGTAGAAGATGCGGCCAGCGCTGTCGTACTCGAAGGCGTCCAGCGCCACATAGGGCACGTTGGCGCGCAGGGTGCCGTCGCTGGCGTAGAGCCCGTCGGCGATATCCCGTGCGGAGGCCAGCAGCGTGCGGTCGTAGGCGATGTCGGCGGCGTGGCGGGCTCGCCAGTAGGTCACCGCGCTGCCGATCAGCAGCAGCACCAGCAACATGCCGCCCAACCGCCAGAGCAGCCGGCCGCGCAGGCTGCCGGCACCGGGGAAGCGCCAGCGGCGCGGCTCAACCATCCTGCGCCTCGAGCAGGTAGCCCAGGCCCCGGAAGGTGACGATGCGCACCGAGCTGCCTTCGAGCTTCTTGCGCAGGCGGTGCACGTAGATTTCGATGGCATCCGCGCTGGCGTCCTGGTCCAGGCCGAACACCTGGGCGGCCAGTTGCTCCTTGCTCATCACCCGTCCCGGCCGGGCGATCAGCGCTTCCAGCACGGCCTGCTCGCGGGAGGTCAGGTTCATCGCCAGGTCGGCCAGGGTGAAGCGCCGCGCGCCCAGGTCATAGACCAGTTCGCCACAGCGCTGCTGCTGTTCGCCGCCGAGCACGCTGCGCCGCAGCAGGGCTTTTACCCGGGCTTCCAGCTCGGTCAGCTCGAAGGGCTTGGCGAGGTAGTCGTCGGCCCCAAGGTTCAGCCCGTGCACACGGTCGCGCACTTCGCCACGGGCGGTGAGCATCAATACCGGCAGGGTCTTGCCGCGCTCGCGCAGGCGCGCCAGCACCTGAAAGCCATCCAGCCGCGGCAGGCCGACATCGAGGATCGCCAGGGCGTAGTCCTCGCTGGCCAGGGCCAGGTCCGCGGCCACGCCATCCTGCAGCAGGTCCACGGTCCAGCCGGCGCCCTTGAGCGCCTGGGCGACGCTCTCGCCCAGTTGAGGATGGTCTTCGACCAGGAGGATTCGCACGCGGGTCTACCCCTCGGGGCTACGGAATTCGGCCGGCAGTTTACCCATCCGCGGGCCGCTGTGAATGGAAGAAATTCGCTGAAAACACCGCGAAAGGCGACTGAAAGCCTGGTGAAAGCTTAGCCCGTTAGCATCGCCCCCAAGCGGCGAAGACTGCTCAGAGCGAAAGGCGGCGTGGTGCCCTTTCGCGACAACAACAAGAACCGGAGACCACAGATGCCTACTGCCCAGCCCCTGGCTGCACTGGCTGTCCGCAAGCCCTTTCCCCCCTGCCTGTCCCCTGCCCGCGCGAGCGCCCTGCTGGCCGTCGCCGGCTTCGCCCCACTGTGCAATGCAACAGGTTTCATCGAAGACAGCAGCGCCAAGCTCAGCACCCAGAACATCTACTTCAACCGTGATTTTCGCGACGGCAGCGGCCAGTCCAAGCGCGAAGAATGGGCGCAGGGCTTCATCCTCGATTTCCAGTCCGGCTACACCCCCGGCACCATCGGCGTCGGCCTCGACGCCATGGGCATGCTCGGCCTCAAGCTCGACTCCTCGCCCGACCGCACCGGCACCGGCCTGCTGCCGACCCACGACGACGGCCGCGCCGCCGACGAGTACAGCAAGCTCGGCCTGACCGCCAAGTTCAAGGCCTCCGAGACGGAGCTCAAGATCGGCAGCCTGATCCCCGACCTGCCGACCCTGCAGCCCAACGACAGCCGCCTGTTCCCGCAGACCTTCGAAGGCGGCCTGCTCAACTCCACCGACCTGCCCGGCCTCGACTTCACCGGCGGTCGCCTGGAGAAGGTCAGGGACCGCGACTCCACCGACTGGCAGGACCTGGCGCTGAACAACAAGAACAAGCGCTTTTCCGGCGGCAGTGCCGAAGGCAACCACTACGACCTGGCCGGCGGCGACTACAAATTCACTGACCACCTCACCGGCCGTTACCACTACGCCGCCCTCGACGATGTCTATCGCCAGCACTTCGTCGGCCTGCTCGCCAGCTACCCGCTCGGCCCCGGGAAATTCAGCGCCGACCTGCGCCTGGCGCTCAGCGATGACCAGGGCGCGGCCCGTGGCGGCAAGATCGACAACCGCGCCTTCAACGGCATGCTGGGCTACGCCCTGGGCGCCAACAAGTTCAGCCTCGGCTGGCAGCAGATGAACGGTGACACCGCCTTCCCCTACATCGACGGCAGCAACCCCTACCTGGTGAACTTCGTCCAGGTTGGCGACTTCGCCGACGCCGAGGAGCGCTCCTGGCAGCTGCGCCACGACTTCGACTTCGCCGGCCTCGGGATCCCCGGCCTGACCCTGATGAATCGCTACGTCAGCGGCGACGATGCCAGAATCAATGGCATGGACGGCCACGGCAAGGAATGGGAACGCAACACCGACATCAAGTACGTGATCCAGAGCGGCCCGCTCAAGGATGTGGCAGTGCGCGTGCGCAACGCCACCTACCGTTCGAGCTTCGCGCGGGACGCCGACGAGACACGTATCTACCTGAGTTACTCCCTGGCGATCTGGTAACCGAAAGAACAACAAGAGAGGAATTGCCCCATGTCCACCGTCCTGCGCAACCTGACCCTGGCCGGCGCCACCCTGCTCGCCGCCAGCCAACTGATGGCCGAGCCCAAGCGTCCGGAATGCATCGCCCCGGCCTCCCCCGGCGGCGGCTTCGACCTCACCTGCAAGCTGGCGCAAAGCGCCCTGATGGAAGAGAAGCTGCTGTCCAAGCCGATGCGCGTCACCTACATGCCCGGCGGCGTCGGCGCCGTGGCCTACAACGCGGTGGTCGCCCAGCGCCCGGCCGATGGCAACACCATTACCGCCTTTTCCAGCGGTTCCTTGCTGAACCTGGCCCAGGGCAAGTTCGGCCGCTTCGACGAGAACGCGGTGAAATGGCTGGCGGCGGTGGGCACCAGCTACGGCGCCATCGCGGTGCCGGCGGACTCGCCCTTCAAGAACCTCGGCGACCTGGTCGCGGCATTGAAGGCCGACCCGAGCAAGGTGGTGATCGGCTCCGGCGGCACTGTCGGCAGCCAGGACTGGATGCAGACGGCGTTGATCGCCAAGGCCGCCGGCATCGATCCCAAGCAGCTGCGCTATGTCGCCCTGGAAGGCGGCGGCGAGATCGCCACGGCGCTGCTGGGCGGGCACATCCAGGTCGGCAGCACCGACATCTCCGACTCAATGCCACACATCCGCGCCGGCAAGATGCGCCTCTTGGCGGTATTCGCCGAGGAGCGCCTGAAGGATGAAGGCATGACCGACATCCCCACCGCCAAGGAACAGGGCTACGACATCGTCTGGCCGGTGGTTCGCGGCTTCTACGTCGGGCCGAAGGTGAGCGACGAGGACTACCAGTTCTGGAAGGCCTCTTTCGACAAACTGCTGGCCTCGGAAGACTTCGCCAAGCTGCGCGACCAGCGCGAGCTGTTCCCCTTCGCCATGACCGGGCCGGAGCTGGACGCCTACGTGAAGCAGCAGGTCGCGCAATACAAGCTGCTCGCCCGCGAGTTCGGCCTCATCCAGTAACGCCCCGCGCGGCGTCGGCAGCTACCCTCGGCTGCCGGCGCAAGGAGTCTTCCCATGTCGCAAACCAGCCTCTTCCAGCGGCTGTTCGCCGGCGCCTGGCTGCTCGCCTGCGTCGCCTTAGCCCTGATCGCCTGGCACTACCAGGCGCCCTTCTCCTACGAGCCGGTCGGCCCACGCGCCTACCCCTTGCTCTGCCTGGGCCTGATGGTCGCCGGCCTGGCCTGGCTGATCGTCCGCCCGACGCCGATCAAGCGCGAGGACGACGAGCCTGCCCTCGAAGGCGCGCTGCTGGTCAAGGTGGTGCTCTGCGTCGCCCTGCTGGTGGTCTACGCCGGCCTGTTCGAGCCGCTGGGCTTCATCCCCGCCAGCGCCATGGTCGGCACCTTCATCGCGCTGATCTATGGCGGCCGCCCGGTGGCCAGCGTGGTCACCGCGACGCTGCTCGCCATCGGCCTGTACCTGCTGTTCGATCGCACCCTGGACGTCCCGCTGCCGCTGGGCATCCTCGAACCCCTGCTCTGAGGACATCGCAATGGAAACCTTGAGCTATCTGGGACAGGGCTTCGGCGTCGCCCTGACGCCCTACAACCTGATCACCGCGCTGATCGGCACCCTGATCGGCACCGTCGTCGGCCTGCTGCCGGGCCTGGGCCCGATCAACGGCGTGGCCCTGCTGATCCCGGTGGCCTTCGCCCTCGGCCTGCCGCCGGAGTCGGCGCTGATCCTGCTGGCAGCCGTGTACCTGGGCTGCGAGTACGGCGGGCGGATCTCCTCGATCCTGCTGAACATCCCCGGCGAAGCCTCCACCGTGATGACCACCCTCGACGGCTACCCCATGGCGCGCAACGGCCTGGCGGGCGTCGCCCTGTCGCTGTCGGCCTGGAGCTCGTTCATCGGCGCGTTCATCGCCACCTGCGGCATGGTGCTGTTCGCCCCGCTGCTGGCGAAATGGGCCATCGCCTTCGGCCCGGCCGAGTACTTCGTGCTGATGGTGTTCGCCATCGTCGCCCTCGGCGGCCTGGCCGGCGACCGGCCGCTGAAGACGCTGCTGGCCGCCCTGCTCGGCCTGTTCCTGTCCAGTGTCGGGATCGACGCCAACAGTGGCGTGTACCGTTTCACCTTCGACAGCATCCACGTCTCCGACGGCATCCAGTTCGTGGTGCTGGTGCTGGGCCTGTTCTCGGTGAGCGAAATTCTCCTGCTGCTGGAGAAGACCCACCACGGCCACAAGATGGTCGAGGCCAGCGGGCGGATGCTGTTCAACGTCAAGGAAGCCGCCTCGGTGTTCGTGGTCAACCTGCGTTGCGGCCTGCTCGGTTTCATCATGGGCGTGCTGCCCGGCGCCGGCGCGACCCTGGCCAGCGCCGTGGCCTACATGACCGAGAAGAAGATGGCCGGCGAGACCGGCACGTTCGGCAAGGGCGACCTGCGCGGCCTGGCGGCGCCGGAAACCGCCATCGGCGGTGCGGCCTGCGGCGCCCTGGTGCCGATGCTGACCCTCGGCGTGCCCGGCTCGGGCACCACGGCGGTGATGATCGGCGCGCTCAGCCTGTACAACATCACCCCCGGCCCGCTGCTGTTCCAGGAGCAGCCGAACATTGTCTGGGGCCTGATCGCCTCGCTGTTCATCGCCAACGTCATGCTGATCATCCTCAACGTACCGATGGTCCGGGTGTTCACCCGCATCCTCTCGGTGCCGAACTGGGCGCTGGTGCCGGGCATCGCGATCATCACCGCGATCGGCGTGTACGCCGTGCATGCCACCACCTTCGACCTGTTCCTGATGGTCGCCATCGGCATCCTTGGCTACATCCTGCGCAAGCTGGACTTCCCGCTGTCGCCGCTGCTGCTGGGCTTCATCCTCGGCGGGCTGATGGAGCAGAACCTGCGCCGCGCGCTGTCGATCTCCAATGGCGAACTGGGCATCCTCTGGTCCAGCCCGATCGCCCTCGGCACCTGGGCGCTGGTGGCGCTGATGCTCGGCCTGCCGCTGTACCGCACCTGGCGCAAGCGCAGCCGGCGCGCGCCGGTCGAACTGGCCGATGCATAAGCTGGCGGACTGGCGCCTGTTCTGGGCAACGCCCCTGATCGGCGCCCTCGGCGGCTGGCTGGCCTCGCAGGTAGGCTGGCCGCTGCCCTGGATGATCGGCTCGCTGTTGGCGGTGATGCTCAGCCGTTGCCTGCTGAACTGGCCGCTGGCGGAAGTCCCCGGCGCGCGCAAGGCTGGGCAATGGGTGGTGGGCACCGGGATCGGCCTGCACTTCACCCCGGCGGTGGTCGAGCAGGTGCTCGAACATGGCGCCATCGTGGTGCTCGGCGCCCTGGCCACAACGCTGTCGAGCCTCGCCGCAATCGCCCTGCTGCGGCGCGCCGGCGAGGACCGCGCCACCGCGTTCTTCTCCAGCATGCCTGGCGGCGCCAGCGAGATGGTCAACCTCGGCCTGCGCCACGGCGCGCAGTCCAGCCGCGTGGCGGCGGCACAGAGCCTGCGCCTGCTGCTGGTGGTGCTGCTGGTGCCGGCGGCCTTCACCTGGCTGCTGGATACCCCGCCGCCCAGCGTGCATTCGAGCACCGTCAGTTGGGGCTGGCTGGCCCTGCTGCTGCCGGCCGGCGCAGCGGTCGCGCTGCTCCTGCAGGCGCTGCGCCAGCCCAATCCCTGGCTGCTCGGGCCGCTGCTGGTCAGCGCCCTCGCCGCCATTGCCGCCGACCTGCAGATCGGCCTGCCGGCGGGCAGCAGCTCGCTGGGCCAATGGCTGATCGGCAGTGCGCTGGGCTGTCACTTCAATCGCAGCTTCTTCCGCAACGCACCGGCTTTCGTTGGCCGCAGCCTGGTCTGCACGCTGTGGATGATGCTGGCGGCGGCGCTGGTGGCGGAGCTGATCGGCTGGCTCGGGCCGCTGGATCACCAGTCGCTGATGCTCGGCATGATGCCCGGCGGCATCGCCGAGCTGAGCCTGACCGCCGAAGCGCTGCAACTCTCGGTGCCACTGGTAACGGCGCTGCAGGTGCTGCGCCTGCTGCTGGTGCTGTTCCTCGCCGAACCCTGTTTCCGCCTCTGGCAGCGTCGCGCCGAGGCGGCGGAGTAGGTGCCACGCTCGCCGGATTGAGTTCTCCGGCGATTTCTCCAGGCCCGCCTCGTGCGGGCCTTTTTTTTAGACGCGCCGTCAGACCGGCGGCAGCGACCAGTCGATAGGCGTCAGGCCGTTCTGTTCGAGGAACTTGTTGGTGCGGCTGAAGTGCCCATTGCCGAGGAAGCCCCGGTAGGCCGACAGCGGCGAGGGGTGCGCCGACTTGAGGACCAGGTGCTTCTGCGCATCGATCAGCTTCTGCTTGCTCTGCGCATGGGAGCCCCATAGTAGGAACACCAGGTTCTCGCAGCGCTGGCTGACCACTTCGATCACCTTGTCGGTGAACGGGCCCCAGCCCGCCTGGGCGTGGGAGCCGGCGCGGGCCTGCTCGACGGTGAGCGAGGTGTTGAGGAGCAGCACGCCCTGCTCGGCCCAGTGCTGCAGGTAGCCGTGGTTGGGGATCGGCAGGTTGAGGTCGCGCTGCAGCTCCTTATAGATGTTCTGCAGCGACGGCGGCGTCGGCACGCCCGGTTGAACCGAGAAGCACAGGCCGTGGGCCTGGCCGGGACCGTGGTAGGGATCCTGACCGATGATCACCACCTTCACATGGTCCAGCGGCGTGGTGTTCAGCGCGTTGAAGATCAGCGGACCGGGCGGGAATATCACCTTGCCGGCGGCCTTCTCCGCGCGGAGGAACTCGCCCAGCTGCTTCATGTAGGGCTTCTCGAACTCCTCGTGGAGGGCTTCCTTCCAGCTGGCGTCCAGCTTGATCCGATCTTCGTTGGTCATGGTGCGTCTGCCTGGTAAAACGAACCGGCACGCTAAGCAAGCGTCCCGGTCAAGTCAAGGCGGCCTCAGCCGGTGTGCAATGCCCGGTAATGACTGGGCGCCATGCCCACCACACGCTTGAACAACCGCGAGAAGTAATAGGC
Source organism: Pseudomonas sp. NY15181 (assembly GCF_048068055.1). Lineage (NCBI taxonomy): Bacteria > Pseudomonadati > Pseudomonadota > Gammaproteobacteria > Pseudomonadales > Pseudomonadaceae > Pseudomonas > Pseudomonas sp. NY15181. Next base: position 17,961 of record NZ_JBLUPT010000003.1, on the reverse strand, counting down.
ATCGGCGTAACCCAGCTGCTCGGCCACCTGGCGCACCTCCAGGTTGCCCTGGTCGAGCAGGCGGCAGGCGTGGGTCATCTTCAGGCGGATGAAGTCCTGGATCGGCGCCTGTCCGGTCAGCGCCCGGTAGGTCTTGGCGAAGTGGAAGCGCGACAGGCGGAACTGCGCGGCCAGCTCATCGAGGTTCAAGGTGTCATGCAGGTGCTCGCGCATCAGGGCCTGCACCGCCTCCACGTCCAGCACGCGCCCGGACTTCAGCCGCGCCCGCACCGGGCGCAGGGCCAGTGAGGTCAACAGGCTCTGCAGCAGGTGCGCGGCGTGGATGAAGTGCGGCAGGCTCAGGCCCTGCCGGCGCAGCGCCAGCAATGCGTCGAACTCGCCGAGCAGGCGCGGCTGCACGCCGACCCGCAGGCGCGGCGACTTGCCCAGCGGGCGCAGGAACTCCTCCGCCAGCCGGCCATCCAGGTGCACCCAGAAGATCGACCAGGGCCGTTGCGCATCGGCGCCATAGGCATGGGCGCGGCCCTTGGGCAGCACCAGCAGATCGCCACCGGCGACCTCGAATCGTCCATCCGCCGTTTCCAGCCAACCGTGGCCGGCGCTGCAGTAGATCAGCAGGTGATCGTCCGGATGCTCCCGCTCCATGCGATGCCCCACCGCCGCCGGGTAATACCCCAGCGCCAGCGGATAGCAGGCCTGGCCCAGCGGATGACGATCCAGCGCCCGGCGCAGGCGCGGTGGCGTGATGAAGCGGACGCCCTGCTGGGGCAACGGCCAGGACGAGGTGAGTGGACGGGACATGACGGGAACTCTGCGCTCGTGAATACCAAGATCGTCCATCCGCCGAGCAAGATCGTCAATCCACAGGCGTCGACACAACCGCTATAACCGATGACAACCCGCGCACTGCGCGACGCTGTGGCCGACAAGAACAAACCGAGGTAGCTGCATGCATTTCGATCTGTCCGAAGAACAACGCCTGCTGGTGGACAGCGCCCGCGCCTTCGCCAGCCGCGAACTGGCGCCCCACGCCGCCGACTGGGACCGCCAGCACCACTTCCCGGTGGAGGTGATCCGCCGTGCCGCCGAGCAGGGCTACCTGGGTCTCTACATCGCCGAGGAGGACGGCGGCCTGGGGCTGTCGCGGCTGTCCGCCTCGCTGATCTTCGAGCAGTTGGCCGCCGGCTGTGTCGCCACCACCGCCTACATCACCATCCACAACATGGCCACCTGGATGCTCGCCAGCTTCGGCGACGCCGCGCTCAAGGATCAGTGGCTGCCGGGAATGATCGGCGGCGAGCACCTGGCCTCCTATTGCCTCACCGAGCCGGACGCCGGCTCCGACGCCGCCCACCTGCGCACCCGCGCCCGCCTCGATGGCGACGAGTACGTGCTGGACGGCGCCAAGACCTTCATCTCCGGCGCCGGCTCGACCGACGTGCTGATCGTTATGGCGCGCACCGGGGTGGACGGCGCCAAGGGCATCTCCTGCTTCCTGGTGCCGGCCAATGCCGAGGGCATCCTCTACGGACGCAACGAGGACAAGATGGGCTGGAAGGCCCAGCCGACCCGCACCATCACCTTCGAGGGTGTACGCATCCCCGCCGGCAATCGCATCGGCCCGGAAGGCCAGGGCTTCGTCTACGCCATGAAAGGCCTGGACGGCGGCCGCCTGAACATCGCCAGTTGCTCCCTGGGCGCGGCCCAGGCGGCGCTGGAGCAATCGCTGCGCTACGTTGAGGAGCGCAAGCAGTTCGGCAAGGCGCTGGCCGAGTTCCAGGCCCTGCAGTTCAAGCTCGCCGACATGCTCACCGACCTCACCGCCAGCCGGCAGATGGTGCGCCTGGCCGCCCACAAGCTGGACCACAAGGACGGCGAGGCGACCCTGTATTGCGCCATGGCCAAGCGCTTCGCCACCGACCGCTGCTTCGCCCTGTGCAACGAGGCGCTGCAACTGCATGGCGGCTACGGCTACCTCAACGACTATCCGCTGGAGCGCTGGGTGCGCGACAGCCGCGTGCACCAGATTCTGGAGGGCACCAACGAAATCATGCGGGTGATCGTCGCCCGCCGCCTGCTGGAGCAGGGCGGGATGCTGGATCGCCTGCTTTGAAGCTTTTCCTGTAGGAGCGAGCTTGCTCGCGAACCGACTCCGCTGCGAAAGCTGTTCGCGAGCAAGGGCTAGGCGCCCCCCTCGGTCCTACATAGATCGACAGCACTGGAAAAACCGCCCGCCCATGCGGGCGCAATCGAACAGATCGGACATGGACGCGCCCCATCGCGCGCGCCTAGAGTCCAGGCACATGCGTCCGCCCGCCGGCGGCACCGACAAGGAGATACCCATGAGCAACGCCCTTGAGCCCTACAAGCCCGGCGTCTTCGACCTGACCCACAAGCTGACGGTGGAGAAGCACGGCCACACCGCGCTGATCACCATCAACCACCCGCCGGCCAACACCTGGGATCGCGACTCGCTGATCGGCCTGCGCCAGGTGATCGAGCACCTCAACCGCGACGATGACATCTACGCTCTGGTGGTAACCGGCCAGGGCCCGAAATTCTTCTCCGCCGGCGCCGACCTGAATATGTTCGCCGACGGCGACAAGGCCCGCGCCCGCGAGATGGCCCGCCGCTTCGGCGAGGCCTTCGAGGCCCTGCGCGACTTCCGTGGCGTGTCCATCGCCGCGATCAACGGCTACGCCATGGGCGGCGGCCTGGAATGCGCCCTGGCCTGCGACATCCGCATCGCCGAGCGCCAGGCGCAGATGGCCCTGCCAGAAGCCACCGTGGGCCTGCTGCCCTGCGCCGGCGGCACCCAGGCGCTGCCCTGGCTGGTGGGCGAAGGCTGGGCCAAGCGCATGATTCTCTGCGGCGAGCGCGTCGACGCCGACACCGCGCTGCGCATCGGCCTGGTCGAGCAGGTGGTCGACACTGGCGAAGCCCGCGGCACCGCCCTGCTGCTGGCGGCCAAGGTCGCCCGCCAGAGCCCAGTGGCGGTACGCACCATCAAGCCGCTGATCCAGGGCGCCCGCGAGCGTGGCCCGAGCACCTGGCTGCCGGAAGAGCGCGAGCGCTTCGTCGACCTGTTCGATGCCGACGACACCCGCGAAGGCGTCAACGCCTTCCTGGAAAAACGCGAACCGCATTGGCGCAACCAGTAAGGGACCGATCATGAACGTGATGTTCGAAGAGCGCCCCGGCCTGCATGGTTTCCGCATCGGCGTCGCCACCCTCGACGCCGAGAAGAGCCTGAATGCCCTGAGCCTGCCGATGATCGAAGCGCTCAGCCATCAGTTGGGCGTCTGGAAGAACGACCCGCAGATCGCCTGCGTGGTGCTGCGCGGCAACGGCGGCAAGGCCTTCTGCGCCGGCGGCGACGTGCGCAAGCTGGTCGACGCCTGCCGCGAGCAGCCCGGCGAAGTCCCCGCCCTCGCCCGCCGCTTCTTCGCCGACGAGTACCGCCTGGACTACCTCATCCACAGCTACGGCAAACCGCTGATCTGCTGGGCCCACGGCTACGTGATGGGCGGCGGCATGGGCCTGATGCAAGGCGCCGGGGTGCGCATCGTCACCCCATCCACCCGGCTGGCCATGCCGGAGATCAGCATCGGCCTGTACCCGGACGTCGGCGCCAGCTGGTTCCTCGCCCGCCTGCCCGGCCGCCTTGGCCTGTTCCTCGGGCTGACCGCCACGCAGATGAACGCCCGCGATGCGCTGGACCTGGACCTGGCCGACCGCTTCCTGCTCGATACCCAGCAGGAAGACCTGCTCGAAGGCCTGGTGCAGCTGAACTGGCGCGAACAGGCCGACGTGCAGCTGCACAGCCTGCTGCGCGCACTGGAGCACGAAGTTCGCGGCGAGCTGCCGCAAGCTCAGCTGCTGCCGCGCCGCGAACGCATCGACGCCCTGCTGGACTGCGCCAATGTGGTGGAGGCCTGGCACGCGCTGGCGCCGCTCACCGAGGACAGCGACATGGTGATCGCCAAAGGGGCCAGGACCCTGGTCTCCGGTAGCCCGCTGACAGCCCGCCTGGTCTGGGAACAGATTCGCCGCGCGCGCCATCTGTCGACGGCCGAGGTGTTCCGCATGGAGTACGCGATGAGCCTGAACTGCTGCCGCCACCCGGAATTCCCCGAAGGCGTGCGCGCCCGGCTGATCGACAAGGACAACGCCCCGCACTGGCACTGGCCGGATATCGCTGCCATACCTGATGCTGTGGTGAATGCGCACTTCGACGCGACCTGGGAGGGCGGGCATCCGCTGGCGGATCTGTAGGCCCCTCTCCCTGTAGGAGCGAGCTTGTGACCCACAGGGATGTGGGAAATGCCGAAATCCGTCGGGAACGGATTCGGCCTCGCGAACCGGCCCCGCTGCGAGGCTGTTCGCGAGCAAGCTCGCTCCTACGAAGAGCAAAGCGCTGGAGTGCCTGTGGTCCAACAGGAGGAAACCAGCATGCAAACCATCGCCTTCATCGGCCTCGGCCACATGGGCGCCCCCATGGCCGCCAACCTGATCAAGGCCGGCTACCTGCTGCGCGTGTTCGACTTGGTGCAGAGCGCCATCGACAGCCTGGTCGCCCAGGGCGCCAGCGCGGCGCGCAGCGCCCATGACGCGGTCGACGGCGCCGACCTGGTGATCACCATGCTACCAGCCAGCCAGCACGTCGAAGGGCTCTACCTGGGCACCGACGGCCTGCTGACGCACATCACGCCCGGCACCCTGGTGCTGGAATGCTCCACCATCGCCCCCGCCTCCGCCCGCAAGGTTCACCAGGCCGCCGCCGAGCGCGGCATCCCGATGCTCGATGCACCGGTCTCCGGCGGCACCGGCGGGGCCATCGCCGGCACCCTGACGTTCATGGTCGGCGGCGATGCCGAGGTGCTCGAACGCGCCCGCCCGGTGTTCTCCGCCATGGGCCGCAACATCTTCCACGCCGGCGCAGACGGCGCCGGACAGGTGGCCAAGGTGTGCAACAACCAGCTGCTCGCCGTGCTGATGATCGGCACCGCAGAGTCCCTGGCCCTGGGTGCCGCCAACGGACTCGACCCGGTGGTGCTGTCGGAAATCATGCGCCGCAGCTCCGGCGGCAACTGGGCACTGGAGGTGTACAACCCCTGGCCCGGCGTGATGGAGAACGCCCCCGCCTCGCGCGGCTACACCGGCGGTTTCATGGCCGCGCTGATGACCAAGGACCTGGGCCTGGCCCAGGAAACCGCCCAGGTCAGCGGCAACAGCACGCCCATGGGCAGCCTGGCACTGGCGTTGTACCGGCTGCTGGTGAAGCAGGGACATGGAGAACAGGACTTTTCTGTCATACAGAAACTCTTCGATTCCTAGTCCTGGGCATGGCAGTCCGACAGGGGGCTGGCCCAGACTCTCCAGCCCTTTCCCTTGCTGCACGCCCGGCTGCCGTCTTGAAGAAGTTCCTGTCGCATTACCGTTTCCGCCTGCTGCTCAACAGCGTCCTGCTGGTGCTGCTGGTACTGTCGATACCCTCCCCGCCCAGGTCGCTGGAGTTGGGTAGCCTGCTGCTGATGGTCCTGGCCGGTATCAACACCGTACGCAGCACCAGCAAAGGGTTCTACCTGATCTGCGGTATGGGCATCCTCAGCCTGTGCATGTCGTTCGTGCCCGACAGCTGGCATATCCATCCCTTCCTCAAGCGCGGCATTCCGCAGATCGCCTTCATCCTGCTGCTGGCCATCAGCATCTTCCACCGGGTCACCCAGCAGCGGCCGGTGACCCGCGAGCTGCTTTATGGCCTTTGCGCGCTGTACCTGAACTTCGTGCTCTCCTTCGCGCTCACCTACAACCTGATCGAGCGTCTCCACCCCCACAGCTTCCAGACCAGCAACGGTCCGCTGGACATGGCCTGCTTTGTGTACTTCAGCATGATCACCCTGACTACCATCGGTTACGGCGACATCGTGCCGGTGCATCCGCTGGCACGTCTGCTGGCGGGCAGCGAAGCGATCATGGGTGCGCTGTTCATCGCCCTGGCCGTGGCCCGGGGGCTGAGCCTGATGAGCGACGACACCAAGGATTGATTGTTAAGCCAGGCTTACGAGTGCATGCCGCCAGCCCGGCTTTATCGGCGGCCGCCCAGCGCCGAAGATGAATCACCCGCCGCCGATGCGCGGCCTCCCAGCAAAGGTGATTCCATGAACATTGCCCTGATCGGCGCCACCGGCCATGTCGGCCATTACTTCCTCGAAGAGGCCCTTCGCCGTGGTCATCAGGTGACCGCCCTGGTGCGCGACCCCGCGAAACTGCAGGCACGCGAGAACCTGAAGGTGGTCCAGGCCGATGTCTACGATCCGTCCCAGGTCGCCCGTGCCGTCGCCGGGCAGGGCGTGGTGATCAGCGCGTTCAACGCTGGCTGGGGCAACCCGGATATCCGTGGCGCCCATGCCAAGGGCAGCCGCGCCATTCTCGACGGGGTCAAGGCCTCTGGCGTGAGGCGCCTGCTGGTGCTCGGCGGCGCAGGCAGCCTGGAGATCGCTCCCGGCCAGCGCCTGGTGGACAGCCCGGAATTCCCCGAACAATGGAAGCAAGGCGCGCTGGGCGCGGCCGATGCGTTGGACCAGCTGCGCGGCGAGAAGGAACTGGATTGGGCCTTCCTCAGCCCAGCCATGTTGCTTGACGGCGAAACCCGCACCGGCAGCTTCCGCGTCGGCGGCGACCAGGTGTTGTTCGATGCCAAGGGCGAGAGCCGCATCTCCCTACCGGACTTGGCGGTGGCGATGATCGATGAAGCCGAGCAGGCCAACCATCATCAGCAGCGGTTTACCGTGGCGTATTGATCAGCCCTGCGTAGGGCGTACAACCGTTCGCGGTTGTACGCCGATACACCGCGCGTATCGGCGGCGCCATGGTCAGGTCCGGAGTGGCCCGAAACTGCGGCTCCGAGCCAACCCCGAGCGTTCCGGGGCCAAGGTCAAACGGCGTATAACGTCGAACGTTATACGCCCTACGTCACAGGAAATACCGAGTCATCCGCGGTGGATTTCGCGGACAAGGGCTAGGCGCCCCCGTCTCTCCTACGGGAGCAGGAAGCTCTGCTCTGGCTCGAAAAAGATTTCCAGAGAAACATCCGCGCGCTCCGGAGCGCCCCTTCAGGAGGCCGAGTGGAGTCGGAGTTTCAGGGGTTGAGCGGCATGGATGCCGCGAGAGCGTCGTCGGGCCAGGGATGGCCCGTCGACGCGGGCCCCTGAAACTTCGATGGAGCGAGGGAACCCCAGCGAAGCTGGGGCCGGCTGATGGGGCAAGACCTTTGCCTTCTTTGGGGCGTCTGCCAAAGAAGGTCGCCCGAGGGGGCGAAACAAGAAGTCCCAGCGCACGCCGAAGCGGCGCGGAACACCAAAATCAAAAGCATCGCGGACGGAGTCCGCTCCTACGAGATCAAGAGCCCCTCACCCTAACCCTCTCCCGCAAGCGGGAGAGAGGACCGTTCGGTGGAGGATGAAACCAAGGCGTTAGCCGGCACCATCTGCCCCCTCTCCCTCCGGGAGAGGATTGGGGTGAAGGCATCCGCTGGCACGAGCTTCCAAGAAGACAGTTGCTCCTACAAAGGCAACGCGGCCATCCCACCGGATGGCCCTCATCGATCACCGCTCCCGCAACGCCTCCGCCTTGGCCCGCAGGATGGGCTTGAGCAGGTAGCTCAGGATGCTCTTCTTACCAGTGATGATGTCCACAGTGGCGATCATGCCGGGGATGATCAGCAGCGGTTTGTCATCGGTGCCCAGGTGGCTTTTGCGGGTGCGTAGCTTGATCAGGTAGAAGCTGTTGCCGTCGTCGTCGGTGACGGTGTCCGCGCCGATCTGCTCCAGGTCCGCCTCCAGCCCGCCGTAGATGGTGTAGTCGTAGGCGGTGAACTTGACCATCGCATGCTGCCCCGGACGCAGGAAGGCAATGTCCTGCGGACGGATGCGCGCTTCCACCAGCAGGGTGTCGTCCAGCGGGACAATCTCCACCAGGTCGCTGCCCGGCTGGATCACGCCGCCGATGGTGTTGACCAGCAGCTGCTTGACGATACCGCGCACCGGCGAGGTGACCAGGGTGCGGCTGACCCGGTCTTCCAGGGCCTTGCCGGTGGCCTCGGCCTTGCTCAGTTCGGTGCGCGCCTCGTTGAGTTCCTTCAGTGCCTCGCTGCGGAAGCGCGAGCGGGTCTCGGCGACCTTGCGTTCGACTTCCTTCACCGCCGCCTCGGCGCGGGGAATCGCCAGGGTGGTGGCGTCGAGCTGGCCACGGTTCTCCACTTCCGAGCGTTTCAGGCGCAGCAACTCCACCTGGGACATGGCGCCCTGCGCCACCAGCGGCGCGGACATGGAGATTTCCTGGCGCAGCAGTTCCAGGCTGTTGCGGTATTGCGCCTGCTTGGAGACGAACTCGCGCAGCTCCTGCTGCTTCTGCACCAGCTGCTGCTCCAGGCCGGCGACCTCGTCCTTGAGCTGCTGCTGGCGGCTGTGGAACAGCGCCTCTTCGCTGCTGGCCTGGCCGGGCACCTTGGCGCGCACGTCGTCGGGGATGTTCAGCGCGCGGTCTTCCACCTCGGCGGAGAGCCGCTCCACCCGCAGGAACATCGCCAGGCGATCGGCCTCGGTCTCGCCGACGTTGGACTGGAAGCGGGTCGGGTCCAGGCGCATCAGCGACTCGCCGGCCTGCACCACCTCGCCTTCGTGGACGAAGATCTGCGAGACGATGCCGCCTTCCAGGTTCTGGATCTTCTGCACCTTGGACGAAGGAATGGCCTTGCCCTCGCCACGGGTCACCTCGTCGATCTGCGCGAAGTGCGCCCACAGGCCGAGGAACAGGACGAAGCCGATCAACACCCAGATGGTCAGGCGCACCACGCGCGGGGCGTCTTCCACCAGCGCCTTGCTGACTTCGGGGAGCGGTTGGCCGGAGAGATTGTCGCCGCCCTTGAAATAGCCGCCGACGGTGTGGCGGATGCTGCCTTTGGGATCAAGCGACACTGATCTGCCCCTTCTTCAATGCGTCCATCACCACATCCTTCGGGCCGTCGGCGATGATGCGGCCCTTGTCGATGATCACCAGGCGATCCACCAGGCTGAGCATGGAGGCGCGATGGGTGACCAGCAGCAGTGTCTTGTCGCCCATGATCGAATGCAGGCGCTGCTTCAGGCGCTCTTCGCCGGCGTTGTCCATGGCGCTGGTCGGTTCGTCGAGCAGCAGGATCGGCGGATCGAGCAGCAGCGCACGGGCCAGGGCGACGTTCTGCCGCTGGCCGCCGGAGAGGTTCAGGCCACGCTCGCCGACCTGCAGCTCGTAGCCCTGCGGATGCAGACGGACGAACTCGTTCACCCCGGTAAGCTCGGCCACTTCCAGCACGCGCTCGTCGTCCACGTAGCGCGCCCCGCAGACCAGGTTGTCGCGCAGGGTGCCGCTGAACAGGCTGATGTCCTGCGGCACGTAGCCGATGTTGTGGCGCAGCTCGCTGATGTCCAGTTGGCGCACATCGGCGCCGTCCACCAGCAGGTTGCCCTTATCCGGTTGATAGAGGCCGACGATCAGCTTGGCCAGGGAGCTCTTGCCCGAACCGCTGCGGCCGACGATGCCGACCTTCTCGCCGGGACGGAACTGCAGGTTGATGCCGTGCAGCGCCGCCACCTGCTGGTTCGGGTAAACGAAGTCCAGCTCGCGCATCTCGATGCCGCCGCGCAGTTGCGAACGGGTCAGCGGACGCTCATCGGCGCTGCGCTCCTGCGGCAGTTCCATCATCTGGTTGGTGGTCTCCATGGAGAGACGCGCCTGCTGGTAGCGCTGGATCAGCCCGGAGAGCTGGGTCAGCGGGCCAAGGGCGCGTCCGTTGAGCATGTAGCAGGCGATCAGGCCGCCCATGGAGAGGTCGCCGGCGATGATCAGGTAGACGCCGCCGATGATCATCACCACCCCGGCCAGCGCCTGGATCAGCACGGTGATGTTCATCGCCAGGGACGACAGCAGCTTCACCCGCAGCTCGAGGCGGCTCAGGGTGCCGATGGTCTGCTCCCAGAGGTACTGGCGTTCGCTCTCGGCGTTGTTCACCTTCACCGCATCGAGGCTGGCCAGGGTTTCGATCAGGCTCGACTGGCGCTCGGCGGACAGCGCCATGGTGCGGTTCATGGTTTCCACCAGCGGCTTCTGCAGCATCCAGCCCAGGCCCGCGGCCAGCGGGAAGGCCACCAGCGGGACGAACACCAGCGGTCCGCCGATGATGCCGATCACCAGCAGGATCAGCAGGGTGAACGGCAGGTCGATCAGGGTGGTCAGCGTCAGCGAGTTGAGGAAGTCGCGCAGCGTCTGGAATTCGTGGATGTTCTGCGCGAACGAGCCGACCCGCGCCGGCCGGTATTTCATGCTCATGCCGACGATGCGCTCGAACAGCGTCGCCGAGATGATCAGGTCGGTCTTCTTGCCGGCCAGGTCCAGGCACAGGCCGCGCATGGTCTTGAGCAGCAGGTCGAACAGGTAGGCGCCGCTGATGCCGACGGCCAGCACCCAGAGGGTGGCGGCGGCCTGGTTGGGCACCACGCGGTCGTAGACGTTCATCACGAACAGCGGCGCGGCCAGGGCGATCAGGTTGATCACCAGGCTCGCGGCCACGGCGTCGACGTAGAGCCAGCGCGAGCGCTTCAGGGTGTCGCGGAACCAGCTCTTCGCCCGCGGAATGAGCTCGCCGTGCTGCAGGTCGAACTTGTGCTGCGGCTGGGCGAAGAACGCCTGGCCGCCGTAATCCTCCAGCAGCAGCTCGCGGGACACGCGCACCTCGCCACCGTCGCTCTCACTGAGCAGCAGGCGCGCCTGGCCCTCGCCTTCCCAACCCAGCAGCACCGCGCAACGCCCCTCGCGCAGCAGCAGCATGGCCGGCAGCGCGAGCGCCGGAATCTGCTCCAGGCGCCGCTGCAACAAGCGTCCCTGCAAGCCGGCGCGGGCCGCCGCACGCGGCAGCAGCTCCGCGGTCAGGCGTTGCTCGGGCAGTGGCAGGCCGCTGGTGAGCATGGCGCGGCTGGCCGGCTTCTGGTGCAGCTGGCAGAGCGTCAGCAGGCTGTCCAGCAGCGGGTCATCGAGCAGACCGCGTGGATCGTGACGTGAGGAAACTCGACTGACTTCTTGATCCACGCGGGAACACTCTAGGTTGGGACGGGCTGGGTTGGGGCCGGGGGGCTGATCAGTTCAGGCCCGGCAGCTGGACTTGCGGCTTGACGTCGGTGCTCACCACGGTCGCCATCGGCGCCACCACGCCCTGGCTCTTGAGCAGATCGCCCAGGGTGGCCTTGATGCGGTACTGGGTGAACAGCTCGGTGTATTTCAGGTCGACCGCGCGGCGCGAAGCGTTGAACAGTTCGTTCTCGCTGTCCAGCAGATCGAGCAGGGTGCGCTCGCCGATGGTGAACTGCTGCTGGTAGGCCTCGCGCACGCGGGTGCTGTAGTCCACGTACTGGCGGGCGATCGGCAGCTGCTCGCGAGCGTTTTCCAGGGCATTCCAGGACAGTCCAAGTTCCTCGTTCAACTGGCGCAGGGCGTTGTTGCGGATATCCAGTGCCTGGGTGGCCTGGTACGACTTGGCTTCCAGCTCGGCCTTGTTGCTGCCGCCGGCGAACAGGTTGTAGCGCATGCGCAGCATGGCCTGCCATTCGTTGTTGTGGCCCGGATCGCCGTCGATGTTGTTATCGGCACCACGGGACAATTCTGCATCGAAGCGCGGATAGAAGGTCGACTTCGCCGCTTCGTACTGCTTCTCCGCCGCCGCGACGTCCGACTCCGCCGAACGCAGGATCGGGCTGTTTTCCAGCAGTTGGCGACGCGCCGCCTGCAGGTCCGCCGGCAGTTGGCCGTTGAGGCCGGAGGGTTCGGCCAGGTCCACCGGCTCGCTGCCCACCACGCTGAAGTAGTTGGTGCGGGCGTCGGCCAGGTTGGTCTTCTCGGTGAACAGGTTGTTCTGCGCCTGGGCCAGGCGCGCTTCAGCCTGGTCCTGGTCGGCCAGGCGGCCGACGCCGCGCGCGCTGCGCAGGCTGATCTGGTCGTACACCTGCTGGTGGCGCTTCAGGTTCGCTTCGGCCAAACGAACCATTTCCTGGCGACGCAGCACGTCGGTGTAGACCTGGGCCACTTCCAGCGCGGTGCGCTCGGAGGTGCCGAGCAGTGCATAGGCACGGGAGTTCACAGTGGCCTGCTGGCGCCCTACTTCGCTGGAGGTGGCGAAGCCGTCGAACACCATCTGCTGCAGGCGCAGGCTGGACTCGCCACGGTTCATGGTCTTCCAGTGGTCGTTGCCCTCGGCGCGGGTGGTGGGCGAATCGGTGCCTTCGCGACCATAGCCACCCAGCAGGTCGACCGACGGCAGATAGCCACCCTGGGCGGCGCGCAGTTGCTTGTCGGCGGCCAGTCGGCTGTTCACTCCCGCCTGGATTTCCGGGTGGTAGTCGATGGCCTTCTGCATCGCCTGGTTGAGCGTATCGGCATGGGCGGGAAGCACGAACGACAGGGCAAAGGGCACTACGGAAGCGAATCGCAGACGCATGAGGAAAACATCCTTATCAATGAGATTGCGGCAGCGATTCGATTGCCGCAAAGAGCGTCAAAAGACCGGCGAATGCGCTGCAAGGACCCATCGCGAAACGTGACGTGTTTCACGAAAAATATTTTGAGGCGGCACCTCGATATCAAAGTGACATCGATTTGCCAATTGTTTAGGATGGCACGCGAATGGTCAATACATTGGCATATACGCAATTTCCAGCGGTTATAAGCCAATTTGTTGACGCCAAATATTTCGCTCTGAATGACAAGGAATGCCCCTGGCGCCGACACGGAAAACGGCCGCCCAGCTGGCACACCCGGCAAGCCCCATCAGGAGAAGTGCATGAGCAGCGTCGTCGCCGTCGTCAAAAGCATCATCGGGCAAGTGGTTGCGGTATCCCCCGAAGGCGCCCAGCGCGTCCTGGTCGAAGGTGACCGCATCTACCAGGGTGAGCAGCTGGTCACGGGCGCCGCCGGTGCCGTGACGCTGGACACCGGCAATGGCCGCGTGATCGACCTGGGCCGCGACAGCCAGTGGAGCGGCGCTGACCTGCCGCACGTGGCGTCCGCGCACGCGCAAGCGCAACTCTCCGTACCGAGTACCGAAGACCTGCAGAAAGCCATCGCCGCCGGCCTCGACCCGACCCAGGCCCTGGCCCCTACCGCGGCCGGCCCGGCGGCGTCCACCGGCGGTTCCGGCGCAGCGGGCGGCGGCCACAGCTTCGTGATGCTTGGCGAGACGGGCGACCGGGTCGATCCGAACATCGGCTTCGGCACTGCAAACAACGGCCAGGCCGTCGGCCGGCAACAGCAGGAACAAGGCAACAACGCTCAGAACCAGCGCGGGCCGAACCACGACCCGCGCGGCCAGGACGCCAGCATCCGCACCGAGGAAGACACTCCGGTCAGCGGCCGCCTGCGCGCCAGCGACCCGGACGGCAACCCGCTGCGCTTCGACCTGGGCGACGCCCCACGCAACGGCACCGTAGTGGTCAACGCCGACGGCACCTACACCTACACCCCCGGGCAGAACTTCAACGGCAACGACAGCTTCACCGTGGTGGTCAATGACGGCCAGGGCGGCCGCGACACCATCACCGTCACGGTGGGCGTGAACCCGGTGAACGACGCACCGGTGGCCGCCAACGACGGCCCCGTCGCCGTGACCGAAGACACCCCGGCCACCGGCAACGTACTGACCAACGACCACGACATCGACGGCGATGCGCTGACCGTCACCGGCTTCAGCTTCGGCGGCAACAACTACGCCGCCGGCCAGACTGCAACCCTCAACGGCGTCGGCTCGCTGGTGATCAATGCCGACGGCAGCTTCACCTTCACCCCGGCGCAGAACTACACCGGCCCGGTGCCGAGCGCGACCTACACCGTCAGCGACGGCAAACTGACCGCTGCCGCGCAACTGAACTTCGCCGATGTCACCCCGGTGAACGATGCGCCGGTCACCGCCGACCAAGCGAACACCACCGCCGAAGACACCCCGGTCAGCGGCCGGATCGTCGCCACCGACGCCGACCAGGACACCCTCAGCTTCACCCTGAAACCGGGCTCCGAACCGACCCACGGCAGCCTGGTGCTGAACCCGGCGACCGGCGAATACACCTACACCCCGGCTAAGGATTACAACGGCAGCGACAGCTTCACCGTGCTGGTGAGCGACGGCAAAGGCGGTACCGTCGAGTCGGTGGTCAACCTCAACGTCACTCCGGTAAACGACGCGCCGGTCACTGCCGACCAGTCGCAGACCACCGCAGAGGACACCCCGGTCAACGGCCAGATCGTTGCCACCGACGTCGACCAGGACACCCTCAGCTACACCCTGAAGCCGGGTTCCGAGCCGTCGCACGGCAGCCTCGTGCTGAATCCGGCGACCGGCGAATACACCTACACCCCGGCCAAGGACTACAACGGCAGCGACAGCTTCACCGTGGTGGTGAGCGACGGCAAAGGCGGCTCGGTCGAGTCGGTCGTCACCCTCAATGTCACTCCGGTGAACGACGCGCCGGTCACTGCCGACCAGTCGCAAACCACCGCCGAAGACACCCCGGTCAGCGGCCGGATCGTCGCCACCGACGTCGACCACGACACCCTCAGCTACACCCTGAAACCGGGCTCCGAACCGACCCACGGCAGCCTGGTGCTGAACCCGGCCACCGGCGAATACACCTACACCCCGGCCAAGGACTACAACGGCAGCGACAGCTTCACCGTGGTGGTGAGCGACGGCAAAGGCGGCTCGGTCGAGTCGGTCGTCACCCTCACTGTCACTCCGGTGAACGACGCGCCGGTCGCCCAGAACGACGGCCCGGTAGCGGTTACCGAAGACACCCCGGCCACCGGCAACGTGCTGACCAACGACCACGACGTCGACGGCGATAAGCTGACCGTCACCGGCTTCAGCTTCGGCGACAACAGCTACGCCGCTGGCCAGACCGCCACCATTCAGGGCGTCGGCAGCCTCGTCATCAATGGCGATGGCAGCTTCACCTTCACTCCGGCCCAGGACTACAACGGCCCGGTGCCGAGCGCGACCTACACCGTCAGCGACGGCCAGTTGACCGCCACGGCCAACCTGAACTTTGCCAATGTCAGCCCGGTAGATGATCCGTCGGTACTGACCCCGGACACCAACACCGTCGCCGAGGACACCCCGGCGACCGGCAACGTGCTGGGCAACGACCACGATGTGGACAACACCCTCAGCGTCACCAGCTTCAGCATCGCAGGTGTGCAAGGTAGCTTCACCGCCGGCCAGACCGCGAACATCAACGGCATCGGCTCGCTGGTGATCAATGCCGACGGCACTTACACCTTCGCTCCGGTGCAGGATTACAACGGTGCGGTGCCCGAAGTCACCTACACCACCAACACCGGCAGCAGCTCCACGCTGAGCATCAGCGTCACTCCAGTGAACGACGCGCCAGTCGCCCAGAACGACGGCCCGGTCTCGGTTACCGAAGACACGCCAGCCACCGGCAATGTGCTGACCAATGACAGCGATGTCGACGGCGACAAGCTGAGCGTCACCGGCTTCAGCTTCGGCGGCAACGACTATGCCGCCGGCCAGACCGCGACGATCAATGGCGTTGGCTCGCTGGTCATCAACGGCGACGGCAGCTTCACCTTCACTCCGGCCCAGGACTACAACGGCCCGGTGCCGACTGCGACCTACACCGTCACCGACGGCAAGCTGACCGCCACCGCCGACTTGAGCTTCGCCGATATCACCCCGGTGAACGACGCGCCGATCGCCCAGAATGACGGCCCGATCTCGGTCACCGAAGATACCCCGGCCACCGGCAATGTGCTGACCAATGACAGCGACATCGACGGCGACAAGCTGACCGTTATCGGCTTCACCGTCGGCGGCAACAGCTACGCCGCAGGCGCTACCGCCACCATCAACGGCGTCGGCTCCCTGGTGATCAACGGCAACGGCAGCTTCACCTTCACTCCGGCGCCGAACTACAACGGCCCGGTACCGACCGCGACCTACACCGTCACCGACGGCAAGCTGACCGCCACCGCCGACCTCAGCTTCGCCAATGTCACCCCGGTGAACGACGCCCCGGAAACGGCCGACCAGTCCAAGACCACTGCCGAAGACACACCGGTCACCGGCCAGATCGTCGCCACCGACGCCGACCAGGACACCCTCAGCTACACCCTGAAGCCGGGCGCTGAACCGGCACACGGTAGCCTGGTACTGAACCCGGCGACTGGCGAATACACCTACACCCCGGCCAAGGATTACAACGGCACCGACACCTTCACCGTGATCGTCAGCGACGGTAATGGCGGTTCCGTCGAATCGGTGGTCAGCCTCACCGTGACGCCGGTGAACGACGCCCCGGAAACCGCCGACCAGTCCAAGGTCACCGCCGAGGACACCCCCGTCACCGGTCAGATCGTCGCCAGCGACGTCGACCAGGACTCCCTCAGCTACACCCTTAAGCCGGGTACCGAACCGGCGCACGGCACCCTGGTGCTGAACCCGGCCACCGGCGAATACACCTACACCCCGGCCAAGGACTACAACGGCACCGACACCTTCACCGTGGTCGTCAGTGACGGTAACGGCGGCTCCGTTGAGTCGGTCGTTAGCCTTACCGTCACCCCGGTGAACGACGCGCCGGAAACCGCCGATCAATCCAAGACCACTGCCGAAGACACCCCGGTTAGCGGTCAGATCGTCGCCACCGATGTCGACCACGACACCCTCAGCTACACCCTGAAACCGGGCACTGAACCGGCGCACGGCACCCTGGCACTGAACCCGGCCACCGGCGAATACACCTACACCCCGGCCAAGGACTACAACGGCACCGACACCTTCACCGTGGTCGTCAGTGACGGTAACGGCGGCTCCGTTGAGTCGGTCGTTAGCCTTACCGTCACCCCGGTGAACGACGCGCCGGAAACCGCCGATCAATCCAAGACCACTGCCGAAGACACCCCGGTTAGCGGTCAGATCGTCGCCACCGACGTCGACCAGGACACCCTCAGCTACACCCTGAAACCGGGCACTGAACCGGCGCACGGCACCCTGGTACTGAACCCGGCCACCGGCGAATACACCTACACCCCGGCCAAGGACTACAACGGCACCGATACCTTCACCGTGGTGGTCAGTGACGGCAACGGTGGCTCCGTCGAATCGGTGGTCAGCCTGACCGTGACGCCGGTGAACGACGCCCCGGAAACCGCTGACCAGTCCAAGACCACCGCCGAGGACACCCCGGTCACCGGTCAGATCGTCGCCAGCGACGTCGACCAGGACACGCTCAGCTACACCCTCAAATCGGGTACCGAGCCGACACACGGCACCTTGGTGCTGAATCCGGCGACTGGCGAGTACACCTATACCCCGGCCAAGGACTACAACGGCACCGACACCTTCACCGTGATCGTCAGCGACGGTAACGGCGGTTCCGTCGAATCGGTGGTCAGCCTCACTGTCACCCCGGTGAACGACGCGCCAATCGCCCAGAACGACGGCCCGATCTCGGTCACCGAAGACACCCCGGCCACCGGCAACGTGCTGACCAACGACAGCGATGTCGACGGCGATGCACTGACCGTCACCGGCTTCACCGTCGGCGGCAACAGCTACGCCGCAGGCGCTACCGCCACCATCAACGGCGTCGGTTCCCTGGTGATCAACGGCAACGGCAGCTTCACCTTCACTCCGGCGCCGAACTACAACGGCCCGGTGCCGACCGCGACCTACACCGTCACCGACGGCAAGCTGACCGCCACCGCCGACCTGAGCTTCGCCAACGTCGCTCCGGTGAACGACGCGCCAACCGCCCAGAACGACGGCCCGATCTCGGTCACCGAAGACACCCCGGCCACCGGCAACGTGCTGACCAACGACAGCGATGTCGACGGCGATGCACTGACCGTCACCGGCTTCAC